>JAFUWZ010000073.1 GCA_017471045.1 Bacteroidales bacterium
ATTCCCAAGGGGGAGTCATTGCTTCGATGACGGCAGGCCGACTCGCCGGGGAGGGGGAGGCTCCGGATGCACTCGTGCTGCTCGCTCCCGGATCCGTCATCAAGGATGCCTGCCGGAACGGAAAATTCTTCAATGCGCGCTTCGACCCGGCGGATCCCCCGGCGTTTGTCCGTTGCTGGGGCGTGATGAAACTGGGCAGGGAATACCTCCTGACCACCCAGGGACTGGATATCTACGGTACGGCCGCCGCTTATGAGGGACCGGTGCTGATCCTCCACGGGGACAGGGACTCCATCGTCCCTCTCCGCTGCAGCGAGGAGTTCCAACAAACCTTCGGGACGTCATCCAGGCTCATCGTCGTGGAAGGAGAGAACCATACGATCACCCGGAGGCGCAAGGAAGTAATCGCCCGGACGGTCTCTTTCTTCCGGGAGACATTCCGGGAATAAGTTTTCTAAGGCAGCAGGATGGCTGCGAGCTCCGGGAAGTCGCGGTAATCGTGGACCCAGACGTAGTCCAGGCCGCCGAGGCGGATGTGGGAGTCGTTGCCGCCATCGGTCATGTCGTCCCCGAAGAAGAGGATCTCGTCCTGGGCGTAGCCGTGCTCGCGGGCATAGCGGACGAGCGCGTCGTACTTGTTGTATTCCTTGGGCGCGAAGTCAAACGAGGTCGAACCGCCGATAAAGACGGCGTAGTCCTTGAACACCTCGCAGACCTCCGGGAACATCGCCTGGCGCTTCTTCTTGTCCACATCGAAGGCGAGTTTCTCTTCCTTGGGCGCTGCCGTGCCCAGCAGGCCGAAGGTCACCATCCCGGACGGGTGGAACTCCACCGGGTCGCCGTAGTACTTCGTGTAGCCGTATTTGTCGCGGAAGTACTGGCTTTTCTCCAGGAAGAAGGCCGTATCCACCGGCACGCGGACCTCATCCACGATCTGCCAGACGCCGTCCACGACCTTGCCGTGGCTCATCCCGTAGTTGCCCAGGATCTCAATGGGGTAGTCGCCCATCTGGGTGTGGATGCGCGTGGCGTTCCCGCCGCCGACCATCAGCAACTTGTATTTTTTACCTAACTGATCCAGGGTGGCGCGATGGATCGAATCCATCGGTGTGCGGTGCTCCGTGAGCGTGCCGTCCAAGTCCATCGCGATCAGTTTTTTCTGCGCACCGGCGCAGAAGGCCGGGGCGGTCTGCTTCAGTTCTGCGCTGTACTGCGGTTTCCGGTGACAAGAGACGAAGGACAGGCAGGCCAGGGCGATAAAAAGGATGAAAAATAATTTTTTTCGTTTCATAGAAAGTGTGGTTTTTTGGAATTCTGTTATGATTCTTTTCTTCAGCGGATTATTAAGCACATAGGCGTATCGGTTGTAGTTCTGGGAGAAACCGGGGTCTTGGATGTAGGGGTCAGGGTAGAGGAAGCGCCCCAGGAGCGGGTCGTAGAGGCGGGCGTTCATGTTGACCAGGCTGAACAGCGGGAGGTGTTCGTGTCCGGTGAAGCCGCGTCCGAGCAAGAGATATGGCTCCTGCCCCCGGGGATAGATCGCGAGGGTCTGCGGATCCCGCAGCCTTCCCCATGCATCGTAGGTGAAGGAGGTCGTCCGTCCCTTGTGGTCGGTCGTGGAAGCGGGGTTGCCGAACTTGTCGAAGCCGGACCAGGTCGTCGTCCGGCCGAGCGCATCCGTCCGCGGACGGTACTCCTGCCGGGGCGTGACGAGATGCCGTCCGAAATCCACCTCCCGGATCTGATATTGGATGACCGTGTCCCCCTCCGGACTCACCGTCACCGTGCTGTCTATCTGATAGGAGGGGGATTGAGCCAGAACAGGGGGGCAGCTGAGAATGAATAGAGATGTCAACAGACGCAGCCTTCTGGAAAACGGGAGTTTTCTCATGTAGGATGCTGGTTTATTTCTTGCGCTGCAGGGAAATGATCTTCAGGTCGAAGGGGAGGTAGCCGACGGAGGCCTCGTTCTTGACGGGGGCTTTCTCGAAGTAGCAGAGCTCGTGGGTGTCGGCCGAGATGAGCATCTTGTAGCAGACGGAACCCTTTTGCGGCTGGGACGGGGCGACGACATAGCTCACCATCGCTCCTTCGGTGCCGTCCAGAAAAACTTGGTCTGCCTCCTCTTCTTCGACGATGCGGATGCCGTTTCCTGTCGGGGAGGCCTCCTGCCTGACCGAAGAGGCCAGGTCGTCTTTGGAGAGATAGACCGTCCGGTCGCCATCGCGGAGCAGCTTGCGGGAATAGGTGGCCAGACCGCCGTAACTGACGCGGTCGGAGGTCATGGCCTCACCGACGAAGCGCTGGATGATGTCCAGAAATGCGGACAGATAGACGAATTCCCGACCGGAAGGGGCTTCCAGGGCGGCGCATGGGATGCTGATCACATCAAATCCGACCTTTTCAGGATCGTCATCCTTCTCC
This sequence comes from Bacteroidales bacterium, assembly GCA_017471045.1. Classification (GTDB taxonomy): domain Bacteria; phylum Bacteroidota; class Bacteroidia; order Bacteroidales; family UBA932; genus Cryptobacteroides. The sequence goes on from JAFUWZ010000073.1 coordinate 2,425, forward strand.
TTTCCGCCTTTGAGCAGGGTCAGGGTCAGGATGCCGGGCTCCGCTTCTTTCCTGGTGCGGGTGCTCACCGGGATGAGGAAATAATAGTCGCTGCTGCCCTTGAGGGCTTCGTATTCGTCCACGCTGCAAAACTCGTAAGGGGAGGCCAGCCAGCGGCGGGCCATTTCTTCCTTGAGGGCATTGTCAAACAGTTCACCGCCGGCAAGGACGACCTTGGTGGTCTTGGTCGGGAAATCGCTGAGCCGGACTTTGCGGGTCTGGATCTTGGCCTGCTTGGCCTGTCCGGAGGCCGGAGCTGCACACAAAAGGGCCGCGCAGAGCGTCAGGACGAGAAGGGACAATATCTTCTTCATAGAGAACAAATTTAGCAATTATTTCGTTACATTTGTCTTCAGTACCAAAATCGGACCGCACGATGGACAGAAGAACGTTTCTCAGTACCGCCGCCCTGGCTGCGACGGCCGTAGCTACCCAGACTCCGCTTCCCGCCGCTCCCGCCCGCAAGAGGACGCAGGAGGCCGGCCTTTCGATCCGCTTTCTCGGCACCGGCGCCGCTGACTGGAACGGCCCCGACGCGCGCGGGGAGCACCGCCGGAATGCCAGCGTGCTGGTCGAGCGCTCGTTCCTGATCGATTTCACTTCGTCCGCCAGGGATATGCTGCCCGACGGTGTGTGGCCGGAGGTGATTTTCTATACCCATTCGCATCGTGACCACTACGAGCCTGCAGCGGCCTTGGAAGCCGGCGTCCGGCAGGTCTATCTCAACCCGACGATCCTGCTCAAGGCCCGGGAAGACTTCCGGGAGGCGGCCGGTAAGACCGGTCTCCCGATGCCCGTCATCACGACCCTCGGCCCCGGGGCTTCCGCCCGGGTCGGGGATGTCGTCGTCACGGCGCTGCCGGCCAACCATTTCGTCAGTTTTGCCGAGCAGACGCAGATTTACCTTCTGGAGAAAGAGGGGGCCCGGCTCCTGTATGCGACGGATACCGGGGGCATTCCCGCGATGGCGGCGCGCCTGGCCGGGATCGACGCCCACCGCGACGGGGAGGCCCTGACGGCGCTCATCATGGAAGCGACGATGGGGCTCGGCCACGAGGACGATTACCGGATCTTTTCACATTCCAGTGTCGGGACGGTCCTCCAGACCTTGCGGGTCCTGACGGAGACCGGACGCTATGCCGCCCCCGAAGGCCAGCGTGTCTATCTGACGCACTTGGCCCGTACCCTGCACGGCACCCAGGCCGAGCTGGACGCCACCCTTCCTGCTCCTTTGCGCGCCGCCTACGACGGCCTCGAGGTCACGTTCCGAAAATGAGAAAATATATGTATTTTTGCAAATTATGTCAGAGTACGTCGTATCAGCCCGAAAATACAGGCCGGACTCTTTTGAGAGCCTGATCGGCCAGGATGTCATCGCCCGGACCCTCAAGAACTCGATCGCCCGGGGCCAGATCGCGCACGCCTACCTCTTCTGCGGCCCGCGCGGCGTCGGCAAGACCAGTACGGCCCGCATTTTTGCGAAAGCGATCAACTGTGCGCATCCGACCGCCGACCTGGAGCCTTGTGGCGAATGTGAGTCCTGCGTGTCCTTCGCCGAAGGGCGGTCCTTCTGCATCCATGAGCTGGATGCGGCCTCCAACAATGGCGTCGAGGACATCAAGGCCCTGCTGGAGCAGGTGCAGATCCCGCCGCAGGTCGGCCGGTACAGCGTCTATATCATCGACGAGGTCCACATGCTGAGCACTTCGGCCTTCAATGCCTTCCTCAAGACGCTGGAAGAACCGCCTGCACACGCGATCTTCATCCTGGCCACGACCGAGAAGCACAAGATCATTCCGACCATCCTCTCGCGCTGCCAGACCTATGACTTCAATCGCATCAGCGTACCGGATATCGTGCTGAACCTGCGCGGCATCGCGCAGAAGGAGGGCATCAAGATCGACGACGAGGCCCTGCATATCATCGCGAAGAAGGCGGACGGGGCGATGCGTGACGCGCTGACGATCTTCGACCAGACGGTCGCGTTCTGCGGGACGGACATCCGGTATGAGGACGTGATGCGCAACCTGAATGTCCTGGACTACGAATATACCTTCAAGCTGGTCGATGCTTTCATCACCGACGATTATCCGACCGCGCTGCTGACCTTCGACGAGATCCTGGCGAAGGGCTTCAACGCTTTACATTTCGTGCTGGCGCTGAGCGCGCATTTCCGGGATTTGCTGGTCAGCAAGACCGCTGGGCTTGAGGCGTTGCTGGACCTGCCGGCTTCGCTGAAAGAGCGTTATCGCGCGCAGGCGCAGGCTTGCACGCTGAAGTTCCTGTATGATGCGTTGGGGATCACGACGCAGTGCGAGGCGGGTTACAAGGCGAGTGTCAATCCGCGCCTGCACATCGAGTATGCGTTGATGAAGTTGTGCTTCCTGCGCGGCGTGCCGGCTGAAGCGTCTGCGCCCGCTGTTCGGGATGCAGCGCCTTCATCTGCTACCCGGGATGCAGCGCCTTCACCCGCCGTCCGGGCCGGGACTGCAGCCCGGGAGGCGGAGAATAACCCTTCGGGGAATGCCTCCCGGACTG
>JAFUWZ010000007.1 GCA_017471045.1 Bacteroidales bacterium
GGCCGCCGTTTACCGGGGCTTCGATTCAGACCTTCGCTTGCGCTGAGCCCCCCTCTTAACCTTCCGGCACCGGGCAGGTGTCAGGCCACATATGTCATCTTAACGATTTAGCGTAGCCATGTGTTTTTGGTAAACAGTCGCCTGGGCCATTTCTCTGCGCCCCGCTCTACGCGGGGTCCGCTTCTCCCGAAGTTACGCGGTCAATTTGCCTAGTTCCTTAGCCATGATTCACTCGAGCACCTTAGGATTCTCTCCTCACCCACCTGTGTCGGTTTACGGTACGGGCCGCACCGCGCTTAACGATCTCGTGATTTTCTTGCAAGTCTGGTTACCTGCGCTGTCCGCTTGTCCGAAGACGCGCGGTACTGTCGGATTTCAGTCGCCCTACGTCCTTCAACCACCTATTCCGTCAGGTGGCGGCAGTGTCACTTCTCGGTCTCACGATCTCCTGCGATGCGGGTAAAGGAATATTAACCTTTTTGCCATCGGGTGCGCCTCTCGGCTTCCCCTTAGGTCCCGACTTACCCTCAGACGTTTAGCGTTGCTGAGGAAACCTGGGGTTTTCGGTGTGATTATTTCTATAATCATTGTCGTTACTTATGCCTACATTTTCGTTTCCGCACGCTCCAGCGGTCCTCGCGGATCCGCCTTCGACGCCGAGCGGAATGCTCCCCTACCACGCGACTATAACGTCGCGTCCAAAGCTTCGGCGGCAGTCTTGATGCCCGCTCATCATCCACGCGTCATCGCTCGACTAGTGAGCTGTTACGCACTCTTTGAATGAATAGCTGCTTCCAAGCTAACATCCTAGCTGTCCATGCGATGTCACCTCGTTCTGTCTCAACTTAAACTGCTCTTGGGGGCCTTAGCTGTTGGGCTGGGCTCTTACCCTTTCGCCGACGGATATTAGCACCCGACGACTCACTCCCGGTCTCTGGGCTGCGAGCATTCGGAGTTTGTCAGGAATCGATAGGCGATGAAGCCCTCTCTTCCTATCAGTAGCTCTACCTCACGCAGTCATGACCGAGGCTGTCCCTAAAGACATTTCGGGGAGTACGAGCTATCTCCCAGTTTGATTGGCCTTTCACTCCTACCCACGCCTCATCCAAGCCCTTTTCAACGGAAACTGGTTCGGGCCTCCATGGAGTGTTACCTCCACTTCACCCTGGACATGGGTAGATCACTAGGTTTCGCGTCTGCTCATGCCGACTCAAGCGCCCTGTTCAGACTCGCTCTCGCTGCGGCTCCTGTCCCTGAAGGACTTAACCTCGCCGGCATGAAGCAACTCGTAGGCTCATTATGCAAAAGGCACGCCGTCGCCCTCCCGGGCTCCGACCGCTTGTAAACGAACGGTTTCAGGTTCTCTTTCACTCCCCTGTTCGGGGTGCTTCCCACCTTTCCCTCACGGTACTGGTCCACTATCGGTCTTCCGGATGTATTTAGCCTTGCGGCATGGTCGCCGCGGATTCAGACAGGGTTCCACGTGTCCCGCCCTACTCAGGTGGTCGTCTCTGTCCAGCCGCTCTTGCCTGTAAGGGGCTTTCACCCGCTGCGGCCGCACTTTCCAGTACGTTCCAGTTCGACGCTGAACTCTTCATGACGACTCCTACAACCCCGCCGGCGCCGTAACGTCGGCGGTTTAGGCTCTTCCCCTTTCGCTCGCCACTACTCAGGGAATCGATGTTTCTTTCTCTTCCTGGGGGTACTAAGATGTTTCAGTTCCCCCCGTTCGCCCCGACTATTGTCGGTATGCAGCCTTCAACTGCATGGGTTGCCCCATTCGGACATCTCCGGATCATTTCCTGTTTGCGGATCCCCGGAGCTTTTCGCAGCTTACCGCGTCCTTCTTCGCCACCGGAAGCCTAGGCATCCTCCGTTCGCTCTTCTTCTCTTTCTCTGTAAGTGAATCATCTGAGACTCTGAATTCGTTCGAACTCTTTCTCGTCTCAAATAATTGTACTCGTTGCCTATGAAATTGCAGTCCCTTCTTCTCTACGAAAAAACTCGTTTCAAATAAAAAAACTGATCAATTTGCTTCTTGTTTTTCTTTACCTCGTTATCTTTCTCAAACTTGTCAATGAACTTTCCGTTTTTCTCAAACGGGCTGCAAAGATAAGGACTTTTTTTTGACTTGCAAATCTTTTTTCGATTTTTTTGTTTTTTCCACGTCCGGTGCGCCCCTATACCGATTTTATATATATATTTACAATTCCAAAACAGATTGACAATGGACGAGAACAAACCCATCTCCCTCCCCGAAAACGCCAACCGGGAACTGAAACCGGGCGAAAAATACGAGCCGCTCCTCCATCCGGACAAGCATTATCCCGAGGTCACGCTCTACTCCGTGGGCATCGGCCTGCTGATGACCGTCATCTTCTCCGCCGCCGCGGCCTACCTGGGCCTCAAGGTCGGCCAGGTCTTCGAGGCAGCCATCCCGATCGCCATCCTAGCCGTCGGCTTCACCTCCGCCCTGGGCAAGAAAGGCGGCCTGGGCCAGAACGTGATCATCCAATCCATCGGCGCCTGCTCGGGCGTGATCGTGGCTGGCGCCATCTTCACCCTCCCCGCCATCTACATCCTGGGCCTGGAGGTGAACTTCTGGCAGATGTTCCTCTCCTCGCTGCTCGGCGGCGTACTGGGCATCCTCTTCCTGATCCCCTTCCGCAAGTATTTCGTGTCCGACATGCACGGCAGATACCCCTTCCCGGAGGCAACGGCCACCACGCAGGTGCTGGTCAGCGGCGAGAGTGGGGGCAAGAGCGCCAAAACCCTGCTGGTCAGCGGCTTGATCGGCGGCCTGTACGACTTCATCGCCGCCACGTTCGGCGCATGGAGCGAGACGCTTTCGACCACGGTCACCCACTGGGGCCAAGTCGTCGCCGACAAGGCCAAGCTCGTCCTCAAGATCAACACCGGCGCCGCCGTCCTTGGCCTGGGCTACATCATCGGCCTCAAGTACGCATTCGTGATCTGCTGCGGCAGTTTCCTCGTCTGGCTCGTCATCATCCCGCTGATGAACCTGTGTTGGGGCGGGAGCGTCATCGACCTGATGGGCACCGGCATCACGCAGACCATCGGCCAGATGGCCCCGGACCAGATCTTCAAGGAATACGCCCGCCACATCGGCATCGGAGGCATCGCGACGGCCGGCATCATCGGCATCATCAAGTCCGCCGGCGTGATCAAGTCCGCCGTCGGCCTCGCGGCCGGCGAATTCAAGCGCAAGCCGGGCGAAAAGAGCACGGATGTGCCCCGTACCGAGCAGGACATCAAGATGAAAACCATCGTTACCGGCATTGTCATCGCCCTGCTCGCCGTCTTCGCCTTTTTCGCCTTCGGCGGCGTAGTGAGCAATATCTGGCAGGCGCTGATCGGCGTGCTGATCGTCGCCGTGATCGCCTTCCTCTTCACGACCGTGGCCGCCAACGCCATCGCGATCGTCGGAACGAATCCGGTCAGCGGCATGACCATCATGACCCTGATCATCACCGCCCTGGTGCTGGTCGCCGTGGGACTGAAGGGCAATGCGGGCATGTGCGCCGCGATGATCATCGGCGGCGTGGTCTGTACCGCACTCTCGATGGCCGGCGGCTTCATCACCGACCTCAAGATCGGTTACTGGATCGGCACGACGCCCGCCAAGCAGGAGACGTGGAAGTTCCTCGGGACCCTGGTGGCCGCCGCGACCGTCGCAGGCGTGATGATGATCCTGGACAAGACCTACGGCTTCACGGGCGAAGGGGCCCTCGTCGCGCCCCAGGCCAACGCGATGGCGGCCGTCATCCAGCCGATGATGAACGGAGGCAACGCGCCCTGGCTGCTCTACGGCATCGGCGCCGTGATCGCCATCCTGCTGACGGTCTTCAAAGTGCCGGCGCTGGCATTCTGCCTCGGCATGTTCATCCCGATCGACCTCAACCTCCCGCTGCTCGTCGGCGGCGCGATCTCCTGGTGGGTCAGCACCCGCAGCAAGGATGCCGCCGTCAACCATGCCCGTCAGGAGAAGGGCACCCTGATCGCCAGCGGCTTCATCGCCGGCGGCGCCCTGATGGGCGTCGTGAGCGCGATCCTCAAATTTGCGGACGTCGATTGGTGGATGAGCGGCTGGAACGCGCAGTACGGCGAAGCCGTCGCCATCCTTCCCTTCGCCGCCCTGATCATCTACATGATCCTCGCCACGCGCACGGACAAGGGCAAGGCCTAGCAAAAAAGTATTATATTTGCAGTTTGTATCCGAAGTCCGATGAAGCACTGGAAGCATACCCTTGCCCTGCTGGCCGCGCTGACCCTCCTGTCCGCCTGCGGCTGGGTGTCCGATTTGATCCACGACGACGAGGTCGTGGCCCGGCTCGGCAAGCACAAGCTGTACCGGTCCGAGCTGGCGGGATTCATCCCGCATGACGCAACGCCGGAGGACAGCGCCCGCCTGGCCGGGCAATACATCAACACCTGGGCGAAGGAGCTGCTCTTCCTGGACCTCGCCGGGACCCGGCTTTCCAAGTCGGAGAGCGACGTGACCAAGGAACTGGAAGACTACCGCCGCTCCCTGCTGCGTTTCCGCTATGAGCAGCAATACATCAACGAGCGGCTTGACACCGTCGTCTCCCCCGCCGAAATTGAAGAATTCTACCAGACGCACCAGGATCTCTTCGCCCTCCAGGTCCCGATCGTAAAAGCCCGCTTCCTGGACATCATGAAGGAGTCCCCGGCCCTCGACCTGATCAAGAAGAAGATGGCTTCCGACGCGGCGGAAGACCTGGCCGAAGCCGACAGCCTGGCCTATACTTCCGCCATCCGCTACGAAGACCGGTCCGACGTCTGGCTGGACATGCCCGTCTATGCCAAGTTTTTCGGCTACGACTACGGCACCGTCCTCTCCAAGCTCCGCTCCGACGGATACATCATCCTGGAGGAAGAGCAGGGAGACATCAAGATCGGCTACGTCTGCCAGATGCGCAAGCCGGGTACGACCGCGCCGCCGGAGTATTGTGAAGCCCGGATCCGGGAAATCATCCTCAGCAACAGAAAACATGCCCTGCTCTCCAGTTTGGAACAAGACTTGCTGAAAGACGCCCTGGACCAGGACAAATTGATAATTTATTGAGTATGACCCATACGCTCAGAGTGTTTACCGCCCTTGCCCTGCTGGGCATCTGTACCACCGCCGCCGCCCAGCAATACGGGCACGTGATTGACAAGACCATCGCCGTCATCGGTAATGAAATGATCAAGATTTCCGACCTCGAACAGGAAATCCAGGTCGCCCGCTTCCAAGGGGGCGCTTCCGACGAGAAAGCGCGCTGCGAACTGCTCGAGAGGATGATGGAATCAAAATTGTTTTTGGTACAGGCCAAGATGGATTCGCTTTCCATCAATCAGGATATGGTCGAGAGCCAGCTCTCTCAGATCATCGACCAGAGACGGACACAGCTCGGCGGCGACGAAGCCGTCGAGGAATATTTCGGCAAGCCTCTCTACAAATTGCGCCAGGAGTGGCGGAAGCAGATGGAGGACATGAGCCTGACGCAACAGGCGCAAATGGCGGTTGCCGAGAAAGTCCCCGAGCTGACGCCCTTCGACGTCCGGCGCTATATCGACACCACCGACACGGCCGACCTGCCCATCGTGCCGATCCGCTATCAACTCAGCCAGGTCTGCCTATATCCCGACCGCGAAGCGGCCAAGCTGGCCGTCAAGGAGAAATTGCTTTCCCTGCGGGAACGCATCCTCAACGGGGAGAAATTCTCCACGCTGGCGCGCATCTATTCGGAAGATCCGGGCAGCGCCCGCAAAGGCGGCGAACTGGGCATGGCCTCCAAGTCCATATTCTGGCCGGCCTTCTCCGACGTGGCGATGTCTCTCAAACCCGGCACGATCTCCCAGGTCGTCGAGACACCGGACGGATTCCATATCATCGAGGTCATCGAGAAAAGCGGTGACATGTTCAACGCCCGCCACATCCTGATCAAGCCCCAATACACGATCGAGGACCGCGAGCACGCCTTCCACGTCCTGGACAGCATCCGGACGGAAATCAACAACAAGGCCCTTCCCTTCGAGCTGGCCGCCCGCTTCTACTCCGAGGACAATGCGACCCGCACCAACGGCGGGCAGATGGCCGACCCCAACACCGGCTCCGCCTACTTCGAGATCGACCAGCTCAAGCCCCAGGACTACATCGCCATCAAGGGCCTGAAGGAGGGCGAGATCTCCGAGCCGATCGAGTCCCTCGACAACGAAGGGCGCGACGGCAATCTGGTCTATAAGATCATCCGCGTTGACAAGATCCTTCCCGCCCATACGGCCACCTTCGAGAACGATTTCACCCAGATTTCCGAACAAGTACGGAACGATATGCAGATGCGGGCGATCGACGACTACCTGCGCGAAAAGATCAAACAGGCGAAAGTGAGGATCGATCCCATGTTCAAGGATTGCGAATTCCGAAACGCTTCCTGGTACGACAAAATCAAGAAGTAGCGCATCCCCGTGAAACGAGCCCTCTCCTTCCTGCTCCTGCTCAGCATCAGCTGGGGACTGGCCGCCCAGAGCCGCCAGCAGCAGCCTCCGGACAGCCTGGTCCGGCTGATGAGCGCGCAGTCTGCCGAGCTCATCCAGGAGAAGAACCGCAACTACCGGAAGGTGATCGGACCGGCCAGATTCCTGCACAACAAGACCTACCTGATCTGCGACACGGCCTATTGGGATGTGGACATCCACATCATCCGGGCCTTCGGCAACGTCCGCATCCTGCAGGACGAGACAGTGCTCAGCAGCGAGAAACTCGACTACTTCATCGACGATGACCTGGCCCAGTTCCGGGGCACCCTGGTCCAGCTCCAGGACAAGGACCGCAACACCCTGCGCACCCGCTTCCTGGACTACAATACGAAAGACTCCGTCGCTGTGTTCAAGCACGGCGGCGCCATGCGGGACAAAGACGGTCAGTTGATTGAGAGCGACAACGGCTCCTACGACTCCAAGACCAAGATCTTCCGTTTTGACGGCAATGTCAACATGTTCACGGACTCGGTTTTCGTCCGGACCGCCGACCTGACTTACTACAGCAACGACAGCCGCGCCGTCTTCGAATACGGCGTGGACATCTGGAAAAACGCCAACATGCTCTCCGCCCGCCGGGGCGAATATGACCGGCAGTCGGAAATCTTCCATTTCTTCGACGAGGTCCACGGTTTGACCGACAAGCAGGAGGGTTGGGCGGATACGCTCCACTTCAATAAACTCACCCAGGACATCGACCTCCACGGCAACGTGCAGGTCACGGACGACTCCCGCAAGGTGAGCGGCATGGGCGAGAACATCTGGTACGTGGACTCGCTGGACCGGCTGACGATGAGTGTCGATGCGACCCTCATCGCCGAGGTCGAAGACCAGAACAACAAGCAGAAGCCGAAAGACACGCTCTACATGGCGGCGGACCGGATCGTACGGCATGCCATCCAACGGTGTGATTTGTCCGAGGGCCTGGTCTCGGATTCGAAAAAACGCCTGGATGACCTGAACGTCGATCCCGTCTCCGCGTACCGCAAGAAAGCCAACGAGGAAGCCCAGAAGAAAGCAGAGGAACAAGAACGGGAGATCGCCGAATCTCAGGGGAAACGCTTCCCGAACGCGGCGCAGCCCGCATTGAACGACAAGACGGGGAAGCCCGGCGAAATGAAGCAGCCTGAAAAGACCGAAGAGCCCGACAGCCCGGAGACATCGCCCGCCCCCTCGGATACGCTGGGCACACACGAAGAGCTGAAAGATACCAGCAAGATCTCTTTCATCAAGGCCGTCGGCAAGGTCCGCGTCTTCAAATCCGACATGCAGGCCCGTTGCGATTCGCTCCTTTATTCTGATTTGGATTCGCTGGCCCGCCTGTACGTGGATCCCGTCATCTGGAACGAGGGCAACCGGCAATACGTATCGGACAGTATCACCGTCGTCGTGGAGAACAGCAAGATGCGGAAGGCGAGCCTGATGTCCAACGCTTTCATCACCATCCAGGAAGATTCAGTCAGTTTCGACCAGATCCGGGGTACGGAGATGATGGCCTATTTCGACACGACCACCGTCCTGCAGCGTTTCGACGCGCTGGGAGGCGCCACCGCCGTCTTCTTCCTGGAGGAGAACGACGCCCTGGCGACCGTCAACAAGGTCGAAAGCAAGATGCTTTCCGCCTATTTCGACAAAGGCGAACTGCAGCGGATCTACTACTTCGACAATCCGCACAACGATGCCTATCCGACCGTGCAGCTGCCCAAGGATGACCGCCAGATGAAAGGATTCCGCTGGGATCCGGACAAGCGGCCGGCCGGTATGGTCGACATTACGCCCTATGTGCCCCGAATCTCCGAGCGCCTTGCCTACGAAGCCCGGCCCCAGGCCAAATTCCCCCAAACCGAAAAATACTTCCCCGGCTACATGAAGGAAGTGTATGACGGGCTGGCTGCCCGGGATTCCGCGCAGCGGGAAAGCCGCCGGGTGCGGGATTCCCTGGAACTGGACAAACCCGTCGTCCTTCCGCCATCGGATACGCTTGCACCCACGTCGGCGGAGCCGGACACGGGCGAAGCGCTGGAGCCGGCCTCCTCCGCAGAGGAGCCGGGAGAGAAAACGGAACCCGATCCCGAGGAAAACAGCGCACCCGCTGACACACTGGCCGCCAAGGGTACCGCTCCCGACCTGCTGACACCGGCCCAGCAGGATTCAATCAATGCGGTGCGAGCCGTCCAGGACTCCATCCGGACCGTCCGGGCGGCCATCAAGGCCGCCAACGATTCGATCCGCGCCATCAACGACTCGATCCGGCTGGAGAAAGCACGTCTCGACTCCATCTCTCATGCGGAAACGGCCGCCAAACGCGCGTACCGGGATTCTGTCCGACAGGTCAAGTTCGCCAGGAAAGAGGCCCGCTGGGCCGAATTGGATGCGCGGGACGCCGCCAAGGACTCCATCAAGCAGGTGAAGAAGCAGGCGAAGTACCGGGAGAGCGTGCGCAAGAAACTCGCCATCCGGGACAAGGAGGCCGAGCGCGAGCAACGCCGGCTGGACAAATACATCCGGCACTACGAGAAGGTCAAGGCCCGCCGCGAAGAGCGGGAGGCCAGGCGCAGCGGACGTCCCGTTAAGAAAAAGAAGCCGGCCCTCAAGAGGAAGCCGGTCCCATCCCGTTCAGAAGACTAGAAGTACCAGGGGCTGTCGGGCAGCGGAATGGCCCGGTATTGCGTACCGGTCCCGTACTCATCCCGGTCGTCGGTGCCGTAGCGGAGGCTGCGGCCGGCCACGGGCCGGATCAAGGTCCCGTTCCGTTCCACGATCCGCACCGCAAAGAGCGCCGGCTTGTTGCCGTAGTAGTTGCGGGCCACCGGATCCAGGGAACAGATCCGCACGAGGTGGGAAGAATGGATGAACTCCTTGCCGCCCAGGCTCATCCCGACATGGGTGATGCGGTCCGGTTCGACGCCGTTTCCCGGCGTCCCGAAAAAGATCAGATCCCCGGTCCGCAGGCGGTTCAGGGGTACTTCCACCCCGCACTTCGCCTGCTGGGAAGCATTGCGTGGCAGCAGGATCCCGTTCAGGAAATAAGTCATCCACACGAGCCCGCTGCAGTCCATCCCCTTGACGGAAACGCCGCCCCAGAGATAGGGAATGCCCAGGAACGAGCGGGCCGTCTTCTCCAGGTTGGAAGTCCGGGCCGAGCGCTTGTGCGCCCATTCATCGAAGGGAGCCAGATCCCGGGCCGGCACGAAGCCGATGCGTCCGTCCGGCAGGGCAACCTGGCAGTAGCCCATGCTCCGGACCGCGCGTCCCTTGCCGCCGATCACCCTTTCCAGCAGGTCTCCCAGGACCAGTTCGCTGAGGATCTCGCTCCGTGACGAGGGCCGGTTGTACACATGCGAAAGGAAAGCCGTACAGATGTACTTCGGCGCTGCGATGTAGGCGTCCAGCCCGGCCGGATCCAGCTCGGCCAGGCCCAACTCTGTAGCCCAGGCCACGTAGGAAGGGTCGTGCTGCACCACCTGCCGCCAGTAACCCTGCTCCCCGATCACCTCGACGACGGTGCCCATCAAGGCCTGCGTCTCCAGGGCGGACTCATAGTCCGGGGCGGCCCGCAGGTAGCCGGTCGAGAAATCGACGACGGCCCAGCGCGTCTGCGCCGGGGCGGGGACAAGGCCTTGCAGGCAGAGGATCACGGCAGTCAGGGCCGACAGAAGGAAGCTATTCTTCATACAGCACATTTCGATGATTGCTTCCGCAAAAATAAACAAATTCGCTATATTTGTAAAGCTATGGCGAAGATCGAAAAAACCAACGCGGCCCGCCTGCTCGACAAAGCCGGCATCCCCTACGAACTGATCCCTTACGAGGTCGATGAGAACGACCTTGCCGCGACCCACATCGCCTCCCAGCTCGGGGAGGACATCTCCTGCGTCTTCAAGACCCTGGTCCTGCAGGGCGACCGGACGGGCTTCTTCGTCTGCGTGATTCCCGGGGACCGGGAGGTCGATCTCAAGGCGGCCGCCAAGGTCTCGGGCAACAAGAAGTGCGACCTCATCCCGATGAAGGAACTGCTCCCCCGTACCGGCTACATCCGGGGCGGTTGCAGTCCGGTCGGCATGAAAAAACCCTTCCCGACCTGGTTCCATGTATCGGCCCGGGAGCACGGCTACATCTATGTCAGTGCCGGGGTCCGCGGCCTCCAGTTCAAAATCGCCCCACAAGCCCTCGTGGACTATGTCGGAGCCCAATATGCCGAAATCATTCAATAACTTCTTCACGATATGGAAAAGATTCTTGACCGCTTCCTCCGATATGTCTCCTTCGACACGCAGTCCTGCGAGGAGTCCGAAAGCCAGCCCAGCACCGCCAAACAGCTGAAATTGCTATCCCTGCTGCGGGACGAGCTCCTGGCGATGGGCGTCGAGGCCACCCTCGACGAATACGGCTATGTGATGGCCACCCTTCCCGCCAGCCCGGGCGTCCATGCGCCGAAAGTCGGCTTCATCGCCCATGTGGACACGGCGCCCGATGCCTCCGGAGCGGATATCAAGCCCCAGGTCATCCCCGACTATGACGGCGGAGACATCGCACTCTCCGGCGTCCCGGGCCTCTACCTGAAGCCCTCGGAATTCCCCGAACTGCTGGACCACAAGGGCCAGACCCTGATCACGACGGACGGCACCACCCTGCTCGGCGCCGACGACAAGGCCGGCGTCGCGGAGATCATGACAGCCGTGCAGTACCTGGTCGAGCACCCCGAATGTAAGCATGGCGAAATCAAGATCGGCTTTACGCCGGACGAAGAGATCGGCCGGGGCGTCGTCAAGTTTGACGTAGCGCGCTTCGGCGCGGACTATGCCTACACGATGGACGGCGGCGAAGTGGGCGAACTGGAGTTTGAGAATTTCAACGCCGCCGCCGCGACGATCCGCATCCAGGGCCGCAACGTCCACCCCGGTTCCGCCAAAGGCAAGATGAAGAACGCCATCCGCATCGGGATGGAACTGGACAACCTGCTGCCCGTGGAGCAGAAACCCGAGTACACCGAGGGCTACGAAGGCTTCTTCCACCTGATCAGTTTCAGCGGCACGGTCGAGGAAGCGACCTTCTCCTATATCATCCGCGACCACGACCTCGCCCGCTACGAGGACAAGAAAGCGGTCATCCTCCGCTGCGTGGATTTCATCAACGCGAAATACGGAGAGGGGACGGCGACCGCCAACATCCGGCACCAGTACTACAACATGAGCAAACAGGTCGAACCGCACTACCACATCATCGAGAAGGCGATCCGTGCGATGGAGATGGAGGGCATCCAGCCCAAGATCCAGCCCATCCGGGGCGGCACCGACGGGGCCAACCTCTCATTCATGGGACTGCCCTGCCCCAACCTTTTCGCCGGCGGCCTCAACTTCCACGGCAAGATGGAGTTCGTCCCGCTCGAAAGCATGGAAGCCGCTTCGCGCGTCATCCTCAACCTGGTCAAACTGTTCACAGCATAAGGACGGCCGGCCAGGCAGGTTGCTGCAGGCAGCGTCCATTCTCGCTGCGCTGCGGCTGATGTGCTGCCTGCAGCAACCTGCTTGGCCGGCCTTGAAAGCCGTATCAGTACGTATGGACGCTGATGCCGCGGGCGGAGGGGAGGTAGTTGACGCCGTACCAGCACATCTGCAGCAAGAGGAAGCAGACCACGAGCACGGCGAAAGCGGTACGGGGGTCCTGCCTGCGCTGGCGCAGGTGCAGGTAGCCCAGATAGCCCAGCCAGGTCGCGAAGGCCCAGGTCTCTTTCGGGTCCCAGGACCACCAGTCACCCCAGGCCTCCTTGGCCCAGAGCGCCCCCATCACCATGCCGAAAGTCAGGAAGGACCAGCCCACGCGGACGAGGACATCGCACCGCTTCATCTCCTCCAGGGTCGGCTCCGCACGGTGCCGGCCGGCCAGCCGTGAAGAGTGGATCCACAGATAGACGGCATAAAGGGTCACGGCGCCCAGCAGCGCATAGGCGAACATATACACGATCACATGCGGCACGAACCAGGGACTCTGCAGGGCCGGCATCAGGGGCCGGTTGTGGATCTCGGGCTTGAACAGGTTGACGGCCAGGAACACGACCGACATCATCGTGCTGAACGACAGGATCCACTTGTAGCGCCAGCTCAGATAGATCACCACGCCGATCAGCGAGAGGAAGAACGAATACCAGAGCCGCGTCTCCCCCATCGTGCGCATGGGCGGACGTTTCAGCGTCACCCACATGCCGACGATAAAGACCAGCATGGCCACTGTGCCCAGCAGGGAAGCCGAAGCGGCCGGCCAGGTCTTTTTCGATACAAAGGCCAGGACGGAACCGACGACCCAGCAGAGCGCCGCCGCAGCGGCAAACCAGACAAACAAGCTCCAACTCATCGCTTTCCCTCCTTTTTAGGCCGGCGACCGCCGGCCGAAATGAACATCAACACACCGGATGCGAGCAGCAGCCAGAGTCCAAAGGCAATCAGCGGATACCAGCCATCCTTGACGCAGAGCAGTTCACTCTCGTTGCTCCAGCGGCCGCGTGACATATCATAGCCGGACTGGTAAATGCGCCACGGGCCCAGCCGGGCCGGGTGATTGACCGAGATGTCCACCCGCTTCTCCCCCTTGCCGGTCAGCAGCGTCACGTCGGACAGGTAGCGCTTGGCCTGCCGGCGGGGCATACGGACGAGGCGTCCGTCGCTCAATTCCAGTTCTGATTCCTCAAACATGAAACTCCCGCAGCTGACCCAGCCCTCGACGGACTCGCCCGCGCGGGTCGCCCGCACCAGGGCGGCGGGACAGGCGCCGACGTGTTTGAGCTCGCGATACCCGTCCTCTCCCGGCATCCGGGCCGCCATGTCGAAAACTTTCAGGACCTCCAGGTCCCAGCCCTCCACGGCCGCCAGGGCGCCGGCGGCATCGGCCTGCAGGAAATCCGCCGACAACTTGCCGACAGCCGGATCGACGACATGGAGGCGGGCCGGATACTCGTCGATCGTAAAATCGTTCAGGTTCAGCATGAAAGGCAATTCCACCTCCTGCCCGGACTCGTCCTCGCCGACGGCGACCGGCCGGTCCCGCTCCGCGGTCACCAGGGCCTCCACCTTGTCGCCGGAGCCGAAGAAGGCGCCCAACAGGACAAGGAACACAGCCAGATGCGACAGCGTCGGGACGAAACGCCGGGTCCGGATATGGTGCAGACCCGAGACGACCGAGATGCCGATTCCCGTCATCATATAGAGCATCAACAGGTTGAAGGCCCAGCTGGAGCGCATGTCCGTCCAGCCCAGGGCGCCCAGGGCACCGCCGGTCTCCCCTGTCTGGGGGACCAGGCCGAAGATCACGGAGAGAAGCGTCACCGAAGCGATGGAGGCAAACCCGGAATACGGATCGGACAAACGCCGCAAACGCGGGAAGCGGTCGGACAATATATAGACCAGCACCAGCGCATAAACATAGACCAGCGCCGCAACCGCGCTCCAAGGATAATGGAGCAGATGCGGCGGGACGGCGCCCAGCAGGAATTGCAGCACGACACCCAGCAGGAAAAGCAGGGCGCAGCACAGGAAGGCGCGTTTATAACCCCAGGGAAGCATGACGGGAGCCGGTTAAGCCTCTTCCCACTGCTGACGCAGCAGCTCGACGGCCGCCGGCACGAGGACCTCACGGTCGCCGCCGCAGCCACATTCGAAGCTCACGAAATAGGGATAGTTCAACTCCTTGAGGGCCTTGAATCCCTCGACGAAGCGGTCCACTTCCGGATTCTCCCCGGGCATCTTGCGGTTGCCTTTGGAGGCCATATGGACATGGCGCAGGTACTGCGTCCCGGCGGACATGAAGGCCCCGTAGTCCGAAGTCTCTTCCTTCATGTGCCAGAAGTCGCCCATGCACTTGACGCCTTCGCTCCGGGCATCCCGGCAGATCGCAGCGGCATCCGCGACCTGACGCATGTAGAACGCCTCCTTGCGGTTGAGCGGTTCGAGAATCACGGTCGTACCGCACTTGAGGGCGTATTCACCCAGTTCGTGCAGCTGCTCGCAGAGATAGTCGCGGGTCTCCTGCGTATGGGGCAGGCAGGGTTTCTGGTGATTGAACGCCGGTACCATGATGACGCCGGTCGAGCCGATCCGGCCCGCCGCCTCGACGATTTCACGCATGGACGTGTCGAACTCCGCTTTCACGGCCGGGTCCTCGGCGAGGATGAAGCCGCGGAAGCCGGCACAGATGGCCGAAACCTTGATGGAGCGGCCGCGCAGGTTCTGCGTGATTTCGTCGAAGTGCTCGAGCAGATACTGGCCGCCGGGCTCATACCCTTCGATGCCGAGCTTCTCCATGAAGTCAAGCTTTTCGGCCAGGGTCTCGCCGGGAGCGATGCCGTGCTGGAAGGAAAGGTGGAGCGGGACCTGGGCCGGCTTCGCCTTCGGCGCACAGCCGGACAGAAGGCCCAGGGGAGCGGAGGCCGCCGCCAACGCGCCGGCCCCCATCAGGCCTGTTTTGAAGAAATCTCTCCTGTCCATAGCCTATATGCCTTTCCGGCCCTTGTCCATGCCCGGGACCGGGATGTCGCGGGTCATGTCCATGGGACCCATTTCGAGTTTGGCCGGCAAGTAATCGAGCTGGGAGGCGCTGATGTCTTCCCACTTGACGTTTTCGCCGGAATAGGCGGCCTCGCGGCCCATAATGCCGGCCAGGCAGGAAACGGCGGTCTCCTCGGCCTCGACGTGCATCTCGCCCTTGCGGATGTGGTTGACCCAGTCGACGTGCTCCAGGACATAGGGGTTGTTCTGGGTGTGCTCCGCCTTCTCAGCCTCCATGTCATACTCCCAAAGGACGTTGCCCTGATAGTCGTAAATCGCATGTTTGTCGCTGCGCCAGTAGCCCTTGGTGCCGTGTACCTCCTCGCGGATCACGGTCGTGCATCCGTCAATCTGACGGCACATGCTGTGGCAATGGACGCCGTTGCCGAAGTTGAAATCGACGCTGAACTGGTCGTACTGGTCACCGGTGATGCGGCGCTCGCGGGAACCCATCGCGTGGGCGCGGGTCGGCTTGAGGCCGGACATCCACATGAAGACATCA
This sequence comes from Bacteroidales bacterium, assembly GCA_017471045.1. Classification (GTDB taxonomy): domain Bacteria; phylum Bacteroidota; class Bacteroidia; order Bacteroidales; family UBA932; genus Cryptobacteroides. The sequence continues at coordinate 15,604 of JAFUWZ010000007.1, forward strand.
ATGTTGTGGACATGCTGCTCGACAATATGGTCACCGGAGAGCCACTTCCAGTTGACCCAGTCACGGATCATCCACTCCATGTCACTCCAGCCCTTCTGGCGCTCGCGATACCAAAGCATGCCCTGGTTCCAATAGACGTTGCCGCTGGTGATCTGGCCGATCATCCCCTCGGAAATCTTCTTGTACGCCTCGACATAGTGGCGCTGATGGTGACGCTGCGTGCCGGTGACGACGCACAGGCCCTTCGCCTCGGCCTGCTTGGAAGCGGCGATGCAGGTGCGGTAGCCCTTGGGGTCCACGCAGATCGGCTTCTCCAGGAAGGAATGGACTCCCTTCTCGACCGCATACTTGAACTGGTCGGGACGGAAGACCGGCGGGGTGGTGAGGATGACCATGTCCACCCTGTCAATGACTTTCTTGTAGGCGTCGAAGCCCAGGAAGCAGTTCTCGTCGGGGACGACCTGGCCGCGCTCGGCCAGTTTCGTCTTCACGTCGTCGATCCGGTCCTGGAAGACATCGCCCAGGGCGACCACCTTGATGCCGTCGGCGGCATCAAGCAGGTTTTGCACGGCGCCGCTGCCGCGTCCGCCGCAGCCGACGAGACCGACCTTGAGTTCACGGCCGTCAACGGCCTTGTCCGGGAGTTCCGGGACATAGTAGGAACCGGGCTCGCGCAGGGGCGTAACCTTCTCTTTAGTGCTGCAAGATGCCAGACCCAAGGCGCCGGCGGCGCCCAGGACGGCGGAGTAAGAGAGAAACTCTCTTCTGCCCATTTTGTTGTCGCTCATATTGCTTCAGTTTTAGTTTTATATTGCCAATGATGATTATCTCAACACTTCCGGCACCTCGCACACGACACGGAAGCCGATGCCCTTGATATCGGAGTACCACCAGATGCTCTTGGGATTCTGCGGATCGGTCCGCAGCCAGGCATCGTGCTCCGTATGCCGGCGGGATGCGCTGCGCACATCCGCCGCATCGTCGGCGTACATGCCGCCGCGCACGACATGCTCCTCGCCGCCGGCGGGACCCGTGGGATCCACCGCCCCGTCTTCCAACTGCGCGTAGGCGTCGGGCGCATACCAGTCCGAACAATACTCCAGGACGTTGCCGTTCATGTTCTTGAGCCCGAAGGGATTGGCCCGGACCTGCGAAGGCTCGGCCGTACGGCCCTTGCTGTTGGCCGCATAGACGATGCTGCTCGCGATCAGAGCGGTGTCGGCCTTGGAGAAGTGGCGCCAGAAGCCGCGGTCGGAGAACTTCTTGGGACTCCCCTCGAAGAAATAGGGTGTCGCAGTGCCGCCACGGGCCGCATACTCCCATTCCGCTTCGGTCGGCAGGCGGTAATGCTTGCCGGTCTTGAGGGACAGCCACTCGCAGAAGGTCTCGGCAGCGTAGTGGGTCATCGTCAGCGCCGGACGGTCGCCCATGCCCCAGCCCTGGTCGGGATTGCCGAACGGCGGCGTGGGGCCGGAAATGGCGTCCAGCTCGTGCCGGGCGTTGCGCTCATACACGGTCTCGGGCGGCGTGCGGCCCTCCGACATCGTCTCGGCATAGAAAGCCCAATACTGGTCCCAGGTCACTTCAACCTCGCCCATGAAGAAGGAGGAAACGGTCACGTTGCGCTGCGGGGACTCGTCTTCGCCGTGGAAAGGCTCGCCCTTCGGGCTGCCCAGCAGGAAACTGCCGCCCGGGACGGCGACCATCTTCAGGGATACGGGCGTGCCAGGGATGGTTTCCTCAAAATTCTCGAAGGCCGTGAGCGTGCGGGGCTCCGTGTAGATTTCCTCGTTGGACACGGTCCGGACCGGGACGCCGGTCATCTTCTTGTGCTGGTAATTGGGGTTGTGGTGCCCGACGTCAAGATGGCAGCTGATGCACTGCAGGCCCAGTTCCTTCTCATGCTCCTGATAGTACAGGTGGGCGATCACGCCGTCGTCGGAGATCCCGGAGGGGAACAGGTTGACATGGCACGCCTTGCAAGATTCATTATAAACGATCTTGACGGCGTGGTCCAGCTCCTTCTTGCTCTCGAAGTCGAGTTCGTCCTTGTCCTTGGTGATATAGGCCCACACATCCTTCATGCCGGTCCTGGCCTTGGCGGCATAATAGCCTTTGGAGCCCTTGGGCGGCAGATGGCAGGCAGCACAGTCGGTCTTGACGCCGCTGTCATTGTTGTAATGGACCGACATCTTCCAGGCTGCATCGGCGTCCGGATGGACGTGGCAGGACATGCAGTACTCGTTGGTGGAGGTCTTGTCCATCGCGCTGCCCAGGAGGATCATCAGGATGACCCCCAGCACCAAGCCGGCGAGCAGCAGCAGGAAATATGTGGTCTTTCTGGACATCGGCGATAGGCGCACAATCGTACAAATTTATTCTTTTTTCCGCTGATATCCAATTTTAGTTTTTTCTTATCCTTGAATCCTTGATTATCTTGCAACAAAGCGTATCTTTGTTCAGATATCATGTTGAAAGACCGTTCCATACCGCGCCGTCCGGAGACCACACCCGCACCGGGAAGGGCGGAGAAGTATTTGTCGGGATGGGGTGCAGCCGTGTTTTTCGTGGCTGCCTTTGTCGCATTGTGGATCTATCTGGAGCGGACGCAGCTTTACCTCTTCCATTACCGGGAGCAGCAGCAGGTCTTTCTGATGGACTGGCACTATGGGCTCGGACTGATGAAGCGTCCCGGAGGGTTCTCCCGGCTGGTCTCGCAGTTTCTCATCCAGTTTTTCCAGGTCCCGCTTGTCGGATCTGCCGTAACAGCCCTGCCCGGGGTTCTCTCCGGTGCCTTCCTGTGGGGGATCTGCCGCCGGATCAAGGACTGCGTCGGGCTGCTGCCCCTGTGCATGGCCCCCTCCCTGCTCCTTCTGACAGCGCTGACCGACACCTATCTGTCGTACCAGGCGCTGGCGGCGTTCACCCTGGCCGTCGCACTGCTCTGGATCTACGCCGCCGGGGTCTCCACGCGCCGGATCGGGATCCGCCTGGGTATCGGGGCTGCCCTCACGCTGCTCTCCTTCATCCTTTGCGGGCCCTTCATGATGACGGTCGTCGCCCCGGGGATACTGCTCTTCGACCTGTTCACGCGACGCGAAAAGGCGCCCCTGCAGACGGTCCAGCTCCTGCTGGCGTTCCTGGCCGGATCGGCCGGGATCTTGTGCGGCCTGTTGAGGGACATGCCGGAGGCCTTCCTCTGCGAGGCTTTTTATGAGGCCATGCTGGAGGCTCCCTACGGCCTCAACCTGTGCTGGATCGCCACGCTCGCCTGCCTGACCGTCTTTTTCCTGCTCTCTTTTATCCGGAGGATCCCGGTAGCGGCCGGCCTTGCAGCGGCGCTGTTGCTGACGGTCCTGTCCGCCTTCCTCTACAAAGAGGGGGTCCGCAAAGCCTTGAACCCACGGGTCTATGCAACGGAGCGGATGTATGATTTCCTGTGCGCCGGGCGCTGGGACGACATCCTGCGGGACCCGGCAGCACATTACAACAACTACCTGATCACCAATATCGTCAACATGGCCCTCTCCCGGAAGGGGACCCTTCTGGAAGACCTGTTCTCCTACCCGCAGAACGGTCCGCTGTCCCTGCTCGCCGCCGACGAGAAGGACCTGCAGACGATCCCCCTCCTGCAGGTCATCAGCCAGGTCCATTACCATTTCGGGAACGTGGCCTGCGCCCAGAATCTGGGCTTCGACGTCTTTGTGGGCCGGCGCGACGGCAATCCCTCGATGCTGCAGATGTTGGTGAAGACCAACCTGATCACCGGGGCGTACGGCGTGGCGGAGAAGTACATCGCCCGCCTGGAGAAGACCTGGCGCTATGCGGACTGGGCGCACGGGATGCGGCGTTTCCTGTGGGACGACGCGGCGGTGGACGGCGACCCGGAGCTCGGGTCCAAACGGCGGGGCCTCCCCCGGGAAAACGCCTTTCTGTTTACACACGGCGTATATAAGGAGATGCAGGACATCCTGGAGGCCAACCCGTCCGACCGGACGGCCCGGGACTACCAGCTGGCACTGCTGCTCCTGATGAAAAACAATGCGGCCATCCGCTCCTTCGTGGAGGCCCGTTTCGGGACTCCGGTGCTGCCGGAAGTGCCCCCGCTGGTCCAGCAGGCCCTGATCGCCGCCTCGGAAGAAGATCTGGACTGGTGCCGCGCGCACGGGGTCGGGCAGGAAGTCCTGGACCGGTACCGGCGGTTCCGGGAACGCTATGCGGAGTGCGTCCGGAGCCGGGAAAATCCGGCACAGGCGCTGCGGAGGGAGTTCGGGTCCACGTACTGGTATTATTTTCTTTTCAAGGAGTTCCAGACATGAGAGCGAGATGGTTTCTGATCCCGGCCGCCTGGCTGGCCGTCGCCTGTGCGTCCCGCGCCGTACCGGAGGAGAGATGGGCACAGGAAGTCCAGATTTTTCCCGACTACAAGGAGGTCACCGTACCACCCAACATCGCGCCCCTGGACTTTTCGGTGGAGGAAGCGGGAGCGTGGCGGCTCGTCGTGGAAGGAGCGGACGGGCGCGCGTTCGGGGTCAAGGCCCGCCGGGGCCTATTCCGCATTCCGGCCCGCCGGTGGCGGTCCATCCTGTCCGCTTCCCGGGGCGGAGCACTGCGCCTGACGCTGTGCCGGCGGGAAAAGGGGACGTGGTCGGCCCTGGCCCCGTTCCTCATTTTCGTATCGCCGGATCCGGTCGATTCGCACATCGCCTACCGGCTCATCGCGCCGGGCTACGGACTCTGGAACGAGATGGGGATCTACCAGCGGGACCTGGAATCCTACCGGCAGACGCCCGTCTATGAGAACCGGCTGACCTCGTACAACTGCGTGAACTGCCACTCGTTCCCGATGCAGGATCCCGGACGGATGGTGTTCCACATGCGGGCCAACAACGCCGGGACGGTGCTCTGCGAGGGGGATCATCTCGAGAAACTCAACACCAAGACGCCCGAGACCCTTTCGGCCCTGGTGTATCCTTATTGGCATCCGCAGGATGATCTGATCGCTTTTTCCGTCAATCAGACCTGGCAGTCGTTCCACGCCCACGATGCCAACCGGATCGAGGTGTACGACGGAGCCTCCGACGTGGTGGTGTACGACCTGCGCAGCCATGCGGTCTTTTCGGATCCTTTGTTGATGAGTCCGGACGCCTTCGAGACTTTCCCGGCTTTTTCGCCGGACGGCAAGGCGCTGTATTTCTGCACGGCGCCGGCCATAGACCCGATGCCCGAGGGGTACAGGCAGGTGCATTACAACCTGTGCCGGATCGGCTTCGATCCCGACACCCGGACGTTCAAGGGCCCCGTGGACACGCTGTTCCACGCGGCGGACACCTCCAGCGCATCGTTCCCCCGGATCTCCCCCGACGGCCGGCATCTGGTCTTCACGAAGCATGCGTTCGGCAATTTCTCGATCTGGCACCACGACGCCGACCTGTACCGGGTGGATCTCTCGGACGGTACGGTCTCCGCGATGACGGCCGTCAACAGCGACGACACGGAGAGCTATCACAGCTGGAGCCACAACAGCCGCTGGATGGTATTCAGCAGCCGGCGCATCGACGGACTGTACACCCGTCTGTATATCACGCACATCGATGAGCAAGGCAACGCCTCCAAGCCGTTCCTGCTCCCGCAGAAAGATCCCAAACGCTATTATGCCGACCTGTTGTTTTCGTACAACATCCCCGAATTCATCACCGGCGCCGTCACCTTCGACCGGCACCGCATCGCCGCGATGATGCGCCACGAGCCGGGGACGGACCTGACTTTCCGGCCGTCCGACCCGTCCTGAGCGGACTCCGGATGAAGGCCGTCGTCGTGCAGGTCAGGCCGTCGAAGCGGCCCTGGCCAGGGATCCGGTATGCGCCGCGCGGGCCGCAGGACAGCAGGGTGCAGGCGAGGGCGAGCATGGCTTGCAGGATTCGGGCAGGCAGAGATTCTTCGACTGCGCTCGGAATGACAAAAAGATTTCGTACCTTTGCCAAGAATCAAAACAGAAAGACAATGAATCTTCGTGACATTAAAAAGGACATCGAATACGTGCTGGGCGCGTTCATTGATGATTGCAGCGTTTTCGCCACGGTCAATGCCAAAGTTTCCGACGACGAACTGGCAGGACTTTTCGAGGAAGCGGCCGACCTCTACAATGAGTTGAAGGACAAGGCCAACGCAAAGGTGGAAGGCAGCAAGAAAGCCTACTACACCGCGTTGCGCAAGGAGGTGCTGGACAAGACGGACGCCCTCTACGAGAAGCTTAGCGGGATCGTGAAGAAACACACGGCCGAGGCTTAATCCTGCGAGACTTCCCTTTTAAACCGACCGAAAGATTCTTCGCTTCGCTCCGAATGACAAAGAATCTGTTCTGGCCGGCTTTTTTCATTCCAAGCCTGTTCCTGCCATGAGAAGACTCCTGCTCCTGCTCGCCGCCCTGACGCTGGCCCTTCCGATCCCGGCGCAGACCAACCTCCGCACCACTCTCCGGCAACTCCAGGGCCACGCCGCCCTCAATGGCGCCGAATGGGGCGTACTGGCCGTGCGTCTCGGCGGGGACACGCTGGCCGCCCTCAATGCGGACAAGCGTCTGGTCCCGGCCTCCAACGTCAAGGTCATCACGGCCGGAGCGGCGCTGCACAGCCTCGGACCCGACTACCGCTTCCTGACGGACCTGGCCTACAGCGGCAAGATCGTGGACGGCGTCCTCAAGGGTGACCTCTACATCATCGGCGGCGGAGACCCGACGACCGCCTCCAAAACCGCCTGCGCCACCCCGATGACGCAGCTGTTCGCCCAATGGAAGAAAATCCTGGACGATGCCGGCATCCGGTCCATCGACGGCACCGTCATCGGCGACGGCCGCGGCTGGGGCGGGCGGGTCCCGTGCAAGGACTGGAGCGTCGAGGACATCAATTTCTACTACGGCGCCATGCCGGGCGCCCTCAATTTTTACGGCAACGCCCAGGACTTCACCGTCGCGCCGTCCGACACGGTCGGCAAGCCGGTGCGCATCACGCCTTTCTTTCCGGATGCCCCGTGGATGATCTTCAACCACGCCGCCACAACGGGCGAACGGGGCTGCGGCGACCAGCTGCTGTACAGCGCCTCCGAGGCCGGACCCTTCGGCCGGATGTACGGCAGATTCGCCATCGACCGCAAGTCCAAGGTCGAGGAGTGCATCAACCATTTCCCGGAATACACCCTCGCCTACTACTTCCACAACTACTTGGCAGAGAACGGTTTGCCGGTCAGCAACGCCTTTGCGGAGATCAGCCCCTACGGCCTGATCCGGCGCGACATGTTCCTCTACGACGACGGTGAGCCGGCCGCGACGACGCGGCAGATGACCCGGCTGGGCGGCACGCAGTCCTCCGCGCTGATCGACATCCTCGGGGAAATGATGAAGCGCAGCGACAATTTCCTGGCGGAAGCCGTACTCAAGGCCATGGGCCACGACACCTACGGACGCGCGGTCCTGGACTCCGCCCTGCTGGCGGAGAAACGGGTCCTGGGCCAGTTGGGGCTCAAGACGGACGGTGTCATCCAGCTGCGCGACGGCAGCGGCCTCGCCCGGACCAACTACGCCTCCCCTGCCTTTTTCGTGCAGTTCCTGCGCACGATGGCGTGCCAGGGCGAATACACCCAATACCGCCGCACCTTCCCGCAGCCCGGGCAAGGCACGCTGGCCGCCCGCATGGCCCAGGCGGATCCCGCCCTGAAGAAAAGGGTGTACATGAAGAGCGGCTCGATGAACGGCGTACGCTGCTTCTGCGGCTACGTCACGCCGGCTGACGGGCGCACGGAGCAGACGATCGTCTTTTCGCTGATGATCAACAATGCCACCGTCTCCTCTGCGACGCTCAATCCCTTGATTGACAAGATCCTCACCGCCATCGCCAGTCAATAGGATGAAGATGATATCTTTCAGGAAACTTATTGTTCTTCTGCTCTTGACGGCTTGTACGGTACACCTTGATCCCCGGCTTGAAATGGCAGAATCTCTCATCCGAGAACGTCCGGACAGTTCGTTAATTAGTCAAGCCTGCCAAAGCCCCCCTACGCGACAACCGCGGGAGTTAAGTATCGGCAGGCACTTTGTTTCTTTCATACGCTCTGTCTGCAGTTACACGATCATACATTGTTCATATGAGACGCTTTAGTTTATTTGTTTTCATCTCAATACTCTGCGGGTGTTGTTTCACCGGCCAGGCTCAAACCTCATGTATTGACTCTCTTTTACACGCAAAGTTTCATAATTATGGGATTGAACTCAGCATACCCATTGGCTATGTCGCAAATGATTGTAAAATAATATGGAGTCCCAACGATGCCCAGAAGCACTATTTAGGGGTGTTTGATATAGCGGCCTGCAGTCCGGACAATAATTGTATGATCCTATATCCCGAGTTTGTGTTCAGACTCCTGCATAAAGGTGAAGACTCCTCAGATGGGCGATTACGATATATGGCTCGGGAAATTATGGAAGGAACAAAACTTCTGGACGAAGAATACCGATATACCGATAACAGAGGTCCGTTGTTTTGGGTCGGAGATAATGTGTCGACAGTTTCAGGACAATGGGTAAACAAATCATTCAATGCAGACAAAGTATTCATCTACCCCCTGCCACGAAACCATTCTGCATTTAAAGTCAACAAAGGTGTTATGCCTATCTCTATCGATTCATTTCAACATCTAATTCGAGTCTATTTCACCCGAAAAGAAGGTGCCTATTGCGATCTGTTAATGCTTCTGACAGATGATGGCATGGAAGACGCAGAGAAGTATTTGTCAGACCTGAAAGGCAACATTCGATTTGATGATAGGATCATTCATGAAAAATGGGAGTTGATTCCATAAACATCTAACATATTCAGTATAATCCTTTACGGATCCATCGACGAATGCTGAACCCTTCGCGCGGTGGAACAGACACCATTCCCTGGACGGGACGGATTGATCGGGACAAGGCAGGACCGGCTGGGAAAGAAACAGGGTATTAGTTTTTTTACTTATCTTTGTTTCGTACAAAACCTTGCGACGTGACTGAAACCCTGACATCGGAGCGCTATCTGCAGATGCTCCGCCAAGGTGCCGCCCGGCTGGAAGCCCACCGAACGGCCATCAACGATCTCAACGTCTTCCCGATCCCGGACGGGGATACGGGTGACAATATGCACATGACCCTCTGCGGCGGCACGGCCGCCCCAGCCACCGGCGGCCTGGGTGAGACCGCCCGCGCCGCTTCCCAAGGTATGCTGCTCGGGGCCCGGGGCAACTCGGGCGTCATCTTGTCCCGCTTCTTCGCGGGGATCGCGAAGGGACTGGACGGCGTACGGACAGCCGACCCCCAGGCTTTCTGCCTGGCACTGGATGAAGGCGTCCGGAGCGCTTACGGGGCCGTCTCCGACCCGGTCGAAGGCACGATGCTGACCGTCCTGCGGGAAGGGGTCGCCCACGCAGAAGGCGCCACTTACGAAGCAGCGTTCAAGGCCATGATCGAGGAGATGAAAGCCTCCCTCGACCGGACACCGGAACTGCTTCCCGTGCTGAAGGACGCCGGAGTCGTGGACAGCGGCGGCGCCGGTGTGCTCTGTATCATGGAAGGGATGCTGGATGCCCTGGAAGGGCGGCTGAGCGAAGCGAGCGCGCCCGCAGTTGCCACATCCCGACCCGCCGCCGACCTGGACCGTTTCGGCCCGGACAGCGAGCTGACCTTCGGCTATTGCACCGAGTTCCTGCTGCGCCTGCAGACGGCCAAGGTCGGGGATCCGGAGCAATTCGACGTCACGCAAGTCCGCGAATGGCTCGACCGGGTCGGCGAGAGCGTCGTCTGCTTCCGGGAGGGCAGCATCGTCAAGGTCCACGTCCACACCCGCACCCCGGGAGACATCCTCAGCCATGCGCAGCGCTGGGGCGAATTCCTGACCGTCAAGATCGAGAACATGACCCTCCAGCACAGCGGGGTGACGATCCGCAACCCGTTCTCCCCGACCCGGGCTGTCGAAGCCGCAACCCCGGTGGCAGCAGCCCCGGAAGAGCCCTTCACGCAGCGCCAGCGGCGCTATGCCGTCGTCGCCGTCGCATCGGGTGAAGGCCTGATCCAGGCCTTCCGGGACGCCGGCGTGGAGGAGGTGATCGAGGGCGGACAGACGATGAATCCCAGCGCCGCCGACTTCCTCGCCGCCTTCGACCGCGCCCAGGCCGGAACCCTTTTCGTATTCCCCAACAACTCCAATATCCTCCTGACCGCCCGCCAGGCAGCCTCGCTCTACGACAAGGCCGAGGTCATCGTCCTGCCCAGCAAGGATGTCGGCGCCGGCTATCTCGCCGCTGCATCGGTGGACCGCAGCTGCAAGGACCCCGCCGGGATCCGGACGGCGGCCGAGGCGGCGATCGCCTCCGCCGTGACCGTCCACGTCTCCCGCGCCAACCGGAACGCCCGGATGGACGGGGTCACGGTGCACGAAGGCGACTTCATCGCCTACGGGCATGACCGCATCCTCTGCGCCTGCGCCCGTCGCCATGAAGCCGCCCTGCAAGCCGTACAGGCCCTCTCGATCGCCGACCACGACGTCGCCCTGGTCTTCCGCGGCCAGGACCCCCCGGCAGAAGAAGCGGAGCAGCTCGTCTCGGAACTCCAAGCGCGCTGCCCCCGCACCGAAGTGATCCTTTCCGAGGGCGGCCAACCCATCCACGACTATATTATAACACTATGCTGACACTCTTTACCGACACCGACACCGATTTCACACCCCGAGTCGCCGCTGAATACGGCTTCAAGCTGATCAGCATGCCTTACAGCATCGACGGGGAGACTTTCTTCCCGTATCAGGGGTATGACGAATTCGACTTCCATGCCTTTTACGACCGGCTGCGCGGCGGTGTCCTCCCGACGACCAGCGCCCTGGGCGAGGATGCCTACCTCCGCTGTTTCGAGCCCGAATTTGCCGCCGGCAACGACATCCTCTACATCCACTTCAGCGCCGCGATGACGATGACTTTCCAGTCGATGGACAAGGCGCTCGCGATCCTCAAGGAGAAATATCCGGAGCGCAAGTTCTACGGCATCGACACCAAGGGCATCACCATCGTCAGCTACCTGATCACCCGCGAGCTGGGTGACCGGCTCAAGGCCGGCATGAGCGCCGAAGAGGCCGTCGCCTGGGCCGCCAAGGAGGTGGACAACTTCTCGCAGTATTTCTTTGCGGATGACCTGAAGTTTTTCCGCCGCAGCGGGAGGGTCGGTGGCCTCGCGGCGACGATGGGCGGCCTGATCGGCCTGCGTCCCGTCATCCACATGAGCCAGGCCGGCAAGATGGAGAGCCTCGGCACCGTCAAGGGCCGCGTGCAGGTGATGGAGCGCCTGGTCAAGTATGTCGAGGATTACGGCGACGAGATCAAGGCGCACCGTTTCATCATCGGGCATACCGATGCCCCCGAACTGGCCCGGCAACTCGCCGGCATGCTCCAGGAGCGCTTCGGCACGGACCTGGAGATCGAATTTGTCTGCACCAACCCCACGGCAGGCAGCCATTGCGGCCCCAATGGCGTGGGGATCGCTTTCCACTCTAAAGGACGACTGCAATAAAACCTGAAGCCTATGATAGAGATCGTAGAAGCGCTGACCAAGCGTCAGCAACGGGACTTCCTGAATTTCCCCAATGACCTGTTCCGAGGCAACCCCAGCTATGTCCCGCCGCTCTGGGTCGACGAGAAGAAGATCTTCCGCAAGGATTACCTCTACTACGAGACCAGCGAGGCAGTCTATTACAATGCCTACAAGGACGGCGTGATGGCCGGCCGCATCAGCGGCATCCTCCAGAAAGCCTCCAACGAGAAGATGGGGCAGAAGCGGATCCGTTTCACCCGTTTCGACTGTATCGAGGACTTCAAGGTCGCCCAGGCCCTGTTTGCAAAAGTCGAAGCCTGGGCCCGGTCCAAAGGGATGGATACGGTGTGCGGCCCGCTCGGTTTCTCGGACCTCGAGCGGGAGGGCCTGCTGGTCGAGGGCTTCGAAGAGCCGGAAACCTTTGAGGAGCAATACAACCCGCCCTACTACGTGGACTTCATCGAGCGCCTGGGCTACACCAAGGAAGTGGACTGGCTGGAGTCGCGCATCTATGCTTCCGATCCGGAGACGGAGAAGCAGATGTTCGAGATGTCGGAGTTCATCATGAAGCGCTACAACCTGCGCTTCGGTCCGGCCAAGAGCGGGCGCGATTTCATCAAGCGCTACCTGGACGGATTCTTCGAGATCCTGGACAAGTCCTATGAGCATATCTACGGCACCGTGCCCTTCACCGAGAGCATGAAGCAGCTGATGGTGGACAATTTCACCCTGCTCGTGGACGAGAAGCATGCCGCCGTCGTGCTGGACGAGAACGACAAGGTCATCCTGATCGCCCTCTGCCTGCCGAGCATCGCCAAGGCCATGCAGCGCAGCAACGGCCATCTGACGCCCCGGGCGCTGCTGGACATCCTCCGGGCCAAACGCCGCCCCGAGATCATCGATTTCGCCCTCATCGGCGTCGATCCGGCCTGGCTCAACCGCGGCGTGAGCGTCTGCATCGCCGCCCGCCTGTCCGAGCGGCTGCGCACCGCCCCGGGGCTCAAATACGGTGAGACCAACCTCAACCTGGAGGACAACGCGGCGATCCTGCACCTGTGGAAGCGCTTCAAGCACGAGACGGTCAAGCGCCGCAGGGCCTATGTCAAAAGCCTGGCATAGCGATGGTCAAGATCATTCTGGACTGCTTCGGCGGCGACCACAGCCCCGAGGCCAACGTGGAAGGCGGCCTGCTCACCCTGTCCCGCTTCCCGGACCTTCATCTGATCCTGACCGGGGATGAGGCGCGGATCCGCGCCTGCATGGAGGGCCGGAGCTACGATGCGGCGCGCCTGGAGATCGTCCATGCCCCGCAGGTGATCGGCTGCGAAGAGCGCCCGACGGACGCCATCCGGCTCAAGCGGGACTCCTCGATGATGAAAGGCCTGATGATGTTGCGGGACCGCGACGACATCGCGGGCCTGGTCAGCACCGGATCCACCGGGGCCCTGGTCACGGGCGCGCTGGTGCGCATCGGACGCCTCAAGGGCGTGATCCGTCCCGCGTTCTGTCCCCTGCTGCCGACCATGACCGGCGGGATCGTGGGCATCTGCGACAGCGGCGCCAACGTCGAGGTGGATGCCGCGATGCTGCGGCAATTCGCCATCATGGCTTCCCTCTACCTGAAGAATGTTTACGGTGTCCAAGAGCCGCGCACGGCCCTGCTCAACGTGGGCAAGGAAGCGGAGAAGGGAGACGCGATCCGGCAGGAGGCCTACCGGCTGCTGCAGGAGACCGAAGGCCTGCACTTCGTCGGCAACATGGAGAGCCGCGACCTGCTGGGCGGCGGATACGACGTCGTGGTCTGCGACGGATTCAGCGGCAACGTGCTGGTCAAGACGACCGAGGGCACGGCGCTGGAACTGCTCAAGAAACTGAAGAAAGATATCTACTCGCGCTTCGTTTACAAGATGGGGGCGCTGCTGATGAAGCGGATGTTTGCCGAGGAAAAAGAATTCATGAACTACCAGAATTACGGCGGTTCCGTGCTCCTGGGCACCTCCAAGGTGGTCGTCAAGGGCCACGGCAGCAGCAAGGCGCCGGCAGTGGCGAAGTGCATCGAACAAGCCTACAAGATGGAGACCGGCGGACTGGGTCCCCGGATCGAAGCGGCGCTCGCGCGCTATGAACACTACGAGGATTGAACCATGATTACCTACCCTGAATTCCAAGCCATGCTCGCCAAGCAGCTGCGCCTCACCGCTGCTTCCGAAGTACAACCCACATCCCGGATCCAGAAGGATCTCGGCGCCGACTCGCTGGACATCCTCCAGCTCTTGATGAAACTCGAAGACAACTACGGCTACTCCATCCCGGACGAGGAACTCGCCCGGTTTGAGACCGTCGCCGACGTCCTCGCCTATCTCCGGATCCCTCTCGAACCCTAGCTCAGCGCTGGGCGAAGCAGCGCCACAGTCTGGGGAATTCCGGGAAGGACTTGGCGACGCAGTCCACGTCGTCGATCTCCACGGGGGCATCGGTGCCCAAGGCGGCGACGGACAAGGCCATCACCAGGCGGTGGTCGTGGCGGGAGGTATAGGAGCCGCCCCTCAGCAGCGTTCCATTGAGCAGACGCCAGGACAGCGCGTGCCCATGGATCACCATCTCGTCGCCCTCGACCGACACGGGGACGCCCATCTGCAGCAGCATCTCTTCCAGGGCCGCCGCGCGGTTGCTCTCCTTGCCGGCGAGTCGTCCTACGCCGCCCAGGCGGCTGCTGCCCGGACAGAAGGCGGCGAGTACCGCCACCGCCGGGAAAAGATCCGGCGCGTTGTTCAGGTCCACCGTGAAGGCGCGCAACGGTGCTTTCCGGACGTTGACCGTCCCGTCCTCATCCTGCGACACGCTGGCCCCGGCTTCCACCAGGATATCCATCAGGGTCAGGTCAGCCTGCAGCGAGGACGTATCCAGCCCGGTCAGCGACACGCCCCCAAAGACCGCCCCGGCCACCAGGAAAGGCGCCGCGCCGCTCCAGTCCCCTTCCAGGTCGAAGGATGCGGCCCCGTAGCGCTGTCCGCCCCGGACCTTGAAATGAATGGCCGTACACAGCGACCAGTCCCGCGTCTCCAGGAACTCCTCGTCGCCCTCCATCTCGTTGGCGATGCGGATGCCGAACTTGCGCAGTACATCCAAGGTGATGAACATATAGGGGATGCTCTTGGGATCATGGACGAAAAGGGTCGAATTACGATCCGACAGCGGCAAAGCCATGAGCAGGCCCGAGATCAGCTGGGACCCGCCCTTGCCGGACACATCCGCCCGGCCCGCCATCAGGTGCCCGTCGATACGGAGCGGCACATACACATCCTTCCGGTCCTGCTTCCCCAGATTGGACAGCACCACGCCGAAAGCCGCCATGATGTCGTTGGCCCCGCTCAGGGGCCGGTTCAGCAGGGTCCCGGTACCGGTCACCGTGACCGGCCCGCGGCAGATACGCGCAAGTACTGGAATCAGCAGCCGCGTCAGGAGGCCTGATTCGCCGACGGCCAGGGACTCCAGGTCCAGCGGCTCCGACAGGGGGCCGATCCCCCGGATCGTCAGCGTATCGCCCCGTCGATGCACCTCGGCACCGAGGTCGCGGGCCGCCGACACTGCCGCCTCCGAGTCAGCGCAGGGCTGGTAACCGCCCAGCGTCGAAACCCCTTCCGCCAGGGCCGCCGCGAGGATGGCCCGCTGGGCGAAACTCTTGCTGGCCGGCATCCGGATCGGGTCCGGCGAAGGACAGGGCATGTCACCATATAGTGCGTCCGCCATCTCCACGAAAGGGATCTGCCCGTCCGCCGCCTCTTCTCCCGCAGCCAGGGAAGCATAGGTGTAGGGGGCTCCCCAGGCGAGGCACTGCAGGCGGCTCTGCCGGCCGCGGGCACCCATGCAGAAAGCGACCAGGCGGCCTTCTTCCACTTCCCAGTAGAGGGAACGTACGACCTGCACGTCTTCCTCGGAGCGGGCAGTCGTCACGATCTTGATGACTTCCCCGCCGAAACGGCGGCAGCGGTCCACCATCTCCAGCAATTCCTCCCGGGACGGCGTCCCTTCGAAGTCGTGGAAGGAGCGGATCAGGGTCGTCCCCCGGTCCCGGCAGAGGCGGCTCAGGCGCTTGCCCAGCTGGGGCGGCGCCTCGATCTCGAGATCAACGAAATGGGCGCCCGCCTCGATCGCCACGGCGAGCCGGCGCTCAGCCTCTGCGGCCACCAGGGGGCCTGAGGATGCCGAAGAGATGCGGCAGGTAGCGATCAGCGGTACGTCTGTCAGTGAGAAGAGAGACTCGATATCCTCGTCGAAAAGCGGACAGCGGTCCAGCCGGATCTCGGCCATCTCCACCTCGGGACGGTCCAGGATGTCGAAAATCTCATCCAGGTTTTTGCCTTGAATCGATATGCAGATCATAGGAAAAGTTATTTCAATGAAGCGAGCAGGGTCATCAGGGCGGCGGGCGTCAACTGCTGGGCAGCGTCGCTCCGCGCCTCGGACGGCTGGGGATGGGCCTCGATCATCAGGCCGTCGAAGCCCTCGCAAAGAGCCCTCCGACTCAGTTCAGGGACATATTCGGCCCTCCCGGCGACATGGCTGGGATCGAAGAAAAAGGGCAACTCCGGATAGAGGACCCGCATCCGGGCAGCCAGATCCCAGGCGGGATCGTTGCGATAGCGGCGCTCCGACAGGGAAGCAACACCGCGATGCACGAGGCCCAGTTTGCGCACGCCCCGGCTTGCAAGGCGCTCCAAGGCACCGGACCAGAGTTCCAGGTCGCTGCCGATCGGATTCTTGACCAAGACCGGAATGTCCGATCCCCGGAGGGCATCGGCGATCTCCTGGACCAGATAGGGACTGGGCGTGGTCCGGGCGCCGATCCAGATCAGGTCCACCTCGGCTTCCAGACAGGCGCGCACGTGCGCGCCGCAGACCACCTCGGTGCATATTTTCAGCCCCGTCTCACGGCGTACCCGCCGCAGCCAGGGAAGGCCTTCGGCGCCCACGCCCTCGAAGCCGCCGGGGTGCGTCCGCTGCTTCCAGAGACCGACCCGCAATACGTCGACAGCCGGAACTCCTCCCGTTGCCGACGGGCAGAGCCCGCGGGCGGCGGCAAGCAACTGGTCTTCGCTTTCGGCACTGCAAGGGCCGGCGATCACCCAGGGCTTCCCGGTCGGGAACAGGCCCCATTGTCCGACGGGAATCACCTCCAGACGCTCTCTCATCATACCTTCAAAAACACTTTCTTCTTGTACAGGAACCACAGGAACAGCCAGCTCAGCGCGAAGTACCCCAGGGCGAGGATCAGCTTGGCCCACGGCTCCGGGCAGAGATGGGCGAGGCCACCGAGGAAAAACTTGTTGACGCTGCCGAACGGGATGATGCGCTGGGCCATGTAGATCGTGATCGAGTTGAGACCGATCACCTCGAAGGGCTTGGTCCAGCCCTTCCAGCCCCGGACGTCGATGATATAATAGAACAGGGCGAACATCAGGAGCGAATAGCTCCCTACGACCAGCACGAAACTACTGGACCAGAGCGACTTGTTGATCGGGAAATCCAGGCTCCACAGCAGGCCCAGCCCCAGCATCGCCACGGCGGCGAGCGCCATGTACAGGGACTTGCGGGCACCGGAGATCCGGGCTTCGTCGATCCGGACGAACTCGCCGGTGAACATGCCCAGCATCGCGGTCACGATCGCGGGGACCAGGCTCAGCAGGCCCTCCGGATCGAAGAGACCTTTCTGGTACAGATGGTCCGGCCACAGGGTCCGGTCGATGTAGCCGACCAGATTGCCCTCCAGGGAGAAGGGCCCGGCGCCGGGCGCGTCAGGGGCCGGCACGAAACGGAGCAGCAGCCAGTAGCCCACCAGCAGGACGGCGGCGATGACCGCCCGCGCCTTGGGCTTGAAATGGACGAAGAACAAGGCAGCGAACATCCATGCCAGGCCGATGCGCGCAAGTACGCTATAGAAACGCAGCATACTGAATTTCAGGTCAAAAAGTCCGCTGTAAATGAAGCCCAGCAGGACCAGGACGAAGCCCCGCCGGAAGATCTTGGCATGGATCTGCCCCGCGCTCGCCCCGCGGGACAGCTGCTTGGCATGGGAGAAGGGGAAGGAAATGCCCGCGATAAACAGGAAAAGCGGGAATATCGTGTCATGGTGCCGCAACCCGTCCCAGGGGACATGGCTCATCTGCTGGCAGAGCCAGCTGCCATCTCCGCCGGGAAAGAGACGGCAGACGGCCGCGACGATGGCGGCGAAGCCCATGATGAACATCATGTCGAAACCCCGGAGGGCATCGAGCGAAAGGAGTCTCTTGTTGGGTTCCATCTTGATACAGTCGAGATACAAAACAAAGATAGCAATCTTTTCCGCTTTATTTCGTATTTTTGGGCTGTTTAAAACCGCACCCATGAAAAGATTTCTGATTCTCCCGGCACTGATGCTTGCCTTGGCCTCCTGCACCGTTTCCGAAAAGAAAAACACACCTGCCTATCTGGATCCGTCCGTCTCGCTGGAGCAGCGCGTCGAGGACGTACTCGCCCGGATGACGATGGAAGAGAAGGTGGCGATGACCCACGCCCAGTCCAAATTCAGTTCCCCCGGCGTCCCGCGCCTCGGCATTCCCGAAGTCTGGCACACGGACGGCCCGCACGGCGTCCGTCCCGAAGTGCTTTGGGACAAGTGGTCCCAGGCCGGCTGGACCAACGATTCGAGCACGGCCTTCCCCGCCCTCTCCGCCCTGGCGGCCAGCTGGGACCGGGACCTGGCCCTGCTCTTCGGACGCAGCATCGGCGAGGAAGCCCGCTACCGCAAGAAGAACATACTCCTGGGGCCCGGCGTCAACATGGGCCGCACCCCCCTCAACGGCCGGACCTTCGAATACATGGGTGAGGACCCTTACCTCGCTTCCCAGATGGTCGTACCCTATGTCCGGGGCGTCCAGGAGAACGGCGTCGCAGCCTGCGTGAAGCATTTTGCGATGAACAACCAGGAAGTGCGGCGCACCCAGACCAACTCCAACGTGGATGACCGGACCCTGTATGAGATCTACCTGCCCGCCTTCAAGGCCGCCGTCACGGAAGGCGACGCCTGGGCGATCATGGGCTCCTACAACCTCTACAACGGCCAGTACAACTGTCACAACAAGCGCCTGCTCTGCGACATCCTGAAAGGGGAATGGGGCTTCGACGGCGTCGTGGTGAGCGACTGGGGCGGCTGCCGCAACGATGACGAGCCCGTCACCAACGGCCTGGACATCGAGATGGGCACCGGCACCAACGGGCTCACGAGCGGCGGCAACCCTTACGACCATTATCACCTGGCCAATCCCTATCTGGAGCGGCTCAGGGACGGACGCGCCAGCGTGGAGGGTCTCGACGACAAGGCCCGCCGCATCCTGCGCACCATCTTCCGCACCAGCATGAGCGCCGAGCCGCATTACGGCAGTTTCGCTTCGCCGGAGCACTATGCCGCCGCACGCAAGATCGCCGCGGAAAGCACCGTGCTGCTCAAGAACGACGGCCTGCTGCCCCTGCAGATCCCTGCGGGCGGCAAACTGCTGGTGGTCGGCGAGAACGCCTACAAGATGCAGACGGTCGGCGGAGGCAGTTCCAACCTCAAGACCAAGTATGAAATCATCCCCCTGCAGGCCCTGCACGAGGCTTTCGACGGTAAAGCGCGCGTGGAATGGGAACGCGGCTACGTCGGGGACACCTCGACCTCCTATGACCGCGTGGAGACCGGACAGGATCTCTCCGAGAGCCGGGATGCCGCTACACTGATCGCCGACGCCGTCACCGCTGCCGCGGATGCGGACCTGATCCTTTTCATCGGCGGCCTCAACAAAGGCTTCAACCAAGACAACGAAGGCACGGACCGCACGCAGATCGAGCTGCCCTACGGCCAGGAAGAGGTCATCCGCGCCCTGGCCGGTACCGGCAAGCCGCTCGTGGCCGTCAACATCTCCGGCTCGCCCGTGGCCATGCCTTGGGCCGACGTGGCGGGAGCGATCGTACAGGGATGGTACGGCGGCACTGAGTCCGGCCACGCCCTGGTGGACGTGCTGACCGGCGCGGTCAATCCCTCCGGCAAACTGCCGTTCACGGTCCCCTGCCGTCTTGAAGACGGCCCGATCCGGACCGAGCGCCAGTATCCCGGCATCCAGGTGGAGGGCAAACCCTATTGGGAAGAATATTACGACGAGGGCATCTATATCGGCTACCGCTGGTACGACACGAAGGGGATCCCGGTGCAGTTTCCCTTCGGTTACGGCCTGAGCTACACGACTTTCTCCTACTCGGATGCGAAGGTGGCCAAGGCGGTGGTGAAAGGGGCCGGGACGACGGCCGTTACCGAGGCGACCGGATCCGGCAAGCCCCTGCAGACCGTCAGCGTCAAGGTGACCAACACCGGCTCCGTCGCGGGAGCTGAAGTGATCCAACTGTATGTGGCGGATCCGGATGCGACCGTGGACCGGCCGGCCAAGGAACTGAAAGGTTTCCAGAAAGTCTTCCTGCAGCCCGGAGAGTCCCGGACCGTCCGCTTCACCCTGGACCGCGCCGCCCTCAGCTGGTTCGATGCCGCCCAGCACGCCTGGGTCGCCGAGCCGGGCAGCTTCCAGGTCCTCCTGGGCTCCTCCAGCGCCGACATCCGCGCCAGCGCCTCCTTCGAACTTCGGTAGGCAGCGCGGCTGCCCTCCGGTCTTTACCGT
Organism: Bacteroidales bacterium; assembly: GCA_017471045.1. GTDB lineage: Bacteria > Bacteroidota > Bacteroidia > Bacteroidales > UBA932 > Cryptobacteroides. The sequence continues at coordinate 35,893 of JAFUWZ010000007.1, forward strand.
GATCCGGCGCCGGAGGCGACGGCCTGGCGGAACATGTCAACCAGGGCGCCGATGGATTTGTGGATGTCGTACTCTTCGGTGGATTCGGCATAGCGCCAGCCCATCTCTTCGCGCTCATCGGGGTGGTCCAGCCAGTAATCGATGCATTCGGCGAGCGCCTTGGCGTCCTTGGTCGTGAAGAGGGAGCGGTTGTCCAGCGCAAACTGCGAGGTGGCCGTCAGTTCGCCCTCGGCGATGATGGGCACCACCCCCTGCTGGAGCGCCTCCAGCGCAGACAGGCCCTCCACCTCCACAGTGGCGCAGTGGATGTACAGGTCCGCCTCCGCCGCCAGGTGACGGAGTCCGTCCCGGTCCCGGAACTCGAAGATCGGATCGTACCCGACCACACCCTCCTCATACAAGGCATGCGCCTGGGCCTTGATGGAGTCGGCTTCCGGACCGCGACCGGCAAAGAAAAGCTGGATGCGACGGGCATATCGCGAGTACCGCATGGCCTCCAGGAGCGTCGGCTGGTCCTTCTCGACCGCCAGACGGCCGATGCAGGCGACGAGGAAGGGCCGGTCGGGATCGTCCGGAGGACGGGAAACCCGCAGGGATGGATCGGGGATGATGCCGTTGGAGATCAGGTGCAGGCGGGACTTGAAGCCGAACTTCTGCAGGCGATCCAGCACGTTCTCCGTCGGACACTGGATGTCCGTACAATGATTGAAAACAAAGTCGCGCCATGCCCGGAGCATGTTGTAGTTCAGAAACTTCCATTCACCCAGATTGATCGAGCAGAACATGTTTTCCGGATGCAGATGATAGGTCGCCGTGCAGGGGACACCGAGGTGCTTGGCGACGCGGGCCGTGGCCATCTGGATGATGAAGGGCTCTTCGAGATGGACGACATCCGCCCAGCGGACCGCCTCCTCGATGAGGGAAAAATCGGTCTTGGCAAATTTGTAGCCATGGGACTGGACCAGGCCGTCGAAGACCGGGACATGGAAGTCTCCGAGCACATAGTCCGGCTGGGGCTGCTCGGCTTCATGGTTACGTCCGGACAGGACCCTGACGTCCTGTCCGGCTTCGCGAAGGTATTGTACCGTGCGCCGGGCAGAGGCCGAAAGGCCGTTGCCCGGTGCATAGTAGTTATTGACGACAAAAAGGATCTTCATAGCTTAGATTTTGCGCTCGAAATATACGCATTATCTCTTGTTTTTCAAACGGTCGCCCCGTCACCTGCAGGCATGTTATTTGAAGAGAAAGGCCTGTCCAAACTCCCTCGGCGATGAAAAACATCCCTTCCCTTTTCTTCAAGATCGCCCTGGCCTACGCCATCAGCTACGTGCTGATCCAGATGGAGACCTATGCCTTCCTGGCCGGCACGCTGATCCTGTTCGCCGTGCTCTGCGCCATCATGTACCTGACCCGCAACATGAGCCGCCCGGCTTCTTCCGGACAATAAAGCATGCCACTGCATCTGATCGCCTTGGACCTGTACCAGACCGCCGGCATGGGCGTCATTGCCCTGCTGCTGGGATTCCTCTTCACGAGAAGTATCCTCTTCGTGAATCTGATCCGTTGAGGCTCCGTATCGCCGGACCGCCTCCGCACCAGTGGAACCGAACCCTGGCGGGGAATGGTACTGCAGCCTCCGCACCGGCGGAACCGGGGAAAACTGCCGGCGGAAAGTTCGTGGAAAACGGAAGAAAACGGAGGATTTGCATTATCTTTGTGTAAACAATAAGAAGCATGAAATCGATACACCGCCTCCTGGGATGCCTGTCTGCCTTGACGCTGGGCACGGCTGTTTGGAGCACGGCTGTTTCCGCCAAGGATAATCCCGGCAGAAAGGCCTTCCATGAGAAAAAGATCGTCCTCAACCTTGCGGTCCTGAGCGACACGCACGTGGACGGATACAACACCGTGCCGGCGTACAAACTGCGCAGCGCGCTGATCCAGTCCCGGGATTTTGCGGCCCCCTACGGAGGGCTGGATGGGGTCCTGCTCGTCGGTGACCTGGTGGACTCCCCGGCCTGGGATGCCCGGAAATACACCCAGATCGATGACTGGAAGCGGCTGTACGAGAGTGTGTTCGACCCGGTCGAAATGCCGATGGTTTACACCGTGGGCAACCACGATGTCTGGCGGGAATGGACGACCAACACCTACCGCGAGGCCAAACAATTCACCCGCCGGCTGGGCCCCGACTACTACCGTACCGACGTCGGGGATCCCGTGATGCGGGACAGCCTGGAGTGCCGCCACTGCGTGATCGGCGGGGTCCACATCCTGTGCATCACCCCGGACGGCCGTGACCCCGTCGTCTATCCCGAGGCGTCCATCCGCTGGCTGGATGAAACCCTCGCGCAGCTCACGGCCGCGCATCCGGACCAGTACGTGCTGGTCCTCACCCACGCGATGATCTACGGGACGATCTACGGCAGCTATCTGGACGACACCTATCCCAAGCACAGCGGCTATTGGAGCACCAAGGTTCTGACCGACGTGCTGAAGAAATACCCGCAGGCCGTGGTCTTCGGCGGGCACCTGCACTTCCCGCTCAACGACCCGCGGAGCATCTGGCAGGGCAATTTCACCGTGATGGGTACCGCCTCCGTGCGCTACATGGCCATCGACAACGGCGGGTATGAAAACATGGCGGGCCTCACGATCATGCGGGACAAGGATGAATTCTCGCAGGGCCTGCTGCTGCAATTCGACAACAAGGGCAACCTGCGCATCCAGCGCATGGATTTCTACAACCAGACAACCATCGGCGAGCCCTGGGTGATCCGCCACCCTGCCGGGGACGGAAGCCACCTCGGGACCTATTCGCACGTCGCGCGTGCGGCGGCCAACCGGGCGCCGGTGCTGGACGTCCTGGAGGCGGAAAGCGGCCCGGGAAAGGTCACGGTACGCTGGACCTCCGGCAAGGATGACGCATTCGTACACACCTATTTCGTGACCGTGCGCCGCAGCGGCGCAGGAATTCCCGTCGGAACCGGCGAACCCGTCTGCACCAAGAAGGTCCTGTCCGACTTCTATCACGTGCCGCAGACCGCCTTGATGAAGAAAAACTGGAGCCTGGACATCCCGCTCGCACCCGGCGACTACGAGATCGAATTGAACGCCCGCGACTCCTGGGATGCCGGGAGTAACACGCTCCGCACCCAAGTACATATCCCCTGACGCTCTATGAAAAAACTCATCTGCTTATTCCTGGCCCTGTCTGGGACACTCGCCACGGTCCTGCCGGCTGCCGCCCGGGACCACAAGGTCCGCCAGGTCGTCCTGACCCCGACGGAAATGCGTTACGGCGACACCGTCCGCACCGGCATCCCGTTTGCCAAAGATCCGACCGTCATACGGAAAGGCGGTTGGTACTACATGTATTATTCCGCCATGGGCTACACGCCGGACCGGGTGCCGGACCAGCTTGACTCGCTGCAGGGCCAGTGGAATGCCGCCATCGCCCGGAGCAAGGACCTGATCCACTGGAAACGGGCCGGCGACCTGGACCTGCGGGACTCCCGGGGTGAACGGATCTGGGGGGCCATTGCACCCTGCGTCAAACGCTTCGACGGCAAGATCCACCTCTTCTACCAGCGATACTGGGAGAAAGCCGGCAACAATAACATCTGGCATGCGGTCAGCCGGGACGGCATCACCTTCACCAATACCTCCGACGAGCCCGTCTTCGTCATGGATGCCCCTTGGGCCCTCAACCGCTCCATTGACGCGGAGGTCTATCGCGTCAAGGACCGGCTCATCCTGCTCTTCGCCACCCGGGATCCCGAAGGGAAAGTCCAGATGCTCGGCATGGCGCACGCCCCCTACCGCAGCGATTACGGTCCGGACCAATGGACCCTGGATTCGGTCGACGGTCCCCTTCTCAAACCCGACTTCGCCTGGGAAGGGCATTGCATCGAGGCCCCGACCGTCCTGAAATATAAGGGCGTCTGGTATCTGTTCTATGCCGGCGCCTACAACCACGAGCGGCAGCAGATCGGCCTGGCCACCTCCCTGGACGGCATCCACTTCACCCGCATCGCACCGGAGGGCCTGGTCTTCCCGGCCGGGGAAGAGGGCACCTGGAACCACGGAGAAAGCGGCCATCCCGGCCTCTTCCAGGACCGGGATGGGAAAATCTACCTGTTCTTCCAGGGCAAAGCCGAACAGAAAGGCAACTACCGTCTGTCCGTCTGCCGAGTCGATTTCTGATCCTGCAGCCAGCGGACGACTTCGGCCGGATGGTCGGAGTTGATGTAGTCCATCCCCAGGTCGAGGGACAGCGCCCAGGCGGCCGGCGAGTCCGGGAAACCCCAGAGACGGAAAGGAAGACCGCGCTCGTGGGCCCGGGCCGACGCCGCCCGGATACGTTCCTGGTCCCTTGCCGGCATCTCGCCGCTCCCGCTCCATTTCGTATAGCGGGTATGGGCCTGGCTGATCATCGAGACCTTCTTCCACTGGGCCTCCGTGAGTGCATCATCGGGCCGGGCGTCGAAATACACATAGTCCGGGTAGGAAGTCCACCAGGGTGACAGATCGGCACCGCAGGTGATGGTGAGACGGATTGCATCGGAATTCAGCGCCGTATCGAAACAGGAACGGTAGCCTTCCCGCTCGATGATAGCGACCAGCAGGTCCAGGGCTTCCTTGCCGTTCTTGACATCGACCATCAACTGCAGGGGCTGCGAATGGGCGCGGCCGCACCGGAGCACGCGGCGCAAAGGCTTCAGATACATCCTGCGCAGCGTCTTTTCCGGACGGATGTCCTTGCGGTCGTGCGACACATACAAATCCCCCTCCTGGGCCCAGACATCGGCTTCGATGGAATGGGCACCCGCCCGATAGGCTGCCCGGAAAGGCTTTTCCTGGGCATAATCATTGTGGCTGTGTACCAGCGGCTGCAGGACCTGTGCAGAGACATCGGCCACGGCAAGCAGCATCAGCAAGGCCGCGATCCCGGCCCTTCGTCCGAAAGTGTTCATGGCGCAAAGATAGGAACTTTTCGAGATTCTCGTCCACCCGGGATTTGCAGGACTTGCGAAAAATATTTGAATATTTTACGAAAATTCGATAACTTTGCTGCGCCAGCAATATTTGCTTTCCCTGCCCGAATGGCGGAATTGGTAGACGCGCTGGACTCAAAATCCAGTGTCCCTTAAAGACGTGCCGGTTCGACCCCGGCTTTGGGCACCCGACCGGAATCTTTCGAGTTTTTCGAGGATTCCGGTTTTTTGTCAATCGCGGGGGCAAGGGACCCGGGCGGCGCAGGTCCCTGCATCCAGTGGAGCAGCTTCGGGACCCGCAGGCCTATTGCCGCAGTTTCAGGAAGACTTCGATGGCCTGATACTCGGCCATGCCGAGGGAATCGTAGAGTTTAGCGGTGTTCTGCGTGCGCTCTTCGGCGCGCTGCCAGAACTCGCGGGGGTCTTCGCCCGGGAAGGGAACGATGTCCTTCTGGGAGAGGTGGCGGAAGATGGCATGGCGCTTTTCGATCACCTCGCTGGGGCTGATCGGCACAGCCATATCCACGCTGCCGAGCTCCCACTCCATCCAGGCGCCGCGGTAGAGCCAGATCGTCGTGTCGGCGAGCCAGGCCTGGCCTTCCTCCTTCAGCTGTTCGATGGCCTCCAGGGCCGCCTCTGTGCAGACGCGGTGCGTCCCGTGGGGGTCCGCCAGGTCGCCGGCCATATAGATCTGGTCGGGATGCACCTCGCAGATCAGGGCCTTGATGATATCGACATCCGCCTGCGTACGCGGAAGCTTGGTCACGCCGCCGGACTCATAGAAGGGCAGGTTCAGGAAATGGATGCACCGGCTCCGCAGGCCGAACGAGTGGACCGCGCCGCGCGCCTCGCTGCGGCGGATGGCAGCCTTGAGCGCGAGCAGTTCTTTCGGCTCCGGTGCACCGGGAACCTTGGACCGGATCAGGTCGTACACCTCTCTCACCCGGTCTCCCAGGCCCAGCTGCCGGGCCGCATCCATGTGCTGCAACACGACATCATCATGCACGGCCAGGTCACCGGAAGTCTGGTACGCCACGTGGACATTGTGTCCCTGGTGGACCAGACGGATGAAAGTGCCGCCCATCGAAATCACGTCGTCGTCCGGGTGGGGCGAGAAGATCAGGACCGTCTTGGGGAAAGGTTCCGACGCGACGGGGCGCGTCGAATCATCGGCATTCGGCTTGCCTCCCGGCCAGCCCGTGATCGTATGCTGGAGGTCGTTGAAGACGTCGATGTTGATCTTGTCATAGGGGCCGAACTTGTCCAGCAACTCGCCCAGCGAATTCTCCAGGTAGTCCTGCTGCGTGAGCTTCAGGATCGGCTTGCCGACCTGCTGGCAGAGCCAGACGACGGCCTTGCGCTTGAACTTGGTCGTCCACTCGCAGGGACCGACCAGCCAGGGCGCTTCCACGCGGGAAAGCAGGGCACCGGAGGTCTCGTCCACATAGAGCGTGACATTGTCGTGACGCTGGAAGAAAGAGGCCGGGAAGGTCGGGTCCACCGGACGTTCGACGATCTGGCGGACCGTCTCGGTCTTGGTCTCGCCCCAAGCCATCAGGATGATCCGGCGGGCACTCATCATCGTTGAGATACCCATCGTGATCGCCGTTTTGGGCGTATCGTCGATCTTGCCGTTGAAGTTCTTGGCCTGGCGCTTACGGGACTGGTACGACAGCATCACGGTCCGGGTACGGCTCTGGAAAGAGGCGCCCATCTCGTTGAACCCCACCTGTCCGTGCTGGCCCATCCCCATCACAAGCAGGTCAAGCCCCCGCGCCCGGCGGTCAAACTCGGCGCAGTACTCCGACACCTTGTTCTGGGGAACGGTCCCGTCCGGGATGAAGACGTCGGACTCGAGCACGTCCACCTGATCCAGGAAATCCGTATGCAGACGGTAGTTGCGGCTCTGAGCCTCGATCCCCATCACCGGATAATACTCGTCGATGGAAAACACCTGCACGCCCGCAAAGGACACTTCCCCGCGCTTGAACATCTCAACCAAGAACTTGTACACGGTCGAAGGCGTGCGTCCGGTCGAAAGGCCCAACTTGAAAGGACGGTCCTCCCCCGAGGCGCGGTGGGCGTTGAGCGCAGCAACGATCGCCCGGGCGACGTCCTGGCTGGCATTGGTGGCATCCGCATAAATCTCAGTCTGGATGCGCTCGCGACTGTGCAGGATTCCTTTCGGGAGATCTTCTTCGATGAGGCCGCCTTCGCGCGGCAAAGTGAAATGTTTCATAATTACAAAAGATGGAAAGCGACCGTCAGGCCAGCCATCACGATGCTGACCATGCTCATCAGTTTGATCAGGATGTTGAGCGAAGGGCCGGACGTGTCCTTGAAAGGATCACCGACCGTGTCGCCCACGACCGTGGCATGGTGGGAGTCGGAGTTCTTGCCACCGAAGTGGCCTTCCTCGACAAACTTCTTGGCATTGTCCCAGGCACCGCCCGAGTTGGACATGAACACGGCCAGAACGAAGCCGGCACCAAGTCCGCCGATCAGCAAGCCCATGACACCCGCGACACCAAGCACGGTGCCGGTCAGGACGGGCACGAGGATCGCGGTGATGGCGGGCACAAGCATCTCATGCTGGGCGGCCTTGGTGGAGATCTCCACGCAACGCTTGTAGTCCGGCGTGCCTTCTCCGGTCAGGATGCCCTTGATCTCACGGAACTGACGGCGCACTTCGATGACCATCTTGCCGGCCGCACGGCCGACGGCGTTCATCGTCATGCCGCAGAACAGGAAAGCCATCATCGCACCGATGAAGACACCCGCGAGGACGGCCGGATTCATCAGGGAGACGTTGAAGTGGTTGAGGACATCCAGGATGCTGGCTCCGGCCGCATCGACCTGGCCGGCGACGCCGTTGACCCATTCGCCCGTACGGGCCATGGCGATCTTGATTTCCTCGATGTAGGAGGCCAGCAGAGCCAGGGCGGTGAGGGCCGCGGAACCGATGGCGAAACCCTTGCCGGTGGCGGCGGTGGTGTTGCCCAGGGCGTCGAGGACGTCGGTGCGCTCACGCACCTCGGGCTCGAGTTCGGACATCTGCGCGTTGCCGCCGGCGTTGTCGGCGATCGGGCCGTAAGCGTCCGTCGCAAGGGTGATGCCCAGGGTGGACAGCATGCCGACCGCGGCGATGGCGACACCGTAAAGACCCTTGGAGAGGTTTTCGGACGTAAGCATCTCGGCGACGTTGAAGTTAATGGCGAACAGATAAGCCAAGATGATGGCGCACACGATCGCGAGGACCGGGATGGCCGTCGAGATCATGCCCAGGCCGACACCGTTGATGATGACGGTGGCGGGACCGGTCTGGGAGGCTTCGGCCAGCGCCTGCGTAGGCTTGTAGGAGTGGGAGGTGTAGTACTCGGTGGCCTTGCCGATGATCACGCCCGCGAGCAGGCCGGCGACCACGGAGAAGCTGAGCTGCCACCAGTTCTCGAAGCCGAGCAGATAGAGCACGCCGAACGTGGCGACCGCGCTGAGGGCGGCGGCGAGGTTGGTGCCCACGCTCATCGACTTGAGAAGCTGGGCCATGCCGGCGCCTTCCTTGGTGCGGACGGTGAAGATGCTGAGGATCGAGAGCACCACGCCGATGGCCGCGATGAGCATCGGGGCGAGGATCGCCTTCATCTGCATCTCGGGACCAACCGCATAGAAGGCGGAAGCGCCCAGGGCCATCGTCGAAAGGATGGAGCCGCAGTAACTCTCATACAGGTCGGCGCCCATGCCGGCCACGTCGCCCACGTTGTCACCGACGTTGTCGGCGATGGTGGCGGGGTTGCGGGGTCATCCTCCGGCAGATCGGTCTCGACCTTGCCGACGAGGTCGGCACCCACGTCGGCGGCCTTGGTGTAGATGCCGCCGCCCACACGGGCGAAGAGGGCCTGGGTGGAAGCACCCATGCCGAAGGTCAGCATCGTGGTGGTGATGACGACCAGTTTCTGGGCGAGCGTGGCTTCCGTCACGAAAGCGTTGAGGATGAGGAACCAGATCGCGATGTCGAGCAGGCCGAGGCCCACGACGGTCAAACCCATCACGGCGCCACTGCGGAACGCCACCTTCAGGCCGGAGTTGAGGCTGCGGCGGGCGGCATTGGCGGTACGGCCGGAGGCAAAAGTCGCGGTCTTCATCCCGATGAATCCGGCCAGGCCGGAGAAGAAACCGCCGGTCAGGAAAGCGAACGGGACCCAGGGGTTCTGGACGTGGAAGACATAGGCCAGCAGCGAGAAGAACAAGGCGAGGATCACGAAGACGATCACGACGACCTTGTATTGCTGCTTGAGATAGGCCATGGCACCTTCCCGGACGTATTGGGCAATCTGCTTCATCGTGGGGGTGCCTTCTTCTTCTTTCATCATCTGACGGAAGAAGATATAAGCAAAAGCCAGCGCCAGGATAGACGCGGCAGGGACGGCATAAAACAAAGGATTCATAGATTAAAAAAAGGCAAAAGTTAAAGGGGGGCAGCCTGCCGGCCGCCCCCTTTCGATTTGGATGAAAACTATTCCGCCTGGACTTCTTCCGCGGCAGGAGCCTCGACAGCAGGGGCTTCGGCGGCAGGAGCGGCCTTCTTGGTGCTTCTGCGGGTGCCCTTCTTCGCAGCCTTCTTCTCGACGGTGGACGCGAGGGCGGCCTCGTTGAAATCGACCAGCTCGATAAGCGCCATCTCGGCGGCGTCACCCTGACGGAAACCGACATGGAGGACACGGGTGTATCCGCCCGGACGGTTCGCGACCTTCGGCGCAACCGTGCGGAAGAGTTCGGCCGTGGCGTTCTTGTCCTTCAGGTAGCTGAAGACGACGCGGCGGGAGTGGGTGGTGTCCTCTTTCGACTTGGTGATCAACGGCTCGACAAACTGCTTCAGCGCCTTAGCCTTCGCCTCGGTGGTGATGATGCGCTTGTGCAGGATCAGGGAAGAAGCCATGTTGGAGAGGAGAGCCTTGCGGTGACCGCTCTTTCTGCCAAGATGATTGACTGATTTATTGTGCCTCATTGTTAGATATTCTTTTTCTTGGGTTCAATGTTATACTTCGTGACATCCATTCCGAACGAAAGCTTCATCTTCTCGATGAGGAGATCGATCTCGGAGAGGGACTTCCGACCGAAGTTCCGGAATTTCATCAGCTCGGCCCTGGAATAGGACACGAGGTCGGCGAAGGTGTCGATGTCAGCCGCCTTGAGGCAGTTGAACGCACGGACCGACAGGCCCATATCGGAAAGTTTGGTCAGAAGCAGATGCCTCATCCGCAGGGATTCCTCGTCCAGCTCCTTGCTCTCGGACTCGACCGTGCTCTCCAGGGAGAGTTTCTTGTCGTCGGTGAAGAGCTTGAAGTGGTAGATGAGAATGTTGGCGGCGTCCTGCAGGGCCGCATTCGGAGAAATGGAACCGTCGGTCTCAACCTCCAGGTTCAACTTCTCGTAGTCGGTCTTCTGCTCAACGCGCCAGTTCTCAACCGTCCAGTTGACCTTGCGGATCGGAGTGTAGATCGCATCCACCGGAATGGTTCCGATCGGCGTATTCTCATCCCGGCTCTCCTCGGCGGGCACGAAGCCGCGGCCCTTGGTGATCACGAGGGTGATTTCCAGCTTGACGGAAGGTTCGAGAGAACAGATGTGCTGTTCGGGATTCAACACCTTGAAAGACGACAATCCCTTGGAAATATCTTCGGCGGTAAACTCCTGCTTGCCGCTGATGACAATATTGGCCGTCTCCGTATCGACCGTCTCGACCATTCTCTTGAGACGGACCTGCTTGAGGTTGAGGATGATGGCCTGCATGCCTTCGATCACGCCCGGGATGGTCGCGAACTCGTGGTTCACGCCCGAAATCCGGACCTGGCTGATCGCAAAGCCTTCCAGAGAAGCCAGCAAGATGCGCCGGAGAGCATTTCCGATCGTCTGGCCGTAGCCCGGCTCGAGGGGCCGGAACTCGAAGCGGCCGACGGTGTCGGTGCTTTCGAGCATGATCACCTTGTCGGGTTTTTGAAATACTAAGATTGCCATAAAATGCTTGTTTTGGTGTTAAATACTACTTGGAGTAAAGGTCGACGATCAGCTGCTCGTTGATGTTTTCGGGGATCTCGTTCCGGGTGGGAATGTTGAGATACTTGCCCGAGAGGGTGGTGGTGTCGAACTCGATCCAGGAGTACTTGGTGGCGGAAGCCACGCTGGCCAGGATCACTTCGAGGCTCTTGGAACGCTCACGGACGGCGAAGGAGTCACCGGCCTTAACCTGGGCCGAAGGGATGCTGCAAACCTTGCCGTTGAGGGTGATGTGACCGTGGTTCACCAGCTGGCGGGCGGCTGCCCGGGAAGGAGCGATACCGGCGCGGTACACGATGTTGTCGAGACGGGACTCAAGGAGGAAGAGGAGGTTTTCACCCTTCTGTCCGCTCATGCGGGCCGCCTTGTCGTAGGTGTTGCGGAACTGACGCTCGAGCACACCGTACATGTACTTGACTTTCTGCTTCTCCTTCAGCTGGATGCCATAGTCTTTCTGCTTTTTGCGCTTGCCGGCCAGTCCGTGCTGTCCCGGAGGGAAATTCCGCTTCTCGAAATACTTGTCGGAACCGAAAATGGGCTCACCGAACTTACGCGCGATCTTGGTGCTGGGACCAGTATATCTTGCCATGGTGTTATGCTTTTAAGGGTTAGACTTTACGACGGCCTTTGGGACGGCATCCGTTGTGGGGCATCGGGGTGACATCGATGATCTCGGTCACGGTGATACCCGCATTGTTGATGGTCCGGATGGCGGACTCACGACCTGCGCCGGGGCCCTTCACATAGCACTTGACCTTACGGAGACCTGCGTCGAACGCAGTCTTGGAAGCCTCCTCGGCAGCCATCTGGGCCGCGTAAGGGGTATTCTTCTTGGAGCCCCGGAAGCCGCACTTGCCGGCGGAAGACCAGCTGATGACCTGGCCCTGGGCGTTGGTAAGGGAAACGATGACGTTGTTGAAGGTTGATGAAATATGGGCCTGGCCATTAGCTTCAACCTTGACAACTCTCTTGGATTGTGTTGTTTTCTTTGCCATAATTCATCTGACTTTATTTGGTCGCCTTCTTCTTGTTGGCGACGGTCTTCTTGCGGCCCTTGCGGGTACGCGCATTGTTCTTGGTGCTCTGTCCGCGCACAGGGAGGCCGATACGGTGGCGGATGCCACGGTAGCAACCGATGTCCATCAGTCGCTTGATGTTCATCTGGACGGTAGAACGGAGTTCACCCTCGATGAGATAGTGGTTGCCCACTTCCGCACGGATGGCTGCTACCTGCTCGTCGTTCCAGTCGCCCACTTTGATACTGCGATCGATACCGCACGCGTCAAGGATCTTCTGAGCGGAACTGCGGCCGATACCGAAGATGTAGGTCAGGCCCACCTCTCCAATTTTGTTGTTGGGTAAATCAACACCGGCTATTCTTGCCATAATTTATTCTGTACTTTTTGTTTGTTATACAACTGAATCTTATCCCTGGCGCATCTTGAACTTGGGATTCTTCTTGCAGATGACGTAAAGGCGGCCTTTACGGCGGACGATCTTGCAATCTTCGCTGCGCTTCTTGATGGATGTTTTGACTTTCATATCGTGGTAATTTTTATTTGTATCTGAAAGATATTCTGCCTTTGGTCAGATCATAGGGTGAAATTTCGACCTTGACTCTGTCTCCAAGGAGGATATGGATAAAGTTCATTCTCATCTTGCCTGAAATGTTGCAGAGGAGTACGTGACCATTCTCAAGCTCGACTTTAAACATCGCGTTCGGAAGAGTCTCGATGACTTTTCCATCTTGTTCTATTGCTACTTGTTTCGACATAGGGTTTTATATACTTCACTTAAAATCTGATCGTGCCATCTTTCTCGATAAAATCGAACGTAGACAGCTGTTCAGCCTTGCCTTTTCGGACAACAACCGTAAGTTCATAGTGCGCGGACTTCCTGTGGTCCTGCGTGTGCACGGCCCAGCCGTTCCTGGCCAGGTAGACGCCACGCCCTCCCGCATTGATCATCGGCTCTATGCAAATGACCATTCCGTCGACAAGTTTGGTGCCTTTGCCCTTGTGCCCGTAATTCGGGACACCGGGCTGCTCGTGCATCTCCTTGCCGAGTCCGTGGCCTTCCAATTCCCTGACCACGGAGAACCCGAATGATTCAGCATACGTTTGCACCGCGTATCCGATATCGCCGGTTCTGTTACCCGCCACGGCCGCCTCGATCCCCTTGTAGAGGGAAGCCTTGGTCACGTCCATCAGCTTACGGGTCTCGGCGTCCACCTCCCCGACCGGGAAGGTGTAAGCCGAATCACCGTTGTAGCCTTTGTACAGCGTGCCGCAGTCGACGGACACGATGTCGCCCTCCTTGAGGACATAGTCGGACGGAAATCCGTGTACGACCACATCGTTGACCGACATGCAAAGCGCCGCGGGGAAGCCTTCGAAACCGAGGAAGCTGGGGATTGCACCGTGATCGCGGATGAAGTCTTCAGCCACCTTATTCAACTCTTTCGTTGTCACACCAGGGGCGACTCTCTTACCGACTTCAGCCAGCGTCTTCGAGACGATGATCGCATTCTCGCGAAGCAGTGCAATCTCTTCTTCAGTCTTGGGCTTAACCATCTTACGATTCTATTTCAAAGATTACATACCTGAACGTCCGGTCAGACGGCCCGTCTTCATCAGACCGTCGTAATGACGCATCAACAAATAGCTCTCGATCTGCTGGAGAGTGTCGAGGACAACGCCCACGAGGATCAGGAGGGAAGTGCCTCCGAAGAAGCTCGCGAAGGAGTTGGTGACGCCCGCCTTGATGGCGAGGGCCGGCAGGATGGAGATGATGCCGAGGAAGATGGAACCGGGGAGCGTGACCTTCGTCATGATGTCGTCGAGGTAGTCCACGGTCTTCTTGCCCGGCTTCACACCCGGAATGAAACCGCCGTTCTTCTTCATGTCTTCCGCCATCATCGTCGGGTTGACCGTCACGGCCGTGTAGAAATACGTGAAGATGACCACGAAGAAGAAGAAGAGGATGTTGTACAGGACACCGGTGTAGTTGCTCAGCGTGGCAGCCAGACCCCGGGTCGCATCAAATTTCGAGAAAAGGAGCGGGAACAGCATCAAGGCCTGGGCGAAGATGATAGGCATGACGCCCGCAGCATTGATCTTCAAGGGGATGTACTGACGTACACCACCGTACTGACGGTTGCCGACCACGCGCTTGGCGTACTGCACGGGCACCCGGCGGACCGCCTGCACGAGAGCGATGGCGGCGACCAGCACGAAGAACCACAGCACAAATTCGACGACCAGGATGAGCAGACCGCCGTTGGTGGTAGTGAGCTTCTCACCGATTTCGGTCGCCAGCGCATAAGGCAGACGGGCGACGATACCGATCATGATGATCAAGGAAATACCGTTGCCGATACCGCGGTCGGTGATGCGTTCGCCGAGCCACATCACGAACATGGAGCCGGCCATCAGGATGATGGTGGACACCAGGTTGAACATGAAATTGCTCCAGCCCAGCTGGTTGACGGCGACGAAAGCCTGACCGGGGATCTGGCTGTGCAGAGCGGCCATATAGGCAGGACCCTGGATGCAGATGATCAGGATGGTCAGCCACCGGGTCATCTGAGTCATTTTCTTACGTCCGCTTTCGCCCTCCATCTGCAGCTTACGGAAATAGGGGACGAAAACACCAAGAAGCTGGATGACGATGGATGCCGAGATGTACGGCATCACACCCAGCGCGAAGATTGAAGCATTGCCGAACGCACCGCCGGAGAACATGTTCAGGAGACCGACGAGGCCTTCCTGCGTGTTGCTCTGGAGGTTCGCAAGCAACGTGGCATCGACGCCCGGAAGGACGACGAAGCAGCCCAGCCTGTAAACCAGGATCAAAAGAACCGTATAGACGATTCTCTTGCGGAGCTCTTCAATCTTGAAGATGTTCTTGATTGTCTCGATAAACTTTCTCATCGCAGTTATTCGATTACGACAGCCTGACCGCCGGCGGCCTCGATCTTGGACTTCGCGGTGGCGGAGAAAGCGTCAGCCTTCACGGTGAGGGCGGAAGTGATCTCTCCGTTACCGAGAATCTTCACGAGCGCATTCTTGGACGCGAGACGGGCCACCTTGATGTCGTCGACGCTGATTTCGGTCTTGCCGAGATCATCGGCGAGAGCCTGGACGGCGGCGAGGTTGACTGCCTTGTATTCAACACGGGTAGGGTTCTTGAATCCGAACTTGGGAAGACGCCGCTGGATAGGCATCTGACCGCCTTCGAAACCGATCTTATGGGAATAACCGGCGCGAGCCTGGGCACCCTTGGTACCACGGGTGGCGGTACCGCCTTTGCCGGAGCCTTCTCCACGTCCGATTCTCTTGCTATTCTTGGTCGAACCAGCTGCAGGTTTCAAATTTTCAAGTTTCATAATCTCGTCCTCCTTAGTCTTCAATTTCTTCAACTTTCACAAGATGAGCGATCTTGGCGACCTGTCCCATCGTGACGGGATTCTTCTCGACCTCGACAGTCTGATGCATCTTGCGGATACCGAGCGTGCGGAGATTGGCGATCTGGCGCTTGGTCTCTCCGTTCTTGCTGATGATCTGGGTAATTCTGAGTTTCGTCATGATCCGTCCTCCTATCCGTTAAACACCTTGTTCATGGGGACACCACGGAGACCCGCGACGGTATAAGCGTCACGCATTTCAGTCAGGGCGGCGATCGTAGCCTTCACGAGGTTGTGAGGGTTGGAAGAGCCCTTGGACTTCGCCAGGACGTTCTGGATACCGGCAGACTCGAACACGGCGCGCATGGCACCGCCGGCCTTAACACCGGTACCGGGAGCGGCAGGCTTCATGAAAACCCGGGAACCGCCGAACTTGGACTCCTGCTCGTGCGGGATGGTCGTATTGATGATGGGGATCTTCACGAGGTTCTTCTTCGCATCCTCGACACCCTTCGCGATGGCGGCCGTGACTTCGTTGGCCTTGCCAAGACCATAACCTACAACGCCGTTCTCGTCACCCACCACGACAATCGCCGCAAAGCGGAAGTGACGACCACCCTTAGTAACCTTGGTTACTCTCTGGATGGCGACCAGCCTGTCTTTCAACTCAAGCTCAGAGGTCTTTACTCTTTTAACATTTGTATTTGCCATAGTCTTTCAATTAGAATTTAAGGCCACCTTCACGGGCGGCGTCAGCCAAACTTTTAACCCTTCCATGGAAGAGGTAGCCGCCACGGTCGAAACACACGGTGGTGATACCCGCCTGGAGGGCACGCTCCGCGACAGCCTTGCCGACGATCGCAGCAGCCTCGATACCGGTCTTGCCTTTGCACTCGGCGGCGAGACCCTTGTCATTGGAAGCAGCGGCGACCAGCGTCTTACCCTGCTCGTCATCCACGACCTGGACGTAAATCTGCTTGTTGGACCGGAAAACAACCATGCGGGGCTTCTCAGCGGTACCGTTGACATGTTTACGGATGCGGTAGTGAATCCTTCTTCTTCTTTCAATTCTATTCAATGCCATAGTTCTATCCTCCTATTATTTTGCGGCCGCGGTCTTGCCCGCCTTGCGACGGAGCGTCTCACCGACGAACTTGATACCCTTGCCCTTGTACGGTTCGGGCCTGCGGAATGAACGGATCTTGGCGGCCACCTGGCCGACCAGCTGCTTGTCGCAACTCTTGAGGACAAGGACGGGGTTCTCGCCTTTCTTGACCTGGGGGACTTCAGCCTTGACCTCATCCGGGAGCATCAGCTGAATGGTGTGGGAATAACCGAGGTTGAAGGTGAGGAGCTGTCCGGAGACCTCCACACGGTAACCGACACCCACGAGTTCCTGCTTGATCTCGAAACCTTCGGAGACACCGACAACCATGTTGTGCACGAGGGCGCGGTAGAGACCGTGCATCGAGCGATGGCGGGGCTGGTCCGTAGGACGGGCGAATTTGATCTCATTTCCCTCAACGGTGACTTCGATGTCCGGATCCACTTTTTGGCACATCTCACCAAGAGGGCCTTTCACCTTGACGACGTTGCCATCGAGAAGCTCAACGCTCACGTTGGACGGAAGGCTTACAGGTAATTTTCCGATTCTTGACATTATTTCGTACTTTATAAATTAATAAACATAGCAAATAACCTCACCGCCGACATTGAGATCCTTGGCCTCTTTGTCCGTGATGACGCCCTTGGACGTGGAAAGGATGGCGATGCCGAGTCCGTTGAGGACGCGGGGCATGTCCTTGACGTCGGTATAGCGACGCAGACCCGGGGAGGAGACGCGCTCGATCTTCTTGATGGCGGCCACCTTGGTCTGGGGGTGATACTTCAACGCGATCTTGATGATGTCTTGGGGCTTGTTCTCAACCACCTTGTAGCTGAGGATATAACCCTTCTCACAGAGAATCTTGGTGATGGCAAGCTTCATCTTGGAAGCGGGAGCCTCGACCACCTTGTTACCGGCGAGGTAAGCATTACGGATTCTCGTAAGGAAATCTGCAATAGGATCAGTCATTTCTTTTTTGTTTTTTTAGAGCCGGCGCGACATCGCGCCCGATATCCGATTGTTAATAATATAATGTTTGCGTATTACCAGCTGGCTTTCTTCACACCCGGAAGGAGACCGTTGGAGGCCATCTCACGGAACTGGATACGGCTGAGGCCGAACGCTCTCATATATCCCTTCGGACGACCGGTGATGGAACAGCGGTTGTGAAGGCGGACGGGAGAGGAGTTCTTCGGAAGCTTGTCAAGGGTGGCCCAATCGCCGGCCTCTTTGAGAGCCTTCCGCTTCTCGGCATACTTAGCAACCATTTTCGCACGCTTGACCTCGCGGGCTTTCATCGATTCTTTTGCCATAGTATCTTATTTATTATGTTTCTTGAACGGGAAACCGAACTCCTTCAGAAGCGCGTAGGCCTCTTCGTCGGTCTTGGCAGTGGTCACGAACGTGGCCTCGATGCCATGGATCCGGGGGTTCTTGTCAATGTCGATCTCGGGGAAGATGATCTGTTCCTTCAGACCGAGGGTGTAGTTGCCCTGACCGTCCATCTTCTCGGAGATACCGTTGAAGTCACGGATACGGGGGAGGGAGACGCGGATCAGGCGCTCCAGGAACTCGTACATCTTCACGCCGCGCAGCGTCACCTTCGCACCGATGGGCATGCCCTTACGGAGCTTGAAGTTGGAGATGTCCTTGCTGGAGGTGGTGATGACCGCCTTCTGGCCGGAGATCAGGGAGAGTTCCGCAGCGGACTCCTCGACGATCTTCTTGTCCTGCGTACCGTCGCCGACACCCTCGTTGAGGATGACCTTGACGAGCTTGGGGACCTGCATCACGGTCGTATATGAGAACTGCTTCATGAGGCGATCGACGATCTCCTCGGTGTAAAGCTTCTTGAGCGCGGGCACATATCCTTTGGGAAGGGCCTGGACTTCAGTATTGGTAGCTTTCTTTGCCATAATTATTTGATCTCCTCTCCAGATTTTTTAGCATAACGGACCTTCTTGTCGCCATCCATCTTGTAGCCGACGCGGGTGGGCTTGCCACTCTTGGGGTCGATAAGCTGTAGGTTAGAAATGTGGATGCCGGCCTCCTGCTCGATGATACCGCCCTGGGGCTGCTTGGAGTTCGGCTTGGTGTGCTTCTTGACGAGATTGACACCTTCGACGATCGCGCGATCCTTGTCGGGATTCACGGAAAGGACCTTTCCGGTCTTTCCCTTGTCGTTACCGGCATTTACATAAACGGTATCGCCTTTCTTGATATGCAACTTTTTCATATTCATCAAAGATTAAAGGACCTCAGGTGCCAGTGAAACGATTTTCATATAATTCTCACGAAGCTCTCTGGCGACAGGGCCGAAGATACGAGTGCCCCGGAGTTCTCCCGTGTTGCCCAGGAGGACACAGGCGTTCTCGTCGAAACGGATGTAGGAACCGTCCGCACGGCGGATCTCTTTCTTGGTGCGGACGACAACAGCCTTCGATACCGTACCCTTCTTGGTGTCACCGCCCGGCATGGCGCTCTTCACTGCGACGACGATCTTGTCACCGACCGTAGCATAACGGTGGTTGGTACCGCCCAGCACACGGATGCAAAGCACTTCCTTCGCACCGCTGTTGTCGGCAACCTGTAAACGTGTTTCCTGCTGTATCATAGATTATTTTGCTTTTTCAACGATTTCAACTAATCTCCAGTTCTTGGTCTTGCTCAGCGGACGGGTCTCCATGATGCGGACGGTATCGCCGATGCCGCACTCGTTCTTGTCATCCTGGGCGACGAACTTGGTGGTCTTCTTGACGAACTTGCCATAGAGGGGATGCTTCTCCCGGGTCTCGACGGCGACGACGATGGTCTTGTCCATCTTGTCGCTGACCACTACACCGATTCTTTCCTTACGAAGATTTCTTTCCATAAGACTTCAATTTAGTTCTGTTCTTTTTCTTTCTCAGCAAGGATAGTGATCATGCGAGCGATATCCCTTCTGGTCTTCTTAAACTTGGACGTATCCTCTAATGGAGAGATAGCGTGGTTGATCTTCATGGTATCAAGATTGGCCTTTTCGATCTGGATGCGGTCGCGCAGATCGGCGACGGACATTTCGCGTACTTCTGAAACTTTCATTTTCTTTCTCCATTAAATTATTCGACATAGTCCCTGCGGACGACAAACTTCGTATCGACGGGAAGTTTGTTGGACGCAAGACGCATCGCCTCTTTCGCGACCTCGAGGGAGACACCCTCCGCCTCGAAAAGAATGCGGCCCGGAGTGATGGGAGCCACGAATCCGTAGGGATCACCCTTACCTTTACCCATACGGGTGGAAAGCGGCTTCTTGGTGACGGGCTTGACAGGGAATACCCGGATCCAGATCTGACCTTCACGGTTCATCCGACGGGAAATCGCCTGACGGGCGGCCTCGATCTGCTGGGCGGTGAGCCAGCAATTTTCAAGGGTCTTCAGACCGAAAGAACCAAACGCAAGCTGATTGCCTCTCTGGGCGTTGCCCTTCATGCGGCCTTTCTGTTCCCTTCTAAACTTTGTTTTCTTAGGTTGTAACATCGTTTATGAATTTAAAAATAAATTATCAATTTTCCCCAACTCGCTGACAATCAATATATTAGTATCAAATAGCCCGATTTTTGGGACTGCAAAGTTAGTAAAAAAAAAGAAAACACAAATGGTTTTTATAGTTTTTTCAACTCATTTCGACCGTAAAATCAAGCGGTCAAAATCCGAATTTCCAGCGAGTTCCGATATCCGGCCCAAATTATTTATCCCCCGTTTTCGACAAACACTCAAGGGCCTTTCCGACCCGATGCTGGATTGGTCTTTTTTTTGCTTACATTTGCTCCCGTATGTTAAGGAAAAGAACCATCCTGCTCCTGGGGGCCCTCGTGCTCCTTCTTGCGTTTCCGGGCCATGCCCAGAATTCAAAACGCAGGATGGCCCCGACCTTTATGTACTACATGGTCGAGGACGGGGACACGGTCTTCCTCGACACGATCCAGCCCGCCTGGATCTTCCCGAAGGGCAGCCGTGTCAACAAAGCCGACTGGCGCAAGTACTGCCGCCTCGTCTACAATTTCAACAAAGTCTATCCCTATGCCCTGCTGGGCAAGAAACTGTCGGAGGAGGTGGACATGACCATCGAGATGGAAAACATGCGCCGCCGCAAGCGGGAGAAATACATCAATGACATCCAGTGGCAGCTGCTCCACGATTTCGAAGACGCCGTCCGCCACATGACCATCTCACAGGGCCAGCTGCTGGTCCGGCTGGTGGACCGGGAGCTGGGCAAAACGCCCTACGCGGTCGTGAAGGACTACAAGAGCAAGGCCGCCGCCGGTTTCTGGCAGGGCGTCGCGAAACTCTTCGACCAGGACCTGAAGACGCGCTACGACCCCGAAGGCGTGGACAAGCAGACGGAACAGCTGGTCCGGCTCTGGGAGCGCGGAGAGTTCGACACCTTCTATTATTCGATCTTCTTCGAGTGGCCCAAGAAGACCGAAATCCCGTCCCAATACCAATAGGGCGAGTCCCCGATCCAAGACTCCGCCATCAGCAGACGCGCGCCCGAGGGCAGCGTCAGGTCCACCTGTGCATGATAGTGGCCGAAGATGAAATAATCCACCGGGTGCTCGCGGGCATAGGTCTCGGCAAAGCGATACAGCGGCTCCTGGGCTCCGCGGAAGCGGTACGGGGGATGGGACAGGCGATTGCGCCGGGACCACGCACGCGCCAGCCCGAAGGCGAGGGTCGGGTGCAGGGTGCTGAACAGGGCCTGTGCCACGCGGTTGGAAAAAACCCCGTGCATCAGCCGGTAGCCGAACGGGACGGGACCGAGCCCGTCCCCATGGCCGACGCAGAAACGCTTGCCGTCCGCCTCGAAAAAGTACGGCTGCCGCAGGATCCGGATCCCCAGTTCCTCGAAATAGCGGAAACACCACAGGTCGTGGTTGCCGGCCATGAAATAAACCTCCACGCCGGCATCCATCAGCTCCGTCAACGCAGCAAACACCCGCACGTAGCCTTTGGGCACGACATACTTGTATTCGTACCAGAAATCCCATATATCGCCCAGCAGATAAAGGGCCTGCGTCGTTCCGGCCGGGATCGAGCGCAGGAACGCTACAAAACGCGCCTCCCGGTCGGCAGGATCGCCGACCTCGAGTCCCAGATGGACATCCGACACGAAATAGATTCCCTTCCTTTCCGGCATGCTAGAGAATCGAGAACAGGATGACCAGCAGGCCGACGATGGCGCAGTAGAGGGCAAACCACTTCAACCGGGCCTTCTTGACCAGGGCGATCATCACTTTGCAGGCGAAAAGGCCGGACACGAAGGCGGCCAGAAAACCCACGGCGAGCGGCAGGGCACCGATGGAAGAGGCCGCCATATCCCCGCCGACCAGGTCCAGGAAGGCCTCGCCCAGGATAGGAATCAGCACCATCAGGAAAGAGAACTGGGCCACGGATTCACGCCGGACCCCGCACAGCAGGCCCGTACTGATAGTCGTGCCGGAACGGGACAGGCCCGGAATCACCGCGACAGCCTGGCCGAGGCCGATGAGGAAAGCCTGCCACCAGCTGATGCCGTTGCGCGCCTGGGAGACGGAAGAGGGATGCTGCTTGCGGGAGGCCGACATCCTGTCTGAAAGAAAGAGCAGCAGCGCCGTCACGAGCAGCGCGATCCCGACCACCAGCAGCGAAGCAAACAACGCCTCGACCTTATCCTTGAGGAACAGGCCGACGAACAGGACGGGAATCATCGAGAGAAAGATTTTCAGGATGTAATCCGTCTCGTCGTTGTACCGGAACTTGAACAAACCGCAAAGCAGCCGCCAGATCTCCTCACGGAAAACGACAATGGTCGCCAGGACGGTGGCGGTATGGACGACGACCTCAAAGACCAGGTCGCCGGAAGCCTCCACGCCGAGCAATTCGCGGCCGATCGTCAGATGGCCGCTGCTGCTGACCGGCAGAAACTCCGTCAGGCCCTGGACCAGGCCGAGCAACAATGCTTGCAACCAGGTCATTTCTTATCCTCCTTCCGCGTGAATACGCCCATGATGGCGACCACTTCGACGACAATGCCGGCGATGATGACGACCGGGGCGGCAACAAGCCGGCGGAAGTCGAACATCGCGTAATTGAAGACCTGCGGATCCTTGCTGCCCCCGCCCGAGAGCAGGATATAGCCCGCGATCATCACGAGCAGTCCCGCAATCATCAACCTCAATCCTTTCGGCGTAATCGCCATCTTTTCACGATCCTCCATAGTTGTTTCGATTATTTAATAATACAATTCATCTTTGCTCAGCGAAACGAGCCGCCCGACCACCCACCAGGTGCTCAGCACGCAGATCACCACGCCCGCGGCCACCATAATCCCCATCACGGCCAGCAGGATCGGCATCTGGAAGATCTCGAACAGCTCCGCGAATTCGCGCCGGACGACAAAGAGCACGGCCAGCAGGAAGAGGATGGCCAGGAATGCGGAAAACAGCCCCTGGAACACCGCCTGCACGAGGAAAGGCCCCCGGATGTAAGACTTGGTCGCGCCGACCATCTTCATCGTATGGATGGTGAAGCGCCGGGAAAAGATGCTCAGCCGCACCGTATTGTTGATCAGGACGAAAGAGATGAAGAGCAGCAGCACGATGAAGATGCCGAGCAGCAGCGCGATCTTCGTGAGGTTCTGGTTGAGCGCCTCGATCAGGGACTGCTGATAGCTGACCTCGTCCACCAACGGAGACTCCAGGAGCACGGCCTTGACCCGGTCCAGGCTGTCCGGCGAGACGTAGCGCGCCTCCAGCGTCAGGTCCACCGACGCAGGGATCGGGGAAGACTCGAAGACGCTGAGGAAGTCCTCCCCCAGCATCGCCTTCATCTCCTCGGCCCCCTGCTCCTTGGACACGAAGCGCGTCCCGCGGATGAAAGCGTACCGCCCCAGCTCTTCCTGGAAGGCCATCGCCTCGGCATCGCTGACTTCCGGCTTCATCAGCACGGAGACCTGCATATGCTCCTTGAAATAGTCAGAGACGCTGCCCGCATTCATCAGCAGCAATGCCGCCAGACCCACCAGCAGCAGCACGAGACTGATGCTGATGACGGTCGAGAGCCAGGCATTGGCCAGGCGTCTGCGGATCAGTTTTTTCTCCACGTTTTTGCCCATTCGCTCGCTTCTTTCCGAATTTACCTCAAAGATAGTGAATTATCAAAATATGAAAAAAAATTCTTATCTTTGTTCAAATCTGACTTTTAAGACGCAACAAGATGGGTGAGAGTATCAAAAAGGTCCTGTTCGTTAATTCGGAGATGACGCCGTTCCTCCCCGGATCACGGATAGCGGACATCTGCCGCAACCTGCCCCAGGGCATCCAGGAGCGCAAGAAGGAGATCCGCTCCTTCATGCCGAAGTACGGCTGCATCAACGAGCGGAAGAACCAGCTGCACGAAGTCATCCGGCTTTCCGGGATGAATCTCATCATCAGCGACGTGGACCGGCCGCTGGTGATCAAGGTCGCCTCCATCACCTCCGCCCGCCTGCAGGTATATTTCCTGGACAACGATGACTACTTCCGCCGCAAGCAGATCGACCGCGACGCCGAAGGCAAGTTTTTCGCAGACAACGACGAGCGCGCCATCTTTTTCGCCCGGGGCATCCTGGAGACCGTCAAGAAGCTCAGATGGGCCCCGGATATCATCCACTGCCACGGATGGATCTCCCACCTGGTCCCCCTCTACCTCAAGAAAATCTTCCGGGACGACCCGATCTTTTCCAACAGCAAGGTCATCCTCTCGCTCTACGGAGACGCCGACCGGGAGACCTTCGACAAGGATTTTGCCAAGAAAATCATCGCATCCGGCATCCAGGAAGCGGATGTCGCCCTGCTTGCGGAGCCGGATGGCATAAATCTTGCGAAAACAGCCGTGGCGTATTCGGATGCCGTCATTTTCGGAGATGCCGGGATAGACAAGAGCCTGAAATCCTTCTGCGATGCGAGCGGGCTTCCCGTGCTGCCTTACAAGGAAAAATCTTTCGAAGACGGCAGCTATGTCGATGAATACGACAGGTTTTATGATCAGTTGTAAGATGAATTTACATTCCATCAAACGCTTATTCTTCCTGGCCGGCGCCGCCGTGGCGCTGATTTGCCCGTCCTGCATCCATATGGACTATGACCTGGGATCCGACTTCCTGTCAACGGACCAGCAGTTCGACACCTTCATTGCGGAGTTCCCGCTCGAAGACGTCCGGATGGCTCCGGCCGACAGTCTGTCCGGCTATTCCCAGACCCGTATTTCCTTCGGCGCCATCCGCGACGAGCAGTTCGGCCTGACCACCCAGAGTTCGGCCATAACCCTGGTACCGGTGCATGACTCCCTGGATTTTGGCAGCAATGCCCAGTTCCGCTATTTCCGGATGAGGATGGTCAATGACACGGTCTCGGTCATCCGGGACGAGGACTACTACGCGCACCAGAACATCAACGTCTATGAGTTGAGCGAGGCGCTTGACTCCACGTTCGACATCAATACCCGGCTCAAGCACGGCAGCCAGCGGATCACGGTCGGTGTCCCGGTGTACAACGGCACCGAGGACACGCTCGGATTTTTCTTCACCCGGACGTTCGGCGAAAAATACATGAAGATCACGCCCGAAGACACCCGGAGTATCGCGGCTTACACCAAGAAGTTCCCCGGCATCGTCTTCGAAACCGACGCCCCGGCCGGCAACGGCGGACGCATCAACCTCTTCAAGCTGCAGCTCCAGTACAACAGCTCGTACGGGTACCTGGAGGGCAACTATGCCGAGCTGGGCTTCACCGCCGACTACAACGGCCGGAAGACGGATACCACCTTCCTGTTCTACTTCTGCCCGGACCAGTTCTACGACGTGGATTCCCTGCTCTACAACGCGAGTTCCGACCTGCCCCAGTATTGCCTCAATGTCTGCTGCCACGAATCCCGGGGCCTGTCCGGTCCGGCCGGGGAATATGTTTACATCGAAGGCGGCGGCGGCCTGAAACCCGTCCTGTCCGCGACCGAAATCCGGGAGAAACTGATTGAGGAGATCTCCCGCCACGGCAATCCGAAGGAAGCCGCCATCAACCGGGCTTCGCTCTCCCTCCCCTTCGAGTTCCCGGAGGACTACCGGGAGATGATCCGTTTCCCCCAGATCCTGAGCCCGACCTGCCGCATCCGCCTGGACAACGGGGGCCTGAGTTTCGCCAACCTGACCGACTCCAGCGACTCTTCCGAGGACCAGGGCGACGTGAACCGCTCCCGGATGGAATATGCGCCGGACATCACCTACCACACCCAGGCCATCCTTAAGCTAGAGGACCTGGACAAGATCCACAACTACGACGTCTGGTTCCTGATCATGGCCAACGAGATCCAGACGACAACCACCTCCGCCGCCGAGCAGGATGAGATGACCCAGTACTACAACATGATGATGTACTCCAGCTACTACAATAACATGTACGGCGGGTACGGCGGGTACGGCGGCTATGGCGGATACGGATACGGAGGCTACGGGTACGGCGGATACGGCGGATACGGCAGCTATTACAACAACTACTACAGCTACATGCTGATGCAGCAGATGTACGGCAGCATGAACGCGACCAGCTCCAAGACCATCAAGACCCTGGACAAAGACCGATACTACCAGGCATCGCTCAACGGCCCGACCTATCCGGACGCCGGCCGGAGACCCAAAATGACCGTCACCTATTCCTTGCCCAAGAGTGGAGAGAACTGATCCTGCTGCAACAGACAGACCATGAGAAAGGCCGGCTGAACGAATCAGTCGGCCTTCTTATGTACGAGCGTCCGCGAATTATTTCGCCTGGAGTTTCTCGTTGACTTTGTCGATCGCGTCCTTCACGGTGGCAATCGTGCTGGTTTCCTCATCGGGAATCTTGATGTCGAACACCTTCTCGAACTCGAGGAGCAGCTCAACGGTGTCAAGGGAGTCAGCGCCCAGATCGTTGGTAAAGCTGGCGGTCTCGGTGACCTCGGACTCTTCGACACCCAACTTGTCGATAATGATCGCTTTTACTTTTTTTACGATTTCCTCGTATTCCATAATAATTAAAATTAGTTTATGTTTTGTAATTACACGTCAGCCAAATAACTTGACAAAGGTAGAAAAACTATTTCTTATTTGCAAACATCCTCCTTTTTGCTAAGATTGTGCCAAATCCGCAGACCGTTCAGGGAGTTGATCAGATAGAAGCTGTACTTGATGATATAAATCACTGCATAGGAGCCGCCTCCCGTCGCGAGCGACCGGGCCCACATCCAGATGGAGAAGACGTTGACCCCGATCCAGAAGAACCACTGCTCACGATAGGCCGTAGACATCAACGCCTGGCCGAAGATATTGCACACCAGAGGCAGCACGTCCAGCACGACAGCCATCTTGAGGAACCCGTCGGCTGCCGACTTGTCGAAATGGGCGATCACCCCATACAACACCCCCGTCGAGACGACGAGGGCCAGGCCGATCCAAGCCCATTGCCGGCCGTCCAGCCGGCGTGCCCGCACCTGACCGGCCTCGTTGGACCCGCGTCTTTTCCATTGGGCAAAGCCCACGAACTGCATCGGCACGAAATACACGAAATGGAGGACGGCGTTGCCCAGGCCCGATCCCCCGTCGCGCCAGTTCATCAGGCACATCGCCCCGTAGATGGCGACGTCCAGCAAGCCGAACAGGAAGGTGATGATGCGCCCGTTGGCCGAACTGACGGTGGCCAGTACGCCCATCAGCGATCCGAAAGCGGCCAGCAGCAGCAGGCCGCGACCCTCCGCCTGGCCGCCCAGTTTGATCGCCGTCGCCAGCACGAGCGCCACGCTCATCCCGATCAGGATGAACGCGGAAAACCAGCGGTTAAATTGCTTCTCATCCATTTTCATTCAATCTCTCCTTGATGCGACGGGCCAGTGCCGGGCCGACCAGGCCGGCCAGGTCCTCCACGGGCGCCGCGGCGATGCGCGCCACGCTCCCGAAATGGATCAGCAGGCGCTGCTCGGTCTGCTCCCCCACCCCCTTGATTTCCCGCAGGACGGAATGCGTCTGTTGCTTGGAGCGCAGGCTGCGGTGGAACGTGATGCCGAAGCGGTGCGCCTCGTCACGGATATGCGTAATCAGGCGGAACGCCTGCGAATTGCGGTCCAGGAACAAGGGATACGGATCGCCGACCCGGATGACCTCTTCCATCCGCTCCGCCAGGCCCACGACGGTCAGCCGGTCCTGGATCCCCAGCTCGCAGAGCGCCTGCCAGGCGAAGTTGAGCTGTCCTTTGCCTCCGTCGATGACGATCAGTTGCGGCAGGTCGTCCGGCGCTTCTTCCAGCATGCGCGTGTAGCGACGGTTGACGATCTCCTTCATCGAGGCATAGTCGTTGGCGCCCACGACGGTCTTGATCTTGAACTTGCGGTAATCCTTCTTGGACGGTTCGCCACCCCGGAACACGACACAGGCCGCCACGGGATTAGTGCCCTGGATGTTGGAGTTGTCGAAACACTCCATGTGCTCGGGCGTCTCCTCCATCCCGAGCGCCTGACGCAGGTTCTCGAGCGCCATGGCGCGGTATTCGTCCGGATGCGAATGCTCCTTCTGCTTGAGGTTGGCCAGCTGGAACTCCTTCGCATTCTTGACGCTCAGCTCAAGGAGCGCATACTTGTCACCCTTGACGGGAATTCGGAACTCCACGCCCCCGATCTCCACATCGGGCAGGAAGGGCACGATGATCTCCCGGCTCAGCTCGCCGAATTTGGCCTCGATCTCGGCGATGAAGGTGCTCAGCACAGCCGCCGGCTCCTCCTCGATCCCGAGTTTGAAACCCAGGTTGAGCGACTGCACGATCGAGCCCCCGCGGATGCGCAGGAAGTTGCCGTAACTCTCCAACGAGTCCGAGACCAGCGAAAAGACGTCGCAGTTGAGATCGCGTGCGCTGGAGATGACCGAACGGGCATAATGCTTCCGGAGCGAGTCAATCTTGAGCTTGCAGCCCTGCGCCGTCTCGAAATCCAGATCCTCGGCGGCGGCATGCATCCGGACCTCCAGGTCGCGCAGGATATCCCCGACGCCCCCCTTCAGAAGCGAGACGATCTCCCCGATCCAGCCGTTGTACTCTTCCATCGAGACGGCGCCGATGCAGCAGCCCTTGCACTTGCCGATATGGTAGTCCAGGCAGGGACGCATCTTGCCCCGCAGGATCGTATCCGAGTCGATCTTGAAATGGCAGGTGCGCAAGGGGTAGTTGCGGGCAAAGAAGTCCAGCAGGTTGCGCGCGTGCATCACCGAAGAATAGGGGCCGAAATAGCGGGACCCGTTCTGGACCACGCGCCGCGTCAGGAAGACCTTGGGATAGGGATCGGCCGTCACGCAGATCCAGGGATAGGTCTTGGAATCCTTCAGGAGGATGTTGTATTTGGGCTTGTACTGCTTGATCAAGTTGTTCTCCAGCAGCAGGGCGTCCGCTTCGCTGTCCACGACCGAATACTGTGCGTCCGCGATCCGGGACACCAGCACGCGGGTCTTGATGTTGAGCCGCTCCGGCGGGACAAAATACTGGGCCACGCGCTTGTGCAGGTCCTTGGCTTTGCCCACATAGATCACATTCCCCGCGGCGTCGTAATAGCGATACACGCCCGAGGAATGCGGAAAGAGTGCTATTTTCTCTTTGACCGTCAATGCTTTGCCTTGACGTTGCGGGAGACGGCGGCTTCGATCCCTTCCCCGCGCAGGTCACGGTTCAGAATGATGCCGTCGGGGCCGATCAGGATGATGTGCGGGATCCCTTCGATGCCGTACAGGTCGGTCGGGACTTGCTGGGCATTGACGATCTGGTGCCAGGTGATGCCCAGCTCGGCAGCCGCCTTGGCGGTGTCTTCAGGTTTGTCCCAGACGGCGACGCTCAGGACGTCGAAATCTTCTCCGGCGTACTTGTCATAGACTGCCTTGATATTGGGCAGCTCGGCCTTGCAGGGGCCGCACCAGCTGGCCCAGAAGTCCACGAGGAGGTACTTGCCCTTGCCGGCATAGTCGGAAAGCCTGACCGTGCTCGCCTCGGCGTTGTCGGGATCCTGGACGATCGTGAAATCCACGAAAGGCTGCCCGGCCTTGGTGCTCTTCTTGGCCTGGACGCTCTGCAGGGCCTTCTGAACGAAGTCATCCTCCTTTACCTTGGGACCCAGGCAGCCCAGCAGTTCTTCCTGCTCATCGACATCGAAGAAGTAGTAGGCATACTTCAGGGCCTCGAGGCCGGCTCCGTCATTTTTGTTTTTCCGGATCGTCGTCTTGCAAAAGTCCTTGATTTGCCCGGCCACTTTTTCCTGGAGCAAGTTCACGGCCTCCTGCTGCTGCTCGGCCGTCAGGTCAGCATTCTGCTTGATCGTCACCAACTCCTCGGAGAAGGCCTTTTCATAATTTTCGATCTCCGACTGGAAATCCTTGATCTTCTGCTCCACCGGAGCATTCGCGCAGCCGATCAGGGCCATCAGGGCCGCCGCTGCCGTCCATAGTGCTTTTTTCATCTTCCTTTCGTTGTTTATCGCATAAAGATAGTGATTTTTACCAAAATACAACTATCGGAGGACTTCGTAGCCGCGAAACATCGCCTCGTTCCGGCTGAGGCCGAGCGGTTTCCCGCTCAGGACCGTGACATTCTTCAGGACGACCTGGCCCTCCGCCCTATAGGGCAGCAGATCGGGCTTTGACACATCCCGTCCGAACGTACCGAAGATCATCGGACCGGCGTAACGCTCGTCCGTGAGCCCGCTGTCGTCGATCACGAGGTTTTCCAGGAGGATTTTCTCCGGCAGGCGGCACTCGTAGCCGAAATCGTGCGTACCGTCATTGGTACCGATGATGAGGGACAGTTCCTTGAGGGACTTCCGGGCCGGGACGAAACGGCAGTTGCGGACGATAATGTCCCCGTCCCAGGAACTGCCGTAGTCGCTCCGGAAAGAAATCAGGCGGGAGGCGCGTACCTCGCTGTCCTGGAGGAGGATCGTACCGAAGCCGACCATCTGGACGCCCATGTGACCGAAAGTACAATTCGTCAAGGTCACGTCCTTGACTCCCATGTGGGCATCGAAACGGGAGAACACGCAGTCATCCATCGAGAGGTTCTTGCAGAAATTGGAGCCGAACAGGCCCCAGTACCGGCTGTCGTCGATATCGGTCGTCTGGCGGCAATGCTCCCAGCGGATATTCACCGCCCGGTTGGCCCCCAGGTCATAGGAGCCCATGCTGACCGGCAGGCCGGCGGCGCCGATGGTCTGAT
Organism: Bacteroidales bacterium; assembly: GCA_017471045.1. Lineage (GTDB taxonomy): Bacteria > Bacteroidota > Bacteroidia > Bacteroidales > UBA932 > Cryptobacteroides. The sequence goes on from JAFUWZ010000007.1 coordinate 66,720, forward strand.
ACGTCTTGTGGGCGGTGAAGGTGCAGCCCGTGATCAGGATATCCGCAGCCTTCACCACGTTCAGAAAGCCGGTGTAGGGAGCGCCGTGTTCCTCCAGCTCGCCCTCGACCAGGTGGGTCAAGCCTTCCACCCGGACGTTCGAGCGCTCGATCTGGAAGCCGCGGTGATGGTAGGTATATCGGCTGGGCATCTGGTTGGCCCGGGTCGTGAAAACGCCGCCCCGGATCGTCAGCGTCTTCCGATCGATCGGATAGGCCACCATCTTCGAGACCGAAACGTAGTCCCACACGGGAGCCGAACTCGCTTCGATGGTCCCGTCCGCGTCGGCCACGAAGACTTCGGTCTTGTCCGTCCCGTTGTTCTGGTTCAGGCCCTTGCGGATATAGACTTTTTCGCTGTCATCGACGACCTCGACCAGGCTGCGGGCCGGCAGGGCGACGCCCAGAGACTTCTGGCCCCGGGAGAGGGATGCAATTCCGTCGAGTTGCACGGGCTCCTGACTGGGCTTCACCAGGAAGACGGGCGTCTTGTAGTGGGTCAGATCGACATCGTCGATCACGAAACGGGCCTGCCCGAAGTCCACGTCCGTTTGGATGACGGCCGTCAGCCCGTCGCCCCGGAGCAGGTAGGTCTTTCCTTCATCCGCCTTGACCGGCAGGCCTTTTTCATTGGCGAAGCGGTGCGTCTCCACGATGGCCGGGAAATCGTCATGCACGCCGTCTCCCACGGCTCCAAACTGTTCGTAAGTGACAAAACGGGGATTGCATGCGACAAACGCAAACAGCAGAATAACAAAAATCTTTTTCATAGTATTAAACGTAAGCCGGCTCCGGAAAATCCGGAACCGGCATCAAATATAGTCAATTTTCCAGAAAGAAAACTAACGGGCGTTGTTGTCCCTGCGGGGACGACGGTCGCGGTCGCCGCCACGGCGGTCACGACGGTCGCCGCGAGGGGCGCGAGGGGAACCCTGGGCGCTGGCGTTGGCGGCCATCAGGGCAGCAGGGGTCAGGTCCTGCTTGCCATAGCGCTCGCCGTTGCAGATCCAGACCTTGATGCCGAGGCAACCGACCTTGGTGTTGGCGACAGCCAGCGCATAGTCGATGTCCGCACGGAAGGTGTGGAGCGGGGTACGGCCCTCTTTGAACATCTCGCTGCGGGCGATTTCGGCACCGCCGACGCGGCCGCTGATCTGCACCTTGATGCCTTCGGCACCGACGCGCATCGTGTTGGCGATGGCCATCTTGATGGCGCGGCGATAGGACACACGGCCCTCGATCTGGCGGGCGATGTTGTCCGCAACGATGTGGGCATCCACCTCAGGGCGCTTCACCTCGAAGATGTTGATCTGGACGTCCTTCTTGGTGACCTTCTTCAGTTCTTCCTTGAGTTTGTCGACCTCGGCGCCGCCTTTACCGATGATGACGCCCGGACGGGCGGCATAGATCGTGACGGTGATGAGCTTCAGCGTACGCTCGATGATGATCTTGCTGAGGCTGGCCTTCGCGAGGCGGTTGCTCAAATACTTGCGGATCTCGAAGTCTTCCGCGATCTTCTCGGGATAGTTGCCACCGACCCAGTTGGAGTCCCAACCACGGGTGATACCGATTCTGTTGCTGATAGGATTAGTTTTCTGTCCCATAATTACTCCTCCACAGTTGCGGGTTTGACATCGAGGATGACGGTCACGTGGTTAGAACGCTTGCGGATGCGGCCGGCCCGGCCCTGCGGGCAAGGACGGATGCGCTTCAGCGTGCGGCCTTCGCCGACCATGATGGTCTTGACGTAGACGTTGCCGTTGTCGAGTTCTTTGCTCTGATCGGGATTCTTGGCTTCCCAGTTGGCGATGGCGCTGCGGAGAAGCACCTCAAGATCCTTGGAAGCAGCTCTCTTGGAGAACTTCAGCAGATCGAGCGCACGGTTGACTTCCACTCCTCTCACAGTGTCGGCGACAAGCCGCATCTTACGGGGAGACGTGGGGATATCGTTAGCTTTGGCGATGGCCGTCACCTTCTTGGCTTCCTTATATTTCTCAGCCATCAGTCTTTTTCTTTTTCCCATAATGCCTAGTCTTTAAACATTACTTCTTATTGTTGCCTGAATGGCCTCTGAAAATACGGGTGGGAGCGAACTCGCCGAGTTTGTGGCCGACCATCTGCTCGGTGACATAAACAGGAATGAACTTGTTTCCGTTATGCACAGCGATCGTATGGCCGATGAAGTCAGGTGAAATCATGCTGGCGCGGGACCAGGTCTTGACCACCTCTTTCTTCTTGCTACCTTCATTCATAGCAAGGATCCTCTTCTCCAGGGCTTCCTGGATGTACGGACCTTTTCTTAAAGAACGACTCATAATTTATTCCTGTTTATTTCTTTCTTCTCTCAATGATGAACTTGTTGGAAGCGGCCTTCGGGTTGCGGGTCTTGTAACCCTTTGCCGGCAGACCCTTGCGGGAACGCGGGTGACCACCGGAGGCGCGGCCTTCACCACCACCCATCGGGTGATCGACCGGGTTCATCACGACACCCCGGTTGTGAGGACGGCGGCCCAGCCAGCGGCTGCGGCCGGCCTTGCCGAAGGACTCGAGGTTGTGATCCGGATTGGAAACGGTACCGACCGTCGCGCGGCAGGAGACGAGGACCATGCGGGTCTCGCCCGAAGGCAGACGGAGGACGGCGTGCGTGCCCTCACGGGCGGCGAGCTGCGCGAACGTACCGGCGGAGCGGGCCATGACGGCGCCCTGTCCGGGACGGAGCTCGATATTGTGCACGAGGGTACCTACAGGAATTTCACTGAGAGGGAGGCAGTTGCCGACCTCGGGCGCGACGCCCTTGCCGGAAGCGATCACCTGACCGACCTTGAGGCCGTTCGGGGCGATGATATACCGCTTCTCTCCATCTTCATACTCGACGAGCGCGATGCGGGCGCTGCGGTTGGGGTCGTACTCGATGGTGAGGACCTTCGCCGTGCAGTCATCCTTGGTGCGCAGGAAGTCGATGATGCGATACATTCTCTTGTGGCCGCCGCCGATGTAGCGGACAGTCATCTGGCCGGTGTTGTTGCGGCCGCCCGTCTTATGGAGGGGCTCCAACAATACCTTGTGAGGTTTCTTGGCGGTAATCTCGTCGAAGGAGCTGATCGCCTTGTTTCTCTGACCCGGGGTTACCGGTTTGAATTTCTTGATAGCCATTGTCTAACCCTCCTTAAATATTAGCGTAGAAATCGATCTTGTCATCACCAGCGAGCGTGACATACGCCTTCTTGAAGTGATTGCTGCGGCCCCTGAGGAGACCGGCCTTGGTGTAGCGGGAGCGTCTCTTACCGTGGTAGTTGACGGTATTGACATCCTCGACGGTCACGTTGTACATCTGCTCCACCGCCTTCTTGATCTCGAGCTTGTTGGCCCGACGGTCCACGATGAAACCGTAACGGTTGAGCTTCTCGCCCTGATCCGTCATCTTTTCTGTTACGATAGGCTTAAATATGATTCCCATGGTACATTCTTTTTATTTGACGCGGGCCGAAAGGATATCCTGAACGCCGTCGACCAGCACCAGCGAATTCGCATTCATGATGGTGTAGGTGTTGATCTCATCGACGGTGATCACCTTCACTTCGGGGAGGTTGCGTGATGAAAGATAAATATTGGTTGAAGTCTCGGGAAGGACGACGAGGACCTTGCGGGTGCCGGCCTTGATGTTCGCGAGAATGGAAAGGAGCTCCTTGGTCTTCGGGGCTTCCATCACGAAAGGCTCCACGAAGGTGATCGCGTTCTCCTGCGCCTTGTAGGTGAGGGCGGAACGGCGGGCCAGGGACTTGACCTTCTTGTTCAACTTGGTCCGATACAGACGCGGCTTGGGACCGAACACGCGGCCGCCGCCGACGAAGATATTGGCTTTCAAGCTGCCGTGACGGGCACCGCCGCCGCCTTTCTGGCGACCGAGCTTCTTGGTGCTGTAGGCAACTTCGCTGCGATCCTTAGTCTTCGCGGTACCCTGACGCTGATGGTTGAGGTACTGGACGACGTCGAGATATACGGCATGGTCGTTCGGCTCGATGCCGAACACGTTCTCATCAAGAACAACCTTCTTTCCGGATTCAGATCCGTCAATTTTCAAAACTGCCAATTCCATACGCTTAAGCCTCCACAATTACATAAGAACCTCTGGCTCCGGGAACGGAACCCTTGACGACGAGAAGATTGTACTCAGGGTCAACTTTGAGAACCTTCAGGTTGAAAACCTTCACCCGTTCGTTGCCCATGTGTCCGGCCATCCTCATACCGGGGAAGACGCGGGAAGGCCACGAAGATGCACCCATGGAACCGGGGTGACGGAGACGGTTGTGCTGGCCGTGGGTCTTGCCACCGACGCCGGCGAAGTGGTGACGGTGTACGACACCCTGGAACCCCTTACCCTTGGAAGTACCGACGATGTCCACGAACGGGACTTCGTCACTGAGGATGTCCTCGACGGTGACGACATCGCCGAGCGCGAGCTCCTTGGAGAAATCCGCCGGGAATTCGACGAGTTTCTTCCTGGGGGTGGTACCCGCTTTCTTGAAGTGCCCCTGGAGAGGCTTGCTGGTGTGTTTTTCGGTGGTTTCGTCATAGGCAAGCTGTACAGCGGCATAGCCATCTTTCTCTACTGTACGCAATTGCGTGACAACACACGGCCCAGCTTCGATAACGGTGCATGGAATATTTTTTCCATCGGCACCGAAAACGGAAGTCATTCCGATTTTCTTTCCAATTAATCCAGGCATTGTTTGATAATTAATTGATAATAAATAACTTAATTCCGCCGCATATTTTGGCGGGCTGCAAATATACGACTTATTTTTTGATTTTCAACAACTTAATGCGATTTTTTGTTGATAACTTTTCGGAAACGAATGATTATATTTGTAGGCTAAAACACGTATACGATGCCGCTCGCTTTACTGGGCTTTCTGAATATCACGTTGACGGACATCCTCGACATCCTGATGGTGGCCGCCATCATCTTCATCCTGTTCCGCTGGCTGCGGGGCTCCTCGGCGATGAATATCTTCGTCGCCGTCATCTTCCTGTACGTCCTCAAGGTGGTCGTCTCCGCCCTCAACATGACCCTGATGTCCGGTATCATGAGCACGGTCCTGGACGTGGGCGTGATCGCCCTGATCGTCATCTTCCAGCCGGAGATCCGCTATTTCCTGATCAAGCTGGGTTCCCGCTACGGCTTCGGCGGCAGCGGATGGAAACTCTTCAACCGCCTGTTCGGCCGCAAGAGCGACCAGCTCGGCAGCGCAGCCACGGACGCCCTGCTCGACGCGGTCCGGGATATGTCCGCCGGCAAGACCGGCGCCCTGATCGTTATCGCCCGCCAGGACTCCCTGCAGCACATCATCGAGACCGGTGACACCATCGACGCCCGGATCAACAAGCGGCTCCTGATGAATCTCTTTTTCAAGAATTCGCCCCTGCACGACGGTGCCGTCGTGATCCATGACAACCGCATCGTCGCAGCCCGCTGCACCCTGCCCCTCAGCGGCAAAGCCGACATCCCCGCCCAGTACGGCATGCGCCACAAAGCCGCCATCGGCATCAGCGAGGCCAGTGACGCACACGTGGTCGTCGTTTCCGAGGAGACCGGCGAGGTCTCCTTCGTCTCGGACGGCCAGATCTGCACGATCCAGGATCCCGTCCAGCTCCGCGAACTGCTCAACCGGGACAGCAAGTCCGCCTCGGAGGAGGAGGCCCGGTCATGACGGACGCCGGACACAGACTGGAATCCAAGCTCGGATTCGACCGGATCCGCACGCTCATCGCCGACCGCTGCTCGACCGACTACGCGGCCCAGCGCGTCGCCGCGGAGCAATTCATCTCCGACCCTTCCGCCATCCGCCGGCGGCTGCAGCTCACCGATGAGATGCGCCTGATCGTCATGTTCGAGGAGAGTTTCCCGACCAACGGATACATCGACTGCCTCCCCTTCCTGACCCCGCTCCTGAAGGACGGCGCCTCGATCGACCTGCTCTCCCTGGGCAAGCTCCGCACGATGCTGGAGACCCTGCACAAGATCGCCTTCTTCTTCCGGGGCATCAAGGACGGGATCTATCCCAACCTCAAGCGCATGGCCGCCCCGATCGCCCAGTTCCCGGATATCCAGAAGCGCATAGACGCGATCCTGGACCGCTACGGCTCCGTCAAGGACAACGCTTCGCCCGAGCTGGCCGCCATCCGCAAGTCCCTCAAGGACAAGGAGGGCGCCATTTCCCGGCGTGCCGCCGCCATCCTCCGGCAGGCGCAGGCCGAGGGGCTCGTGGACAGCGACGCCGGCATCTCCATCCGCGATGGGAAGTACCTCATCCCCGTGCCCTCCGGCAGCAAGCGCAAGCTGGACGGGTTCATCTACGACGAATCCGCCTCCGGCAAGACCACCTTCATCGAGCCGGCCGAAGTCGTCAGCCTCGGAAACGAGATCAGCGAGCTGCACTTCGCCGAAGCGCGGGAGATTTCGCGCATCCTGCGCGAGTTCAGCGACTTCATCCGCCCACAGGTCCCCCAGCTGCTCGACGGGGCCATCTTCATCGGTGAGGTCGATTTCCTGCTGGCCAAGGCCCAGACGGCGCTGGACTTCATCGCCGGGATGCCCGTGATCTCGGAGGACGGCGAGATGAACCTCCGCAAGGCCAGGCACCCGCTGCTCGAAAAGGCACTCAAGAAAGAAGGCCGCAGCATCATGCCCTTGACCGTCACCCTGACGCCCCGCAAGCGCATCCTCGTGATCTCCGGTCCCAACGCCGGCGGCAAGTCGGTCTGCCTCAAGACCGTCGGCCTGCTCCAATATATGTTCCAGTGGGGGATGCTGATCCCCACCTCCGAAGCCTCCGAGATGCCGGTCTTCGACCGTATCATGCTCAGCATCGGGGACGACCAGTCCATTGACAACGACCTCAGCACCTACAGTTCCTTCCTCAGCGACATGCGGGAGACGCTCGCCGTCGCCGACGGGCGGACCCTCGTCCTGATTGACGAGTTCGGCTCGGGCACGGAACCCGCCGCCGGCGGCGCCATCGCCGAGGCCATCCTCGCCGAGCTGGACGGGCGCGGTGTCTATGGCGTCATCACGACGCACTACACCAACCTGAAACTCTACGCCGCCAACAACGACAGCGGCGTCACCAACGGCGCGATGGCCTTCGACACCCAGCACATCGCCCCCCTCTTCAAGCTGGAGATCGGCCTGCCCGGCAACTCCTTCGCCTTCGAGCTGGCCCGCAAGATGGGTCTCCCCGAGACCATCGTCAAGGATGCGGAAGAACGCGCCGGCGAAGAGTACGTCGGCATCGAGCGCAACCTGCGCCGCATCGCGCACAACCGGAAGGTACTCGATGAGCGTCTCCAGAAGATCAAGCACACCGACAAGACGCTCGAGAGCATCACCGACAAATACCAGAAAGAGCTCCTCGACATCAAGCAGCAGAAGAAAGACATCCTTGACCAGGCCAAGCGCGAAGCCGCCGACATCGTCAAAGATGCCAACAAGCAAGTCGAGAACACCATCCGCGCCATCAAGGAAGCCCAGGCCGAACGGGAGCAGACCAAGGAGGCCCGAAAGGAGCTCCAGGGCTTCGTCTCAGCCCTTCAGGACCGCAAGTCCCGGGAGCAGAAGACGCGCGACGAATACATCGACCGCAAGCTCGAACAGCTGGGCCGGCGCCAGGAGAAGGAGCGGGAGAGGAAAGCCCGCCGCGAAGGCCGAAACGGCGCTCCCGGGACGCCGGAGGAGCAGCCGGCCCCGCCTTTCCGTTCCGGTGCCTTCAAGGTCGGCGAGAAGGTCCGCATCAAGGACAACGGCATGGTCGGCGAGATCTCCAAGGTCTCCGGCAAGTCCGTGACCCTCGCCATCGGCAGCATCAGCAGCACCGTGCCGGCCGGGCGGGTCGAGCGCATCTCCTCCAACGAATACAAAGCCGCCGCCAGGCAGGCCCCGGTCCTCTCCTACCGAACGGAAGACCCGGGACTGCGGGACCGCAAGCTCAACTTCAAGATGGAACTGGACGTGCGGGGCGAGCGGCTGACCGACGCGCTGGACATCGTCACGCACTATGTCGATGACGCGCTGATGCTCAGCGTCCCCTCCGTCCGGATCATCCACGGCAAGGGTACCGGCGTGCTGCGCGAAGAGATCCAGAAATACCTCAGGACGATCCCCGGCATCGCCTCCGTCCGCGACGAACAGATCCAGTTCGGCGGCACCGGCGTGACGATCGTCACCTTTGAATAACAGACCTGTACGAAACATGAAAACTTCAAGAAAACGCTTGGGAGACCTGGGCGAAGACCTGGCCTGCCGGCATTTGGAACAGTTGGGACACACCGTTCTGGAAAGGAACTGGCGCAGCTCCCACCTGGAGATCGACCTCATCACGCTGGACGACGAAGGCCTGCACTTCGTGGAAGTGAAGAGCCGGACCGCCCCCGTGAGCGCCTCCCCGGAAGACAATGTGGGCTACCGGAAGCGCAGAAACCTCACCACCGCGGCACTGGGCTACCTCAACGCGGGACACTTCGGTGACAGGGATGTCTTTTTCGACATCGTCACCGTGATCTTCGACGGCGAACGCACGGAGATCCGATACTACAAGCAGGCATTCATACCGATTTATACTTGATTGCGAAATGAGTTCACATAATTACGGCATCATCATGGCGGGCGGCGGCGGAACGATGTTCTGGCCCCTGTGCCGCCGCAACCGGCCCCAGCAGTTCCTGGATTTCGCCCGGAGGGGGAAATCCTTCCTCCGGCAGACGTACGAGCGGCTCGCCGGGATCGTCCCGCCGGAGCACATCCTGGTCGTAACCCTGGCCCGCTATGCGGACGCCGTCCGCGCCGACATCCCCGAGCTGCTCCCGGAAAACCTGCTCCTGGAGCCCTACGGGCGCAACACGGCGCCCTGCATCGCCTACGCAGCCTATACCCTGCTGGGGCGGGACCCGCAGGCCGTGATGGCCATCACCCCCGCCGACAACCTGATCGACGACGAGGACGCCTACCGCAGCACCCTGCAGGAAGCGCTGGACTACGCCGCCGCCCACGAGGCCCTCATCACCCTCGGCATCGTCCCGGACCGGCCCGACACCAACTTCGGCTACATCCAGGTCCAGGGCGGCCAGAAGGCCTGGGAACAGACCCGTCCCGTCAAGGTCAAGACCTTCACCGAGAAGCCGTCCAAGGAACTGGCCGAAGTGTTCCTGCGCAGCGGAGAATTCCTCTGGAACGCCGGCATCTTCGTCTGGCAGGCCCGGACGATCCGCGCCGAGCTGGAACGCTACGTCCCTTCCGTCACCCGCCTGTTCAGCGGCTGGGAGACCGCCCTCGGCACCCCGGAGGAGGAGCGCTTCCTGGAGAAGGCTTATATGAACATGGAGCGCATCTCCATCGACTATGCCGTCATGGAGAACACCGACATCGACTGGATCTTCCCGGCATCCTTCCGCTGGGCCGACATCAGCAACTGGGATGCCGCCTACAAGCACCTCGCCCAGCCCGACGCGAACGGCAACGCCGTCCTGTCCCGGAACGCCCTGCTGCTTGGCGTCAAGGACAGCATCCTGATCTCCGACAAGAAAGACAAGCTCCTCTCCATCAGCGGACTGGAAAACTTCCTGGTCGTCGACACGGACGACGTGCTGATGATCTGTCCGCGCGACGAGCACAAGATCAAGGACATCACCACCCATATCGGCCTGCCCGACTATGAGGAATACCGATAAAACGAACCTGACATGAAAGTATTGAAATTCGGCGGGACATCGGTCGCCTCCGCGCCCATCATACGCAAGGTGACCCGGATCGTCGCCGCAGCGGCCCGCCAGGAGAAGGTCATCCTGGTCACTTCCGCCATCAGCAAATGCACCGACACCCTGATCAAGATCGGCGCCGAGGCGGCAGAGGGCAACAGTACCTACAAGGCCCAGGTATACAGCCTGCGCTGCATCCACCACCGCATCATCGAGGACCTGCTCGAAGGCTCCGCCTGCGCCGAGGCGCTCAAGGAGTGTGACGGGACCTTCGACGAGCTGGACCGCTTCGCCGACGGGGTTTTCGCCACCCGTGCGATCACCCCGGAGCAGGCCGAGGCGATCCAGACCTTCGGAGAAATCTTCTCCACCCGCATCATCGCCCGCAAACTCGCCGCCGACGGACACCGGGTCCGCTGGATCGACTCCCGGGAGATCATCCGCACGGAGAACGGCCGCGTACACTTCAAACTCACGGATGCCAATATCCGCGCCACGCTGGACGCCCACCCCGAAGTGGACATCTTCGTCGCCCCGGGTTTCATCGCAACCGACCTGCTCGGCCGCCGGGTCAACCTGGGACGCGGGGGATCCGACTACTCCGCCGCCATTTACGCGGCGGGAGCGCATGCCCGCATCGTGGAGATCTGGACCGACGTCCCCGGCATCATGACCTCCGACCCGAAAGTCATCCCCGCCGCGACGACCATCCCCTACCTGTCCTACCGCGCCGCCCGGGACATGGCCGAATTCGGCGCCAAGGTGCTCTATCCGCCCACCGTCGCACCCGCCCAGAAAGCCGGCATCCCCATCTGCATCCTCAATACCTATGACCCCGAAGCGCAAGGTTCCTTCATCCTGGACAACCCGCCCCACCGCTCCTCGGGCCTGCTGGGCCTGACATCCCTCAAAGGAGAGGCACTTTCCGGTGTGGCGGAAAGCGTCGAAACACCGGCCCTGGACGCCGGTGAGGGAGAAGTGGTCCTCGGGCTGATCGGGACGGGCGAGGAAGACGGCGCCGCCGTCGAAGAACGCATGATCCGGGCCCTGGACCGGGCCGGCATCAAGACCCTGCGCACTGCCCGTACGCGCTGCAACGTCTTCGCCGTCGTCCCCTCCGAAGACAAACGGGACGCGATGCTCGCCATCCACCGCCGTTTCTTCGAGTCTAAGCCCGTCAAGGTCATCAACGCCTTCCTTGTCGGCTACGGAGCTGTCAGCCAATACTTTATCGATATCCTAAAAGCCAACGGGGACACCATCGCCGAGCGGACCGGCAAACGCATCCGCATCGTGGGCGTATCCAGCAGCAAGAAATACATCCTCAACGCCGAGGGCATCAAACCGGAAGACATCGCCACCGTCCTCCCTTACGGCCATCCCGCCGAAGGAGGTGCCTTCTTCGACGCCATCGGCACGTTGTCCCTCAGGAATGCCGTCCTGCTCGACTGCACCAACAGCGAAAGCATCGGCCTGCGCTACGAGGAATTCTTCCGCCGCGGCCTCCACGTTGTATCCTGCAACCGCCGCGCCTTCGCCGTGCCTTATGCCCGCTATGCGGCCATGAAAGCCACGGCCCACGACTATGGCCTGGCCCTCAAATACGACACCACCGTCGGCACCTCGCTCCCGGTCCTGGAGTCCATCTCCGGCAGCGCCTACAGCGGGGACGAGATCACGGCGATCGAAGCGGTCGTCTCCTGCACCCTCAACAACATCATCACCTCCTACGACGGAGCCAACACGGAGCCGCTGGGCAGCCTTTTGAAGCAGGCCCAGGACATCGGCCTGACCGAAAAAGACCCCCGCGCCGACCTCGGCGGCCGGGATGCGCTGCGCAAGCTGCTCATCCTCGCGCGCGAAGCGGGCGTCCCGCTGGAGGAGAGCGACGTCGAGATCACGCCGATGCTCGGCCCGGAGTTTTTCAACTGCCCGATCGAAGAGTTTTACGAGCTCCTGGCGGCCTACGAGCCGAAATTCATCGCCCGGGAGGCGGAGCTGGACGCACTCGGGATGCGGCAGCGTTTCGTCGCGTCGATCCGGAGGGACCCGGAAGCCCGTCTGGGCTACAAGGCAGAAATCAAAATGCAGCTGGTCGGGATGGACAGCCCCTTCTTCTGGATCAGCGGCACGGAAAACGTCGTGATCATCCGCAGCGCCCTCTCGGCGCCCCTGGTGATCCGCGGCGCCGGCGAAGGAGCCCGGATGGCCGCCTCCGGCGTCCTCAACAACCTGCTGGCCCTTTAGGGTCGTGGCGGATATTGGCTTGATATACTGCGCATTAGGACATATAAAGGAGTCTTTTCCGGCACCCCCGTAAATAGACTAAAATAACTGATTGGTAATTATTTAAGTGCCACACACAATGAGAGTAGTCATCAGCGGATACGGCAAAATGGGCCACATGGTGGAAGCGGTGCTGCGGCGCCGCGGCATCGAGTTGTCCTGCGCCTCCGAGGACATCTGCAACGTCCCCGACGAGGTGGCGCGCGAGAGCGTCGTCATCGATTTCACCACACCCGACGCTTTCCGGGCCAACTACCCGGCGATCGCGCGGAAGTTCAAAGCCGCGGTCATCGGTACCACGGGTTGGTACGACATCCGGGAGGATGTCTTCGCCGCTTTCGAGGCGGCCGGGACCCCGATGATTTGGGCCTCCAACTTTTCCATCGGAGTCAATGCTTTCTTCGCCGCCGTGGAGCGGGCCTGCGAGGTCCTGAAAGGCCAGGGCTACACCCCCCGGGTCGATGAGATCCACCACATCCACAAGCTGGACGCCCCCTCCGGCACCGCCAAGAGCATCGCAGGGATCATCGCCGACACCCTCGGTGAAGTGCCCGAGATCGGCGCCCAGCGTATCGGAGAGGTTCCCGGGACCCACACTGCGACCTTCCTGTCCGGCGTAGACAAACTGACCTTCACCCACGAGGCTTTCTCGCGTGAGGGCTTCGCCGAAGGTGCCGTCGCCGCCGCCCTCCTCACCGAGGGTCTGCAAGGCGTCCACGAGTTCAAAGAGTTGATCCTGTAGGAGTCCGGCTTTTTGTTTATCTTTGTTCCAGACAATCGTTCTGACTATGGCCCAAGATGTGATTCTGAAAGGCTGCGGCACCGCGCTGGTGACGCCTTTTGACAAAGACGGAGAAGTTGATTATGAAGCTTTTGCGGCGCTGGTGGACCGCCAGGTCGCGGGCGGCGTGGATTTCCTGGTGCCGCTGGGCACCACGGGAGAAACCCCGGCCCTGAAGGACAAGGAGAAGGTCGAACTGCTCCGGATCGCGAAGGAGCACGCCGGCGGCCTTCCGGTGATGCCGGGCATCGGCAGCAACAGCCTGGAGGGAACGCTGCGCAACCTGCGCCTGCTCGCCCCCCTGAAGCCGGACGCCCTGCTCGTCGTCGTACCCTTCTACAACAAGCCCACGCAAGAGGGGATGTTCCGCTATTTCCAGGCCGTGGCCGCCGAGACGAAGATCCCCCTCATCATCTACAACGTCCCCGGACGCACGGGCGCCAACATGCTGCCGGATACGGTGATCCGCCTGGCGACCGAAGTGCCGGGCATCGCGGGCATCAAGGAGGCTTCCGGCAATTACGCCCAGGCGTCGGAGATCATCCGCCGGGCCCCGGAAGGATTCGCCGTGCTGAGCGGCGAGGATGAACTGACCTTTGCCCTGATGGCGACGGGGGCGCACGGCGTGATCTCCGTGGCGTCCAACGTCGTCCCCGGCGCCGTGGCCGCACTCTGCGAAGCCGTCGCGCAAGGCGACCTGGCTGCAGCGCGCTCCCTCCACCACTATCTCTCGCCCCTCTACAAGGCCTGTTTCGTCGAGAGCAATCCCATCCCGGTCAAGGCCGCGCTTTCGATCCTGGAACTCTGCGAGGATACCGTCCGCCTGCCCCTCGCTCCCGCCACCATCGGCACGAGAGTCCTCCTCAACGATATCCTGAAGAATCTGGATCAGTAAAATATCAGATCTGAGGGATCGTGGACGACGTGGTGGGTGCCAAGGTCGAAGGTGACCGTCTGATCGGCCCCGGCAGACACCAGTCCGAAGCCGCCCGTGACGTTGTTGGGCAGGACCGTGGGTTCGATGATCGGGATGACGTCGTAGCCGTAAGTCTCCATATTGTTCAGCGCCCGCAGGTAGTTGTAGAAATCCCGGCTGATGCTCCGCAGGTGCAGGCAGAAGCTCGACTGCAAGTCCCCTTCGTCCATGTCCGGACAGACCCACATATAACGGTAATCCGGCCAGCTGAACCGCTCGGCCGCGAAGAAAGGACGCACCACGGCCTCCCCGTCCCGGAACTCCTTGTCCGAGAAACAGCGCATCTGGTTGCTCACCAGGATATCCTCCAACAGGCTGTTCAAGCCACCGGCCGAATACCCATCCTCCAGGATCGGGTCATGGAAGGTCTGGTAAGCGATCTCGCGGTCCTCCACCCGGTAGTGAGCCGTACTGTCCACGGCCCCGGACTCGTCGAAGCGGCGGAACTCCCCTTCGTCCAGATGGCTTCCCGCCAGGACGAAATAGTTGTCCTCACCGGGAACATCCCGGATCTTGACCACCATCTCCATATACTCCTCGTCGTAAGAGTCCGTCCCGTCTATGTCCGTATAATTGAGCGTCCGGACCACCCGATGGGTGTCCACCTGCACCAGCGTGGCCGGCTGCGGCACCGTCACTTCGGCCCAAGCTTTCAAGGAGCCTTTCGACGCTTCCACCCGGATCTCATCCCCGGGACGGAGCGGAGCGGAGAAGCAATACTCCGTGAACAACGGGTGCCTCCTGCGCACGACGGCCTCATAGGCCCGGGTCTCGTCGAAAGGACCCGGATAATTATATTCCTCTTCCTGCGGGACGGGCTGCTCTTCGGCGATGAATTTCTCCCCGTTGACCCAGCAGGTCACCGTGGCTCCCGGCAGGGAATCCACCCGGTCGGGATAGCTCAGGGACAGATAGATCGTATGCTCCGTTTCCGAAGTGTACATCTGCGACAGCATCGTGATCCGGCCGTCGTTGCGGTCGTATTCGTAACGGATCGTATTTTCGCAGGACGCCAGCACCGCCAGCGCCGCGGTCAGCGTCAAAATCAAAGTTCTTCTCATGGCGCTCAGAAATTGAAAGTGTAACTCAGGGACGGCAGGATGGGCAGGATCGTGATCTTGTTCATCTTGAGGCTGGTCCCGGTATAATTGCCCTTGTCGTCATAGTCGGCACCGTAGTCCATGAAGACGAAGTTGGGGTTCATCTGGTTGTAGACATTATAGACGCTGAGGTTCCACACGCTCTCCCCGTGCCGCTTCTTCCGGTGGTAATTCACCCCCAGGTTGAGCCGGTGGCTCGGCGGGATGCGGAAGTTGTTGCGGTGGTCCACATACTGCGCCGTCGGCAGGTTAGTCCATTCTCCGGACGCAGAGGACGGCAGCAGGACGCTGACTTCCCGCACCGGAACCGTCGTCGTGCCGCCCGTGGCGAAGGACCACACGGCGTTGATGTCCCAGCGCTCGTTGAACTGGTGGTCGATACTGATGTCCAGCGCATGCCGACGGTCATATTTATAGGGGAAGGGGCGGCCGTTGTTGATCGACCCGTCCGGGAAATGCCGGTCGCTCCTGGCAAGGGTGTAGGCCAGCCAGCCCGTCGTCTTGCCCGCGGTCTTCTGGATCAGCAGTTCCACGCCCCGGGAAGTGCCCCGGCCCATCTCCACGCGGCTCTCCCAGCCGTCGGAGGTGCCCAGCATCAGCGTCCCGTCCTTGTACTCCAGGATGTTGTCCATCTCCTTCCAGTAGCCCTCCAGCGAGAATTCCCAGCCCCTCAGGCCGTCGTAATAGACGCCGGCCGAATATTGGTCGGACGTCACGGGCCGGATATCCTTGGTGATCGGGACCCAGAGGTCCACGGGCAGCGAGATCTGCGACGAGGAGAGCAGGTG
This sequence comes from Bacteroidales bacterium, assembly GCA_017471045.1. GTDB lineage: Bacteria > Bacteroidota > Bacteroidia > Bacteroidales > UBA932 > Cryptobacteroides. The sequence goes on from JAFUWZ010000007.1 coordinate 82,439, forward strand.
GACGTACTGCGCCATCCGGGCATATCCGGCTTTCAGCGTAATATGGCCGTCGGTCGTGTACTTGGCCGACACGCGCGGCTGCAGACTCCAGTAGGTGCGGCCCTCGGTACTGAACATCGACAGATGGAGGCCCGGATTGACCGTCAGGTGATCCCCGATGCTGAAATCATCCTCGGCATAGACAGACAGGTCGTGCCCGTAATAGATCTTCTTGGGATCGGTGAAGTGGAAGGTCGTATCGACCTGCACCTTCTCGGCCTCGATCTCCCGGTCCACGGCCGACATACGCTCGGGGATGAAGGTGTGGTAGATGTACTCCGCACCGAACTTGACCAGATGCTGCGGAGAGGGGCTGTAGTCGAAGTCCATCTTGGCGCTCCAGTCCCGGATGCCCGAGTGGTAATTCAGGTGGTAGCGGCTGACGGATTTGATGCCGTTCTCGATCTCCGTTTCCGCCGAGCCGGCGTTCATCACCATGTTGTACGCATTGCAGGCGACGGTCGTGTTGGCAAAAAGCCGGCTGCTGAACACATGGTTCCAGCGCAAGGAAGCGACCGAATTGCCCCAGAAGACGCCCACGTCCGTGCGGCTGTTCCAGCTGCGCTTCGTGGTCTTGTCGGTCGGGTCCCAATTGTATTCCCCCTTGTCCTCTTCATTGAAGAGGAAACGGTCCCGGCCGTGGTAAGCGCCGAGGTAGATGCGATCCTTGTCGCTGAGGCGCCAGGTCAACTTGCCGTTGAGGTCATAGAAATAATAATTGCCATAGGCGTCGTCCAGAAAGTGGCGGATGACCGGCCCGTAGAAGACCGTATGCATCCCGCGGGCGCTGAGCGAATAAGCCAGCTTGTCCTTGATGATCGGGCCTTCGAGATGGGCTTTGTCGCTGATCAGGCCGATACCCACCGAGCCGTGGGTCTCCTTCATGTTGCCGTCGTTGGTACGGATGTCCACGATGCTGGACACGCGCCCGCCGTAGCGGGCGGGGAAAGAGCCCTTGTAGAGCGTCACTTTCTTGACCGCCTCCGGCTGGAAGACGGAGAAAAGGCCCAGCATGTGATCGACATTGTAGATCGGCACGCCGTCGAGCAGGATCAGGTTCTCGTCCGGACCGCCGCCACGCACATACAGGCCCGTCATGCCCTCGTTGCCGCCCTGCACGCCCGGCATCATCTGCAGGACCTTCAGCACATCGGCTTCGCCGAAAAGGACCGGCGTGTGCTGGATCTGCGCCAGGGGGATGTCCACCGCGCCGAGGTAGGTGGACTGGATGCCGGCCTCTTTCTGCGCCACCACCGTGGCGCCGGACAGGATCTCGCCGGCCTGCAAGGCGATGTTGACCACCGTGTCGCGCCGCAGGTCCAGGTGCAGGACCTGATCCCGGTAGCCGACATAGGAATACTGGAAGTCATACGAACCGGCGGGGAGGGTCAAGGTATAATATCCGTAATTGTTGGTGACCGCGCCCTGGCGGGACTTTCCCTCGACCAGACCGGCGCCGATCAGCGTCTCGCCGCTGGCCCCGTCCATGATATGTCCGCTGATGGTCACTTTGTGCTGCGCCCAGGCGCCGGGCGTCCAAAAAACTGCAAGCAGCACCGCCGCCTGCAGCATCCGTCTCCTCATTTCTTTCATTCCGATCGGTTTTTCATCGTTTTCTCTTTATTGCTTCAATTAGCATGCCTGATGACAAAAACGCAGCTTCCACCGGAATACGTCTAACAATCGTCAATTATTCCCACCTGAATTGTTCTGTGAATATATAAACCAAGTAACCCCTTCTTCTCTGTTGTTTTGTTGATACTGCTCCAATAGTTTTCTTGCTCTATCTAAGCCATTTTCGAGAAAATGCATCTTGTTATTATGATCCCCTCGTTGACCAGAAACAACATCGTCAGCCATCGGGGTGAGGAGGGGGTGTAGTAACGGGCGTCGAAGTCCCGGGCGGAACGGTCGAGGTCAGACTTCCCGAACTGAAGCACGTCACCGGCCCCTACCAGGACTTCACGACAATGAACATCCCGTCCTGCAGGCGACATTTTTTCCGAAAGGGGCGACAGTTTTTTCGAAACGGCGTATATGCGGCTGTTTTTCCTGCTCCCCCGCCTAAAAAAACTTATTTTTGCACCCCAGTATGCTCACCGTATGAGGAAGTATCTGCACTTCATGGCCGCCATCGTTCTTGCCTGGGCTTGCGCTTCGCCGGCCCATCATGCCGGTGTGCCCGCCGACGGGACGGATTCTCCGGCCCGCATCCAGGAGCTGGCGAAGACGGACTACGAAGCAGCCATGAAGCGGGCCGGTGAAGCACTGCGCAACGGACGGCTCAGCGCCTTTACCGCCAACGAGCTGCGCGCCAGGCTCACCTACCAATATACGGAAGACTATGCTTCCGCCGCCGGATATCTGCGGAAAGCCCTGGAGCAGGACGAGGCCAAGGATCCCGGCATCCGCTCGGAGCTCTTGTACCATCTGACGACGATTCTTCGGAACAGCCGGGACTTCACGGCCCTCCTGGCCACATGCGCCGAAGGGAAAGAATGTGCCCGACAGGCCGGCAAGCCATTCGAGGAATACGCCTTCGACTTCATGGCGGGCAACGGCCTCTATGACCTGGGAGAAGAAGATACCGCCTTTGAGATGATGCGTACCGCCCTCTCCAAGGCGACGGCCATCGCCTCGACAGAACCGGAATACGGTCATCTGCTGTACTTTACGGGGCAGTACATCAACACGCTTTTGGAAGAAAAGGACTACCCGGCGGCGCTTTCAGTCTGCAGTGCCTACGAAGGGCTCATCAGCCGTATGGAAAGTACCTTCCCCGGGGTTGATCCCTCCTACATCGACCGCTGCCGCTTCTACCTGGACCTCCACCGCGCTGTGTGCCAATCCTATCTGGGAGAGCCGGAGGCCGCCTCCAAAACCTTCGGCAGAGCCCTGATGCGGGATTATGCCGGCACCAGCGGCGGGAAATCCCTCCTCGTGGAATACTATGCCGCTTCCGGAGAGCCGGACAAGATCCTGGACCTCTACCGGAACGAATTGCCCTACACGGATCCCGATACGGTGAGCCGTGCCTATCGCTTTCGCATCGCCCGCCTCCGGGAAGCGTTCGCCAACGCCGGAATCCCCGAAAAAGCGCGTGAATACCAGGAAAGATACGACATCTTGAGCCGCAAGATAAAGGCCAAAGAACAAGCCGAAGGGACCCTGGTGGGGGCAGCGAAATACGATACGCAGCGGTACCGCTTCCAGCTGGAAGACACGACCCGGATGCTGAAGAAAAACCAGCGGCTGATTTTCGCTCTCATCATCGTCTTCGCCCTCGCGATCGGCATCCTTCTCCTGATTACGCAGAGAAAAGCCCGGCAGCACAGCCAAGAGACCCGCGCGCTGGAAAAGAGCCTGAGCGCCATCCGACGCCAGGTCTCCATCATCGCAGGAAAAGAGCTGCAAACAACCGCCCCCGAAGGGCATGGCGCGCAGCAACCGGCCTCCCTCAAAGACCTTGTCGAAGGCCAAAAACTCTACCTCAACAAGAGCCTCAACCGCCAGACCGCGAGCGGACTCCTCGGAAAAACCGCCTACGAGATAGACAAGATGCTGGAAGAAATCGCTCCCGGCATCAGCTTCCCGGACTATATCAAGAGCCTCCGCATCCGCCACGCCCTGGAACTTATAGGACAGAATCCCGACATCCCCATTGCCGAACTTGCCGACCGCAGCGGCTTCTACAGCCTCCGCACCTTCCAGCGCTCCTTCCTCGCCGTCACCGGCAAAACCCCCAGCGAATATGCACAAACATTGAAACGATAAACATCACTATGAAAAGAATCACATTCCTTCTTGCAGCCGTTTTCTGCACGGCAAGCCTCTTTGCGCAGACGTCCAGACTCCCCGATATCCGGGAGATTACGAGCGTCGAAAACGAAAACACCGGTGAGACGGTGGCCGTCGTCAACATCCCCGTCGACAGCATCAGCCACTACTGGCTCCATCTCGGGAACATGGGCATCGGAAACAAAACGGTCCAGATAAACCTGGATCCCGTTTACAATCTCTATATTCCCCTCGGAGGCTCTGTCGCGGAAGCCGTTGCTACGATGGAAGAGCTCAAGACGCTCCTCAAGGAACCCAAGGGTACCCGGCGAGACATTCAGGGCAGTTTCAAACCCTTCTTCCCCTCGGAGCAGCTGGAGACCATTCAGGTTTACAAGTTCAAACTCATCGTTGAGAACAAGCTGCAGTTTGTCCTTGAGCGCGACGGTTACGAGCGTGTCGCCTACCTCGCCCAATCCGAATTCAATTCGCTCCTCCGTGGCCTGAAGCTCTACGGGAAAATACATCCCTCCCAAGACTTGAAATAAAGCTATAGTATATGAAAATCAAGCATATCCTCGTTGCGCTCGCCGCCCTGTTCCTTTCCGGCGCGGCTCTTTCGGCCCAGACCCCCGAAGAGATTGTCGAGAAGATGATGGCCCAGATGGATCGGGGCCGGATCAAAGGCTTCTCGATGGACCTGAACATGAAAATACCCGTCCTCGGCACGGTCCACTCCCACAACAGCGTTTTGAGTGACAAGCTGAAAACCGAAGTCAGCAGCAAAGAGAAATCGTCCATCGTCTGGTGCGACGCCAAGGAAATGGAACTGACCGTTTCCAAGGCAAACTACCTGCCGCTACGCTTGAGCACTAAGACCCTGCTGGCCTCCGTGAACATCGAGAACTACACCATCGGGGTCACGGAAGACCGTGTCACCTTTGACCCGGCGGCCTATCCGGGCGCGACCGTGATCGACAAACGGTGAGAGGATGTCCCCGATGAAAAAAACAGTAACACTTTCTTAAAATTATTACTATGAAACGTATTATTACCCTCCTCGTGCTGGCAGCTGCCTGCACCGCTGCCTATGCGCAGAAAGCCCCTCAGAGCGCTTCCTACAGCGAGCTCAAAAACTACTACAAAGCCTCCGACTATGTCAAGAGCGCCGTGGACCCCTATTCCGTCTTCTGGATCGGCCTTGAATCTTTCGGCGCTCCCGGAACCGGCCAGTTCATCATGAAGGAGACCGGCCGCGGCTGGGCATTCCTGGGCAGCAGCGTCGCCCTCGCGACGACTACGAGCATCCTGAGCCAGAACGTCGTTAATATGATTGAGAAAGGCGCCGACGGTAAATGGAACATCCCCGAAGCGAGCAAAGACAAAGCCAACGGCTACCTCGCCGCCGTCGGTGGACTGATGGTCGCCCAGCTCAGCGTGAGCATCTGGTCCTGCATCGACGCCGTAAAGATTGCAAAAGTCAAGAACCAGTACTACCAGGACGCCCAGGGCAAACATGCCTTCTCCGCCACGCTCCACCCCTCCTTCGACCTCGCCCAAAGCGGCTCTTCCGTCGTCCCGACCGCCGGAATGGCCCTCAACGTCAGGTTCTGAGCCGACTCCTGCCCTATCCCCTGCCACCGGAGCCATCCTCCGGTGGCATTTTCGTCCCAGCCCCCGCCCGGCCCATGACCGGCGGGCAATGGGGAGGGCGCGACCCAGAAGCTGTCGGTTGTATAATTGCTGTCACAATTTATTTGCAGACCGTCATAATGACCAAATTTGCGTAAATTTGCGTCATGAAGACAATGCTACTCCTTTCTTTGCTGGCGACCGTGACGCTGGCTTCCCCGGACGGCGGCGACAAAATGATCCGGGACTTCCAAGACCCTCCCAAAGCGGCCCGCCCCTACGTATGGTGGCACTGGATGGACGGGGAAGTCTCCCTGGACGGCATCCGGAAAGACCTCGAATGGATGGATGCCGTCGGGATCGCCGGCTTCCACCAGTTCGACGCCGGCGGCGTCAACATGCCCAAGGCTGCGCCCTTCAAGCGTCCCTATCTGAGTGACAGCTGGAAGGAAGCCTTCCGCTACGCCGTGCGCCTCGCGGATTCGCTGGGGATGGAGATGACCGTCGCCAGCGCGCCCGGATGGAGTTGCACGGGCGGCCCCTGGGTGACTCCCGAGGATGCAATGAAGAAACTGGAATGGCAGACAGTCGAAGTCCCGGGCGGAACGGTCGAGGTCAGGCTTCCCGAACTGAAGCACGTCACCGGCCCCTACCAGGACATCCCGCTCCGGAACGAAAGGACCGTCACGCCGTCTTTCGGCTATGACATCGCCGTCATCGCCGTCCGGCTGCCCGCCGCCGAGAAGAGCCGGGAAGAGCTGGGAGCCTCCATCCGGAAAGACGCGGACACCTGCATCACCGTCTCCTTCCCCCGCAAGACCCTGGTGCGCGCCTTCACGGTCCAGAGCCTGCCCACGGGCATTCGCCCGCGCGAGGGCGGCGCCGAAGGGCCGAACACGCTCCAATACAGCTCCGACGGCAGGACCTGGCGGACGCTGCTCCGCATCCCGAAGTCTCCCCAGGACTTCACGACGATGAACATCCCGCCGACCCGGGCCCGCCATTTCCGGGTGATCGGGCCCCATCTCCAGGACCTGAGGCTGCACACCGTGCGCAAATTGGAGCATGTCGAAGAGAAAGCCGGATTCGCCAACTGCTACGACTTCGGCCGCTTCCCTACCGAGCCCCGGCCGGGCGAGCCCTGCGTGGCCCCGCAGGACGTCCTGGACCTGAGCGGCGACCTGTATGCGGACGGAGTGCTCCGCTGCACCCTGCCGGCCGGCCGCTGGCGCATCTACCGCTTCGGCGCCTCGCTGACAGGCAAGATGAACCATCCCGCCTCTCCCAATGCGACGGGCTTGGAGGTGGACAAGCTTGACAAGGAAGCCTGGACGCGGTATTTCCGCCATTACCTGGACCTGTACAAGGAAGCCGCCGGCGGCCTGCTGGGCCCGCGGGGCATCACCCACCTGCTGGTGGACAGCTATGAGGCCGGTCCCGCCACCTGGACGGCCCGCCTGCCGGAAGAGTTCCGCGCGCGCCGCGGATACGCCCTGGAGCCATGGCTTCCGGTCCTGGCCGGAGAAATCATCGGCGATGCGGAGCGAAGCGAGCGATTTCTCTTCGACTGGCGGACAACCCTCGGCGAGCTCTTCACCGAGAATTACCGGCGGCTGGGCGGAATCATCGCGGAATACGGCATGGCCGGCACCTACATCGAGTCTCACGAGAGCGGCCGGGCCTTCATGGGCGACGGCATGGATGCCAAGCGGAATGCCTCGGTGCCCATGTCCGCCATCTGGATGACGGATTCGCCCTCTGGATCGATGCTCGCCTCCGCCATCTCGGACATCCGGGAGAGCGCTTCCGTAGCCCATCTCTACGGACAGAACCTCGCAGCGGCCGAGTCTTTCACCTGCGACGGAGAGAACCGGCGCGCCTACACCTACCACCCGGGCAACATCAAGCCGATCGCCGACATCGCGCTCGCCTCCGGCCTCAACCGCTTCATCATCCACGAAAGCGCTTCCCAGCCTTCAGACGAATACCTGCCCGGGCTCGGACTCTTCAAGTACGGCCAATGGTTCCACCGCAACGAGACCTGGGCCCCTTATGCCAAAGTCTGGACGGATTACCTCGCCCGCAGCTGCACCATGATGCAGGCCGGGCGCAACGTTGCGGACATCCTGCTTTTCTACGGCGAAGATACCAACGCCACGGCGCAGTATGGCGGCGAATGGCTCTCTTTCCTTCCCCGGATCCCGGCCGGGTACAATTTCGACTATGCCAGCCCCCACGCTCTCCTGTACGCCGTAAGGCCGGAGGGCGGCTGCCTCGTGACGGAAAGCGGCCAGCGCTACCGGGTGCTGGTGCTCGGCCCGGCCTGCCGCCGCTTCCTGTCGGAGGAGATACGCGCGCGGATCGAAGCCCTGAAGGCGCAGGGCGTGACGGTGTGCTACGAGGAGGAACTGCCGCAGGTGCTGGAAGAAAAGGGCATCGGCCCCGATGTGGAGCTTCCGGCCCTGGCCCGGAAAGACGGTCTGTCGAACCGGGGATTCCTGTATGGCGGCCAGGTGCCGCAGAACACCCGCGGCCACGACGCCACCCTCGCAGGGATCCAGTTCGTACACCGGACCGCAGGCACGGATGGGGAAATCTACTGGCTGTGCAACTTCACCGGCCAGCCCTGGCAGGGCACGGTACGCTTCCGCGAAGGGGGCCCCTGCGCCGCCCTGTTCAACGCGGAGACCGGCCGGATGGAGCGGATTCCCGGCGGCCGGGACGGTGTGGACTTGCAGCTGAAAGCGGGCGAAGCCGTCTTCATCATCCTGACCGCCCAACCCCTGGCCCTGCCCGAAACCAAGTCCGCGTCCAGGGCCGCCGAACTGCTGACCCTCGACCGCTGGTGGGACGTGTCCTTCGCCCAGAAAGGCGGAGAAAAGGCCCTGGAGACCTTCTCGACGCTGAATGACTGGGCCACCAACAGCGACCCGGTGGTCAAGTATTTCTCCGGGACGGCGCACTATCGCTCGACCTTCACCGTGCCGGCGGGCGCGCTTTCAGGCTTGGAGGAGGCCCGCATAGACCTGGGAGGAGTCCAGGTGATGGCGGAGCTCATCGTCAACGGCCACAACGCCGGCGTCCTCTGGCGCGCCCCCTTCCTCAGCCCGGACCTGCTGCCCTGGCTCCACGAAGGGGAAAATACGATTGAAGTTAACGTGACCAACCTCTGGGTCAACCGGATGATCGGCGACCGCCAGCGAGGCACCGCCCCCGTCACCCGCGTCCGCCGTTTCTACAACGCCGGTGACCCGCTCCTCCCCTCCGGTCTCCTCGGCCCGGTCCGGCTCCTCGGCTACAAAGACTGACACGCTACGGCGTCGGGGCCATCTCGAAGACCATTTCGCCGCCGCGGCGCAGGTCCTCGTAGCGGAGGGCGATGCCGTCGTGGGGGTTCCCGTTGAGGGTCACGGACTTGACATAGGCACTCCGGGGACCGCCGTTTTTCGTCACGATCGTAAACTGCTTGCCGCCGGGCAGATGGATGACCGCCCGCTCGAAGGTCGGCGACGCGAGGATGTATTCCCCGGAAACGGGACAGACCGGATAGAAGCCCAGCGCGGCAAACATGTACCAGGCCGACATCTGGCCGGTGTCGTCATTGCCGCTGAGGCCGTCAGGACCGTCATTGTACTCGGTGTCCAGGATGTGGCGCACGGTCGCCTGCGTCTGCTGAGGAGCACCCGCGTAGCTGTACATGAAGGGGATCTGGTGGCCGGGCTCATTGCCGTGCCAGTACCAGCCGCCGGTAAAGACGGTGTCCATCTTGGCGAGGAACGCCTCCCGGCCGCCCATCACCTCGATCAAGCCCTGCGGGTCCTGCGGCACATAGAAGCTGTAGTGGCAGGGACGGCCCTCGGTGATGAAACTCTTGTTCTGGAAAGCATTGTCGTCGTCCCGGAAACTGCCGTCCCGGTAGCGGCCCTGGACCCAGCCTGTACGGGGATCGAAGACGTTGCGCCAGTTGCCGGAGCGCTCCCGCAGCACGGCCGCGTCTTCTTCATGCCCGAGCGCCGCGGCCAGCAGCGAGAGGGCATAGTCGTCGTAGGCATACTCCAGCGTCCGCGAGACCTGCTCCCGCTTGTGGAAAGCCTCCTGCACGGGATTCTCGTTGGGGATATAGCCCAGCCGCATGTAGTCCGTCAGGGCGCGGCGGCCCTTGCCGTCGCAATACTCCTGATAGGATGTCGGGAGCTCGAAGGCGTTCTGCCGCAAGCCCTCCCAGGCCTTCTCGACATCGAAATTGCGCACGCCCTTGAGCCAGGCATCCGCAATGACCGAAGCCGCATGGTCGCCCACCATCTCGGAGGTGTAGCTGTTCCAGCACGGGAAAATAGGCATCCAGCCGCCCTGCTCATATTTGAGTACCAGGGATTGCATCATGTCGCCGGTCATCTCGGGCCAGAGCAATGTCAGCAACGGGTGCAGGGCCCGGTAGGTATCCCAGAGGCTGAAATCGTCGTAATAGACCCCATCGGTACGCGCGATGGTCCGGCCTCCGGCGAAGGAAGGGTAACGCCCGTCCGCGTCGCTGAAGGTACGCGGCAGGAAAGAGGCATGGTAGAAGGCAGTGTAGAACTTCCTGAGCGCAGTCGTATCCGGCGTGCTGACCTCGATCGTCGAGAGCTGCTTCTCCCAGGCCTTCGTCAGGCGGCGCTGCACAGCCGCGAAGTCCCAGCCGGGAATCTCGGCGCGCAGGTTGGCCCGGGCGCCGTCCACGTCACACCAGGACGTCGCGAGCTTGATTTCGGTCGTCTCGCCGGCCTGCACGTCCAGCTCCAGATAAGCCGCAAGGTGCGGATAGCCGGCGGCGTTGGTGTCGCCGGGGCGCAGCTGGTCACGGGCACACACGCCGCAGTCGACAGGTTTCTGCCGGGTGACCAGCGTGCAATGCCCGCTGAATCCGGCCTCCTCGCCCCACCCCTGGTAGATCCGGTGGACGGGGTTCTCCGCCGTGACCTCGAAGGTCTTGGGATCGATCCGGACGGCCCCCACCCCCTCGTCGCTGTTGGGCGAAAGGACCAGATAAGCCTTGCCCGTCCCGGGCCAGGTGACACGCAGGATCCCGGCGCGGGAGGTCCCCGTCACTTCGATGCGGATGCCGTTGTCCAGCACGACGCTGTAGTAGTCGGGGCGCGCGATCTCGTTGTCGTGCCGGAAAGTGGCGCTGCGCCCGGCCTTGTCGCCGGGGATCGAATCCATCAGCGGCATCAGCGTGAAGGAGCCGTAGTCCTGAGTGGCGCTGCCCGACATCCAGTGCGAAGCGCGGATGCCGTACAGGCGGTCGTGGACATGGTAGTAAGGGCAGTGGCCCTTGGACTCGTCCGGCATCGTCTCCGGCGTCCAGGAGTTCATGCCGTAGGGCATCTCGACGGCGGGCATCGTCTCGCCGGGGCGGATGGTGCCGACCATCGGATCCACGTACCCGATCCAGTCGCTTTTCGGGGCACACGCGCAGCAAAGGGCCAGCGCGAGCAGGGCAAGGCGGAATTTCCTCATACCAGTTGACGGATCAAGTCGTCCCGCTCGCCGGCAAGCAGGTCGATGACCGGGATCTCAATCATCGTATAGCAGCCCGGGCGCTGACGCATGCTGGCGCGGGCGACCAGGACGAGCACCTGTCCGGTAAGGGCGGGATTGTTGATCTTCATGTTGAATTCAAAAAGCTGATTGTGCGTCGCGCCGGACACGCCCTTGCGCACGAGGTTCACCCCGTGGCCGACGTCGTTGAGATCGTCCACGCTGGGTACCTGCTGCACGTGGGTCTCGTCATGGACGAAATACGGGTCGGTCTTGACCGCCTTCTCCACGGCGGCGAAGTCAGCGCCTTCCTCCAGATCTACATAGACCATGCGGCGGTGGATGCCGGTGCCGACCGGGATGGTGACGCTCAGCGCGTCACGCACGCCCGGGATGGCGCGCACCGCGACGGAATGGCCCATCGAGCGGCCAGGACCGAAATTGGTGTAGGTGATGCCCTTGGGGGCGAGCCCCTGCATCAGGGCGCGCACGACCGAGTCGCTGCCCGGGTCCCAGCCGGCCGAGATGACGCTGACGGCGCCGTGGGCCTTCGCGACGGGATCCAAGGTCGCGCGCAGGTCGCAGATCTGCGTATGGATGTCGAAGCTGTCCACGGTATTGATGCCCAGCTCGAGATATTTCAAGGCTGTTTCTTCCACCTTGCGGGAAGGGGTGGCGAGGATGGCCACATCGACCTTGCCCAGCTCCCGCACGTCTGACACGACGGGGATGTCCGAGAGTTCGGGAAAACCTTCTTTTGAGGGATGGCGGCGGACGATGCCCGCACATGCCATGTCCGGGGCCGCCTGTACGGCCTCCAGCGCGGCTCGGCCGATGTTGCCGTAGCCGACGATCGCTACTCTGATCTTTTCCATACTTGGTTCGTTTTATAGGTAATACACTTATTGGCGGGTGATCCGCGCTCCCAGCGCGTTGAGACGGCCTTCGATGTCTTCGTAGCCGCGGTCGATCTGCTCGATGTTGTCGATGTGGGAGGTGCCCTTGGCGGACATCGCGGCAAGCAGCATCGCGATGCCGGCGCGGATGTCGGGCGAAGTCATCCGGCCACCGCGCAGCTGCTGCCGGTGGTCGTGTCCGATCACGACGGCCCGGTGCGGGTCGCAGAGGATGATCTGCGCGCCCATGTCGATCAGCTTGTCCACGAAGAAGAGACGGCTCTCGAACATCTTCTGGTGGATCAGTACGCTGCCCTTGCACTGGGTCGCGACGACCAGCATAACGCTGAGCAGGTCCGGCGTCAGGCCCGGCCAGGGCGCGTCGGCGAGGGTCATGATCGAGCCGTCAAGGAAGGATTCGATCTCATAGCTCTCCTGCTGGGGGACGTAGATGTCGTCACCGCGCTGCTCCAGTTTCACGCCCAGTCGGGTGAAGCACGAGGGGATGATGCCCAGGTTGACGTAGGAGACGTCCCGGATCGTCAGGGCGCTGCGGGTGATCGCGGCCATGCCGATGAAAGACCCGACTTCGATCATGTCGGGCAGGATCCGGTGCTGCGCGCCGTGGAGCGTCTTGACGCCGTGGACGGTCAGCAGGTTGGACCCGATCCCTTCGATCCGGGCGCCCATCGCGACGAGCAGGCGGCTGAGCTGCTGGACATAGGGCTCGCAAGCGGCGTTGTAGATCGTCGTGGAGCCTTCCGCGAGGGTGGCGGCCATCAGGATGTTGGCCGTGCCGGTGACGGAGGCTTCGTCCAGGAGCATGTAGCAGCCTTTGAGACCTTTCGGCGCGGAGAGCAGGAAAGCGCGGCGGGCGTTGTCGTATTCGAGGTCGGCGCCCAGGTTGTGGAGGCCGTCCAGGTGCGTGTCCACGCGGCGCCGGCCGATCTTGTCGCCCCCTGGCTTGGGGAAATAAGCCCGGCCGAAGCGGGCAAGCAGGGGTCCAACGACCATCACGGAGCCGCGCAGGGCAGCGCATTTGCGCACAAATTCCTCGCTCTCGATGTAAACGGGATCGAGGTCGGCCGCGCAGAAGCGGTATTCGCCTTTGGCGAGGCGTTCGACCTGCACACCCATCCCCTGGAGCAGGGCGATGAGGTTCTTGACGTCGAGGATTTCCGGGATGTTGGCGATCGTGACAGGCTCGGAGGTGAGCAGGATGGCGCTGATGACCTCGAGGGCCTCATTTTTGGCGCCCTGGGGGGTGATGCTGCCGCTCAGGGTCCGGCCGCCTTCTATGACGAATGTACTCATATGCTATATGTGTTCGACTTCCGGGGAGAGTTCGATGCCGAAGCACTGCCGGACGCTGTCGATGATTTTGCGTTCGAGGGCGAGGATGTCTTCCGGCCGGGCAGTGCCGGTGGCATTGACGATGACCAGCGGCTGGCGCTCATAGACGGCGGCTTCGCCCATCCGGACGCCTTTGAGCCCGCACTGCTCGATCAGCCACGCCGCGGGGATTTTGATCTGGTTTTCGCCGACGTTGTAGTGGGGCACGGCGTTGGGCCCGGGCAGCCCCGACGCTGTAGGAAGCGGAACTGAACCCTCGCCGGCCCCACTGCCACGGACAACGTCAACGACGCGCTCGTAGGTGGCGGTGCTGACGACCGGATTCTTGAAGAAACTGCCGGCACTGCCGAGGACCGCCGGATCGGGCAATTTGCCGTCCCGGATCCGCAGCACAGCCTGCCGCACCTGCACGGGATGCGCGGGCGCCTGGTCGGCAAAAGTCATCTTCAATGGGCCGTAATCCAAGCGCGGCGCGGGCGTCTTCGACAGGCGGAACAACACGCTCATCACGATGTAGCGCCCCTTCATCGGCGCATGCTTGAACGCCGAATCGCGGTAGCCATAGCCGCATTGCACGCCGGCGAGCGTCTCAATCCGGCGTCGCTCCAGGTCGAAGCACTTGACCTGCGTGAGGATGTCCTTCACCTCAGCCCCGTAGGCGCCGATGTTCTGCACGGCGGCAGCCCCGACTTCGCCGGGAATGCCGGACAGGTTCTCCGCGCCCCAGAGCTCGTTGTCAGACGCCCAGGCGCAGAAATCGTCAAACACCACGCCCGCTCCGACCTCCAGCAGCACTTCCTCCTCGGCGTCGGCCACGACCTGGTAATACTTGATGTTCGAGTGCAGCACCGTCCCCGGAAAATCCCCGGTAAAGAGCAGGTTGCTCCCGGCGCCGATGTGCATCACCGGCTGCGGAAGGGACCCCAGGTCCAGTTCCATCAGGTCCTCCGGACTGTCATACTCGATCCAGCAGGCGCATGACACGTCCATCCTGAACGTATTGCGCCCGGCCAAAGAGAAATTGTCACGTCTCCGGATCATTGTCTTTCGTTCCTAAACACACAAATATACATAAAATCTATCTCTTTGGGTACAACAGCCTGGGATTTCCGTCAGCAAGATATTATTTGGATTTTTGTCTAAATAGTTGTCATTCTTGAGAACGACAACAACAATTTGAAAAACGATTTGTATGTCTTCAGACAGATCGTTTCATAGGTTGGAAAGGGTATATGCTCCTGCCAAACATCATTGCCGGGACCTGGGGATTGGGCTCCGATTGAGTTTTCTGCTGAACATCGGGATTGAAAAGATTTGGAGAACAATAGAATATGACTATATTTGTATCCAGCCGAAGGAGAACGGCGCGGCGCTTTATCAAGGAATCCTTCGATTCATTGATGACTGCAATTACCACCGCCATCATCAGGGAATCGACTGACAGATACCAAGTAAAATCGACCTAAGGACAGATTGACTACTGGATGGTACCTGTCAAAAAAACGAAATACTTTATACTTAATAAAACTATGAATAACATTATCTCAAAAACTAATCTTTGTCATATTTGCCTCCTAACATTCTTTTCTTTCTTCTTATTATGGGGTAATTCTTGCTCAAGATTAGAGCCGCAACCAGTCCGACAGTCCGATTTGCGCGTCCGATCGACCACCGAGAACGGTAATCGAAGCGACTATCTCGTCACGCAAAGAATGGCTGAACTGTTTTTTTCATCTCAAGCGAGCAATCCTCCGATTCTAAACGTTGAGCCCTATGAGAAAGATGGACAAATCTGTTTTTATAATCAATCATAGGAAAGGGTACACAATCATAGCAGCAGATACTCGAGTCCAGCCCATCCTTGGAGAGAGCGAATCTGGTGTCTTATCTCTGCAATCCTGCGACAATCCTGGAGTAAAAGTCTGGATGGAGGATACTGCTGATCGAATTCTTATTTTGAAGAAAGAGAATCCCATTGTCAAAAAGGATTATTCTGATCTATGGCAGCCTTTCAAGGAAAAGACATACATTCCCGTCCAGACTCGAATTATTGATGTCGACTCTATCTGGATTCGAGTTGTTGAGACATCCAGCCAGACGCTATACTATCATGCCGATCAATCCGCCCTGCTTACAACAAAGTGGGGTCAAAAAGCTCCATGGAATGCGAAAATGCCTCAGGACTACATCACAGGGGGGCGTTGTGCAACAGGGTGTGCGGCAGTAGCAGTGTCACAGATCCTAAGATATTTTAATAAAAGAGGCAACTATCCAACTGATTTGTGGCACAATATTGCCATTCAGAGCACAACACCTGTCTATAACCCATTTAATTATACTTGGTATCTTAAAACGTCTTTATCAAAATCGAATCACAAGACGAATTCCTCGCGATGGAACAGTATGCCAGATACGAAATTGGGGTCACATACTAGTTATGTTTCACAGTTGATGTTGGACATTGGCAACCGAATCAATATGTTTTATAGCGAGAACGATAGTTTCGTTACAGGCGATTCTCTTCAATACAGCATTCCCAATCTTTCCCAATGTGGGATTTCATCCAGGTTCGCACCTTTCAATTTTTCACTGGCCGCGTCAAACATTGAAATGGGCTGGCCCGTGATTGTCTCTGCGTTCACTAGTCCTACGCTTCCACGAGAAGGACATGTATGGATTATTGATGGTTGTAAAGATTATTCACGCACCTATACAACGACCGAAACATTCTACTGCATTCATCCCGATACTATGAGTGGATATTCAAATATAGTCAGCGTATATTCATACGACGAGATGATGAGCATTTACCCGGAAGCGTATTCTGGAATGCAGACTGTATCAAGCGTAGAATATACCATGAGGAATCTCCATATGAATTGGGGCTGGGATGGTGACGGTAATGGCAACTACGACATGCTTATCGATGATGACTGGATTTATTCACAAGGGACATCATCCGTAAATCTCTTGTATTCGAGAAGCATGCATTATCATATTCAAACAAGTCAATTGAACTAAAACTGAGGGAGATGCGAAAATATAACATTTGGGGGTTTATCGTCATGATGCTCTTGGCGGCGTCTTGTGACCAGGCCCGGTTGAATCCAGATAATAATATCAAAACCCTCCCGCTGACGCGGAGTGAGGCGTCTTACGTAGAAGCCAATAAGGATTTCGCTACGGAATTGCTTCATATGTACTATGACAAAGAAGGAGCGGCCAAAGGCTTCGTACTTTCCCCGGTAAGCTTGCAGATGTTTTTTGGGATGCTGAATGCTGCAGCATCGGAAGACCAGGCAGCCCAGATCAACAAAATGCTGGGATATGACGGGAGAACGGCGGAAGGAATCAATTCCTTCTGTCGAAAAGTTTTGGAATCATCCCCCACACTGGATTCTAAGGTCACGGTGGATGTATCCAATCAATGGTGGCTCAATTCTGCCGCAGGGTTCAAGTTCTATGCGTCCTTTGCAAACACGTTAAAGGAGAATTATCAAGTGGATGGAGAAGTCCGCGACTTCTCAACGGAACCGATGTATGAAATCACCCGTACATGGGTCTTGAACCACACGCATGGAATGATTGATGTCGGTTGTCCGCCACCTTATCCGAGGCAATGTATCATTGCAAATACCGCGTATTTCAAAGCTGACTGGAAAGACCCTTTCGACCAAAAACAAAGTTTCCAGGGAGATTTCCGCCGAGAAAACGGCTCAACGACCCATGTGAAATACATGAACCGCCTCTTCCGGGACCTCGACCTTTATCAAGACAACACGATGCAGGCCCTATATCTTCCGCTCGGCGACGGTGCCTTCCAAATGGAGTTCTACCTTCCGCGAGAAGGGAAACAAGTCCGTGATGTCTTGTCGAGTCTCCGGGCAGGGCAGTTTCCCAGGAAGGGGGAACCTGGCCCGGCCCAAGTCACGTTGCCTTCCTTTGATCTGCTCTGCAGCAACGGCACCCTGGCGGGTGACTTGCAGAACCACTTCCAAGTTTCGCTATGCGATCCGGATCGGTCCTCGAACAAGTATCCCTTGTCCGGAGAGGATAACGAGGGTGTCGGGATCGAGTTGGGCAATGTTGCACACATCGCCCGGATTATCGTGAATGAAACGGGCGCGGAAGCCGCCGCTGTCACCATAAATCACGCCTTCACGATGAACAACGAAGTCCGATACTTCTCCGCCACGCGACCCTTTGTATTTGTCATCCGGGAAGTTGGATCCGGCATTGTCTTTTTCAACGGCATTTTTGCCGGTGACACAAAGTAGTTACTTTGCGACATCATTATTGGAGGGGCCATCGTCCGCATTGTCCCGGGGCTTCTCTTTGTAGAGAAAACGCTTGATCTTGAGGGTGGCGGTCTTGATGAAGGGCTCCTTCTCGACTTCGACGTCGGAGATGCGGCTGCTGCGGTTGACGCGTTCGTTGACGAATTTCAGGATCTCTTCCTTGCGGCGGTCGAGCTCTTCGACGAAGCGGTCCTGGTTCTCATAGTTCCAGTTGAGCACGTCATCGTTGAAATGGACCAGGGCCACGAGGTGGCCGTTACGCTCCACGACCAGGGACTCGTTGATGCCGTTGATGTCGTTGATCACGCTCTCGATCTCCTCGGGATAGATGTTTTCGCCCGAAGGGCCGAGGATCACGCTGCCCAGGCGACCCTTGATCGCATAACGCTTCTTCTTGTCCACGGTCGCCACATCGCCGGTGCGGAACCAGCCGTCCTCGGTAAACACGGAGAGCGTCCGCTCATAGTCCTTGTAGTAGCCGCGCATCACATTGTCGCCTTTGACAACGATTTCGCCCTCGCCGGTCACGGGATCCTGGTTCTCCAGGCGGATCTGGACGCCGTGGGCTGCGATGCCGGTCGTGCCGATATACGTATGGGACGGATTCGCATTGCAGATCAAGGGGGCCGTCTCCGTCAGCCCGTAGCCGATCGCATAGGGGAAATGAGCCTTTTTCAGGAAGGTCTCCACCTCGGTGTCGAGTTTGGCGCCGCCGATGCCGAAGAAACGCATCCGGCCGCCGAACGTCTTCTTGAGCCGCATACCGACCCGCGCGTACAGCAGGCTGGGCCAGATCTTCTTGAGGCGCAGCAGGAAACGGCTCTTTTCGATCGTCGGCACAATGCTCGAACGATAGATCTTCTCCATCACGAGCGGGACCGACAGCATCAGGGTCGGGCGGACCTTGGAGAAGGCCGGGATCAGCACGGACGGAGTCGGCGGACGGTTCAGGTAGTAGGTCACGGCTCCGTGCGAGAAGGCGTACAGCATACCGACGCTCATCTCGTAGGTGTGTGCCAGCGGCAGGATCGAGAGGAAGACCTCGTTGCGGCGCAGCGGTTTGGCCTTCCAGGAAGCCAGGATGTTGGCGCAGAAATTCCGGTGGCTCAGCATCACGCCTTTGGCGGCCCCGGAGGTGCCGGACGTGTAGATGATGCAGGCCAGGTCGTCGGCCGTGGGAGTGGAAATCGTGCCGTTGCAGGTGTAAGCCTCCTCGCCGACGCGGGCGATGGACAGGTCGTCGGTGTAAAAGACGACCCGCATCTTGGACAGGATCTCTTCCGGGATCTTGTCGATCAGGCGCTTCGACGCAAAGACGGCTTTCGCTTCGGAATGGATGAGGATATTGGAAACCTCGTTGGGCGTGAGCTCCGTCAGCATCGGGACGGCGATGCGCCCGAATGCCACGATGGAGAAATAGGCAACGGCCCAGTTGGGTATGTTCTGGGAGAGGATGGCGACACGGTCACCACTGTTGATCCCGAAATTGGCGAGCTGCCCGGAAACGCGCCGGCAGCGCTCCCCGAACTCCTGGTAGGTATAGTGTCCTGTCCCGTCCGTGAGACTGTAGGCCAGGCGTTTGGCGTATTTGGAAATGGAATAGTTAAAAACTTCGGCGAGAGATTGAAAGCGGTGTCGTCTCATTGGGTGATGTATTTCTCGGGATGTTTCCCGGTCAAATGCATGTCTTCATACAGTTGCTGGATCCGCTTCATGTCGGCGCGGGCGTCGTCGGTCAGTTCGACCTTCTGTCCCCGTCCCACACGCTTGGTTTTCCAGTCGAAATAGCCCAGATAGACGGGGACCCCGGTCTTGCGGGCGATGAGGTGGAATCCGGTCTTCCAGTGCTTCACGGGCTTGCGGGTCCCTTCCGGCGCGATGGCCAGGTGGAAGTGTCCCGGCTTTTCCATCTCCTCGATCACGCTCTTGACGAGGGCGGCGGAGTTGGAACGGTCCACGGGGATGGCTCCCAGCTTGCGCATCAACCAGCCCAGCGGCGGGAAGAACATCTCCTTCTTGACCATGCAGCGGGCAAAGCCCCCGACGGAAGTGTAATACAGATAGGAAATCGCGAAGTCCCAGACCGAGGTATGCGGGACACCCAGCAGGATACATTTCTCATCTTCTGCCGGCGGCTCTACAGCCGTCCAGCCCAGCGCCTTAAGCAGCCATCCACAGAATTTTCTCCACATAGGTCAACATTTGAGCCCGTTTTGCTGCAAAATCCGTACCCACCCCCTTGTCAGGCATTCATGTCCGTATAGAGGGAGCGCTTGATCGAATGTTTGGGCGTATGGACAAAAGCATCTTTCATCAGTTCCAGCCTGGAAAGCTGGCTGTAGAGCGGCAGGACGCTGTTGATCCGGTTTTTCAAGGCATCCGCCGACACGGTGCCGGCCCCGTCCGCCAAAGCCACCAGCGCCACGATCTTGCCACCCCGGGAGACAACCAGCGATTCGCCGACCTCCGGAAGGCTGTTGGCTACCGCCTCGATCTCCTCCGGATAGATGTTCTGGCCATTGGAGCCCAGAATCATGCACTTGCTCCGACCCTTCAGGCTGATCGCACCGTGGCGGTCGATGATGCCCAGGTCGCCGGTCTTGAGCCAGCCATCCTCCGTGAAACTGGCGCGGGTCGCTTCCTCGTTCTTGAAATAGCCGTCCATCACGACCATCCCCCGGACCTGCACCTCTCCGACGATTCTTTCCGGATCGGGAGACGCAATTCGGACCTCATTGTAGCCCGGCAAAGAGGCGCCGCAAGTACCCGGGCGGAAGCGGTTCCAGGGCCGGTAGGAGATCAGCGGACCACATTCGGTCATGCCATAGCCGACCGCATAGGGCATACGCATCTTGCGCAGGACTTCCTCCACGGACGGATTGAGTGCGGCGCCGCCCATCGGGATCTCGCGCACCTTGCCGCCGAAGGCTTCCAGCAACTTGCCGCGCAAGATCCGGTAGAGGATCTCCCGGATGCCCGGAATGTGCGTCAGCACCCGTACCGCAGGCTTGTCCAGGACGGGGAGGATCTTGCCCTTGACGATCTTTTCCATCACCAGCGGGACCGTGATCAAGATGTAGGGCCGGACGTCGGCAAAAGCCGCCATCAGGGTGGAAGGACCGGGCGTCTTGCCGAGGAAAAAGACATGGCTTCCACCGCACAGGGGATAGAGGAACTCGAAGGTCAGGCCGAACATGTGGGCCATCGGGAGCATCGAGAGCGACCTGTCCTCATAGGTGACGCGGATCGCCTCCAACGCATAATTGACGTTGGCGCTGAGGCTGCGGGCCGACAGCATCACCCCCTTGGGCTGGCCGGTCGTACCGGAAGTGTAATTGATGACGGTCAGGTCCCCGGGGGCCCCGGGTTCGATGTCCACGTCCTCCCGGGACAGGCCGTGGGGATAACTGCGGCTGAATTCCGCCTCGGCATCCGAGAACGCGCGGGCATACTCGGGCTCGCGGGCCCACAGGCAGGTGAAACTGCGCAGGCTGACGACGGCCTTCAGATGCTCCGCCTGGCGGGGATCGATGGCCGAAAAGACGCGCTCATCCGTAAAAAGGATGACGCTCTCCGAATGGTCCGTGAGACGCAGGATCGCTTCCGGCGTAAAATCATACAGAATAGGAACAGTAACAGCATAATAAGTACTGGTTGCCAGAAACGCCATCGCCAACCGGGCGGAATTCTGACCGCAGATGGCGACTTTGTCGCCGGGGTTCAGGTTTAGGTTTTTATATGCGAAATGGATTTTCTTCAGTTCACCGGCGAGCGCCCGGTAGGAATAATCCTGGCCCTTGTAGTCGCTGAGGGCAGGCTCGTCCCACTTGGCGAGCGTGACCTCCTTAAGATAGGAAAGAAAGTGTTTCATACGTCTGTCGGGGTTTGATCTGCTGCAAAATTACAGGTCCCGCTCCGCCGGAGGAAAGAAAGCGGAGCTTTGGGGCTAAAAAAGCAGCAAAAGTTTGTTTTGGCGGAAAAAACCTCCTATTTTTGGGATGAAATCCGGGGGTATCGGTTTTCATCCCAGAAAAGTTTGGGACTAAAAAGGGATGTTATGAGCCAGATTCTACGATTAGGCAAAGGCTTTTCGGCGCAGGTCATCTACATGATCGTGCTGCCGCTCTTTTTCTTTGCCTTCACGATGCTGTATGATCCTTTCCACATCCAGGAGTACTACTCGTTCGGCAGTTTCATCTCGGCTTTCCACATCGTGATGCTCTCCTGCATCCTGCTGGTCTGGCTGATCCTGAGCCGGACGGTTTTTTATTTCCTCAACAAGGAACTCACGCTGCACTGGTGGCAGTATGCCCTGTGGTGTTTCGGGGAAGTGCTGATCGCTCCGTCCTTCATGGCGCTCTATACCTGCCTTTTCCGGCACGAGGGCAACAATTATTTTGGGATCCTGGCGACCTGCTTCGTCTTTTCGGGGATGTCGCTGGTCTTCCCCTACGTGTTCCTGATCATGCAGCAGATCATCTACAACCGCAACGAAGACCTGCGCAACAAGGACCTTCTCCCGGACAAGAACCTGGTCCGCTTCCTGGATGAGCACATGCGGCTCAAACTTTCGATCGCCCCCTCCTCGGTCCTGTATGTCAAGTCGGAGTTCAACTACCTCAAGATCTACTACCTGAGCGGGACGCACGTCAAGGAATATACCTTGCGCAACTCGATGAAGAGCCTCGGAGAGTCGGTTCCGCCGCAAGTCCTCGTGCGCTGCCAGCGATCCTACTTCGTCAACCCCGCCCACGTAAAGGTCCTCTGGAAAGACAAGGAAGGGTTCATCTACGCCGACCTGGATGTGGCCGACCAGCCCTCCATTCCCGTCAGCAAGCCGTATTATGACACTCTTTCCGCATTACTCTAAGTCATTTAATTTCAAAAGATATGGATAGAAGATCCTTCCTTTCAAGCCTGGCGCTCCTGGGTGTCCAGGGATGCCTGATGGATGCCTCCGGAGCCATCCGCAAACTGGATGCCGAACCGAATGACGGCCGCGCGCGCCGGCGTCGCAAAGGCCCCGTATATGACGACAACCTCGTCTGCCTGATCTCCGACCTGCACACCAACCCCGGCGCTTATCAGCCGGCCCGGCTGGAGCGCACGATCGCCGACATCCTCGCCCTCGACCCGCTCCCGCGCAACGTGATCGCGCTGGGCGACCTGGCCTACCTGCTGGGCAAGCCCGAAGAATATGCACGCCTGAAAGAGATCCTCGTCCCGCTGGAAGCTTCCGACATCCGCTTGACGCTGGCCATGGGCAACCACGACCGCCGAGCCCACTTCGCGGAGGCGTTCCCGGGCTACGCCGCCGCCTCGGAACTGAAGGACCGTTTCGTCTATGTCGTCGAGACCCCGAGAGTCGACTTCATCGTGCTGGATTCGCTCCAGGAGAGCACGGATCCGCGCAAATGGATCACGCCCGGCGCCCTGGACGACGGGCAGCGGGCCTGGCTGCAGGAAAAACTCGCCGCCTACAAGGATAAGCCCGTTTTCGTGATGTCCCACCACCCGCTCGGCGAAATCGGTATCCGGGATCTCCTGCTGGACTGCCCGACTTGCTGCGGCTACATCCACGGTCACGACCATGTCTGGCGGCCGGGCTGGAGCCACCGCAACTACCGGGACCGGGACCTGATCCGTACCCTCTGCGTCCCTTCGACCGGTCACTGGGGCGATATCGGCTACACCCTGCTGGAACTGGGTGAGACCTCAGCCGTCGCCCGGCTCCACCAGTATGAATTCTTCTTCCCGAATCCCCTTGCCGAAGGCGAAGCCAAACCGGCCCAATGGTCGATGATCGAAGAAGAGCACCGCGACGCCCTCTGCCGCTTCGCCTACCGCTAGCGCAACTGGAAGATGACGGGGAAGGACTTGGACTAGTTAGGAAAGGAGAGTTTTACTTGTCCAAACAGAACCCGGTCCCGATCTTTGATTTTTGAAGCATCCATAGCCCCACCTTGAGCAAATGCTTCCGATAGCAATTTCTCCTTTACCGGAAGGGTAATGGTCAATGTCATTTCTTTTGGTCGCATTGTAGGAGAATCTTTAAATACAATACAATAGGCGGCTTCTAATATATCATCATCCTGAGGTTTTCTAACACAAAATAAGACCAGGTCATCGACAAAATACTCGTCCACTTCACAAGGCAAACTTAATCCTTTCCACGGATCATATCTTGCGACTATTTGATAATCGAAAGACCTCAATAGATGACCCTTGAATGACCCGAGATTTGGCTTTGTCAGAACGAGAAAATGTTTTGACAGATCCGTCCCCGGATCTTCTCCATAGAGAGAAACGTCTGCGGTTATTTTTATTCTTTGGGAAAGACAAGATGTTGAATAAGGTGCTATGACTTCTGTTTTGTGTTCCGGATAGAGCGGATCAAGAATACTCCTATACCAATGTATGACAGAGTTGATTCGTTCAGAAGACGCTGATGGCAAAAGAACTTTGTCAGTGCCGATAGGAGCAAACCGAATCAACACACTATCATATGATGTATACTTCTCTTCATAGTTGATAAAATGAGTGTCGGCAGAAGGAATCTTAGTTGCCTGAAGGATTAGTTCGTTTGAGATTCTTTCTGAAAATTCTATTTTATAACCTAGCTCCAACACGCCATCTTTTGTACCCTTCTCACAAGAAGATAATAAGCCTATAAGGATTAATAAACAAGCAATTAGCTTTCTCATCATTCATTCGTATTTGCAAAACCATAAATCATTCTTCTTCGATAATCAAAATCGCATTCCGGGTCTGTTTCGGATGTATGCCAGTTCCCTGTTAGCGTGTACCAAACATTATATGAGTCACTATCGAGACTCGGGCTGAATCCCCAGTTTATCTTGATTTGACTGATATACGGTGTTGAATAGGTAATTTCAGTATACATATCTGAGAGGTCAAAGCAACGAACGCCTAAAGAATCTGGATCATCCGAAATCCAAGACCATGCATATGTATTTGTAACTTTTTGCCTTAATTTACGGAAGCCATCTATGATAAAAGCATGTCCATTTCTGTAATAATGTATACCAAGAATCGTTTTCCTTGTACCATCGGCCCTGACGAGTACAGGCATTTCATTCATTAAATGGCTCTGAACAATCGCTTCATTATAAGTCCCGTAGCTACAGGAAATGCCAAAGCCATTAAATACATCGACTAGATGCTCAATCTTACCACTTGACCCGTTGTTTCCATAACTAACTCCAGCACTTTGCCCGACAAAACCAATAAGTAAGGCTGCATAATTAGATGTCATATTCGAAAACGGGGTCGAAGAAAAATCCGAGAATCCTTGACTATAACTCCCCATTTGTCCAGAGCAATACCCTTGGGTGGGTGCTGTTGATGGACGCCCCAACTTACTACTCAGATAATATAACAATTGTGCTCCTGCAACAGAAACACACCCCGCAGGTGCTCGGTCGCCTGAACCATCTGTTTTATATGGGCAATACATATTATATGACGAACGTTGATACCATCTTCTTTGTGTTAAATGAGGGACTTCCTCCACAATCTCTGTTTCAGAGACTGTGGAGTATAACCAATACTCTCCATCACCTGACCGCGTTAACGGACATCTTTCTCGAACAAATGAATCAGCATTGCAGAAAGAAGCCCAAACATCAGGGAAAGCCAATTCGTCTGTTTGAGTTGATTTGTGTATCATTGCGGTTGAATCAGCTCTAATTGCCCTTATTTCTTCTGCTTCGATTTCCAACCATTCAGCAACGCCATCTGGGATTGATTCTATACGAAAAAATCCCGAAACGTCTTCTGCGAGGACAATTGGAAAACGTCAAAAGATCCGCCATATGTTTCTCCTGAAGGGAGAACAAACAAGATATCATACTGGTCCGATTGAGTAAGGAAGAGCATGGTGGCACCATAGAACAGGTCCCGACATGCCACTCCCGTCGTTTGACCTGTCACTTGGACAAACACGGGTCCCGGATCCGTCGTCGTGATGGAAACAACGCCGGTAACAGGATTGACATCGCAGACGACGGGGGTTGTTTTGTCGATCAAACTTAATGGGCCCTCGCCTCCATAATAGAGATCCGTTGTATCAACCAACACAAAGTCGTTGGCAAACGTGGGAATAAAGAAAAGAATTCCCAATAAGAGCATTAGTGTTTTTTTCATAGCATGAAAAGTTTATGTAAAGTTAGGGGACAAGCTGAGATTAACCAAACAATTGAAGCTTTTCGGCGTGACAAAACACGCATCCCCATTAATTATTATCATTCTGTATATCAGTAATTTATAAAACATCAACATATTCAACATCATCACCAACGAGTATGTTTACATACTCTATCACCGATTGATATTCAGCAACTTCCGAGAGAACCAGAACGCTTGTCACGTTTTTGTTCTCAGTCAGCTTTGACAACTTTGGGAGAGAGGACTTATCTTTGTAAAAAACAGTCCAATGAGAAAAGTCATAACCATTTCTTTCTTACTGTTGCTCCTCGTTTCTTGCGGCAATCGACGAACATCAAACAGGCTTCGAGAAATCGAGAAGAATATTTATGATTCTCCGGGAGTGGCCTATTCTGCCTTGTCCGATTTAGATACGATGAGTCTTGGGACTCGGAGCCTGAAAGCGAAATACAGTCTGCTGAAAGCTTTCTGCATCACTCGCCTGAAGGTGGATACAAGCGATTTGAATCTTATCCTGCCTGCAGTGCAGTATTATGCGAAGCATGGACCCGACTCATGTAAAATGATGTCTCAGTATTGTATGGGATGGCTCTGTTTTTATCAGAATGATTGGGCCTCATCTTTTTTCTCAGCAAAAGAAGCCGAAAAATATGTTCAACCGGAAACAGATCCAAGGTTCAAAACAATTCTTTACAGTTTGTTGGGATCCGTCACCGGAAAGGTACACCACACTGATGAGTGGTTGAATTATTCTAAACTTGCGCTGGCAGCACTGGCCACCATGGCTCTGCTCCTCTTCCGGCGCAAGGTCCGACACCAAGCTGAGACGGACCGGCTTGAATCCATCGCGGAGACCGCCCGGCAGGTGGCAGACCTGGCGCAGGATGATGCCGCGGTCAAACTCCGGAATGATTTCCCTGACCTGAGTGACAAGGATATCCTCTTCCTATGCTATCTTATCCTGCGTTTTCACACTTCGACGATCGCCGTCCTGACCGGATACAGCAAAGACAATGTCCGTCAGAAGCGGCATCGGTTCCAGGCGAAGATCCATTCTTTCTCCGGTCCCAATGCCGATTTGTACAGACTCTTGTTTGAATAGTTTCCCGGAAAGGCCTTTCAGCGCAGCTGGAAGATGACCGGGAAGGTGTAGGTGACGTTGACGGCGCGGTCGCGCTGGCGGCCGGGCGTCCATTTCGGGGAGCCGGACACGACCCTGACGGCTTCCCTGTCGAGGGAAGAATCCACGCCGCGAAGCACCTTTACATTTCCGAGTGAGCCGTCCCGCAGGACGGTGAACTGCAGGATCACACGGCCCTGCACGCCGTTTTCCCTGGCAATCTCGGGATAGACCAGATGGGCCGCCTCCCGGCCTTGACAGCCCATCACCAGGAGGATCAGGAGCCCCTCAATAAACCGTTGCCTTATATCGGAGCCAAGTTACGTTTTTTCGGGCAGAATTGCTAACTTTGGGACATGATGCAGACAGAAGGCCGCTCCCCGCTGCCGAACGACAGTCCCGGGCCCCGTATCAAGATCTTCACCCGCTCTTTCGACTTGCGATTGTACCGCCGGTCAAAGGCGCTGTACGAAGAGTTGGGATACCCGACCGTCCGCCTGACTGACTGCAGCGCCGACGGTTATTTCTATAAAATGCTAAAAGACACGGAGTGCGATGTCGCCGTCAACATCGACGAAGACGCCTTCCTCGTGGATCCGGCGGTGCTCCGGGATCTGATCCGTACCGTCCTCGAAGGAGGCTACGCCAATGCCGGCTGCCCGGACGGCGGGACAGACGCAGTCCCGCGAAGCGGCGATCCCCGGGTCACCAACCCCTTTTTCAACATCCTCGACCTGCGACAGATCCGCCCTGCATTCCAGCGCAGGCTGATGGTCCGCAAAGATGAGGACGTCGAGCCCTACTATCCCTTCTTCCACTGGCTCTCAGACCGCTTCACCACCCTTTATCTCCCGGCCGAAAAACACCCGGACGGGCTGTCCACGATCTTGAAAGACCCCTCCGGCCGCACCATCTGCCTGCATTCGTGGTTTGCCCGGTTCTACTCCATGCCCCGCTGGATGGTCCGTCGGCTTGAGAAAAACGAGATCGACCAGCCCGTGCGGATTGAAGCCCTGATCGACCAGGCCTATGCCATCCGGGGCCTCCGCAAGACCCCTTTCACGGCCGCGGACCGCCTGGCGTTTGCCGCCAATGACCTTGTCCGCTGGGTCATCAAAATCCCGCAGCGCATCTCGCGATGGCCCTACAAGATCGCCCGTGCCGTCCGACGAAGGCAGTCTTCCCACCCGATCCATTGAACTATCCATTGATAATATGCAAAAACTTCTGACAGCCCTTCTGCTGCTAAGCAGCCTCCTGCCACTCCGCGCCCAGGAGATCGTTTTCAACCGGGCCCCGCTTGCCGAGGACGCCTATGCCGAACTCCCGCTCGGCGCCATCCGGCCCCAAGGCTGGCTCCTCGACCAGCTGGAGCGCCAGCGGGACGGGATGACTGGCCACTTGGATTCGCTCTATGCCCCGATCGTGGGCGACGACAATGCCTGGATCGGCGGCGAAGGGGACACTTGGGAACGGGGGCCCTACTGGATCGACGGGCTGCTGCCCCTCGCTTATCTGCTGGATGACGAGGCCCTGATCGCGAAGTCCCTGAAGTGGGTCGAGGCGATGCTGGGATCCGCACAGGAAGATGGCTACTTCGGCAACCGCATCTCCCGGCCCTACATCGAGGGCTTCCAGCGCGGAAAAGCCGAAGACTGGTGGCCCAAGATGGTCGCCCTCAAAATCCTGAAACAATACTACATGGCTACCGCCGACGAGCGGGTCCTGCGCGTGATGTCCAACTACTTCCGCTACCAGCTGCAGGAGCTTCCGCAACACCCGCTGCAGCACTGGACCGACTGGGGCCAGTGGCGGGGCGGAGACAACCTGGAGATGGTCTGGTGGCTGTATAACCGCACCGGAGAGCCTTTCCTGCTGGAACTGGGCGACCTGATCCACCGGCAGACCAAGCCCTGGACCGAAATCCTTTCCGGACAGGACATTCTCGCCCGGCAGAACGCCCTGCACTGCGTCAACCTCGGCCAGGGTTTCAAGGAGCCCGTGGTCTGGTGGCAGCGGTCGCAGGCCGAAGAAGACCTCCAGGCACCCGTCAAGGGTATGGAGACCATCCGGCGCACCCTCGGCCTTCCGACCGGACTCTGGGCCGGAGACGAGATGACCCATTTCGGCGAGCCGACCCGCGGCTCGGAATTCTGCACCGCCGTCGAGATGATGTATTCCCTGGAAGGGATGCT
The DNA here is from genome assembly GCA_017471045.1 of Bacteroidales bacterium. Taxonomy (GTDB): domain Bacteria; phylum Bacteroidota; class Bacteroidia; order Bacteroidales; family UBA932; genus Cryptobacteroides. Next base: position 111,456 of record JAFUWZ010000007.1, read on the forward strand.
CCGTATCACGGGAGACCTGCGCTGGGCCGAGCAGCTCGAACGTATCGCCTACAACGCCCTCCCGACCCAGGAGACGGACGCATGCGACGCGCGCCAGTATTTCCAGCAAGTCAACCAGGTCGCCTGCACACGGAACGTGCGCAACTTCTCGACCGAGCACGAGGGCACGGACGTGGTCTATAGCCTGCTCGGCGGCTATCCCTGCTGCACCTGCAACCTGCACCAGGGCTGGCCCAAGCTGGTCCAGAACCTCTGGTACGCCAGCCGCGACGGGGGCCTCGCCGCCCTGGTCTATGCTCCTTCGCGCGTCAGCGCCACGCTGGACGGCAAGGCGGTCACGATCACCGAAGAGACCGCCTATCCCTTCGACGGGACCGTCACGGTCCGGATCGACCTTCCGGGGCGCTATCCCCGCCGCGTCCGGCCCGAAGCCCGCTTCCCGCTGCATTTCCGCATCCCGGCCTGGTGCGAAGGCGCCACGGTCTGCGTCGGAGAGGAGGAGTGGCATCCCGAGGCCGGACAGACCCTGTGCATCGAGCGCAGCTGGCACCGGGGCGATACGGTGATCCTGCATTTCCCGATGAAGGTCGCCGTATCCCGCTGGTACGACGAATCGGCGGTCGTCGAGCGCGGTCCCCTCATCTATGCGCTCAAGATGCAGGAGAACTGGACGCGCAAACCCTTCGAAGGCGCGGAGGCGGAACAATATGGCCCGTGGTACTATGAAGTGACTTCCGACAGCCCGTGGAACTACGGCTTTTCCCTCCTGGACCTGGGCAAGAGCGAGACTTTCACCGTCGAAGAGCGCCCCTGGACCGGCGCCTACCCCTGGAATGTGGACCATGCGCCGGTCTCCATCCGGGCGCGCGCCGTCACGATCCGTGACTGGACTCTCCACCGGGGCAACGCCGCCCCCATCCAGTATTTCAGCCAGACCCACTCCGATATCGGGGATCCGGCGGAGATCGAATTGATCCCGTACGGCTGCACGACGCTGCGTATCTGCGCATTCCCGACGCGGCTGTAACTCTTTCCGACATGGAAGACAGAAGAAGTTTCTTGAAAAAAGGCGCCCTCGCGGCAGCGGCCGCCGTCACGGCGCCGGCTCTTTTGACCCATTGTGCTCCTTCCGGAGGCGAATCTGCGACCGGGGGCGGTTCCAGTACCGGGGAGCATTCCCCGAAGGGTTCCTCCCAGTTCCCCGGTACTGGGTCCTCCTCCGGCCTGTGCTGCCCGAAAGGCGCCGGACTCCGCATCACCGGCACCTTCCTCGACGAAATCTCCCACGACATCCCCCACCAGAACTGGGGCGAAAAAGAATGGGATGCCGACTTCGCCTACATGAAAGCCATCGGCATCGACACCGTCATCGACATCCGCTGCGGCTACCGCAAATTCATCACCTACCCCTCGCCCTACCTCCTGGGGAAGGGCTGCTACATGCCCTCGATGGACCTGATCGACCTCTTCTGCCGCCTGGCGGAAAAGTACGGGATGACCTTCATGCTGGGCCTCTACGACTCCGGCCGCTACTGGGACACCGGCGACATGAGCTACGAGGTCGAGTCCAACCGCTTCGTCATCGACGAGGTCTGGGAGCGCTACGGCCGCCGCTACTCCAGCTTCGGCGGCTGGTACATCAGCGGCGAGATCAGCCGCGCCACCAAAGGTGCCATCGACTCCTTCCGCGCCATGGGGCGCCAATGCAAGGAGGTTTCCGGCGGCCTGCCGACCTTCATCTCGCCCTGGATCGACGGCAAGAAGGCCGTCGCCGCTGCGGGGGCCGCGCTGTCCAAAGCCGAAGCCGTCTCCGTGGCCGAGCACGAGCGGGAGTGGGACGAAATCTTCGACGGCATCCACGACTACGTGGACGCCTGCGCCTTCCAGGACGGCCACATCGACTACGACGAACTGGACGCCTTCTTCACGGTCAACAAGCGCCTGGCCGACAAATACGGCATGCAGTGCTGGACCAATGCGGAAACCTTCGACCGGGACATGCCGATCAAGTTCTTCCCGATCAAATTTGACAAACTCCGGCTCAAGCTCGAAGCGGCCGCCCGCTGCGGCTACGACAAGGCGATCACCTTCGAGTTCAGCCACTTCATGAGCCCGCAGTCGGCCTACCGGCAGGCCGGGCACCTGTACGGCCGGTACAAAGAGTATTTTGACCTCCTTTAACCAATCGCTTTCAAGATGAAATCTTCTTCCTCCGTCCGGATGGGCTATGTCGTTTTTCTCTCCGTGGTCGCGGCCATCGGAGGCATCCTGTTCGGCTACGATACCGCCGTCATCTCCGGCACCACTGACATTGTCGCCCGGCAGTTCTCCCTGGATGAACTGGCCAAAGGCTGGTACGTCGGCTGCGCGCTGATCGGCTCGATCATCGGCGTGCTGGTCGCCGGGATGCTGAGCGACGGCCTCGGCCGGAAAAAGACGATGCTGATCTCGGCCTTGATGTTTTCGGTCTCGGCCATCGGCTGCGCGGTCTGCTCCGACCTCAACCAGTTGATCGTCTTCCGGATAATCGGCGGCTTCGGCATCGGTGTCGTGTCAATCGTCTCACCGGCCTATATCTCGGAGATCGCCATCCCCGAAAAGCGCGGGATGCTGGTCTCCCTCTACCAGCTGGCCATCACCGTGGGCTTCCTGCTCGCGTACCTGGTCAACTACCTGGTGCTCACGGGAGCGGACACGTCGCTCGCAGATGCAGCCCCGGCCGTGCGCGCGGCCGTTCCGCTGGGCGAGCGGATGTGGGGCAGCGAATACTGGCGCGGCATGCTCGGCTACGAGACGATCCCCGACCTGCTGTTCCTGCTCGTCATCTTCTTCATCCCGGAGAGTCCCCGCTGGCTGATTGTCAAGGGACAGGAAGACAAGGCCCGGGGCGTGCTGTCGCGCATCTATCCTGCAGCGGAAGACGTGGAGGCGCAGCTGGCCCTTACCCGGGCTTCCATCGCGGGCGAAGTCAAGTCCGAGTGGAAATCCCTCTGGGAACCGGGCATCCGCACCGCCGTGCTGCTGGGTTCGGCGATCGCCATCCTGGGGCAGTTCATGGGAGTCAATGCCGTCCTTTACTACGGGCCGGAGATCTTCAAGGATGCGGGCTTCGAGGACCCGCTGTTCTCCACCGTACTCGTGGGCGTGGTCAACATGCTGACGACGGTCATCGCCCTGCTGATCATCGACAAGGTCGGCCGCAAGCAGCTGGTGTATTGGGGCGTGAGCGGGATGATCGTCTGCCTGGTGATGATCGGGCTCTATTTCGCGCTGGGCACGCTGCCGACTTGGTTCATGCTCACGTTCTTCCTGCTGTATGTCTTCTGCACGGCGATTTCGATCAGCGCGGTCATTTTCGTGCTGCTCGGGGAGATGTATCCCAACCGGGTGCGGGGTCTGGCGATGTCGGTCGCGGGATTCGCCCTCTGGGTGGGAACTTACCTGATCGGGCAGCTGACGCCGTGGATGCTCAAGCACCTGACGCCGGCCGGGACGTTCTTCCTCTTCGCCTTCATGTGCCTGCCCTACCTGTGGATCATGTGGCGCAAGATCCCGGAGACGACCGGCAAGACGCTGGAGGAGATTGAGGCGTTCTGGAAACGCTGATTCATGGAGGTCGGGAAGGGGATTCTCTTCCTGGCCTGATGTACAAAAAGATGCAAGCTGATACGATTATCCTGGAACTGGGTTCGACGCGGGTCACGATGGTGGATCCGCGGGCGGAAGTGCCGTACTACCGCGGCACCCGTTTCGACCGGACCGGCATCATCCTTTCGCTCGAGTCCGGCGGCCACCGCTACGTCCAGCCTTGGCAGCGGCACTATGACCCTTTCTCGCACGATGCGGTGAGTGGCCCCGCCGAGGAGTTCCTGCCGCCGCTTCCCGCCGGTCCGGTCTGCTGCTGCGATGTCGGAAGCGAGGATGGACGTAGCGCAAACCGTCCCTGCCCCGGTGCTCTGCTGAAGATCGGCGTCGGACTGCTGCGGGACAACGGGGAGGTGTATGACCGGTTCAAACTGTACGACGTGCTGGATCCGGGACGCCATACTGTTTCTTTCAGGCAGGATGCTGAGGCCGGCGAGGCTGTTGCCGGCGCAATGCCCTCCGCCGTCAGCTTCCGCCACACCCTTGACGGCTGGTATGATTACCTCAAGACCGTCGAAATCCCCGCCGAAGGCCGTCTGCGCCTTTCCCACGCCCTCCGCAACGACAGCGCCGTCCCGATGAACTTCCACGTCTACTGCCACAATTTCTTCATCCTCGACGGCGCCCCCACCGGCCGCGCCACCCGCTTCACCTTCCCCTTCCGCCCCGTCGGGGACTGGCGCGCACCCTACGATTCGGTCCGTCTCTGCGCCGATGGCATCGTGTTCGAGCGCGACCTTGCTCCCGCTGAAACCGTCTTCATGGGCAACCTGCGGCCAGCCGTCTCACTTTCCGGTCCAGTGGAACAGGGCGCTGCGGGGGACAGGGAAAAACCCTGTCGGGGAATGCCCCCCGCAGCGCCCTGTTCCTCCGGACCTGCGTCACGGCTTCTGCCGGAAGGCTACCGCTTCACGCTGCAGAATCTGGATAACGGGCTCGCAGTCGAAGCAGCCTGCGACCGGCCGATGGACTACGCCGTCTTCTGGTCCAACGCCGACGTCTCCTGCCTGGAACCCTACCTCCCGTTTCACCTCCTTCCCGGCCAAACCGCCCGCTGGACCCTCGACTACTGCTTCCGACCCGCTACCGCTTCCGGAAGAACCCAAGCGTAGAGAGGACGGCGCGGTTGCCGCCCGTGAGGTCGTTGAGATGTCGGCCACAGACCACCATACCGGTCGAGCCGCCGCCATCCAGGTTGATGGCCGACACACAGCCCAAATCCTTCAGGATCTGAGCCACTTCCTCGACATAGGCGCCGTCGGAGGTTGTAATGCGCCCGTCGCAGATGAACAGGACGACCTTGCCATCCGCCGTGCAGCCCACCGCCGTCCGGTCCGGGTGCGTCGGGAAGATGTCTTCCGCCCAAGCTTCGAAGTTGGTCCGGTAATAGCCTTGCGGACTCTTTTCCCGGTCCACTACAATGCGGCCGCCGTACAGCAGCATCGGTCCCGTGCTCAGGGCCTGCACCGGATTCCACGTGACCGCCGGTCCCGGGAAAGTGGCGCTCGCCGGGCCGTACAGGGACTCGCCCATCACCGTGGGCAGCGGCCGGTCGTACCAATACAATTCGGTGGCCGAAGGGGCACTCACCCAGTAGCAGGCCGGCTTGCCTGCGGCATCCACGCCGAATGCCGCCCGCGCAACCGGGTACAACTTCTCATCATAGCCCCAGTAGCTGCCGTCCACCTCGTCGCGCCAGGCCTGCTTCACTCCGTCGGCGATGATGACGCCGATGTGTTTGGTGCCATAGATGCCGCCGTTGATCAAGACGTAACAATCGCTTCCCGCCTGCGCGTCAAGGGTCGCCCTGGCGGAAGGGTTCTGGACCCGGAACTCGACATCCCCCGTGCAGTCGGCGACCGCATACCAGGCATGGAAGGCACGCCCCTTCAACGGGGAAACGGTCTCATAGACCTGGATCGCGGCGGGCAAGCCCTCCACCGCCACCGGCTTCCAGTCCAGGGTGACAGGCTCAGTCACCTCCTGCATCCGCAACGGCTGCGGCTCGCTGTACCAGTATTCGCCGTCCGACCGGACATAGGCGCACAGCCGGTAGTCCTTGCCCGCTTCCCAGACCGCATTCGAAACGACCTGATAGAGGTCTCCGGACGCAGGGATCGCCGGCCCGGGCAGACAAATGTCCTGCACCGTCGGATCGCCGCCGGCACGCAGGCAGAGGCCGTGTTCCGGCGCTTCCTCGGGCACCTTCTCCCAATGGTAGCGCACGGAGACGGACCCCAGGCCCGGCTCGCACGAAGAGACTGTCACCTTCGGAAGATTCTCGTAATCAATGAGCTTGATCTGCTCGCTGTAGCTGATTTTGGAGAGCGTCTTGCCCTCTTTGCCCAACGCCTGGACGCCGAAATAATAGCCCGTCCCCGGCTTCAGGCCGGTGAATGTATAGGTGGAACTGCCGGCCGGCAGGGTCGCCGCCGGCGAAACGTAATAGGCATCTCCTTCGCCACGGGCGAAAACGTAATAGGACGCAGCATCCGAAGCCGGCGTCCAGCTCAGCCGGGCGCTGCTCGAGCTCAACTGCTCCGCGACCAGTCCGACCGGGTCGGCCGGAACCGCCGCCTCCACAGCGGGACCTTTACAAGAGAAAAAAAACAACAGGACCGCCAGGGCCCGGACCAGAGATACGAACTGATACAATGCATCCATATCTGCAAAGATAGCCAATTCGATCATCTTTATCAAAGGTTCCTCGGAAGGCGAAATCAGCCATCAAACCTAAGCTTATTTCGGCAGCACCAGCAACCGCAGCAACCGGCAGACAATGATCGTGCGTGGCAGATAAGTAATTGATACCAAAGTTATTGTAGGGTTGGACGGGGGTCTGAAACCGACCCCGTCAATCTGCTTTTATTCCTAATTATCAGAGACTTACCCGCCACGCACCCCTTTCCCGTCCTGAAAAAAGATTACCAAAATGGAAGACAAAAGTGCAGCCGGAAAAGTGAAGAAACGCAGGCTGAAATATAGCGGAGGCTTTGGCAGTATGTCGGATTTTATTATATTTGCACCACAGTACACCACACCCGCTGCAAAGCATGAAAAATAAATACTATAAATGGGAAGTCCTGGCCCTGCTGTGGGTGGCTTACCTGCTCAACCAGGCGGACCGGCAGGTCTTCAATACCGTACTCCCTGCCATCCGGGACAGCCTGGGTCTGACAGACACGTCCGTCGGACTGATTGCGACGGTATTCAACCTCTTCTATGCCTGCATGGTACCGCTCGGTGGCTGGGCGGGCGACCGCTTCAGCCGCAAGTGGGTCACGACCTTGAGCATCCTGTTCTGGAGCGTCGCGACGATGTTTACCGGCCTGGCCAACGGGGTGGTGATGCTGGTGCTGATGCGTTCGATGGCGACCGGCGGCGGCGAGGCCTTTTTCGGACCGGCCAATTATTCGCTGCTGGGGCAGTACCATACCGATACGCGGGCGCGGGCCATGTCGATCCATCAGACATCCTACTACGTGGGCGTGATCCTGGCGGGATGGCTGGCCGGCAAGATCGCGGACAGCCTGGGCTGGAAGTATTCGTTCATCCTGTTCGGCGCCGCCGGCATCCTCTGGGGCATCGTCATGATCCTGCGGCTGAAGGACTATAGCGATGACGCCGGCTGGGTGCCTGCCCGCAGCTCTCTGCCGGCACGCACCCAGCCGGCCGGCGAAAACGCGAAGCCCGGTCTGCTCGACGGCTTCAAGACCGTCTTCACGACCCCCACGGCCCTCGCCCTCACCCTTGGCTTCAGCGCCTTCATCTTCGTCATCACCGGCTACATGACCTGGGTCCCCGCCTACCTCCAGGAAGAGTTCGGCCAGAATCAGGAAATGGCCGGCCTCCACTCCATGCTCTGGACCTACATCGCCGCCTTTGTCGGCGTCCTACTCGCCGGCACCCTCTCCGACAAGATCGGCGTCCGCGACCACAAGACCCGGATGTACATCCAGGGCGCCGGCCTGATCCTCGGTTCCATATTCTTGTTCCTGATGGGCGGCTGCCGCATCCTCTGGATCCTCTACGCCTGCTTCGCCGGCTGGGGCTTCTTCCGCGCCTTTTTCGACGCCAACATCTACACAGTCCTCTACGACGTGACCCCCGCGCGGCTCCACGCCTCCTGCTCCAGCGCCATGATCACCACCGGATTTGCCGTCGGCGCCCTTGCGCCCGTGATCCTCGGCGCCATGAAGGAGCACACCGGCAGCCTCGCGGCCACCTTCCCCCTCCTGGGCTGGGTTTGGGCCCTCACCGGCATCGCCCTCTTCATCGTGGCCAAAGCCTGCTACCAGAAAGATTACGAAAAAGTCAACCAGATATGAATGCAACCCTGAAAAACCGGAAGCCGAAAGCAGGCATACTGCTCATCGCCTCCCCCCGTTTCAAGAACCTATCCGGTCCGAAACGCGGCACCTACGGAGAACGAAAGGAGAAGGCGGTCCGGGACATCCTCGCGACAATGGATTTCCTCGACCCCGTCTATCCCGGCATCGTCTATGAACGCGAAGACGCCGAACGCGCCATCCGCTGCTTCTTCGACGGGAAAGTGGATTTCATCTATGCCGAATTCCTTTCCTGGAGTGAAGACTTCGCCTGGATCCGTTTCCTGCGCGACTGCCCGCAGATCCCCATCTTCTTTGCCAATGTAGCCAAGCCGCGGATGAGTTTCGAGACCACCCTGGACGAGGACGACTTCGTCGATTACCTCTGCGCCGGGACACTCGTGGGCTCGCTGGAGGGATCCGGCAGCATCCGCCGCGTCCCCCGGGAAGGCGTGACCACCGTCCTGGGCACCCGCGAAGAGGTGACCGACCGCCTGAAAGTCTATGCCCGTGCCGCCCGCGTCCGCGCCCTCCTGCGCGAGAGTAATGTCGGCCTGATGGCCAACATGAACGAGGCGATGTGGTCCACCTACATCGACAACTACGACCTCTTCACCCGGCTCGGACCCGAGATCCACTACCTTCCCTACAGCGACTACGGCACCGAGATCGAGGCGCTGACCGACGACGAGGTCCGGGCCTATGCCGACGACCTGACCGCCCGCTACAAGATGATGGACGACGTCGGATACGACAAGTTCATCGGCTGCGTCAAGGCTTCCCTCGCCATCCAGAAGATGGCCGAGAAGAACGACATCGACTGCTACGTGTACAACGACATCGACCAGGCGACCTTCCGCACGGCCGGCTGCCGCGCGGGCTTCTACCCCCAGTGGTTCAATGACAACGTGAGCGTGCTGGTCCCGGAAGCCGACATCGGTGCCGGCCTGGCCACCTATATCCTCAAGCTCCTGACCGGACGGCACGTCAATTTCATCGAGCCCTTCCACATCGAGGACGACTTCGGCACCTTTGCCGGCGGCCACGCGGGTCCCAACGACCACAACGACCCGGCCTGGCAGGACAACGTGGTGATCGCGCGCGACGTCCGCTTCGCCAAGACCTCCTGGAAATATGCCGGCGCCCCCTTCGCCTGGTACCGGATCAGTCCCGGCCTCAAGACGGTGGCGGGCCTCTACGAGGAAGGCGGACGCTACAAGCTCATCACCTTCCTGGCTGAGAGCCTGGATGCCTCCCAGACGCCCCAGAGCCAGATCAAGCATTTGCTGGCGACCTACAGCCATACGATTTTCCGCCCGGTCCGGCCGGTCAAAGAGCTGTTTGAAGAAATTCTGCGGATCGGCGCGACCCAGCACTATGCCATCGTGGACGGCGACTGGACGGCCGAGCTGGCCGACCTCGCTGCGATCTGCGGGTTCGAGTTCCATTCTTTATAATTGATTGTCTATGAGCTTTATGTACAACCCCTTCCCGTACGATGATCCGAAGCCGGTGAACCGGCCGCGGCTCGACGAGAAGACCCTCGATAACATCACCGGCGGCGGTACTCCCGCCGTCACCAAGAAATTCGCCGCCGCGATGGCCGCGCGCCTGAAGGCCATGCCGGCCCTCGTCATCGGATTCGACGGCTACACGACGGCGCGGTGGGACCTCTTCCTCAACCTGCTGAACCGGGAGTTCGAACTCCTTGGCATCGAGTTCGAAACCGTGGATGCGCAGGCGGCCCTTTACAAGAGCGGCCCCGAGATCGACGGCATCATCGATCCGCTGCTGATCTGGGATAAGAAGATCGACCCGACGCTGCTGTACGGCAAGATCTGGCATGGCGGCTATGAGGGGTTGATGGACCCGGCCAAGGTCGCCGCCTTCCGCGCGGATCTGCTCACCCGCCGGGGGGCACCGACATCCGGGGTGCAGACGATTTTGCCCCTTTTGGGGAATGCACCCCAGACGTCGGTATCCCCCGGCCTGGAGACCCTCGAACGCCGGGAGGGGACAGTGGGCACAGATACGGCCCAATGCGTGCCCGGCAGCGACGGTAGCCCGCGCGCGAAGGTCATTGCGGTATTCGGCTACGGCTGCCTGTCCGCGTCCCTGCGCGACCTCTACGACGTCCGCTGCTGGTTCGACATCACGCCGAAAAACTCCATGCTGCGCATCCGTGCCGGCGAATACGCCAACCTCGGCAAGCAGCACACCGGCATCATCAACCGCACCATCCGCCGCTGCTACTACTGCGACTTCGAAAACGCCGTCACCCTGCGCCGCCAGCTCCTCACCGAAGGAGCCCTCGACTGGTACTTCCTCGACAACGACCGCGCCCGCTTGCAGATGATGCCCTTCGAGACCTTCTCCGAGATTTGCGCCCAGCTGGTCAAGTACCCCTTCCGCGCCAAGCCCTGCTACCTCGAAGGCGTGTGGGGCGGCACCTACATGAAGAAACTCCGCGGCCTGCCCGCCAAGATGCGCAACGCCGTCTGGGTCTTTGACTTCATCCCGATGGAAGTCAGCGTGCTCGTGGAAGCCGGGGCGGAATTGCTGGACATCAACTACTGCACCTTCGTGCACCGGGAGGGAGAGCGCCTGATGGGCGCGGACTGCGTCCGCAAGTTCAAGGGCTACTTCCCGATCCGCTTCAACTGGGACGACTCCTACCACTCGACGGGCAACATGTCCATCCAGTGCCACTCGGGCGGCGCTTTCAACGCCGAGAACTACAACGAGCTGGGCCGGCAGGACGAGAGTTACTACGTCGTCGTCACGGGCCACGAGGCCAAGACCTTCATCGGCTTCCGGGACGATGCCGACATCCCGGCCTTCTTCCGCGAGATCGAGGCGGCCGACACGGAGCACAAGCCCTGCGACTATATGAAATATGTCAGCTACGAAGAGTCCAAGCCCGGCCTGCAGGTCATGCTGCCGGCGGGAACCATCCATTCCTCGGGCCGCAACCAGGTCATCCTGGAGATCGGTTCGCTGACAGTCGGATCCTACACCTACAAGATGTACGACTACCTGCGGCTCGACTTCGACGGCAAGCAGCGCCCGATCCACACCCGGCTCGGGGAGCTCAATGTCCGGCAGGACCGGCGCAAGAGCGTGATCCACGACCCGCAGAGTCCGGAGTACATCGTCCAGGAGCCGCGGCTCGACGTCCGGGGCGACGGCTGGGAGGAATACATCCTCGGCGAGAATCCGCAGATGTACATTTCGCTGCGGCGCCTCGAGTTCGAGAAGCGCTGCGAGCAGGATACGAAGGGGGAGAAATTCCACGTGCTGACGCTGGTGGACGGCGAGAAAGTCCGGATCCGGAGCGCAGAGCATCCCGAGCGTTTCTTCGACCTGGAATTCATGGAGATCGCCTGCGTGCCGGCGTCGATGGGACGCTATGTGATCGAGAACCTGGGCGCGGAGCCGATCCGGGTCCATAAGACTTGCCTGAGGGACGGGTATCAGAATGATCCGGCGTAGCGACATCCTGTTGCTTGACGTGGGGGGCACTTTCATCAAGTGCTCCGACGGGCGCTGCATCCCGATGCCTTCGGGCGGCTCGCGGGAGCAGATCGCGCACGCCCTCCGCGCAGCGGTCTCACGGCCGGACGGGACCGGGCCGCGGGAAGCGGAAAGCTTTACCCCTTCGGGGGAATGCTTCCCGCAGCCCGGCACCACCCCGCAACCGGCGCCGAGGCGAATCGGCGTGGCGATCCCCGGGCCTTTCGAATATGCGGACGGCGTGTTCCTGATGCGCCACAAGTTCGCGGCCGTGTATGGCGAATCCTTCCGCACGCTGGCCGGCCTCCCGGAGGACACCGAGCTCCGCTACATGCATGACGTCGTCGCTGCGCTCGAGGGCGCGCTCTCAGATCCCGCCGGCTTGGTGCGGGAGACTGCGCTGGTGACGATCGGGACCGGCCTGGGCTTCGCGCACACGCAGGGCGGCCGCGTTCAGGTCGGCCCGACCGGCTCCCCCGCCCGCTCCATCTACAACCTCCCCTGCGGCGGCGGCATCCTCGAAGATGCCGTCTCCGCCCGCGGCCTCCGCACCGCCTATGTCCGGCTCGGCGGCCGCACCGACCTCTCCGCCGCCCAGATCGCCCAGACCGCTTTTGGCGGCGACGAACGGGCCATGCAGGCCTTCTCCGAAATGGGTGGAACCCTCGGCGATGTCCTCGCTCCCCTGCTTGAGGAGCTGAGCGTCGGGATCCTCCTGCTCGCCGGACAGGTCAGCCGCTCCCTCAGCCTCTTCGAACGCCCCCTACGCAACGCCCTGGACGGTATCGACGTTCGCCTCGCCCCCGAAGGTGCCGTCTTCCGCGGCCTCGCCGCACGCTGGGATACGCCCGACGGTTTTGATACGACCCAGAGATAAAGTATATTTGAAGCATCCAACACCATTATGACACTTCACCAACGATTGAAACAACTGCCGCGCACCCTGGCCGTCCTCCTCGGACTGAGCGTCGCCCTCCTGGCCGCCGCCCAGAACCGGGAAGTCTCGGGCGTCGTGCTGGACGAGACGGGCGCCCCCATCCCCGGGGCTTTCGTCACCGTCAAGGGTGAGACCCGCGGCGCGATGACCGACAACGACGGCCGCTTCGCCCTCGAGGTCAAGCCGACGGACCGCCTCATCGCCAGCTTCCTGGGCTATGACGACCTGGAACTCGAAGTCGGCACGCAAACCAGCCTGAGCTTCAAGCTCACCCCGCAAGCCAACCAGCTCGACGAGGTTGTCATGGTTGCCTACGGCGCCCAGCGCAAGGCGAGCGTCATCGGCTCCATCTCCACCATCGGCACCGAGCAGCTGCAGGCCCCGATCGGACAACTGTCCACCGGACTCGCCGGTAAGCTCGCCGGCGTCGTGGCCGTCCAGCACACGGGCGAACCCGGCTCCAGCGCCGAATTCTGGATCCGCGGCGTCAACACCTTCGGCGCCAACGCCTACCCGCTGATCCTCGTGGACGGCGTCGAACGCTCGATGGACCTGGTCGACGTGGAAGACATCGCCTCCTTCTCCATCCTCAAGGACGCGACCGCCACGGCCCTTTACGGCGTACGCGGCGCCAACGGCATCGTGCTGATCACCACGCGCCGCGGCGCGGAATCCAAGCCCAAGGTCAACGTCAAAATCGAGTCCGGCATCACCTCGCCCACCCAACTGCCTGAGATGGCTTCCGCCGAACAGTTCATCGACTACCTCAATGCGATGCAGCCCGGCGCCATCGACGACTATGCCCGCCAGATGTATCTGAGCGGCGCCGATCCCGACCTCTACCCCAACGTGAACTGGATCGGGGAGATCTTCAAGCGCCATGCCTCCACCCGCAAGGCCAACGTCAACGTCACCGGCGGCACCCGGAACGTGCGCTACTATGCGGGCGGATCCTACTACTTCGAGGACGGCATCTTCAACGTGGACCAGAACGACCGCTACAACTCCCAGATGAACTTCCGGCGCTTCAACTTCCGGACCAACATCGACATAAACGTCACGCCGTCCACCACCCTCGGAATGGATCTGAGCACCCAGTTCACCAAGAAGAATCAGCCGGGTACGAGCCTGAGCAACATCTACAACAACGTGATGCAGATCACCCCGATCGGCTTCCCGAAGGTCTTCTCCGACGGCACCCTGTCCAACCCGGAAGTAGGCTCGAACCCCTACAACATGATCAACAACATGGGGTATGCCACGATCGACACGCAGAACGCCCAGTCCACCGTCGCACTGACCCAAGACTTCTCCGAGATCGTCACCGAGGGCCTGACCGCCAAGGTCCAGCTCTCCTGGGACGCCCGCACGGCTTCGTCCGTGACCAACGGCATCCTGCCCCGCGTCTATTACAAGGCCTGGGACGACGAGGCCCAGGACTATGTCTATGTCGCGCAGAACAACACCGCCGGCTACATCAACGTCAGCAGTTCCGCCCAGAGCGGCTACACGGTCCTCAACCTGGAGGCTTCCGCCAACTATGAGCGCAGCTTCAACAGCGCCCACCGAGTCGGCGCCATGTTCCTGTACTACCTGCGCAGCCGCAACAACACCCACCCCGGCTTCGAATACTGGGAGACCTTCCCGCGCAAGAGCCTGGGCATCGCCGGCCGCACGACCTACTCCTACAAGGACCGCTACTTCGCCGAGTTCAACTTCGGCTACAACGGCTCCGAGAACTTCTCCCCCGGCCACCGCTTCGGCTTCTTCCCCTCCGGGGCCATCGGCTGGATCGTCAGCAACGAGCCCTTCTGGGAGCCCCTGCAGGAGACGGTCAGCCTGCTGAAGATCAAGGCCTCCATCGGCAAGGTCGGCAACGACCAGATCGGCGGCGGCCGCCGTTTCGGCTACAACACGACGATGGACATCACCGGCATCGGCGGCTTCTCCTGGGGTGAAAAACAGCCGACCTACGTGACCGGCGTCGCCACCGGCGAGATCGGCAACCCCGACATCGTCTGGGAAGAGGCCCTCAAGCGCAATGCCGGCTTCGAGATCAACCTCTTCCGCGACCACGTCAAGTTCCAGTTCGACTACTTCAACGACTACCGCAGCGGCATCTTCATCGAGCGCAAGTCCCTGCCCGGTGCCGTCGGCCTGCGCAAAACCCAGTACACCAACATCGGCGAGATGCAGAACGCCGGCTTCGACCTCTCCGGCCAGTTCGACGTCCAGACCGCCGGCGGCCTGTCGGTCTCGGCGCGCGGCAACTTCACCTTCAACCGCAACCGCCGCGTCTATGACGACATGCCCGACCAGCTCTGGCCCTACCAGAACACGGCCGGATTTGCCAACAACCAGCAGCGCGGCCTCATCGCCGAGGGCCTGTTCATGACCCAGGAAGAGATCGACAGCTGGCCCAGCCAGTACGGCCGCACCCTGGTACCCGGCGACATCAAGTACCGCGACATCAACGGCGACAGCATCGTCAATGACTTCGACAAGGTGGCCATCGGCTACACCACCATCCCGGAGATCAACTACGGCTTCGGCCTGAGCCTGGGCTGGAAGGGGATCGACGCCAGCGTCTTCTTCAGCGGGATGTCCCACGTCACGCGCATCATCGGCGGCTACAACCTTTACGGCGGTGCCGCCACCAACGTCCTGATCCAGGGCCAGATCTTCGCCGACGTGGCGGAAAAGAGCTGGTCCGTCACCCACGACCCGCAGGCGGAATACCCCCGCTTCTCCGTCGAGACCCCGGCCAACAACCAGATCGCCTCGACCTACTGGCAGAAAAACATGAGCTTCCTGCGCCTGAAAAACGCCGAGCTGGGCTACACCTTCCCCAAGAAATGGACCGGGAAAGCCGGCATCTCCACGGCCCGCATCTACCTCCAGGGCGTCAACCTGCTGACCTTCTCCCGTTTCAAGCTATGGGATCCCGAACTGGAATCCGCCTACGGCAACGTCTATCCGCTGACCCGCAACATCAGCCTTGGCCTCAACCTGAACTTCTAAAGACACCGCGGTCATGAAAAAGATATCTACCCTGTTTTTCGTACTGGTCCTGTGCCTGGCGGCCGTGTCCTGCGACTCCTTCTTCGACATCAACCTGAAGGATCAGGCCACGCTGGAAGACACGATGAGCCGTTCTTCCACCGTCAAGCGCTACCTGGCCCACCTCTACGCCTACATCCCGCGGGACGAGAACACCCGCAACTACGAGGGCGGCACCGTCCTGCGCAGCGACGAGTCCCTCAACGCCAAGTCGCAATACGAAACCTTCTGGTACAAGGTCCGCCGCGGCGAATACGGCTCCGACAACACCACCGACGAGAGCAGCGCCAACTTTTGGAAGCGCTACTACGTCGCCATCAACGAGTGTACCACCTTCCTCGACAACGTGGACCTGGACAAGGAAGACTCCCAGGAACTCATCACCCAGATGAAGGGCGAAGCCCGCTTCCTGCGCGCCTATTACTATTTCGTCCTGCTGCGCCACTACGGACCGGTCATCGTCTGGGGAGACCAAGCGGCCGACCAGAACGTCAACGCCGACGAGCTGGACCGCAACACGCTGGAGCAGAATTTCGACTTCATCGTCACCGAGCTGGACAAGGCGATCGGCGACCTGCGATTCGAGATCAACGAGGAAGGCCTCGGACTGAGCCTTGCAGCCAACAAGGGGCGGGTCACCAAAGGCGCCGCGATGGCCCTGAAAGCCCGCGTGCTCCTCTACGCCGCTTCGCCTCTCTACAACGGACAGAACGGCGGCGGCATCTTCAGCTCCCTGACCAACTTCCGGGGCGAGCCGCTATTCCCGGCCTACGACGCCGCCAAATGGGACGAGGCCGCCACCGCGGCCAAGGCGGTCATCGACCTGGGCCGCTACCAGCTCGCGGTCGAGAACGACCCGGCCAAGACGGCCTTCCAGAACGCCGCCGCCTCCTACCAGGACACCTGGTTCAAGGGCTGGGACACCAACAACGAGATCATCTGGGGCTGGTGGTACCGCGCCTGGGGCGACGAATCCCTCGGCAGCGGCTGCGACATCGCCTACGCCGCCCCCGCAGGCGGCAAGATCGCCCTGGCCGGCTATTCGCTCAACTCCCCGTCCCTCAAGCTCGTGGATGCCTACCCGATGCAGGAGAACGGCCGCTACCCGGTCCTGGGTTACGAGCGCACCGCCGGGATGCCCGACTACTCCCGCCCCATCGTGGACCCGGAATGCAAGGACGCTGGCTATGACGTCAACGGCTGGGTGGACGGCTACCAGCAGACCATCGACGTGGATCCTTCCTGGGCCAAGCCTTTCAAGGCCCACGCCACGACGGTCGGCCGCGACGCCCGCTACTACGCCAACTTCGTCCCCAACGGCTTCTGGTGGCCCTCCTCCACGACCAACAGCGGCGGCCCGGTGCGCTTCACATGCTACAATTCGGCGGAAGCCACCGCGCCCTACTCCCCGACGGACGCCTGCAACCGCGTCGGCTATGTCTGGCGCCGCCTTTACAAGGCCGACAACCCGCTCAAGGACCTCACTGCCGACTACCAGAGTGTGCGCTACATTTACCCGGCCTTCCGCCTGGCAGAAGTCTATCTGAGCTACGCCGAGGCCTGCAACGAGAAGACCGCCCGCCAGTGCGACGAAGCGATCCGGTACGTCGATCTCGTCCGGGCCCGCGTCGGCCTCTGCGGCCTGCGCGAAGCCTATCCGGAAATCGACTTCGACAGCGCCGACGGCATCTCCAAAGTCGGGGATGTCAGCCGCTCCGGCAAGGAATGGCTGCGCTGGTTCATCCTCCAGGAGAAGATGTGCGAGTTTGCCTTCGAAGGCCAGCGCCACTACGACGCCCTCCGCTGGATGCTCGCCCTGGACGAGTACAACACTGAGAACTGGACCCTGCATGTCACGGCCGACAACTACGAAGACTCCTACCAGCGGGTCAGCGACGACTACATCGGCGGGCGTTCCGTCTTCGCCCAGCGCGACTACCTCTTCCCGCTGGGCAGCGCCCAGCGCGCCGAGATGACCCATTTCACGCAGAATCCCGGCTGGTAGAGCCCCAATCCCAGAATCAACATGAAAAAGACACTCATCTATATCCTGAGCCTCGCCGCGATCGCCGGTTGCATCGCAGACGACCGCAACTACAACATGGTGGACGACTCCTTCTCCCTGACCGCCCGCGAAACGCTCATCCAGACCTCCGTCCATACCGGCGGATGTTCGGTGGGCATCGCCAAGAACGGCAAGGGACAGACGGCCGCCTCCGTCACGGTGTCGGCCTCCGCAACCGACTGTGCCCAGGCCCTCGCCGGCTACAACCAGGCCCGCGGAACCGCGTTCGTGCCCGTGCCGGAGTCGCTTTTCGCCCTCTCCGACGCCCAGATCGCCTTTGGGAAAGAAGAGGTCGTCAAGGACCTCCATGTCAGCTGGGACGCCGCCCGGCTGGCCGAAGAGATCGGGGAAAGCGCCGATTACGTGATCCCGCTGCTGATCCGCTCCTCCGAGCTCGACGTCAACGAGGAGAAGAACTTCGTCCTGATCCAGGTGCTCCGCTCCGCCATCTCGGTGACCCAGACCGCCCTGACCCGGTCCGTTGCCGTCAAGAACGTCGAACCGGACCCCAGCGGCCGCCAGCCGGCCCTGCAGGAGACCATCACCCTCGACCTGGAGAGCAACAACGCCATCCGGAACGTCGGCATGGAGTTCCCCGTCCTGATCGACAATTCCCTCGTCGAGACCTACAACCAGACGGCGGAGACCCCCGCGCAAGCCGCACCGGAAGGCCTGGTCCGCCTGTTGACGGAATCCGTCTCCATCCCCGAGTCGGGCAAGAGCGCGACCTTCAAGATCGAGCTGGACAAGTCCGTCCTCCTCGGGCCGGACGGCAAGCTGCAGGAGTTCCCGGACTACGTGGTGCCGGTCCGGGTGGACAAGGACCGCGTCAAGGCCAGCCGCAAAGGGGAGGATTTCGACCTCCGGGGCATCGCCTACGGCAACCTCGTCACCTACCTGACCATCCGCTACCAGAAGTCTACGGGCAGTGTCATCGTCTCCCGCGAATGGGGCCGCTACTCCACCGCCGAGGCCGCCTGGAACGCCTATTTCGGCGGCACGGCCGGCTCGGAGCGCAACGTCGCGATGGATGACGACTACATCTACATCGCCGAGTTCAACAACACCAAAAACCTCTGGGCCATCGACCGCCAGAACCCCGCCAGCGTCAAAAAGGTCCCCATCGGGACCGTCGAGTCCGAGGGCTTCGCCGACATTTACCTGACCTGCCCGCGCGTGCTGCCCAATGAGGATCCCGCCGTCAACGGCGGCCGCGACGTGCTGGTCGTCTCAAACCTCGCCACCGGCCAGAAGCTGAAGATGTACTTCTACATCAACGGCACGGCCGAAGACCCGTCCGTTGTCAATTTCAACATCTGGGCGGACCGCCGCCTGGGCGACACCTGGAGTTTCTGGGGTACCCTGCAGAAAGGCATGTTCTACATGAAGGACTTCGATGACGCCACGGCGCTGATGACCTTCAAGCAGGAAGGCCGCACGAGCGGCAACAATTCCCTCCAGGGGCGCTTCGTAATGCCCGCCGCCGGCTCGGGTGCCGCCGCCTGGTGGCCGTTCCCGGAAGACAAGAACGCCGGCCTCTACGGCATCCGCAACAAGATCAATTCCTTCTCGGTCCGCTTCCAGTCCGACAGCTGGACCGCCATCGGCGGCAACGAGACCACCTCCACGCAGCTGAGCGGCTACTACGAGAACTGCGCCTTCCAGTACATCGAGTACGCAGGCAAGCGCTACATCGCCTATACCCGCCAGGTGGACGGCGGCGACGGCCGGCTCTTCATCCTCGAGGGCAAGGCCACCGACAGCTGGGACAGCATCATCGCCGAGCGCAACGTCATCTACCACGCCGCCATCCAGAACGAATTCGAAGGCGAGGGCGACGTCGAAGCCTCGCCGCGCTCCTCCAGCCACAACGGGATGGACCTGTGTGTCCGCGAGACCGGCGGCGACATCTACATCGCCGTCGTCAAACAGAACGTCGGCCTGTCCCTCTTCAAGATGGCCCTCAACTGATGATGCGATCCGCCCCGAGACAGTTGCTGACCGCGTTTCTGGTCCTCTTGTCTGCCGCCTGCGGGCCGGATGAGCCGCCCGTCCAGCCGGCCCATCCGGCCGTGCGCGTGACACTGGAGGAAGTTTCCGCCTTCCAGGCGAAGCTGGTCCTCCAGACCGTGGAAGCCACGACGGTGCGCTACGGCTGCGCTTCCTCCGGCACCCCCGTGCTGGACGGAAGCCTGGAGACCGGCACGGCCGAACCGTTCCGGACGGAACTGATCCTGAAGGACCTGCTCCCCGAGACGGACTATCGTTTCGACGCCCGCGGCATCGGGCCGGGCGGGGAAGAAGGCCTTCTCCAGACCCTGTCCTTTACGACGAGCAGCGGGCCCGGCCGGCTCTATCCCTGGGAACAGGCCCGGACCGGGGTGCCCACCCCGGCCGATATGACCCTGATCCCGGGCCACAGCTCGCACCGCAACCCGCTGGCCTGGGACAAGGAGCGCTGGAGCAAGCACGTTTCCTACGTGGACGAGAACGGGGCCGAGCACTGGCTCTTCGACTGCTTCCTGCTGATCGAGGGGCAGCAGACCGGCCAGTACGGTGGCCAGGGCTATACCTACGTCCTGACCGAGGCCGCGACGCCTTCCGCCCCCAAGGAACTGTGGCAGCAAGCCCTGGATTTCTGGTTCAACGGCGGCACCTTCCCCTGGCAGGAAAGCTGGTGGGGCGACGGTGTCCACACTTTCGGGCGCTGGTACAGCGGCCGGATGGTCACGCCGTCGCCCCGCTTCGACGAAGGGCAGCTCACCGCACTGGATGCCTGCATCCGGGAGACGTCCGCCCGCATCGGCCCTCCGCCCACCAAACGCTACGTTGTCGTCTCGCTGCCGGAGCCCATTTACTTCGAGAATTACATCGCCTCCGTCAGCAACCCTGCGGCAGGCAATACCACTTACTGGGGCCGCGTGGACGGACAGACCCTGGACTTCTCCCGGGTCGAGGACCGCGTACGGGCCTGCCGCTGGTTCATCGATGAAGTCCGGGCGGCCTTCGCGCGGGGGCAGTACGAAAACCTGGAGTTGCTGGGCTTCTACATCCTGCCCGAAATCCTGGACACGCAGTGGCGGGCCGAATACAAGAAATATGACGAAGTGATCCCCGCCGTGGCCACCTACCTGCACGCCTGCAACGAAGGCCTCTACTGGATCCCCTACAACATGGCGACCGGCTACAAGGCCTGGAAGGACTTCGGCATCGATTTCGCCTACATGCAGCCCAACTTCTATTGGGACGAGACCGGCAAAAACCCGATGGCGGACACCTTTCGGGAAATCAACCGCTATGGGATGGGACTCGAACTGGAGTTCGAGTATTCGATGGTGGAAGGGGTCGGCGGCGCCGCTTCGGCGGCGAAATACCGCGCCCGCTTCGACCAGTACCTCCAGTGGGCCCGGTCCAGTGGCGTGTACGGCTCCCGCTCCATCGCCCTCTATTCCGGCACCGACGCCCTGCACCAGCTGGCCCTGTCCGACGCGCCCGAAGACCGGGCCATGTACCACAAGCTCTGCCACTTCATCATCGAATCCCCCCTGAAACCATGAGAAAGTTCCTCCATGCCCTGACGGCGCTGCTGGCCCTGGCGGCCTGCTCCGCACCGCAACCAGCCCCCGAAATCCCGGTCTTTGCCGACCTGGACCTGGTCGGTTACTACCACCGTGAACCCCGCGTCTGGACGGCGGACCGCTTCGCCCCGCACGTGAGTTTCGTCGATGCCGAAGGACAGGAGCGCTGGCTGTTTGAGGCCTATCTTTTCATCGAAGCGCACGACCCGGTCCGCGACCGGATGATGTCGGTCGCCCCGTACGGCCATTCCGCCCGGAAAGACTCCTGGGAGGACCAGCTGCAGCTCTGGCTGGGCCCCGAAGGGGGCGTGGCGCAGCTGGACCGGGCCATCGCCGCAGCAGCCGCGCGCATCGGGGATCCGCCCCGCAAGCGCCAGGTGGTGATCACCGTGCCGGATGCCATCATGCTGGAACATTTCGCGGACAAGAGCTCCGTGACGAAATACTGGGGAGCCCTGGACGACGGCCGGGAGCTGGATTTCGCGGCGGTGGAAGACCAGCTGGCCGCCCTGTACTGGTACATCGACCGGGCGCGGACGATGTTCGCCGCCTTGGACTGCCGCCATCTCGAACTGGGCGGCTTCTACATCGTGTCGGAAGACCTGCCCGTCGCCTATGGGGAGACAGAGGCGGAGCGCCTCAACTGCCGGTACAAACGCTGGGAGACGATCGTACCGGCCCTGTCAGCCTACTGCCACGCCGCCGGACAGGGGCTCTACTGGATTCCCTACCACCTGGCTCCGGGCTACAAATACTGGAAACGGTTGGGCTTCGACCAGGCCTGGATGCAGCCCAACTGGTACTGGGATCTAAAGCATCCCGGCGCCCATCCCTTCGACAAGACGATCGAGGCGATCAAAACCTACGGGATGGGGATGGAACTGGAGTTCGAATACTCGCTGGTCTCTTCCGTGATGGCGGTCGAGAAAGCCGGCCCGGACGGGGCGGGACAGATGGTATTCGGTGAAGCCGACGTCCCCGCGCTCAAGGAGCAACTGCGCGACTACATGCGCCGCTTCAAGGAGGCGGGACTCTACGGCGTCGCCCCGCTGGCCCTCTACAGCGGCTCCAACGCCCTCACCCAGCTCGCCACCTCCCCCGACCCCGAGGACCAGGCCCTCTACCGCGAGTTCTGCACCTTCATCGCCGACTCTCCGCTGCGGCACGGCAATCCGCCGGCTTCCCCGGACGGCGGGACCCTCCTGCAGGACGGAAAGACGGCCGTCGCGATCGGGGAGGACGGGACGCTACGCTCGCTGTGCAATCTGGAGACAGGGACGGACTACGCCGGTGGCAGGGGGCTCTGGCGCCTGTATTACAACACGAAGGAGCGCAAGGAGATAGAGGTGCGCGCCGCCGGGCAGCAGCCCCGCGTCAGCAGCGGGGACGGGGCGATCCGGATCGACTATGACCGCCTGGTCGGCGAGGGTGACACCCTGGACATTAGCCTGCAGCTCAGCGTCACGCTGGAGGAAGGACAGGTGCGTTTCGCCGCCCGGCTGGAGAACCGCGAACCCCATACGATCGTACGGGAACTGCAATATCCGCTCGTGGGCGACCTGGCCCTGCCGGAAGGGTTCCGCCTGCTGACCACGCACACCGGCGGCCAGATCTTTGACAATCCGCAGCAGACCATTGCCGACATCCCCACACGGGCCCTGTATATGACGCCGGCGCAGAAATTCCGCCAGTATGAGCTGCAATATCCGCGCAATGCAGCTTCCAACTGCTATGCCTTCGCCGGGGAGCAGGAAGGCCTCTATCTGGGCAGCCATGACCCTTCCCTCCAGCAGACCTGGCACGGACTGCGCGCCTATCCGAATCGAGGAGAGGAATGCAGTTCGGGGCGCTGGCAGGATTTCGGACGGCTGGAAGCCGGCTTCTACCGCTATCCCAACGCCTGCTGCGGGGACGTCTGGACCAACGACTGCTCGGTCCTCGTGCCCTATCGCGGCGATTGGACCGAGACAGCGCGCCTCTACCGCGCCTGGGCCGACAGCTGGTGGGAAAAACAGGAGCCCGTCGCCTGGGCCAAGGATATGACGGGCTGGCAGCGCATCATCTTCAAGCACCAGTATGGCGAATACCTGCGCCGCTACAGCGATCTTCCCGGCCGCATCTTCGAGGCCGGGGAAAAGGCCGGATGCAACACGGTGCTCGCTTTCGGCTGGTGGGACGAGGGCATGGACAACGGTTACCCCGACTACAGCCCGGACGCCTCGCAGGGCGGAGATGCCGCCTGGGCGGAGGCCATCGCAGCTTTCCGCGCCAAGGGCGGGCGCCTCATCCAATACTACAACGGGCGCCTGATCGACGTGGAGAGCGACTTCTACCGCAGCGGACAGGCCTCCACGGTCTCCAACCACGACAACACGGGCCGGGAGTTCACCGAGCACTACAAATTCACCGGCGAGGGCACGACCCTGGGTTACTACGACTCCCGTACCTTTGTCATCGCCGACATGAGCCGCCGCAGCTGGCGCGACAAGCTGCTGCGGATGGCCGACCGGGCGATGGCGACCGGGGCGGATGCCGTCTTCTACGACCAGCTCGGCGTCGCCGAGGAATTCCCGGACTGGGACCTTTCCGGCGAGTTCCCCATCCAGGATCTGTACACGGGCCTCTACAAGGCCGAAGCCCTGAAGGAGATCCGCGACTATGTCAAGGCACAGGACCCGTCCTTCGGCCTGGGCACGGAGTGGCTCAGCGACTGCACTTCGCAGTACTGCGACTTCGTCCACATCGTCGAATTCACGGCCCTGCCGGAGAGCTTCCCGGAGTGGTTCCGCTACGCGTTCCCGGAGGTGATCTGGTCCGACCGCTGCGTGCGGGACGAGGCCGACATGACCCGGCGCGTCGGGAATACGCTCCTCAAGGGCCTGCGCAACGATATCGAGGTATTCCGCTGCCGGGGCCTGATCGACGAGACGCCGGCCTACCAAAAGTACCTGCGAGCAGTCAATGACGTACGCCACGCCTTCCCTTCGGAGCTGCTGGCGGGACGCTTCATCCACACGGACGGGATCGTCTGCCCGGATCCGGACATCGTCGTACGGGGCTACGCCTCCTGGCCGGAGGGCCAGGCACCGTCCGGAATCGGACTGCCGACCGACAACGCCCAGGCCCCGGCACGCATCGCCGTCGTTGCCACGACGCCGGGCTCCGGCCGCCGAGCCGCCCGCATCCGCGTCCCGGGATATCATCTGACAGACCGGCGCACGATCGGAGACGCCACGGCTTTCGCTACCGGCCAGGTTTCCCTGCGCCAGTACGGGATCGCGGTGCTGCTGTTTGAGAAGGATTAGAAGGTGCTGCGGCGGGTCATCTGGAAGTCGCAGTGGATCTTGGCGGGCTTCTTGTCCAGGATCATTTCGCCGGCCAGGCGGCCCATCTGCCGGAAGTCGGCGGAGATGGTCGTCAGGCCGCTCAGGACCACTTCATAGAGATCGAACTCATTGTACGAGATAATGCGCACGTCCTTGCCGATGGTGAGGTTCTGCGCCTTGATCTGCCGTGCCAGGCTCGCCAGGCCGGAGTCCAGCTGGGAATTCAGGATCAGGAAAGTATCTCCCTTGCCGATGTGCGGGGGAGTCTGCGTCAGGTATTCGACCGGGATCCCGTGCTCGGAGCAGAAACGCTCGATCCCCTTGCGGATACTCTCCCCATAGAGGCTGGTCGGCAGGGTGATGACTTTCAACTGGCTGGACTGGCGGAAACGGTCCAGTCCCTGGGTCAGGCCGTAATAGACATCGTTCTCAAAGTCCTGATAGACTGCACCGTAGTTGCCAGGGTAGCCGGGCAGCAGCCGGTCCAGCATCACGAGTTTGCGGTTGGGGATGCGTGACAGGAGCCGGGTCACCCGCGCCTGCGAGGCCTCGTCGAGCGGGAAATGCGGCGTAATGACATAATAGTCGAAACGGTCCAGGCAGTTGTCCAGGTAGTATTCCAGCAGTTCCACGCTCTGGTTGTGGGTCAGGATCGTCAACTCCGCCTTGTCGCCCAGCGTGTCCGCCAGCGAGTTGAAGAGCGTCTGCTTATAGACGCTGATCTTGTCGAAGAGCACCAGCACCAAGAGCTTGGCGTCGGAGTCGGCGTCGGCGACATAGAAACCCTTGCCCTGCTTCGGGACGATCAGACCCTTCTCGGCGAGGATCCCGTAAGCCTTCTTGACCGTTTCCTTGGAAATGCCGGTCCGGGCCGAAAGCTCGTTCATGGAGGAGAGCATGTCGCCGGGCGAGAGCCGGCCGCTGTGGATCGCGTTTTCGAACTGCGCAAGCAACTGCTTGTAAATCGGGGTCTTGCTGCCCGGATCGATGTGGATATTGAGGCTCATGGGACAAAGATACAAAGAAGATTTCAAAAGGGGCGGGCCTTGACGGTCCGCCCCTGCATGTTGATCGGGTTTGGTCCCGGCTTATTCCATCGACATCTTGAAGACGGACAAGCCCACGTTGTGGTGATGGCCCATGATATAGACGCCGTCTTCCTTCACGACCGCCGTACAGTTGGCCGAAGTCTGGTCCGAATACGTGGCGTCCGGCATGACCTTGGTAGATTGGCCCTCTTCGTCAATCTGCACAGCAGCCTGATAAACGATGTTCTCCCCAGTCTTGACATAGGTCTCGAGATCGGCCTTGAAGTCACCGCTATCCTTGATGATGGTGACCCAGGAACGGGCCGCGTTGTACATCTTCAGGAAGGCAATATACTTCTCACCCTCATACTCGAACGGCGTGAAGCCGAAGAGGTTCTTCATTGCCTCATTGGCAATGTTGTTCCAAGCGACGCCTTCTGTGCTGTTCAGGTCATAGAACATACCGATCTTGTCGGTGACCAGCAGGGCCGTCTTGGCATTCATATCATACTGATAGAGCGAACCCTTGCCCTGAGAAGCACCGTAACCATAGTTGAAACCGTCCGGGGTCTGGCTCTTAAGTTTGCCGTTTTCGATGTTCCAGCGAGCCGTCGTGGATGCACCGGTCGTGTTGGTACGGAACCAGACAGCACCCTTGCTCCAGTCACCGACGACCGTGAAGAAGTCGCCGAAACGACGCTCGGCCCAGGTCGGGAGCGTATAGTCGCTGAGCAACTTGGTCGGGGCGGCATCGATGCCATTCTCGTAGGCGTAGAGATAGAGATGATCTCCGCCGTTGAGGGCCAGGTTGCAAAGCAGCAGGATGTGCTTCTTCTTGGCAGGATCCCAGATGGTGCGCACACAAGAAGTGTAGTGCGTTCCGGCGCTCTCGACACCGTCCATGCAGACCTGGGTAGCCTGGCTGATGGTTCCGTCGAGCGGAATCGCCCAGACACCCTTCTGGCCGCTGCCCTGCTGGGCGACATAGATATAATCTTCGTCCATCGTGGCGCAGCGGTCAAGATTCTGGGCGAAAGTAGGCCACTCGGTAGGATACTTGCCCCAGAGGCGCTTGACGGTGAGCTCTTTCTTGATGATGCTCAGGGGATCCGTACGCCAGACCTTGTTGCGCTCAATCCCGACTTCGCCGGTCATCTCCTGCTCGAAGACTTCACCGTCGTTATAGTTGACGGTCACCTTGAAGCCCTCACTGAAGACGGTCGGAGGGACGACGATCCAGAAGCTGGTCACTTCCTCGCGATCCAGCTGGACCGGCTCCTCGCAGGTCAGGACGATCGCGTCGGAGACTTCGGCATCCTCGGCAAACGTGACACCGTCCCCGTTGACCTGCGCCACGCCGGCGATCGGCTCGCCACCCGTCGCTTTCAGTTCAACCGAATTGACGGCCACGTTGCCCTTCAGCGTCAGCACGAAGAATCCGCCTACGTTCGAGAACTGGAGATGGCCGCCACCGGACCAGGCCACCATCGTGTTGGCGCCGGGGCCGAAGCTGTTTTCCGCATACTTCTGCTCGGAGGGAAGGGTCAGCGTGAAAGTGCCGTCCTCATCGATCGTCACATCCTCCGCATAGGGGTATGCGGCCGCATAGCCGGGAAGCGCCTTGCCCACCAGGGCGCCGAATACCTTCGTGAAGGTGCCGGAGCTCTTGCCAGGCTCGCTCTTGAGGATGTACTTGGAGTTGACGTTGCGTCCGGGGAAGACGGAGAGGCAGTCGCCCTCGCCCCACAGGACGTTCACGTCCTCGACATAGGTACGGGTCGCGGGAGCCGCGATGCCGGCAGTGATCTCCTCGCCCTCGGACAGGACCGCCTGGGGGGCTTCCTGCTGCTCCGCCACGCAGGAGGCTGCGAAAGCGGCAAGCAGGCTCAGTTGAAAGAATCTCTTGATTTTCATGATTGGGGTTATTGAATGGATAGTGTTGTTGATAGATTTCGGCTATTGGACAGACATCCTGAAGAGGGACAGGCCGACGTTCTGCTTGACGACGGCGATATACATCGCGCCGTCAATGGACCGGACCGTCAGGTCCAAACCGCTGTGGCCGGAAGCCCTGGGAGAAGCCACTTCCAGTTCGGGATGGTATTCGGCATCGAAGAACTCTACATCCCCTTGGATGGACGCCTGGTAAATGACCTTCCGCTTACCGGCCAGCAAACTCTCCCAAGAATCGGAATCCTCGCCTTCCAGGATATACACACGGCCGTCGGCGCCGTCCGCATTCTTGGCATACGCAACATAACGTTTCCCGTTGAAACTAAAGAAATTGAAGCCATGTGCATCTTTGTAATAGCCACCGGCATCTCTCATCGTCGCGGACTCGTTCGGGCTGACGGACAGCGGATTCTCAGCCAGGGAGACATAGCGGGCGGAAGAGGTCGAAGTATAGATGCCATGCTGGACGTCGCCCGGATAAGGATAGTACGCGCCCATGCCGGACTCCGGGAGAAGATTCGTCCGCCGGGGATTGAAATAGCCATCCACGGGAGCCACGCTCCATGCGGTCTTCAGCACCATGAACGCGCCCTGGGGAACCAGCGTATTGGGATCTGCGACATTGTTGAAATCCTTGAAGAAAAGACCGCCGTCCTGCAGGCTGCCGTAAACGGTGAACTTGTCACCCAGGCGACGCCCGCACCAGGTGCTGGCCGAGGTGCGCTTGGGCGCATGATCCGTCCCCTCATCGTAGGAATAGACGTAAACAGGCTGCGTATTATCACCCACCGTCAGGCTGACTCCCATCAGAAAATCCTTGCCTCCATTCACTTTGGACGAGGTATTGGGGACCATACGGACACAACCGATGGCAAAAGTTCCGCCCGTCACGCCTTCGACATTGGCCTCCGTCACGGTCTTGCCATCCAGGCTCATCCGCCACAATTTGGCTGCTGCCGTCGTTTCAGGCAAGTAGATGTATTCGTCGTCCATGGCCAGGTTGCGGTCCGCATTGGCCGTGCCGCCGTAGTACTCGTTCCACGAAGCCGATGCCGTGGAGTACTTGCCCCACACGCGCTCGATCTTGAGGCTGGGCTGGTGAGGCTTGATCCCTGCCATGTCGACGGTGATCAGCGCCACTTTGCCGCCCGACAGGACCCTGCCTTCCGGCATGGCCAGCTCCTTGGTGAAGTCTCCCTGGTCCGTGACGACCTTGACCGTCAGTTTCGTGCCGGACAGGTCCACCGGAGCGCTGGCAAACCATACCTGCTCCGCCGAGGAGGTCTGGAGCGTGATCACATGGGCTCCTTCGACGGCGGAGGACCGCCCGTCCCCGGCCTGGGCATACGTCCACTTGCCGGCCCAGGGGAGCTCGGAGCTCAGCTCGACAGCCGAGACTTTGGCCGATCCGAGATCCAGATTGGCGAAGGAGATCCGGCCATAGGCCGTCCAGTGGGACAGGGTGAAGGAAACCGACTCCGGCATCGTGGAGAGGTTCTCCGCCTCTGAGACCAGGATCTGGGCCTTCTCATCGACGGAGTTCGTCCCCGGCGTCTGCACCTCAGGGACGGTCAGGGTCCAGCCTTGGGCGCTATGCGCCGCGATGGCGGCAGCGGGACTCACCAGATAGAAACTGTACGGGGCCTCCGCGGCCTGGAACGTAGCGTCGAACCGGGCGGATTTGAAATCCGACGAAGGGGTCACGGCCGCGCCCTGGACCTGCTCCATGTTGAGCGCGATCGTCACCTCGCTGTCCTGGGCCGTCCAGAGGACCGGATACCGGCCGCCTTCGGGGGTGGTGAAAGCCGTGCGGGTCTGGGGCGTCCCGGCGGTAAAATGGACCGTAGCTTCCTGCTGCAGCGGCTCTTCAGGCACCTGCACGCAAGCGGCAGCGGCCAACAGGACCGCCGCCATGGCTGAAAGACAATAGCAAGCTTTTCTCATGGCTCCGGCAGATTAGAGGGTTCCCCAATTATCACCTGTGCCGGGCTGGATCTCGCCCGCCCCCAGGCTGGTCTGACACAACTGTTGCCCTTCCAGGGCCAGCACAAGACACTCGGGAGCCCGGTAGGCCGCCGATGCTTGGGATACTTCGTGGTCAATCATCTGATAATGCTCTGATTATTAAAGTTCTGTTGGACTCACAAGCCGCCTTCTCCGGCGGTGTGGTGTACTGTGGTGCAAGTTACAGCAAAATTCGCTAAAAACCAATAAATCCGCAAAAAATGAGAGAAGCGCCTGCTCAAGTCCGTGCAGACGCCGCTCTCAAAGGGTTTCCGGTCGGGTTATGGATTGACTATTGACACGAGCCACAGACGCAGTCCGCGACCATCTTCACACCCCGAACAGACAACCTTTGTCATCGTCCCCTCCGACGCCCGTCGCCGCGGTGAACGGGAGGAAAAACGAACCGCCGGGCACGGAATCGGTCTGATTCGTGCCCGGGCGGAACGTGTCAATGCACAGCCTGGTGGAAAGTGCCGGTGCGCGGCGCTAGGCGATGTAAGTGCCGGCGACGGTGTCGCCGCCGTGGCCGGTCCAGTTGGTGTGGAAGAACTCGCCGCGCGGCCGGTCCGTGCGCTCGTAGGTGTGGGCGCCGAAGTAGTCGCGCTGGGCCTGCAGCAGGTTCGCCGGCAGGCGCTCGCAGCGGTAGCCGTCGTAGTACTCCAGGGCCGCGCTGAGCGAAGGGGAGGGGATGCCGCTGATGACGGCCGCCGCCACAACCCGCCGCCAGCTCTGCTGCGCGTCCGCGATCTTCTCCTGGAAGTAGCTGTCCAGCAGGAGGTTCGCCAGATTCGGATCCTTATCGAAGGCCTCCTTGATCTTGCCCAGGAACACGCTGCGGATGATGCAGCCGCCCCGCCACATCAGGGCGATGCCGCCGTAGTTGAGGTTCCAGCCATATTCCTTGGCCGCCGCCCGCATCAGGGTGTAGCCCTGTGCGTAGGAGACGACCTTCGCGGCGAAGAGGGCCTTGCGCAGATCCTCCAGGAACGCGGCCCGGTCACCCTCGAAGCGCACGCCTTTCGGGCCTTCCAGCACCTTCGACGCGGCCACGCGCTCTTCCTTCTGCGCGGACAGGCAGCGGGCGAAGACGGACTCGCCGATCAGCGTGAGCGGGACACCCTGGTCCAGCGCCGCAATGGCCGTCCATTTGCCGGTGCCCTTCTGGCCTGCGGTATCCAGGATGTAGTCCAGCACATAGCGGCCGTCCTCGTCCTTCTTGGCCAGGATGTCGCGGGTGATCTCGATCAGATAGCTGTCCAGGTCGCCCCGGTTCCATTCGGCGAAGGTCTCGTGCATCTCCTCGTTGGTCATGCCGAGGTAGTCCTTCATGATCTGGTAACACTCGCAGATCAACTGGATGTCACCGTACTCGATGCCGTTGTGGACCATCTTGACGAAGTGGCCGGCGCCGCCCTCGCCCACCCAGTCGCAGCAGGGAGAGCCGTCCGCGACCTTGGCGCAGATGCCCTGGAAGATCGGCTTCACGGCCGGCCAGGCCGCCGGAGATCCGCCGGGCATCATCGAAGGCCCCATCAGGGCGCCTTCCTCGCCGCCGGACACGCCGGTGCCGATGTAGAGCAGGCCCTTGCTCTCGACATACGCCGTGCGGCGGGCCGTATCCGGGAAATGGGAGTTGCCGCCGTCGATGATGATGTCGCCCGGCTCCATCAGGGGGATGAGCTTGTCGATGAATTCATCCACCGGCTTGCCCGCCTTGACCATCAGGAAGACCCGGCGCGGCGTCTCCAGGGAGGCGACCAACTCTTCGAGCGAATGCGTGCCGACGATGTTCTTGCCGGCGCCGCGGCCCGTTATAAACTTGTCCACTTTTTCCACGGTGCGGTTGAACACACTCACCTGGAACCCCTTGCTCTCCATGTTGAGCACGAGGTTTTCACCCATGACGGCCAGTCCTACGAGGCCAATGTCAGATTTTGCTTTCATATTCGGATTTAAGATTGTATGACTACGTTGAAGCCGATTTGCGCGAGCCGGTCGGCCAGGTCCGGCGTGCCGCCCTGCAGATGCAGGGTGAAGGCGGGGAATTCGCGGCGGACGGGATAGTCGCCGCGCAGGCGCTCGAACTGGTCCAGCGCACCGCGCAGGGCATTGCTGTCAGCCGAGACGTCGTAGGTATGGAGGATCGCCTCCGTCAGGACTTCCTGCACCGTCTTGCCGGTCGCATCGAGATGGAAGTCCAGCGCCTGCTGCGGCGCCGGGATGTCCTCCACCTCCCAGGTGACCAGCGGAAGGCCGAGGCAGCGCGAGACCGTCTGGACCGCGGCCGAAGTGCCGTTGGCCTTGCCGTCGGCCGAATAGCCGGCGATGTGCGGCGTCGAGAGAGCCAGGGCCCAGACCAGCTCGGGGTCGAGTTCCGGTTCGCCTTCCCACACGTCCAGCACCGCCGCCTGCAAACCGCCGCCCTGGAGCGTTGCCTTGAGCGCCGCATTGTCCACGACGGGGCCGCGGGACGAGTTGATCAGGATCTGGTCCGGACGCAGGGACGCGAGCCACCGGGCGTCGAACAAGTGCCAGGTGGCGTCTTCGCCCTCTTTCGAGAGCGGGACGTGGATCGTGATGATGTCGCTCCGGGCACAAAGTTCATCCAGGTTCACGAAGCCCTCCGGGCCTTCTTTCCGGGCACGGGGCGGGTCGTTGAGCAGGACCTTCATGCCCAGCAGCTCCGCAATCCGGGCCACCTTGCGGCCGACATGGCCCACGCCCACGACCCCCAGCGTCTTGTCAGCCAGGTTGAAGCCGTAACGCCGGGCCAGGGTCACGAGGACGGAGGCTATGTACTGCTGCACGGAGCCGGAATTGCAGCCGGGCGCATTCTCCCAATAGATGCCGTGGGCCCCGCACCAGGCCGTATCGATGTGGTCGAAGCCGATGGTCGCGGTCGCGATGACCTGGACCTGGGAGCCTTTCAGCAGCTGCTCGTTGCATTTCGTACGCGTACGGGTGATCAGCGCGTCGGCGTCCTTCACCCGCTCGGGCGTCGTCTCTTTGCCGGGGAGGTACTCCACCTCGGCGAAGGGCTCCAGCACGCCGCGCAAGAACGGGATTTTATTGTCGCAGATGATTTTCATGTCTCAGTCCTTGAACCGGTCCGGATAGGCCCAAAGGCCCAGCGCCGGGTTGGAGATATAATAGATTTCTTCGCCGTCGGGCATCGTGTTCCAGCCGTCCTTGAGCGTGTCGATCGGGTAGCGCGCCACCATCTCCCCATAGGGGCAATACTGGAAGCCGACGCCCTCGATCTCCTCCCGGCTCATTTCGGGGCCGGAGCAGTAGGTGATGCGGAAGCGACCCTCGGAGGAGCCGTGGATCAGGTGCGCCGACGCGCCCAGATTGTCTTTCAGGTCCTGGTTTTCTTCGGTACACTTCAGCGTATGGGGCGTGCCTTTGTAGCCGTATTTGCGGATCAGGCCGTCGATGGTCTTGTCTTCGCCGAACTCCTTGAGGGCTGGCGCAAGCACGATCAGGTCGGCGTCGTCGGCGAGCGCCATGCGCGTGCGATAGACCGCCTTGTTGCCCAGCCAGGTGCTCTTGAATTCCTCGGGATCGAGGTACACGATGCATTTGCGGATCTCGCGGTCCACCATGATGAAATTGGTCTCCAGCGAGAGTTCGGCCGCCTTGCGGAAGCACTCGAAGTCGTCGCCGATATAGAGGCCGCGGGTGACCATTTCGCCCGTGGCGTCATCCTTGGCCCGCACGGTCAGGACATAGACGATGGGCACATGGCTGAGGTAATGCGTGCGCGCATACTCGAACACGTCGCGCACGGGGCTCTTGGCCCGGCCCATGATGCGCTCCATCCCGTAGCTGGCGCCGATGAAGTGGCTCTTGTTGATGAAGTCCGACCCGCCGACGCCGACGAAGATGTTCTTGGTGTAGTTGGCCATGCCGATCACCTCATGGGGCACGACCTGGCCCACGGACAGGATCAGGTCAAAGGACGGGTCCAGCAGGAGTTTGTTGACCTGGACGTTCATCTCGTAGTCCAGGCGGCCTTCCGAAACCTCCTGGACATAGGAGCCGGGTACGGTGCCGATCGTGACGACGTCGTTGCGCCAGTCGTGGACGCGCACTTTGTCGGCCGGCAGGTGGCCGAACATGGCCTTGATCTGCTCGGGCGTCATCGGCGAATGGGTGCCGAGGGCGGGCATCACGTCGGTCAGCGTATCGCCATAATAATCATAGATCATCTCGGTGATGGGGCCGGCGTAGGAATTGGCCCGGGTGAAGTCGGGCGGGATCGCCATGACCCTTTTCTTCGGGCCCATGGCATCGAAAACCTGTCGCAGGATGGCACGGGTCTCTTCTGCAGTGATGACGTCGGTCCGGGAACCTCTCTCAAAGTATATCATAGGGCTTCTGTCTCGTTGCGGACTGCTATCTCTTTACGCGGGCGTTGCCCTGCCAGATGCTCCAGACCTGCTCTTCGTCGGCCGGCTGGGCATAGTCGGTGAGGAACGTGGTCGCCAGGGCGCCGCTGGCCCAGCCGAACTGGGCGCATTTCTCGCCGTCCCAACCGTTCAGGATGCCGTAGAGCAGGCCTCCGACGAAGCCGTCGCCGCCGCCGATACGGTCCAGGACGTGGATCTCGCGGGGCGGGATGACCGTCCAGTCTTCGCCGTCCAGCAGGATGGCGCCCCAGTTGTGACTGTTGGTATGGTTGACCTGGCGGAGCGTGGTCGCGAAGACCTGGCCGCCCGGGTACTGCACCTTGACGCGGCGGATCATCTCCTTGAAGCTGTCGATCTTGGCCGAGATGTCCTTGCCGCCGGCCTCGGGGCCTTCGATGCCCAGGCAGAGCTGGAAGTCCTCCTCATTGCCGATCAGGATGTCGGCGTAGCTGGCGATCTCCGAGAAGATGTCATGGAGTTCCTGCTCGCGGCCCTTCCAGAAGGAGGCGCGGTAGTTGAGGTCGAAGCTGATGCGGGTGCCGTATTTCTTGGCGGCGCGGGCCAGTTCAAGGCAGAAGCGGCTCGTCTCCGGGCTCAGGGCACCGATCAGGCCAGACAGGTGGATGATCTGCACGCCCTCCTCTCCGAAGATACGGTCGAGGTCGAAATCCTTGACATTCAACGTACGACCCACTTCGCCGGCGCGGTCATTCCAGACACGGGGTCCGCGGCTGCCGTAGCCGCTGTCCGCCACATTGATCTGGTGCCGGTAGCCCCAGGGGCCGCCCTGCTCCACTTCCGGGCCTTCGAAATCCATCCCGCGGCTGCGCAGGTTGGCCTTGATGAAATGCGCGAACGGACTGCCCTTGACAAAGGTCGTGAGGACCTTGACGGGAAGTCCGAGGTAGGAAGAGATGCTGGCCACGTTGGTCTCGGCGCTGGTCGCCTGCAGGTGGAAAAGGTCGCTACTGTGGACCGGTTGTCCGGATTCGGGGGTCACGCGCAGTCCCATGCTGGTCGGCACCAGCAGCGCGTACTTGCAATTGGGTTTGAGGGGAATGTTCATGGTATAGCGGTTTTTGCTTCTTTCGTCTTTGTGCGCCTATGCGCTCAATTTGTAAAGATAGCAACTTTCCGATAGAATTCAAATGCAACCGAGAGAACAGGAGTCAAACTCACATTGGGTAATTGATGGCCACATATGAAATCCCCGCCGGAAATACGGCACACAGGCCAGCATTCACAGAGAGTCCGCGTCCCGAGGTAAGTCCCCAGCTCCAACCGACGGAGATGTCCGCTTCCAGATTGTCGGTTTCTCCGGAAAAATTCCGCAGAAATCCCACACGTACTCCCGAAGTCAGCGTACTTTTGTGGGGGAACCAGTAAGACTGGACATCCGCAAAGACACGGCCGGCAAAGGCAACCTTCCCAACGGCCCCGATGATCATACCTGCCCCACCACCCGGATAGAAACGGTCATTGAACATGTATCCCTGTGAGGTCTCCACGCCGTTCCAAAGGAGTCCCATATCGGTCACTGACACTCTTCCTTTATAACTTTGTATCTGGTCCGATAATATGGGACTTCTGCGTCGGAAACAGTGAATGATCCGTGTGTGGTGACCTGTGGGTCTATTTCGTTAACAGATCCTTTTTTTGTGATTCGGTGAGGCTTGGAGGAATAACACCTGGATTTGTAAAATAGTCACTTGTTTTGACAAATAATTCTTTACTAGAAGAGAACTGATATTTGTAGATACTCCCATCGCGATAATTATATTATATTGTATATCAAGTGATTGCGTTACTCGTCTCTATTTCTCAGCAGGAGAGGCAGTTGTACAGAAGTACGACGGGGTGAAGGGCATGGACGCCGGTGCCGTCCAGGATCTGCTGGCGGCAGGAGGTACCGGGAGCGAGGACCGCGACGGAGCCGGGTTGGCGGCCGGAATATCGGGCACCTTCCCCGACAGGGTTCATTCCGGCGCCCGATGTTGCGGCTGCCGGCCCGGCCTGAGGCCCCTGTGCAGATCCAGTTTGAGCCTCTGCCACTGTTTCGGCCTGAGCCACCGCCTGGCGGACGGCGGGGAAGAGGACCATTTCGCCGATGGCGAGGGAGGTCTCGTAGTGCTCTTTCTCGTAGCCGAAGGAGCCGGCCATGCCGCAGCAGCCGCTGGGGATGACGTGCAGTTCGGCGTCGGGCAGCAGGGTGCGCAGGACCGATGCGGTCTTCTCGATGCCGACGAGGGCCTTCTGGTGGCAGTGGCCGTGGAGCCAGATCTGAAGCGGAGGCTGAGGGGTGATAGTTTCGGCCTTTTCGACAGTATCAGGCGCTTCCTGCCCTTCGCACACGTGCCGGAAAGAATCCGGAGAGATCCGGCCGGCAGCGATTTCGCGGGCCAGGAACTCGT
Source organism: Bacteroidales bacterium (assembly GCA_017471045.1). GTDB lineage: Bacteria > Bacteroidota > Bacteroidia > Bacteroidales > UBA932 > Cryptobacteroides. The sequence continues at coordinate 147,719 of JAFUWZ010000007.1, forward strand.
CGTACAGCAGGCTGTTGCGGCCCAGTTCGCGGGCCCGGTCGCGCAGTTCGGGCGGGACGAGGTCGGGGTATTCGTCGCGGAAAGAGAGGATGCAGGAGGGCTCGATGCCGACCAGCGGCACCTCCTCGCTCACGAGGTCGGCGAGCAACTCGACATTGGCGCGGGCGAGGCGGCGTGCGAGGCGGAGATTACCTTTGGATATGGCGGCGCGGCCGGATTCGCGATGCCGCGGGATCTCGACTTCGTAGCCGAGCGCGCGGAGGAGGCGGGCGAAGGTCAGGCCGAGTTCGGCTTCCTGGTAGTTGGTGAATTCGTCGGCAAAGAGCCAGACTTTTCTGCCCGGGACAGGCTGTTCTTTCCGAACCAGCGCGCGCATCGTGCGGCGGCTCAGCACCGGGATCGACCGGGCCGGCGCGAACTGCAGCACTTTCTTGAGCAGCGCCGAAGACCATTTCGCGGACGCGAAATAATTATAGACGGGTGCCACCAGCGAGCCCAGGCGCTCGACCGCGGCCATACGTGACACCGCCCAGGAGCGCAGCGGCATCCCGTGGCGGTCGTATTTCTGCTGAAGCAGTTCGGACTTCAGGCGCGTCATATCCACGCCGGAAGGGCATTCGCCGAGGCAGCCCTTGCAGGAGAGGCAGGTGTCCAGCACCTCCGAGAGTTCCGGCGCCGCGAAGAGACGATCTGCCGGCGCCAGGGGCCGGAACACCTCGCTCTCCCAGCCGCGCGTCAAGATCTCCCGGATCACGTTGGCCCGGGCGCGGGTGGTGCGCGTCTCGTCCTGCGATACGCGGTAAGCCGGGCAGATGGTGCCGCCCGACACATTGGACTTGCGGCAGTCGCCGCTGCCGTTGCACTGCTCCACCGAGCAGAGCAGCGCGTGCGCCTGCGAACGCACCCCGCTCACGCCGGGCGTTGTACACTCGTCGAAGACGGCGCGCCAGTTGTAATAGGTCTTGTCCGAGGCAAGCGCCTCCTCCACAGCGGTGCGCTCCGTCCCGTCGGCACGCAGGGGGACGCCGTTCCCGCGCAGGAAGGCATCCATCGGCGGCGTGTCGATGATCTTGTGGAGGTTGAAAACGCCCGCCGGATCCCAGCAGTGCTTGAGTGCGCGCATCATCTGGTACACCTCGTCGCCGTACATCAGCGGGATGAATTCGCCGCGCAGGCGACCGTCACCATGCTCTCCGCTGAGGCTCCCTTTGTGCTGCCGGACCAGACGCGCGGTGCGCTCCGCGATCTCGCGGAACTGGCGCCGCCCATCGGCGGTCTTGAGATTCAGGATCGGGCGCAGGTGGAGTTCGCCGGTGCTGATGTGGCCGTAGAAAACGCAGCCGAGGCCCATCTCGTCGAGGATGGCCCCGAAATCCTTCAGGTAGGCGGGCAGGCGCTCCGGAGCGACGGCGGTGTCTTCGATGACGCCGACCGGGCGGGCATCTCCCTTCATGCCGTTCAGCACACCGAGGCCCGCCTTGCGCAGCTCCCAGACCTGGGCGACCGCCGCCCCGTAGGCCCGGGTGCATGTGTAGGCGAGACCTTGAGACTGCAGGTCGGCCTCGAGGGTCGCTGCACGCGCATCCAGGTCTTCGCCATAGAGTTCGGTCACCAGCAGCGCGGCGGGTGCGCCTTGCACCACGCTCATCAGGCGACTGACACCCGGATTCGCCCGTGCGAGGTCCAGGATCTTGCCGTCGATCAGCTCGACGGCTGCGGGGCGGTGCCGGAGGGCCACCAGGTTGGCTTGGTAGCTCTTTTCGAGGGTGTCGCAATGGGCGCAGACGACCATTTTGCCCGTCGGGGGCAGGGGGTCGAGGGAGAGTTTGATTTCGGTGATGAAGGCAAGTGTACCCTCTGAGCCGGCCAGCAGTTTACAGAGGTTGATGCGCGGTGAGGCGTTCGCATCGAACAAAACCTCGTCGATCGCGTAGCCGCAGTTGCGGCGGCGAAGGGCACGGTCGGGGAAATTGTCCGCCACCAACTGCCGAGTCCGGGGATTCTCCGCCCAACGGACCAGCTGCGCGTAGAGGCGTCCGGCCAGGCTTTCCGGCTCCCCCTCCCAGAAACGCGGCCCGAAACGCTCCTCCAACTGGGCGACCGTGTATTCCTTGAACACCTCGACGCTTCCGTCCGACAGCACGGCCGACGCCTCCAAGACATGGTCCCGCGTAGAGCCGTAGATCAGCGAATGGGTTCCACAGGAGTTGTTGCCGAACATCCCGCCGACACAGCAGCGGCTGGTCGTCGAAGTCTCCGGGCTGAAAAACAGCCCGTACGGCTTGAGGGCCGCATTGAGCACATCGCGGATGACGCCCGGCTGCGTGCGCACCCAGCGTTCCCGGGCATTGATCTCCAGGATGCGGTTGAAGTGGCGCGTAACATCCACGACGATGCCGTCTCCCACCACCTGTCCGGCAATGGACGTCCCGCCGGCGCGCGGAATGAGGCAGGTCCCCTTCCGCTGCGCCAGCGCGATCAGATCCTGGATGTCCTGCACCGTCTCCGGATAGGCAACGCCCTTCGGGATCTCCCGGTAGGCGCTCGCATCCGTCGCATACGCGATCTTGTGCAGGCTGTCGGAGTAAACCTTCACGCTAGATGCTGAAGCTGTTGAAGCCGCCGTCCACAACCTCGATAGTGCCGGTTACACCCTTGGATGCGTCGGAAGCGAGATAGTGCAGGGCACCGACGAGTTCGTCGGGCTCCAGGAAGCGGCCGAACGGGGTGTGGCCGATGATCTTGTGGCTGCGGTCGGTGAGCGAGCCGTCGGGGTTGGTCAGCAGGCTGCGGTTCTGGTTCGTCAGCAGGAAACCGGGCGCGATCGCATTGACGCGAAGGCCGGCGCCGAACTTGGTCGCCAGTTCACCCGCGAGCCACTGGGTCCAGGAGGCCAAGGCCGACTTGGCCATGCCGTAACCCGCGACGCGGGTGAGCGGGCGGAAGGAGGACATTGAGCAGAAATTGACGATGGAGCCCTTCTTGTTGGCGACCATCACCTTGGCGAAGACCTTGGTCGGAATGATCGCACCGATGATATTGAGCTCGAACACCTTGCGCGTAGCGTCCAGGTCCATGTCGAAGATGGTCTGGTCGGGTGCGACGTTGGCCGGGCCCATGTTGCCTCCGGCGCCGTTGAGCAGGATGTCCACCGTGCCGTAAGCGGCGACGATATCCTTGCAGTTCTGCTCCACGGTCGCTTCGTCGAGGACGTTGGTGGGGAGGAACATCGCCTCACCGCCGTCGGCCTTGATCTCGGCGACGATCTTCTCACCGACCTCACGCGCACGCTCCAGGTCCAGGAGGGCCACTTTGCTGCCCTGGGCGGCGAAATACTTCACGATGGTGGCGCCGAGCACGCCGCAAGCTCCGGTCATAACGGTGACCTTGCCGTTGATGTCAAAAAGATTCTGTGCCATATTGAATAGACTTGATTACACAAAGATAAAAGGAAAAGGTGTGCAAAACAAGCGATTTCGCACACCGCGTCCGTTCTTTTCCCCCAGCCGGTGTGCAAAATGGACACTTTTACACACCGGCTGGGCCCGGAGAGGCTGCGTGGGAAATCCGTCATTTTAAACGACGGTCAAACTTTCGAGTTGAGACAGCGATCAAGCACCGACCTTGCTTCCCAGCGTGCGGGCGATGTCAAGGAAGGCCAGGGAGTCCGGACGGGAGCCGAGGGCGGCGGGTTCGCCGCTGTCACCGCTTTCGCGGATGCCCTGCACGATGGGGATCTGCCCCAGCAGGTCAAGGCCGAAGCGCGCGGCCATCGCGGCGCCGCCGTCGCGCCCGAAGAGGTAGTAGCGCTCCTCGGGATGCGCCTCCGGCGTGAACCAAGACATGTTTTCGACCAGGCCGAAGAGGGGCTTGGCGACGCTCTTGTTGCGGAACATGTTGACCCCCTTCTCCACGTCGGCGAGGGCCACGTTCTGGGGCGTCGTCACGATGACGGCCCCCTCCATCGGGATGTCCTGCACGAGGCTGATGTGGATGTCACCGGTCCCCGGAGGCATATCGACCAGCAGGAAGTCCAGCTCGCCCCATGCGACTTGCAGAATCATCTGTTTCAACGCATTGCAGGCCATCGGCCCGCGCCAGATCAGGGCCTGCCCGCGGTCGGCGAAATAGCCGATGGACATCCACTTGACGCCATATTTCTCGATGGGCAGGATCCATTCCTTGTCCCCGTCCTGGAAAGCCTGGGGCGTCTGGCCCTCGGTGCCGGTCATCGTGGGGACCGAGGGCCCATACACATCCGCATCGGCAAGGCCCACCTTGAAGCCGAGCCGCGCCAGGGCGACCGCCAGGTTGACGGCGACCGTCGATTTGCCGACGCCGCCCTTGCCGGAGGCGATACCGATGATATGGCCGACCTCCGAGAGGCCTGAAAGGTCCAGGTCGAGGGGCTTCTTCTGCGCCGGTTTCGGCGCCTCTTCCACCACAGTCTTCACTTCCGCCTTGACGCCTTCCGGCAAATGGCGGATCAGCGCCGCCCGGGCGCTGCCGATCAAGTACTCCGCGAGCGGATCGCGGCGTTTGGGGAAGGCCAGGGTCACCGTGACCGCACCTTCCTGAATCTCAACATCTTTTATCATCTCCAACTCTACGAGGGACTGCTCCCCCCGAGCCGGATGCTTTACCCCTTCGAGGATGGAAAGGATCTCTTCGCGGCGCATCATTTCACCAGATTCATTTCGTCCAGGAGATAGCCGGCACCGCCGAATTTGTCGAGCATGAGAAGGACGTAACGGATATCGACACAGATGCAGCGCTGGAGGTCGGGCTCGAACATCACGTCGCTCGACATCGACTCCCAGTTGCCGTCAAAGGCCAGGCCCACGAGGGCGCCGTCGGCATCCAGGACCGGAGAGCCGGAGTTGCCGCCGGTGATGTCGCAGTTGATCAGGAAACAGGCCGGGAGTTCGCCTGCGGCGTTGGCGTACGGGCCGAAATCCTTCGCGGCATAGATGTCCTTGAGCTTGGCCGGGACACGGAATTCATAATTGTCGGGGTCTTCCTTCTCCATCACGCCCTTGAGCGTCGTATAATGCTTGTAGAGAACGCCGTCCTTCGGCGAATAGGACTTGACAGTGCCGTAGGTGAGGCGGCAGGTCGAGTTGGCGTCCGGATAGGACGGCTGGCCCTTCTTCCACTCCAGCTGCCCGGCCGTGAAGGCCTTGGCGCCTTCGCTCAGGTCCTTCTGGCTGGCCAGATAGTTCTGGCGGTATTTCATGATGCCGGAATACATCTGCGTGAAGAGTTGGTTGGCGGGATCGTTGCGCAGATCCTCCATCGTGCGGATGCTTTCCTTGACCTTGGCCGCGGAGGTGAAGGCCGTGCTGTCGAAAAGCTGCTGCACAAAGGCCGGAATGTCCATCGTGCGCACGTCCTGGCCCAGCAGCGGGATGCGGTCCTCCTCCTTGACATTGTCGCGGTAGAACGCGATCAGCGCCTCGGCCTCCTTGCGGTCGAGCGCTTCGTTGTAATCTTTGTACAGGGCGCCGGACAGCTCTTCCACCGCCTTGGCGATCGCCTCGTCATAGCTGACGTCGTCTTTCTTGAGGGAAGAGGCCGTGCGCAGGAGCGCATTGGCGAAGCCCAGCACTTCGATGCGGCCCACGCTCTCGCTGAGCAGCGTCAAGGCTTCCATCGCGGGAGCGGACTCTTCCACGCCCTTCTCGATCTGCGCCAGGGCGTTGCCATATTTCTCCTGACGGGACTTTTTGGCCCCGACCCAATCCATGAAGTCGGCTTCCATCTGCTCCTCGCGTCCGATGATGTCGAGCTTTTCGAAGGCCTGCTTCATGCCGATCCACTTCTTCCAGCCGTTGGCCGAACCGGCGTACTTGTTGGCATACTGGAGATTGACGGTCGGATCCGCCATCCGCGCCTCCCACATCAGGTCCTGCCGGACCGTGCGCGCCGCGATGGAGATGTCCTGGGTGCGAAGCATCTCCCGGAGCTGGGCGGCCGTCTGAAAGCGCTGCGTGCGGCCGGGATAGCCCATGATCATGGCGAAGTCGCCGTCCCCGAGGCCGCGCAGCGAGACCTTCAGCGACTGCCTCGGACGCAGCGGACGGTTGTCGGCGGCATAGTCGGCCGGCTCGTTGTCGGCGCCCGCATAGACGCGGAACATGGAGAAGTCGCAGGTGTGGCGGGGCCACATCCAGTTGTCGGTCTCCCCGCCGAATTTGCCCATGGATGCCGGCGGAGCGCCGACGAAGCGCACGTCGCGGTACACCTTGGACACGATCAGGTAATAAACGTTCTCATTGTAAAACGGGGTCACGCGCGCCGTGCAGTGCGGATTGTCGGCTTCGGCCTTCTTTTCGAGTTCCTTGATGGCTTCGGCGACCGCCTTCTGGAGCCCCTCTTCATCGTCCTTGAACTTCTTGGCGGCGTCCTTGCGGGCCTTCTCGACCAGCTTGGTCACGTCGTCCATCCGCTGGAGGAAACGGACCGTCAGGCCGGGTACGGGCATCTCCTCGCTGCGGTTCATCGCCCAGAAACCATCCTCAAGATAGTTGTGCTCAGGGGTGGAAAGGGCTTGGATGGAGCCATATCCGCAGTGGTGGTTGGTCACCAGGAGCCCTTCGTCGGAAATAATCTCGCCGGTGCAGCCGCCGCCGAACTGGACGATGGCGTCCTTGATCGAGGCGTTGTTGACACTGTAGATCTGTTCCGGGGTGAGGCGGCAACCCAGCCCGGTCATCGCCTTGCCATTCATTTTCTGGAGGAGGGGCAGCAGCCACATCCCTTCGTCGGCGAAAGCCGAGATGCTGAGCGTCAGGGCCGCCAGGATCATGCAAACAGTTTTTTTTATCATTTTTTATGCGTTTTATATGTTTTTTCGGTCAAAAAAGCGTCGGTTCCAACTCTTTGGGATGGAAACTCTTGCGGTGGTAAGGAGTATATCCGTAGCAGCGGACGGCCTCGATGTGCTCCCGGGTCGGATAGCCCATGTTGCGGTCCCAGCCGTACTGCGGATACTCCGCCGCGAGACGGCGCATATATTCGTCCCGGTGCGTCTTCGCCAGGACGGAGGCGGCGGCGATGGCGGCGTAGGTGGCGTCCCCATGGACCACCGTCCGGTAGTCCGAGGACTTGTAGCGGCCGAAGGGCCGGAAGTGGTTGCCGTCGATGAGCAGAAACTCCGGCGCCGGGTCGAGCCGCAGCACGGCGCGCTGCATCCCCAGGATCGAGGCATTCAGGATGTTGACGGCATCGATTTCTTCCGGGCCGACGGCTTCCACGGCCCAGGCAAGGGCCTCCGCCTCGATCACGGCGCGCAGCTCGTTCCGGGCCTTTTCACTCATTTGTTTGGAATCGTTGAGCCGGGGATGGCTGAAGCCGTCGGGCAGGATCACGGCAGCGGCAAACACAGGCCCGGCGAGCGGACCGCGGCCCGCTTCGTCACAACCCGCTTCCAGCAGGCCGTCGTTCATCCGGCAGAGAAGATGGATTTCCCGCGACATAACGTCGCAAATTTAACCATTTTCCGAATCAGTTCCCTTGTCTTGCTGAGAATTCAGTTGCTTTTTGAGCATCTCGCACATGGACTCGGCAAAAGCCTTCGAATGAAGAGCCTGTTCCAGCTGCGTCTCCAGCGAGTCGATCCGTGCCTGCATACGCTCCTTCTCCCGCTGGAACTCTTCCTGCATCCGGTCTATCCGGGCCTGGAAACGGTCCCGCTCCTCGCGGAGCGATCCGGCCACGTCCGGTATCCAATACCCCAGCAGGCTGACCGGCGGTACGCCGTAGACGGCGGCAAGCTTTTCGGCCAGGGGACGGGCCAGGGAGATTGTATATGAAAAATAATTTCACGTTGTGAAATATTTCTTCATGTTACCATAAAAAACAATTAAAATTCGAAAAAAACGGAAAAATTAGGGATCCGCAGCGGCATATTTTTTTCGGATGCTTGCAGCGGTGGAATCCTTTGTTCACATTTGCTTCACAAATATCACACACATGTTTACCTGGGATCACACCTTCCGGCGCTTTGCCGCCCTGATGGACGAAGAGAAAATCTGGCTCGACCCTGCCGTCTCGTTCCGCCGTATCTGCCGGGGACTCGGCGTTTCCGCCCGGAGCTTCGACCGCTTCCTGAACGCCGAACTGGGCTTCCACGGCGATGAAATCTTGCACAATTACCGCCGATCTGCTTACAAAAAGGATTGAGACATCGGCTTTTTCATTGTAATTCCTTGTTTTTTTATTAGATTTGCGGACCTGAACGCCCTGATTGCGGGCCCCTGAGACGCAAACTCATAAAAAAATTGATAACATGAAAGATTACTCCACCAAAGACATCCGCAACGTGGTTCTTCTGGGCAGCACCAAATCCGGAAAGACCACGCTTGCCGAAGCTATGCTCTACGAGGGCAAGGTCATCGACCGCCGCGGCACCGTCGAAGACAAGAACACTGTTTCCGACAACGATGAACTTGAGAAGCTGAACCAGCGCTCCATTTATGCGACTCCGCTGTATGCCGAGTTCCAGGGTGCGAAGATCAACTTCATCGACGCTCCGGGAGCCGATGATTTCATCGGCGGCGCTTATTCCGCATTCCGCGTCTGTGAGAGCGGCATCCTCGTCGTCAACGCTCAGCAAGGTGTCGAAGTCGGCACGGAGAACTTCGTGCGCCGCGCCGAGGAGAACAAGCTGCCCCTCGCCATCGCGGTCAACCAGCTCGACACCGACAAGGCCGACTGGGACAACATCCAGGCTTCGATGAAGGAAGCGTTCGGCGGCAAGCTGGTCTATGTCCAGTTCCCCACCGCTACCGGCGCCAACTTCGACGGCATCGTGGACGTCCTGACGATGAAGTACTACCACTTCAAGGATGCCAACGGCGTTTGCGAAGAGCTCGAGATCCCCGCCCAGTTCGCCGACCAGGCCGAGGAGGCCCGTGGCGAGCTGATCGAGAAGGCGGCCGAGTTTGACGATGCGCTGATGGAGAAATTCTTTGAGGAGGGGACCCTCTCCGAGGAAGAGATCATGAGCGGCCTCAACCAGGGTGTCACCTCCGGCCAGGCCTACCCGGTCTTCTGCATCTCCGCCAAGAAGGACGTCGGCGTCAAGCGCCTCCTCGAGTTCATCAAGGGCGTCATGCCGGCCCCGAAGGTGGACGAGCAGGGCCAGCCCGCCCTCTTCATCTACAAGAACGATGTCGAGCAGCACCTTGGCGAAGTCTCCTACTTCAAGGTGATGAGCGGCACGATCACTCCCGGTCTCGACCTCGAGGATCCCGCCACCGGCAACAAGGAGCGCTTCTCCGCCATCTATGCGGTCGCCGGCTCCAAGAAGGAGAGCGTCCCCGCCCTCAAGGCCGGTGATTTCGGCTGCGTCGTGAAGCTCAAGAACGGCAAGTCGGGCACGACCCTGTCCGCCATCGGTTCCGGCATCGAATATCCGAAGATCGCCTATCCGGCCCCGAAGTACCGCTGCGCCATCAAGGCCAAGGTCCAGCAGGAAGAACAGAAGCTCGGAGACGCCCTCAAGAAGATCGCGTCCCAGGATCCCACCACCATCGTGGAATACTCCAAGGAGCTGCGCCAGACCATCCTCAGCGGCAACGGCGAGCAGCACATCAACGTCACGAAGTGGCGCCTCAACAACGAGTTCAACGTCGAGGTCGAACTCTTCGCCCCGAAGGTGCCGTACCGCGAAACCATCACCAAGGTCGCCCAGGCCCAGTACCGCCACAAGAAGCAGTCCGGCGGCGCCGGCCAGTTCGGTGAGGTCCACCTCCTCGTCTGTCCGGCAGAAGGCGAGCTCAATACCAAGTTCAAGATCGACGGCAAGGACACCCAGCTCAATATCAAGACCCAGGACATCACGGACCTGGAGTGGGGCGGCAAGCTCGAGTTCTACAACTGCGTCGTCGGCGGCGCCATCGACCTCAGTTTCATGCCCGCTATCCTGAAGGGTATCAAGGAACGCATGGTCGAGGGTCCTCTGACCGGTTCCTACGCCCGTGACATCCGCGTCTTTGTCTATGATGGCAAGATGCACCCGGTGGACTCCAAGGAAATCGCCTTCATCATCGCCGGCCGCAATGCTTTCCGTGAGGCTTTCCGCAACGCGGGTCCGAAGATCCTCGAACCGATCTACAACGTCGAGGTGATGACCCCGGCCGAGTATCAGGGTGCCGTCATGTCCGACCTCCAGAACCGCCGTGGTATCCTCGGCGACCTGGGTGCCGACAAGGGCTTCTCCATCCTGCGTGCCCGCGTCCCGCTTGCGGAGCTGTACCGCTATTCCACGACCCTAAGCTCCCTGACCTCCGGCAGCGCGACCTTCACGATGGAGTTCGCCGACTACCAGCCCGTCCCGGGAGATGTCCAGACCAAGCTCCTCGCGGACTACGCCGCCCAGGAAGAGGAAGACTAATTCTCTCTGCATTTCCCTAAAAAAGCATCGCCCAAGCACAATGGGCGATGCTTTTTTACTTATCCGGGATAACTGATCAATCTGGATTCAATTCCCGGAAGAATTAAGCCCGTGAATCGGATCTGATAATTGCCAACTCTGGGCCATCCTTCCACGATCCATGCAAACTATTTGTCTGCTAAGATTCAAAAGCCTTGATAAAGAAACCCTTACCAGGGCGTGATTGTTCAGAAAGATCACCAAAATTAGTGCTTGGGAAAAATACTATAATAAGCGAGCACTGACATGGCGAAGATACAACTAAAACCCGATAACATCAATCCTTTCGGGGGACGAAAAGAAGGGACGCGGTGTGCAAAAAGGGGCAAAACGCACACGGAAGGACATCAAAAGACAGCGTCGGTGTGTGAAACGTGGATTTCACATATCAACGCCGAAACCTTCCGCGCAGACCTAGGTTTCCGCAGGGACCGTGGAGACGATGCAGAGCTCCTGCATCTGGGCCTCGTCGATCAAGGACGGGGAGTCGATCATCACGTCGCGGCCCTGGTTGTTCTTCGGGAAGGCGATGTAGTCGCGGATCGTCTCCTGGCCGCCGAAGAGGGCGCAGACGCGGTCGAAGCCGAACGCCAGGCCGCCATGGGGCGGGGCGCCGAATTTGAAGGCGTTGATGATGAAGCCGAACTTGTATTCCGCTTCCTCCTTGCCGATGCCCAGCACCTCGAACATCCGCGCCTGCATGTCGGCGTTGTGGATACGGATCGAGCCGCCGCCGAGCTCCGTACCGTTCAGCACGAAGTCGTAGGCGTTGGCGCACACGCGCTCCAGATCCTCTTTCTTGTCCGAATAGAACCAGGCCTCGTGCTCCGGCTTGGGCGCCGTGAAGGGATGGTGCATCGCGTAGAAGCGGCCGTCCTCCTCGCTCCACTCCAGGAGCGGGAAATCCACGATCCACAATGGCGCGAAGACCTTCGGGTCGCGGTAACCCAGACGGTTGCCGAGCTCGATGCGCAGCACGCCGAGCTGAGTCTGCGTCTTGCGTTTTTCGCCGCACAGGACCAGGATGAGGTCGCCCTTCTTGGCCTCCAGGGCCCCGGCTATCGCAGCCAGATCCTCCGGCGAGAAGAACTTGTCCACGGAAGACTTCAGCGAACCGTCCTCATTGACGCGGATATAGACCAGGCCCTTGGCGCCCACCTGCGGCCGCTTGACCCACTCGGTCAGCTCGTCCACCTGCTTGCGGGTATAAGAACCAAGACCGTCGGCGCAGATCGCGCCCACGTAGGGCACGCTGTCGAAGACACCGAAGCCGTGGCCCTGCGCCAGGGAGGTGATCTCGTGGATCTTCATCCCGAAGCGGATGTCCGGCTTATCGGAGCCATAGTAGTCCATCGCGTCGTACCAGCTCATCCGCGGCAGCGGGTTGGGTATATCGACGCCCACGGCGTTCTTGAACATCTGCCGCATCATGCCTTCGAACATATTCAGCACGTCCTCCTGCTCGACGAACGACATCTCGCAGTCGATCTGTGTGAACTCGGGCTGGCGGTCGGCCCGCAGGTCCTCGTCCCGGAAGCAGCGCACGATCTGGAAATAACGGTCGTAACCGGCTACCATCAGCAGCTGCTTGAAGGTCTGGGGCGACTGCGGCAGGGCGTAGAACTGGCCCGGATTCATCCGGGAAGGCACGACGAAGTCGCGGGCGCCTTCCGGCGTAGATTTGATCAGGTACGGGGTCTCGATCTCCATGAAGCCCTGGCTGTCCAGGTAGGTGCGGACCTCCTGGGCGAGGCGGTGGCGCAGCGCGAGCGCCCGCTGGAGGGGCGGCCGACGCAGGTCCAGATAGCGGTATTTGGCCCGGATATCCTCGCCACCGTCGCTGTTCTCCTCGATGGTGAAGGGCGGCGTCACGCTCTTGTTGAGCACGACGATCTGCTCAAGTCGGATCTCAACGTCGCCGGTCGGCATCTTGGCGTTTTTGCTCTCCCGCTCGACGACCGTACCCGTGACCTGGAGGACGAATTCGCGGCCCAGCGAGGACGCGGTTTCGACCAGGACCGGATCGGCATCCGCCTCCACGACGAGCTGCGTGACGCCGTAACGGTCGCGCAGGTCGATGAAGGTCATGCCGCCGAGTTTACGGGCCCGCTGGACCCAGCCGGCGAGGGTGACGGTCTCCCCGGCGTTGCTGATGCGGAGTTCTCCGCAGGTGTGTGTCCTATACATAGTTTTCCGTTTGATCTTGAAAGGATTGCAAAAATACGAAATTTCTGCGTTAGTTATCCCATCGGGCCGTCTTGGATGCACGCCAAATCTCCATGATCTTCTTTTCGAAGCCGCTGGCCAGGAAACGCATCCCGTAATCGTTGGGGTGAACGCCTTCGATCATGCCGTCCATCGGCAAGCCCAGCTCCTCGTGGGTCATATAGTAAATCTCCGGCTCACCGCGCTGCTGCAGCGTCCAGTAGGCGCTCAGGACTTGTGCATTGGCCTGGCGGAAGAACGCCTTGGCCTCGCTTGCGGACTCGCCGACGTTGCCGCTGTGCTCCACCAGCAGGATGGGGCAGTCGTTCTTTTCGCGCAGGATGCGCACGGCTTCCAGCAGGCGCGGCTCGATATCCGTCGCACGGGTCAGGTTGGGACTCGTGTCCAAGATGTACAGCGACGCATCGATCCGGGCCATCAGCGACAGCACCTCCGGGTCCAGGACCCCGTTGCCGGAGAAGCCCAGATTGACCACCGGCAGCTTCAGCTCGCGCTCAACGATGTTGGTCCAGGCGTTGCCGGGTCGGGAAGCGCAGGCGCCCTGGGTAATGCTGGTGCCGTAGATGACGACCGGGTGGCGCCGCGTCTCGGGCAGGAAACGGATCTGCGCCCCTTCGGGCACACCGACCTGGATCCAGTCCACCGTATTGTACAGGGGCAGATAAAGGTGATACTCGTAGGTCCGGACCCCCTCCGGGCGGTAGCTGATCCCGCTGAAGACATAGCGGGTCGTATCGCTGCGGATCGATGCCGGGAAGTCCGGGGCCACCCACCGCAGGCCGCCGACCGCGTCACGGGCGTAGAGGTCCACGCCGGAACGGCCGGTCGAGGGCATGTGGAACATGTTGAGCCCCTCCTTGAGCCCATAGCGTACGGCAATATCGGACGCGTCGCTCTCGAAGACCAGGCTGACACCGGCTGCGTTGCGGCTCAAGTTCCAGACGATCTCGCGCACGACGCCGTGCGCACACTCCGGCAGACGGACATAGCCGCTGCGCAGCTCTTCCCAACCCACGCCATGTACGACGGGGCCCGCTTCTAGGGGATCGACCCAGCGGAACGGCTCCGGCTGCGCCCGCAGGGCGGAAACGACGGCCAGCAGGGCCGCCAACAGCAGAAGTTTCTTTTTCATAACCGGAAAAGTTATTGCCTGACGATCCTGGCGGCCCAGCCGCCGCCGGGGGCCATGTGGACTTTGATCTTGTCGCCGGGCACGACGGTGATCTCTTCCTTGGCGAAGTCGCGGGCGGCGCGGTCGGCATTGGCGCCGTCCCGGAAGATTTCGACGTGGTAGCGGCCGGCGGGCAGGAAGCCCAGCTCGACCGTCTGGTCGCGCGGCGTCCAGTCGGTCATCGCGCCGACATACCAGGTGTCACCCCGGCGGCGCGCCATCGTGATGAACTCGCCGATCTTACCGTTCAGCACCAGGGTCTCGTCCCAGACGGTCGGGATCCGCGCGATATATTCCGTACACTCGGGCTCCTGCAGGTAGTTGGACGGGGAGTCGCAGAGCATCGTCAGGGGCGCGTCGAAGATGACGTATTCCGCGAGCTGGCGGCAACGGGTGCCGGGGCTCATCGGCTCGCTGTTGACGGGATGGTAGTTACGGCGGGTGGCGTTGCGCATCGCTCCCTGGGTGTAGTCCATCGGACCCGCCATCATCCGCAGGAAAGGAATCGTCACGTCATAGACGACCTGCTGGGCTCCGTCCTGGAGCCACTTCATCTGCTCCAGGCCGTGGACGCCCTCGAAGTTGATGACGTTGGGATAGGTCCGGTGCAGGCCCGTCGGCTTGTAAGCGCCGTGGAAGTCCACCAGCATCTTGTACTTGGCGCCCATCTGCGCGCAGGCGGTGTAGAAGTTGACCATGTCCTGGTCGTCACGGTCCATGAAGTCGATCTTGAAGCCCTTGATCCCCATCCGGGAATAGTGCAGGAAGACGCTCTCCATGTCGCGGTTGACCGCCCAGTAGCCGGCCCAGAGGATGAGACCGACGTTCTTTTCCCTGGCATAGGCGCAGAGCTCTTCGAGGTCGATCTCGGGGACGACCTGCATCAGGTCGGCCTGCTTGTTGACCGCCCAGCCCTCGTCCAGGATGACATACTCGATGCCCTTCTCGGAAGCGAAGTCGATATAGTACTTGTAGGTATCGTTGTTGATGCCGGACTTGAAATCCACGCCGTAGAGGTTCCAGTCGTTCCACCAGTCCCACGCGACCTTGCCGGGCTTGACCCAGCTCCAGTCGCGCGTCTCGGGCGCCGTGGCGAGTTTGTAAACCATGTCGCTGCAGGCGAGTTCGCGGTCCTCCCGGGCCACCTGGATCACGCGCCAGGGGAAGGAGCAACCGGGCTTGCAGTCCTTGGCGATGAAGTCCTCGCTGCTGAGGATGACGCCCTGGAGCATGTTGTGCCCGCCCTGCTTGACGGCTTTCGGCACACGGGCGTGGAAGCCTTCGATCGTCCGGGAACCGTTGAGGTTACGCACGTTCAGTCCCGGGAAGTTGAACAGGTCCGCCTCGGTGATGGCGACCTTGTAGCCGTTGGGCGCGCCGACGACCAGGGGCAGGAAGGCCGCCCGGGTCTTGTCCCAATCCTCCAGCTTGAAGTTGTAATAGACGTTCTCAAACGAGCATTCGATCTGCTTCTCGACCGTGCGGTCCGACTCGCGGCAATAAGGCACGACGGCGTCCCAGTTGCCGGGAAAGGTAAATTCCGCCTGCTCGGAAGCAACCCCCACCCGCTTGTCGCTGCGGGAGACAAAGCGGTAGGCGACGCCCTCGTTGTAGGCCCGGAAGACCAGGTCGAACGCCTTGTAGCGCAGGGTCAGCTCGTTGTAGCGGTCCCGCACGGAGGCCTTTTTATATACCGGCGTGTCGAAGGTCTGGTCATGGCTCTTGCGGATCGTCTTGACCAGCTGGGCGTTGCCGCCCCAGACGGTCCCGTCGGTGAGCGTCATCGAGACCGCCGAAGGGGCGAGCATCTGGACGCCGTCCGCCGTGACGGAGTACTTGAAATCGTCGAAGGTAAGCGCAATGCGACCGTCGGGGGATTTGAGGGTCTGCGGCTTGGCTTTCGCCGCGAAGGCGCTGACCGTGCCCAGGCACAGCAGCAGCGAGAAAAGAAGCAGGTGTTTTTTCATTATGCCGTACGTTTACAGTTATAATCCGAGTTCCGATTTCATGCTCCGCAGCAGGTCGAAGGCCTGGAGCGGGGTCATGTTGTTGAGGTCCGCGCCCTTGAGCTGGTCGCGCAGCGACTCGAGCGTGGGGTCGTCCAGCTGGAAGAAGGACAGCTGCACGGCGCCGTCATCCTCGACCGTGCCGAGCCGGGTCGTCTGCTGGGCCCGCGCGATCACATTCTCCCCGGCCTCCAGGGCCTTGAGCGTCTTTTCCGCGGAGGCGATGATCTCCTTGGGCATGCCGGCGAGGCGCACCACATGGATACCGAAGCTGTGGGCGACGCCGCCCTCGCGCAGCTTGCGCAGGAAGATCACATCCTTGCCGGACTCCTTGACCGCGATGTGGAAGTTCTTGACCCGGGGATAGAGGCTCTCCAGGTCGTTGAGCTCGTGATAACGCGTGGCAAACAGGGTCTTGGCGCCCTTGCCGTGCTCGTGGAGATATTCGACCAGGGCCCGGGCGATCGACATGCCGTCGTAGGTCGAGGTCCCGCGCCCGATCTCGTCCAGCAGGACGAGCGAACGGGCGGAGAGGTTGTGCATGATCATCGAAGTCTCCAGCATCTCGACCATGAAGGTGGACTCGCCCCGGGAGATGTTGTCAGACGCGCCGACGCGCGTGAAGATCTTGTCGAACCAGCCGATGCGGGCGCTGGAGGCCGGCACGAACGAGCCGATCTGGGCCATCAGCACGATCAGGGCCGTCTGGCGCAGCAGGGCCGACTTACCAGCCATGTTGGGGCCGGTCAGGATGATGATCTGCTGCTGCCCGGAGTCGAGGTAGATGTCGTTGGGGACATAGTCTTCGCCGGCGGGCATCTGCTTCTCGATGACGGGATGGCGGCCGTCCCGGATGTCCAGGACCAGACTGTCGTCCATCTGTGGGCGGCAGTAATGGCTGTCGGAGGCCAGCTCGGCGAAGCCGGCGAGCACGTCCAGCCGCGCCAGGATCTGGCAGTTGGCCTGGATGTCCCGGATGCTCTGCTGGATCGCGGCGACCAATTCGCCGTAAAGGCGGCTCTCCAGTTCGTAGATGCGCCCTTCGGCGGAAAGGATCTTCTCCTCGTATTGCTTGAGCTCCTCGGTGATGTAGCGCTCCGCGCCCACGAGGGTCTGCTTGCGCACCCACTCCGGCGGGACCTTGTCCTTGAAGGTGTTGCGCACTTCGAGGTAGTAGCCGAAGACGTTGTTGTAGCCGATCTTGAGGGAGGCGATGCCCGTGCGCTCGACCTCGCGCTGCTGCATCTCCAGGAGGTAATCCTTGCCGCCGCGGGAGATGGCGCGGTACTCGTCGAGTTCGGCGTTGACGCTGGCGGCGATGATGTCGCCCTTGCCCAGGGCGGCCGCCGGATTCTCAGCCATCGTCGAGCGGATGCGTTCCAACAGGGCGCCGCAGCCGTGCAGCGCCCCCATCATCCGGTCGAGCTCCGCGACTCCCCGGTCCTGACATAAGGCGCTGATCGGATCCATCTGGGCGAGCGAGCGGCCGAGCTGCATCACTTCGCGGGGCAGGATCTTGCCCGCCGCGGCGCGGGAAATGATGCGTTCCAGGTCCCCGACGTCGCCCAGGTGCTCCTGGAGCCGGAACAGGTCTTCCGGCTGATCCACGAAATGCTGGACCACGTCGTAGCGGGCATTGAGCTCGTCCAGGTCCAGCACCGGCATCGCCAGCCAGCTGCGCAGCTCCCGGGCGCCCATCGGCGAGGAGCAGCGGTCGATCACATCAACGAGCGACGTGCCTTCGCTGCCGGACGCAGAGGCGAAGACTTCCAGGTTGCGGACCGTGAAGCGGTCCATCCAGACATATTTGCTGCCGTCCACGCGCGAAATGGAGCAGATGTTGCCCAGGCCCGCATGCTGCGTCTGTTCGAGATAGACGAGCAGGGCGCCGGCGGCACAGATGCCCAGCGGGCTGCCGTCGATGGCGAAGCCCTTGAGACTGCGGACGCCCATCTGCGCCTTCAGTTTCTCGACGGCCGCCTCCTTGACGAAGGCCCACTCGTCGAGGGTGCTGATGTAGGCATCGGTGCGGATGCGCTCCTTGACGAGGCGCGCGGCGCTGCGGGTGACGACGATCTCTTTCGGCGCGAAGGAGGAAAGCAGCGAGGCGAGGTAGTCAATGCTGCCCTGCGCGATCTTGAAGGTGCCCGTGGACACGTCCAGGAAGGCCGCCCCGCAAGTCTCGCCGTTGAAATGGAGACCGGCGAGGAAGTTGTTCTCCTTCTGGGCGAGCATCTGCTCGCCGAAGGCCACACCGGGCGTCACGATCTCCGTGATGCCGCGCTTGACGATGTTCTTGGCCAGTTTCGGATCCTCCAGCTGGTCGCAGATGGCGACCTTGTAGCCGGCCCGGATCAGTTTGGGGAGATAGACGTCGATGGCGTGATACGGGACGCCGGCCATCGGGATCGGATCGGGCGCCGTACTGGACCGCTTGGTCAGCACGATGCCGAGCACCTTGCTCGCGATGACGGCGTCATCCCCATAGGTCTCATAGAAATCCCCGCACCGGAAGAGCAGCACCGCCTCCGGGCACTGGGCCTTCATGGCGAAAAACTGCTTCATCATCGGGGTCATCGGGTCTTTTTCCTTCGTCTTTGCCATCTTTTCTCTCTTATCCTTCAAAGATAATCATTATTTTTGTGCGTTGCGACAATTTGCCGCTTCGGAAGGTCCCGTTTTTAAAGGATACGATATGGAAGTTAGAGCCAAGAAAGCCCTCGGACAGCATTTCCTGACGGACCAGGGCGTCGCCCGCGCGATCGTGGCGGCCCTGACGCCGGATTCTCCGGTACGCGACGTGCTGGAGATCGGTCCGGGGATGGGCGTGCTGACCCGGTACCTGATCGGCCGGGAAGACCTGGATGTCCGGATGATCGAGATTGACAGCGAGTCAGTCTCCTATCTGCTGACGCATTTCCCGGGGATGGAGGGCCGCCTGATGGAGGGGGATTACCTGCGCCTGGACCTGGCGCGGATCTTCCCCGGGCCGTACCGGGTGATCGGCAACTTCCCCTACAACATCTCCTCCCAGATCTTTTTCAAGATCCTGGAAGACAAGGACCGGGTGCCGGAAGTGGTCTGCATGATCCAGAAGGAAGTGGCGGACCGCATCGCCGAAAAGCCCGGCTCCAAGGTGTACGGGATCCTGTCGGTGCTGCTACAGGCTTGGTATGATATCGAATACGTGCTTTCGGTGGGGCCCGGCGCCTTCGCGCCGCCGCCCAAGGTCCATTCGGCGGTGATCCGCCTGCGGCGCAACGCGCGGACCTCGCTGGGCTGCGACGAGCGCCTTTTCAAGCAGGTCGTCAAAACGGCCTTCAACCAGCGCCGCAAGACCCTGCGCAATGCCCTGAAGCCGTTGCTGGGGACATGGGCGGCAAACCGCGCGGAATCCGCTGAAGCCGGGGTCGCCGCCATTGACCTCTCCGACCCGATCTTTGACCTGCGCGCCGAACGCCTCGGCGTCGAAGACTTCGTGCGGCTGACCCTGCTGCTGACCCGCGACTGAGATCCCGTCTCGCCGGGATGGCCGCAAACGCGCCACCCTCGATCTTCGTCAGGCAACCAGATTGGTGACGAAGATGGTGAGGATCACGAGGGGGGCGACGTAGCGGATCAGGAAATAGACGAAGCCGAAGGCCCGTCCGTTGGCGCGGAGGGTGCCGCCGCCCGTGAATTCATCGCGGACGGTCTCCCGCTTCATCTTCCAGCCGACGAAGAGGACGAAGAGCAGGCTGCCGAAGGTCATCAGGTAGTCGGAGGTCAGGCGGTCGCAGAAATCGAAGATCGTGTTGCCGAGGAGTTTGACCCCGCTCAGCGGGCCGAAGGACAGGGAGCAGAACGCCCCCAGGGTCCAGGTCGCGGCAAAAACCAGCAGCGAAGCCTTGCGCCGGGACATCCCCCGCTCCTCCACCAGGTACGCGACACCTACCTCGCACATCGAGATGGACGAAGTCAGCGCCGCAATCACGATCGTCAGGAAAAACAGGACCGACACCGTCCGGCTCAGCCACGGTGACGCCGCGCTCATGTGCGAAAAGATATAGGGCAGCGTCTCGAAGATCAGCCCGGGACCCGCGCCCGGCTCGACCCCGGTCGCAAAGACGGCCGGCATGATGGCAAAGCCGGCCAGCAGCGCGAAAAGCAGGTCGAAGGCCGCCGTCCCGAGGCCCGAGGTAAAAAGATTCTCTTCCTTCTTCATGTAAGACGAATAGGTCAGGATCGTCCCGACACCCAGCGAAAGGGAGAAAAAGCTCTGACCCATCGCGGACGCCACTACGGAGGGCGTGATCTTCGAGAAATCCGGCTCCAGCAGATACCGGACGCCCGCAGCAGACCCGGGCAGGGTCAGGGAATAGACCATGATCACGACAATCAGCACGAAGAGGACCGGCAGGGAGATGCGGTTGAAGCGCTCGATGCCCGACTTCACGCCCGCCGACACGACCGCCACCGTCAGCAGGAGGAAGAGCGTGTGGCAGAGGAGCGGCGCCCAGGGCTTGATGATGAATTCGCCGAAGAGCGAGGACACATCCTCGCCGAATCCGCTTCCGGAAGCCTTGATCAGGTACTCGATGGACCAGCCGCCCACCACGCTGTAGAACGACAGGATGATCAGCGGCGAAATGACGGTCATCAGGCCCAGCCACTTCCAGCGTGTCCCGGGGGCGAGCTGCTCCATCGCCCCGAAGGTCCCGGCATGGGTCGATCGGCCGATGATAGACTCGCACAGCAGGATCGGCAGGGAAAGCAGGAAGGCCGCCAGCAGATAAATGATGATGAAGGCCGCCCCGCCGTTCTGTCCCACCATATAGGGGAAACGCCAGATGTTGCCGAGGCCGATCGCCGACCCCGCCATCGCCATCACGGCAGCCGCGCCGCTTCCGAAATGTTCCCGTTTCGCCATCTACAAGATAAAATTGGTCACAAAGATAGACAAAACGCTGATCGGTGCCACCCACTTGATCAGGAAATAAATCACGCCGAACCAGCGGGCGTTGCGCTGCTTGCGCCCGCCGTTGGTGATCTCGTCCCGCACATCCTCCTTCTTCATCACGAAACCGACGAAGATCACGACCGTAAAGGCCATCAGGAGGAGCAGCACGTTGGAGGAGAACCAGTCGAAGAGTTCGAAAAGGTTTTTGCCGGCCAGCCGGAAGCCGCTCAGCGGTCCGAAAGACAAGGAGCAGACCACGCCGACCGCTCCACACACCAAGAACACCAGGGCGCTGGCCCTGCGCCGGTCCATCCCGAAACGGTCGTGCAGGAAAGCGACGCCCACCTCGATCAGCGAGATGACCGAGGTCATCGCCGCCACCACGATGGCCAGGAAAAACAGGACCGAGACGATGGCGCTCACCACCGGCCATTTCGTCCCCATGCTGGAAAAGATGAAGGGGACGCTCTCGAAGATCAGTCCCGGGCCCGCGCCCGGCTCGATCCCGGCCGCAAAGACAGCCGGCATAATGGCGAAGCCCGCCAGCACAGCGAACAGCAGGTCGAAGATCGCCGTCCCGGCACTCGACACCACCAGATTTTCATCAGACTTGACGTACGAGCCGTAGGTCACGATCGCCCCCATTCCCAAGGACAGGGAGAAGAAACTCTGTCCCATCGCATAGACGAAGGTCTTGACATTGAGCTGGGACAAATCCGGCCGGAGGAGGTACTCGACCCCGGCCCGGGCGCCCGGCAGCGAAACGGAATAGACGATCAGCACGATGATCAGGACGAACAGCCCGGGAATGGTCACCCGGCTGAAACGCTCGATCCCCGACTTGACGCCCCGGGCCACTACCCAGGCACAGGCCGCCAGGAACAGCAGGTGCATCCAGACCGGCATCCAGACCGATGAGATGAAACCGCCGAAAAGGTTGCCCACCGTATCCGGCGATCCCTTTACGAAGTCAAATGCGCAGGACTTGATCAGATAGTACAACGACCAGCCGCCGATCACGCTGTAGTAGCACAGGATGAAAAGCGGGATGAAGACCGACATCAGCCCCACCCAGCGCCAGCGCCGTCCGTGCGCGGGGTCCATCCGGGACATCGCCCCGAAACTGCTGGTGCGGCTCCGGCGCCCGAGCGAGATCTCTGCGATGAAAACCGGCAGCGAGACCAGCAGGGTGGCTACGATGTAGGAGAAGACGAACACTGCGCCGCCGTGCTCCCCCACCATGTAGGGGAAGCGCCAGATATTGCCCAGACCGATCGCCGACCCCGCCATGGCGTAGATGACAGCCCGACGGCTGCCGAAATGTTCTCTTTCTTTCATAGGTTGTCAAGTTCGTCTCACCGGAAGCCTCAACTCCTCCGCCTGTACACGACAAATTCAAATGTGAATCCCGTCTCGGGATCCCGCGCCGTCTCGGAGACGGAGGCCTTGTACCAGAGGGCCGGATCGATGGCCGGGAAGAAGGCGTCCGCATCCTCCACGACCGTGTGGACATGGGTGATGTAGAGCGTATCCATCCAGTCGATCGCCGCCCGGTAGACCGACGCGCCGCCCATGATGAAGCATTTCCCGGCCGGCTCGGCCGCCGCAAACGCTTCCTCGAAGGAATAGACGCAGGTCACCTCCGGGATGGGGTCCCCGCCGGCGTTGAGCACGATGTTTTTCCGGCCCTTCAGCGGCCGGAACGGGAGAGAGAAATAGGTCGTACGGCCCATGATCACGGGGAAGCCGTGCGTGACCTGCTTGAAATACTTGAGATCTTCGGAGATGTGCCAGGGGAGCTGGCCCTTGACTCCGATGCCGTTGTTGTCCGCAATGGCGACGATCAGACATTTTTCCATATTCGGCGGGATTGGGGGTTAGACTGCGACAGGAGCTTTGATGGCCGGCCAGGGATCGTAATCCACAAGCTCGAAATCCTCGTATTTGAAGTCAAAGAGGCTCTTCACCTCCGGGTTGATCTTCATCTTGGGCAGCGGCCGGGGCTCCCGGGAGAGCTGGAGGTCCGCCTGCTCCGTGTGGTTGAGGTACAGGTGCGTGTCGCCCGTGGTATGGATGAATTCGCCGGGCTGCAGGCCGCAGACCTGGGCGATCATCATCGTCAGGAGGGCATAGGATGCGATGTTGAAGGGGACGCCGAGGAAAGTATCCGCGCTGCGCTGGTACAGCTGGCAGGAGAGTCTGCCCTCCGCGACATAGAACTGGAAGAGGCAGTGGCAGGGCGGCAGGGCCATGCGGTCCACATCCCCGGGATTCCACGCGCAGACCAGCATCCGGCGCGAGTCGGGGTTGTGCTGGATCGCCTCGACGACCTGCGCGAGCTGGTCGATCGTGCGACCGTCCGTCGTCTCCCAGCTGCGCCACTGGTGGCCGTAGACCGGTCCCAGGTCACCGTTCTCGTCGGTCCACTCGTCCCAAATCGTCACCTTGTGGTCCTGGAGGAACTTGACGTTGGTGTCTCCCGAAATGAACCACAGGAGTTCGTAGATGATGGACTTGAGGTGCACTTTCTTGGTCGTCAGCAGGGGAAAGCCCTCGCTGAGGTCATAGCGGCACTGCCATCCGAAAATGCTGCGCGTCCCGACACCGGTGCGGTCTTGCTTGATCACACCCCGCTCCCGGATGGCCCGGAGCATGTCCAGATACTGCTTCATATTGTTTTATGTTAAATTATTTTCGATGAACGATGCGACAGCAGCCGGGGTAGCATCTTTCATGAGGATCCGTTTGTCCGCATCGAGCACATAGATCGAAGGGATGGCCCGCACGAAATAGAGTCCGTCGGAGCGGATCGCACCCGCCGGATCGTAGCCGTTGACCCAGTGGACCGGCAACTGACCGGCCCGGTCTTTCCAGGCGGCCACATCCTCGTCGATATAGATGCCCACGACCCGTAGCTTTCCCGCCTTTACAAGCGACTTCACCTCTCCAGACTCGAAGACAGAGACGACCTCTTCACAGGCCTGACAGCCCGGATTGACGAAGAGCAGCACCGTCCAGGGTGCCTTTTCGCCATGCAGCGTATGGGTCCGCCCTCTCGCATCGAGGAAGCGGAAGTCCGGCGCCACGGTGCCGATCCGGTTCGTCGCGCAGACCCGGGCGGCGTGTGCGTAGCGCGTGCGCAACTCCTCCTTGGAAAACGGCGAAACCGCCAGCCGGGAAACAAAGGGCAGGAACAGTTCCTCGCTCCGGATTTCCGAATTGGGATCGAAAAGGTAATACTCCACGGCATCCGACACCCAGGAGAAGACGTTGGAGGCCGTGTCGGCCGCCTGGTAACGCTCCACCTGGCCGAAGAAGGCAGACATCACGGCCGCGGCCTTCTCCTCCGGGCTGTTCTCCAGGATGGAGAGGAAAGAGGCCAGCTGGGCCGCCAGGATGCGGTCATCCACGCCTCCGATATGGGTCGAATCGCAGAAATAGCGGCCCGTCGTGTCCAGATAGGCGTCCCAAAAATGGTCCAGGACATAGTCCGCCAACTCTTCCTGCGGAAGCATCGACGGGATCTGCACCTCGGGGAAACTCCGCACAGAAAGCCCCTCCGCCCCCGGTCCGTCCGCACACGTCCCGCACAGAACCAGCAGCAGGATCCCGGCAAGAATTCGCTGTCTCATTATATGCATAATCCCTCAAAGATAACATTTTTTACGTAGATTTGCGGTATGAAACGGGGCTCCTGGATCGCTTTGTGTTTTTTTTTGCTCGCGGCAGCATCCGCGAGAGCCCAATTCTATTCGGCGGGGACCGATCCGGGCTCCGTCCGCTGGTCGGAAATCCGTACCGAAAACTACCGCCTGATCTATCCTCGGGGGACGGATTCGCTCGCGCGCGCCTACGCTTTGAGCCTCCAGACGCAATACCCGCGCATCGGCCGCTCGCTCGGTTTTGCGCCGTCCCAGCTGTGCCGCAAGCCCATGCCGGTCATCCTCCATCCCTTCACCTCCTTCGGCAACGGAATGGTGATGTGGGCCCCGCGCCGGATGGAGCTCTACACGCTCGGAGATCCTGCGGATCCCGATCCGATGCCCTGGATGCTCAACCTCACCACCCACGAGCCGCGCCATGCCGCGCAGCTCCAGTTCGGCCGCCGCTGGCCGTACAAAGCCCTGCGCCTGCTGACCGGTGACCTGTCGGACGTGGCCTGGTGGTCGGTCTATACCGGGATTGCATTCTCCGAGGGAGACGCCGTCGTGACCGAAACGGCCCTGACCGAATCCGGCCGCGGCCGGACCGCTGATTTCCTCGAATACGTACGGGTCGCCTTCGACGAGGGCGACTGGCGCGACTACTACCGCTGGCGCTACGGTTCGCTGAAGCGCTTCACGCCCGACCATTACCGGGCCGGATACCTGCTCGCCGCCGGCCTGCGCACGAGCTGGGACGAGCCGTTCTTCCTGAAAAAATACCACGACAACCTCTTCTCCCGCAAGCTGCCCCTGCCCTTCTTCAATATGCAGTACACCATCCGCGAGACGACCGGTCTTTCCTTCAAGGATGCGTTCAGCCGGATCTCCGGGGATTTCCAGGCCGTCTGGGCGGCCAATGACAGCCTGCGCGGTCCTTTCCCCGAGGACCGGGCCCTGACTCCCGCAGGACGGCGCTACACGGCCTTCCGCGGGGCGGCAGCGGACGGGGACGACATCTACGCCGTCCAGACGGGTCTGGAGCGGGCCCCGCACCTGGTCCGGATCACGCCCGGCGGCGCAGTGCAGGACCTGGGACCTTTCGCCTCCTCGGCGTCCGACCTGCGCATCGCAGCCGGCCGGCTGTACTGGAGCGAGGAGCGGCGCGGCCCGCGCTGGGAACTGGCCGGGACCGCCGTCGTCCGCATGATGGACCTCGCCTCCGGACGGAAACGGACCCTGCTCGGCGGAGCTGCCGGGCGGCCCCTGGGCGCCTTCCTGCCGGAAGGCGTCACCCGGATCCCGGAAGGCGGGCGCTACTTCAATCCGGCGCCGAGCGAAGACGGGACACGTCTTGCCGCGATGCACTATGCCGCCGACGGCAGCCACCAGGTCGTGATTGTCGATGGACAGGACGGGCTGGCGCAGCCGGCGGACAGCGCAGTTCAAATCCGTATCCTGAACGTCCCCGCCGGTCTGCAGCCGGTCCAGGGAGCCTGGCTTGCGGAGGCGCTTTATGTCAGCGCCATCAGCGAAGCGGGCTTCGGCGTCTATGAGGCTACCGACAGCTGGCGCTGCGTACTGCCCGGACGCGCCGTCAAGATCAAGCAGCTGCGGTCCCGGGCGGGACGGCTCTGGTTTGCCTGCGACAAGAACGGCGTCAACGAATTGTACTCCTGCGACCCGGCTTCCGGTACGCTGGTCCGGCAGACCAACCTGCGGCACGGAGGCCAGGATTTTGTCTTCAACGCCGCCGGCGACAGCCTGCGGTACACCGTGCTGTCCACGGGCGGAAGGGCTTTCCATGTCGCGCCCGTCGGGGCTTTTGCGGCGGTGGAGAGCGATTGGGATGCGATCTGGAGGCATCCGGTGGCGGAGAAGCTGGCGGAGCAGGAGCGAGCGCTGGAGGCGGCGGATACCTGCGGGGGAGAGATCCTTCGCTGCGCTCAGGATGACAATGCCGGGGCGGAGGAGGGGATCGGCGTATCGGAACCGAAGGCTTACCGGAAAGCGGCCCATCTGCTGCGCTTCCACACCTGGGCGCCGCTCTACATCGATTACGATGCCGTCGCCGACTTGAGCCTCAGTTCCTTGTATGGCGCCGCCGGACTGGGTGCGACGGCCTTTTTCCAGAATGACCTGGCCACAGCCAGCGGCAGCATCGCCTACCACGCCTCGCGTCCCGCTCCCGGCGACTGGGGCCACCTGCTGGATCTGCGCTTCGATTACAAGGGATGGTATCCCGTGATCGAGTCCTCCCTGACCCTGGACAGCACCACTCCTTCGCACTATTCCTTCACGCGGCTGACGGACATCCAGGGGACAGAGTCCAACCTGGTTTCCGTATCGGGCCTGCGCGGGCCGGGCCTTTCTTTCTCCACCCGCGTCTATATCCCGCTCAGTTTCAGCGGCGGCGGTTGGAACCGGGGCTTTATCCCGCAGTTGCGTTATTCGATCGGGAACAGCCTCTTCGATGGATCCGTCCACTACACGCGCCGCTTCGGTTTGTTCCCGGAAAAGGACAGGAGCCTGATCCTGACGGCGACTGAACCGGGGGAGACGGCTTGGCTGCAGACCCTGTCGGCCAGCGTCCGAGGCTATGTGATGCGGCCGACCGCCCCGTCGGGCGTCTACCCGCGCTGGGGCGTCGGCGCCGAACTGGGCGGATCGCTGCGGCCGGCCCTGACCCGTATCTATGACCCCACGGTCTATGGCTACCTCTACGGCTATCTCCCGGGCTTCCTGCCGGAGCACGGGCTGAAGCTGACCGCGCTTGTCCAGCGCCAATGGGACCCGGCCCGAACCTTCATCCCGGAACAACGGGTCGTGACCTATCCGCGCGGATTCGCCGCCACAGGTTCCGCCCTGGGCCGTTATCTGGCGGAACACTACCCCACGCAGACCAAGCTGACGGCGGATTATCTGATGGCGATCCTGCCGGTGGACTGGTCCGGGCTGGGTCCCGTCGCCTACGTCAAGAACTTCGAGCTGGGCCTCCACGCCGACGCCGGGCTCTATGCGGCGGACAAGGCGGCGAGCACGGCGGCAGGAGCGAGGGCGGGCCAACATGGCGGCGTGCTTGAGCATGGCGGCGAGAGCGATTCTGCCGGGAATTGCGCTGACCGCGGTGCGCTGATGAGCGCCGGGGTCTCGTTCTGCGTCCGGCTGGGCAACCTGCTGTGGATTCCTTTCGACACCCGCATCGGCGCGAGCTGGTCCGTCAATTTCGGCCCGTCCTTCGATACGATAAAGCAAGCCGGCACAGGGCTGGATCGCCACTATGTCGGCCTGCTCTTTTCCATTGATTATTAGATCCCGGCGCCGTCGGCAAAAAAGTCCTGCGTCTTCCCCTGCAGCACGCGGGCACCCGCCGGGACGCTGTGGGTCAGCCAGACGTTGCCGCCGATGACGGCTCCCTCGCCGATCGTGATGCGGCCGAGCAGAGACGCGTTGGAATAGACCGTCACACCGTCCTGCACGATGGGGTGGCGCGGGATGTCCATCGGACGCCCGTCCGGCCCCTGCCGGAAGTTTCTCGCGCCGAGCGTCACGCCCTGATAGAAGGTCACGTGGCTCCCGATGACGGCCGTGGCACCGATCACGACACCCGTGCCATGGTCGATGGCGAAATGGTCCCCGATCGTCGCGGCCGGATGAATGTCGATCCCGGTCGTCGAATGGGCGTATTCCGTCAGCATACGCGGCAGCACCGGCACGCCGAGGCCATGGAGCACATGGGCCGTCCGGTAATGCAGCAGGGCGGCGACGGCCGGATAACAGGCGACGACCTCGTCCCGGCCCGCAACCGCCGGATCGTTGTTGATGATCGCGTCCACGTCGCTCTGGATCAAGGCGCGGATCCCGGGCAGGGCCTCCCGGAAGCGAGCGCCTGTCTCCTTAGGGGCCCCGACCTCATCCAACAACTCGGAGAGGAGGGACCCGATATCGGCGCAGGGCTCGCTGTACTCCGGGAAAACGTAACTGTGTACCCCGGTCATCAGGCTCCGGAGGGCGAGACGGATCTTGGGCAGATTCATAGCGGGTATTCGTCGAAGGCATACAGGATTGTGGAGAGGTAGCGCTCGCCCGTGTCGGGCAGGAGGGCGACGATCGTCTTGCCGGCGTGGGCGGGTTCGCGGGACAGCTGCAGCGCGGCGGCAAAGGCGGCGCCGGACGAGATGCCGACGAGCAGGCCCTCCCGGGCGGCAAGCTGGCGGGAGGCGCGGATGGCGTCGTCGTCGCTGACCGGCAGGATCCGGTCGACGACGGCCGGGTCGTACGTGTCAGGCACGAAACCGGCCCCGATGCCCTGGATCTTGTGTTTGCCGGCTACGCCGGTCGAAAGGACGGCGGAAGAGGACGGCTCGACGGCGACGACCTCAACGGCCGGATTGTGGCGCTTGAGGGTCTTCCCGGCACCGCTGACGGTTCCGCCCGTCCCGACACCCGAGACGAAAAGATCCACCTTGCCTTCGGTCGCGGCCCAGATTTCCTCGCCGGTGGTCCGCTCATGGACGGCGGGGTTGGCGGGATTGACGAACTGGCCGAGAATGATGGCGCCGGGGATGCTGTCGCGCAGCTCTTCGGCCCGGCGGATGGCGCCCTTCATGCCCTCGGCACCCGGGGTGAGTTCGAGCTTGGCTCCCAGCGCCTTGAGCAGGCTCCGGCGCTCCTGGCTCATCGTCTCCGGCATCGTGAGGATGACTTTGTAGCCTTTGGAGGTTCCGACCCAGGCGAGTCCGACGCCGGTATTGCCGCTGGTGGGCTCGATCAGGGTGGCGCCGGGCTGCAGGAGCCCCTTCTGCTCAGCGTCTTCGATCATCGCCAGGGCGATGCGGTCCTTGACGCTGCCGCCGGGGTTGAAGTATTCGAGTTTGACAAGGATGTCGGCCTGTTGGCCGGGGAAGCCCGCTACGCGCAGCAGCGGCGTGTTTCCGATCAGTTCGGAGAGGTGATTGTAAATCATAATACTATTTGTGTTGTTAAGTGTGAGCAAAAAAACACCTGCCCGCGGGATCGACCGACAGGCAGGTGCTATGGGTGTCACGATTGTCTCGTTCTGTCCTTATGATGCACACAGGAAGCCGTATCGGTCACGGGAGCCGATACAACAACAACAGCTGTTCACCTGAGTGCGTTTCATACGGAGACAAATATCTGAAATTGTTTTCAAAAAAGCAACTTTTTCTTACTTTTTTCGGTCGATCCAGATCCAAAGGAGGTACATCACGGCGCCCCAGCCCAGGAAAAGCAGGATGGCGAGCCAGAGGGGAAGGTGCGAGTCGTAGACGTCGGAGCGGACGATCTTGTCAAAGTCGGGGATGTCCGCGTAGTAGTAAGCGCCGGCGCCGAAGTCCAGTCCTTCGACCAGCCCCATCCCGTGCACCATCACCCAGAGCGCAAGCAGCAAAACTGCCACGGCCAGGACGGCCGTGGCAATTTTGAATGCTTTCTTTCCTTTCGGGCCCACTGCTATTTGAACAGGGCCAGTTCAGGCACCGGGAACACCACGCCGCTCAGCAGGAACCAGACGGCGAAGAGCGTCAGGGCGATGTTGAACAGCTGTCCGATGACATAGAGCCAGAGAATCTTGCCGCCCTGCATGCGTTTGGCGATATCCTTGAAGTTGGTATCCAGGCCGATGCTGGTGAAGGCGAGGACGAACGCCCAGTTTTTGTACTGGTCGAGGACCTTGTTGATCGCGCCGACCTGATCGCCGCCGAAGATGGGCTGGATGATGAAGGAAGCCACGAGGGAGGCCACGAAGAAACCGATGATGAACTTCGGGAAACGCCGCCAGATCTCGCCGGCACCCACTTTCTCGGCGCCGCTGTTGTCCACGCGGGTCGCGAAGAAGACGGCCACGAAGAAGGCGATGAAGCCGATCAGGATGTTCTGGATGGACTTGACGAGCACGGCCGCCTGTTCCGCCTCCGCGCCCAGCGCATTGCCGGCCAGCACCACGGCGCCGGTGGAATCCACCGTGCCGCCGATCAGCGCGCCACCCATCAGCTGGTTCATGCCGCAGGCCTTGATGATCATCGGCTCGAACACCATCATCAGGATCGTGAAGATGATCGAGATGGAGATGGCTACCGACAGGTCGTCTTTCTTACACTTGGCGGCGGCGCCGGTCGCAATGGCGGCGCTCGTGCCGCAGACGCTCGTCGCGGAAGCCAGGGTGATCACGAGGGGCTTGTTGTCGATCTTGAGCACCTTGGTGCCCAGCCACCACATGAAGAGGATGACGATCGGGGTCACGATCCACGCGATGCCGAGGCCGTAGAGGCCGAACTTGGCGATGTTGGAGAAGAGGACCGAGAAGCCCATGATCACGAGACCGGTCTTGATGTAGAACTCCGTGCGCACCGCAGGCTTGAGCCACTCGGGCACGCCGACCGTGTTGGAAACCAGCAGGCCGATGATGAGCGCCCAGAAGGCCCACTCGAGGTAGCGGTTGAGGGTGAACTCGGCGCTGACGAGACGCACGAGCACGGCCAGCACGAAGAGGGCCAGGAAGGCCGGGATGAATTTCTTGACCCTTTCGCCCTGGAGCTTGACGCCGATGGAGAAGAGCGTGCAGAGGGTTACGACGGTGACCAGCAGCTTGCGCCAAAAGACCCACTGCCCCAGTTGCTGTCCCAGCGGGACGGCCTTGGTGGCAGCTTTTTCGCCGAGGCTCCAGGTTGAGAATTTGAGGGCGGAGAAATCGAACCACCCGGTCAGGACCGCCACACATCCGATCAAGATGATGATGAAACCGATCCAACATGCGAGCCAGTCTTCCTTCTTCCAAAGGTCAGACCAGTTTGTCTTTTTGGTAGATCCCATATTCTAACAGGTTTGGAGTTACACGTAACATTTGTCCAAAATGGACATTCGGAAAGCAAATATAGCATTTTTTCCTAACTTTGTCCGCAGTATGGCAACGTTAACCCGACACAGCTTCCGCTGCCCCGCGTGCGGGGCGGAAATCGTCGTGCAGGGGCACGACTTGATCAACGTCCGCGAGCAGCCCGAGCTCAAGGCTCCGCTCATCAGCGGGGAACTCTTCCTGCAAACCTGCCCGCAGTGCGGCCGGCGGCATCTCGTGACCTGGCCGCTGGTGTATCTGGACCCCGACGAGATGGTCCTGCTGATGCTCTCGGACAAGCCGCTGGCGATGGCGGATACGGGCGGCTATACGGCGCGGCTAGTCCCGCGCGTCGGGGATCTGATCGAGAAGGTCAAGATCTTCGACGCCGGCCTGGACGACAAGGCGGTCGAGCTGTGCAAGTATGTGACGAAGCAGGATGCGGGCAAGCCGGAAGCCGACCTGCGCTTCCTTCGCCTGGACGGCGCGGACAACGAGATCGTCTTTACCTATCCCGCCGGAGGGCAGATGGAACTGCTGGCGGTGGGGTTCAATGTCTATGAGGACTGCCGGGGCATCCTGGCGCGCAACCCTTCCGTCTCCGGGCGCGCCCAGGGCCTGGCCATCATCGACGAGGCCTGGGTCTCCTCGCTCCTGCGCTGAAAGGCTGCGCCACGGGATGATTTACAGGATCAGAGGCCTATATGCTGGGCCTTGCGGAGCATCTCGGCGTTGCTCTTCACGTCGAATTTGCTGTATATGTGATATTTGTGGTTGCTGACGGTGCGCGTGCTCAGGCAGAGCCGCTCGGAAATCTGCTTGCCCGTCAGGCCTTCCTTGCTCAGCGCGATGATTTCCAGTTCCCGCTCCGAGAGGCCGAGCTCGTCGTCCAAAGCCTTTTTGGTTGTACAAAGGAACCGTTATCAATCCGCTCAACGAACGTCTCGAAACAGCCCAAACAGGACGTAAAAACTTCCGTCCTTTATGGTGCAACTTATTCTTTGTCGTCTCCGGATACCGGTCTTTTCTCATCGTCTCTATCGGCGAAACGGAAGGGGACAGGAATACCGTTTCTTCCGAAAACCTCCGACAATTGAGCCGTTTTGTTTGTCGAAGACGCCGTCTGGCCGTCACAATCTAAAGAAGAAAGCTGCCGGAAGCGCTGAAGCTTTTTACCCCTTCAGGGGAAAGCGGTCCCAACTGCACGGGCAGCTTATGCTTTCGGGCGTTTGCTACAGGCGGCGGGCACCGTCGCTGATGACGACCGGGTAGACCTTCGGCGCGTGGCCGAACTTGGCGGTAAACTGCTCCACGGCCGCATCGATGAAGGACTGGCAGAGCTCTTTCTTGACAAGGTTGATCGTGCAGCCGCCGAAGCCGCCACCCATCACGCGGGAGCCGCTGACGTCCATCTTGCGCGCCAGCTTATTGAGGAAGTCCAGCTCCTCGCAGCTCACCTCATACAGCTTGCTCATACCGAAATGCGTCTGGTACATCATTTCGCCGGCGGTCTCGTAGTCGCCGCGCTCCAGGGCGTCGCACACATCCAGCACGCGCTGCACTTCGCCGATGACATATTCGGCCCGCAGGAAATCCTCCTCGGGGATCTCGGCGCGCACTTCCTCCAGCCACACGCGCTTGGCGTCGCTGAGGAACTCCACCTCCGGGTGGTTCTTGCGGATCGCAGCCGCCGCATTCTCACAGGACTCGCGGCGCTTGTTGTAGGCCGACGAGGCGAGCTCATGCTTGACGCAGCTGTCGATCAGCACCAGCTGGTAGCCGGCAGCCTCCGGATCGAAGGGGAAGTATTTGTATTCGAGGGTCTTGCAGTTGAGGCGGATCAGGTTGCCGGCCTTGCCGAAGCAGGAGGCGAACTGGTCCATGATGCCGCACTTCACGCCACAGTAGTTGTGCTCCGTGGACTGGCCGATCTTGGCGAGCTCGAACTTGTCGATGCCGTTGTCGTTGAGCTCATTGATCGCGAACGCGAAGGTGCTCTCCAGGGCCGCAGAGGACGACAGGCCGGCGCCGAGGGGCACGTCGCCCGCAAAGACGGTGTCGAATCCGGCCACCTTCCCGCCGCGCTTGAGGGTCTCGCGGCAGACGCCGAAGATGTAGCGCGCCCACTGCTTCTCGGGTTTGTCCTCTTCGTTGAGCCCGAACTCCGCATATTCGTTGTAGTCGAGCGAGAAGGCGCGGACCTTGTCGGTGCCGTTGAGGCGGATCGCTGCCATGATGCCCTTGTCGATGGCGCCCGGGAACACATACCCGCCGTTGTAGTCGGTATGCTCGCCGATGAGGTTGATACGACCCGCGGAAGCGAAGAAGATCCCTTCGCCGCCGAAGCACTCCTGGAATTTTGCTGCAATCTTTTCTTTCATGGTGAGAATTATTTATTTGGTTATCATTTTCAGCTGCATAGCTTACAAATATAAGTATTTTCTCATTAAAAGACCATACGCAGGAACACGGGACGATGGTCGCTGACGCCGCCCTGGTAGCGAGGGCCGACGTAGGTGCGCAGCGGCTTCTGTCCGGCATAGCTGCGGTCGCGCGTGGTCAGGAAAGGGATGTGGCAGACCCGGAAATGCGCGCCGGGAGCCAGGTCCGGGGATACCAGGCACTGGTCGATCAGCTCCCAGCGGCCCTCAAAGCGGATGCTGCCATCGCCCTTTTCGGCCAGGGGCCTTGTCAAGTTAACATAATTTTTATCCAGCAAGCGGTACAGGGGAGCGTCGGGTGTATCGTTGAAGTCTCCGAGAGCGACTTGTCGTGCCCAGCCGGCTTGCGCCAGCGAATCGGACAAGGCTGCGAGACGGCGCACGGCAGCCTCCCGCCGGGGCTCTGCGGCCGCGCCGCCGTACTTCGACGGATGGTGGCAGATCACGACCGCCAGGCTGTCCCCGCACTTCTTACGCAGCAGCGAGAGCAGCATGTCGCGCGTCTGCACGCCCGGCACGCGGACCGGAACCGTCCGTACCGTGTCCAAGCGCGACCGACGGTACAACAAGGCCACATCGATCCCGCGCGGATCCGGCGAATCGTAGTGGATGATCCCGTAGTCGGCTTTGCGAAGAAGCGTTTCGTCCAGAAGCTTGCGCAGGACGAAACGGTTCTCGACTTCCGCGAGGCCGA
The DNA here is from genome assembly GCA_017471045.1 of Bacteroidales bacterium. Taxonomy (GTDB): domain Bacteria; phylum Bacteroidota; class Bacteroidia; order Bacteroidales; family UBA932; genus Cryptobacteroides. Next base: position 182,128 of record JAFUWZ010000007.1, read on the forward strand.
TCAGGTCCGGCAAAGCGCCTTCTTCGTCGGCGAGGTACAGGAGGGTCTTCGCGATGGCGTTGCATTTGGTGAAGAACCGCCGGGCCGTCCAGTGGCGCGCTCCGCCGGCGGAGAATTCGGCATCGGACGCGCCCGTCCCGCCGTCGTGCCAGTCAAAGAAGTTCTCGACGTTCCAGAACACGGCCCGCAGGGTATCTCCGGGAGCGGCAGCGCTGCTTTGCAGCGGCAGAAACAGGACGAGCGAAAGCAGCAGACAGCCCCTACTTGTCACGCCAAAGGGATGATATTGTGAGGATCGATGACACGACAAACGAGATTGTCGAAATAATTCGGACATAGCATAGTTAAGTTTATGGTTCGGCGACAAAGGTGGAAATTATTTTTTATTCCCGCAAAGTATCATATTAATATGGGCGCGTGATGGCCTTGCCATTTTTGGTTTGCGTTGCGGAACGGGTAAAGATCTTTGTGCCGTAGCTTTGGGTAATACGCCAGTTCATCTCGCTGATATAGGAGTTTCCACCCGAAGAAAAGTGCAAGCGGCACCAAGATTTCGGGCTTTGAGCAGGTTTATTCTGCGACATTGGGCAGAAATGCTTATTTTTGTCAGAACAAAAAACTGACTATGTCCCTGAAATGCGGTATCGTGGGGCTCCCGAATGTCGGGAAATCCACTCTTTTCAACTGTATCAGCTCCGGCAAGGCCCAGAGCGCCAATTTCCCTTTCTGTACGATCGAACCCAACCTCGGCTCCACCAATGTGCCGGACCGGCGCCTGGATGCGCTGGTCGAGATCTGCCACCCCAAGAGCGTAGTGCCGGCAACGGTGGACATCGTGGATATCGCGGGCCTGGTGCGGGGCGCCAGCCACGGTGAGGGCCTGGGCAACCAGTTCCTCGCCAACATCCGCGAGTGCGACGCGATCCTGCACGTGCTGCGCTGTTTCGACGATGGCAACGTCGTCCACGTGGACGGCAGCGTGGACCCGGTGCGCGACAAGGAAGTCGTGGATCTGGAGCTCCAGATCAAGGACCTGGAGACGGTCAACGCGCGCCTGGCCAAGGTGGAAAAGGCGGGTAAGATGGGCGGCGACAAGGAGGCTCGCAAGCTGGCCGACCTGCTGACGCGCTACAAGGAGGCCCTGGAGCAGGGCCGGTCCTGCCGCAGCGTGGAGCTGCTCAACGAAGAGGAAGCCGCGCTCGCCCACGACCTGTTCCTGCTGACCAACAAGCCGGTCCTGTACGTCTGCAACGTCGATGACGCCTCCGCTGTGCGCGGAAACGAGTACGTGGATGCCGTGCGCGAAGCCGTCAAGGACGAGCGGGCGGAGATCCTGGTCATCTCGGCCAAGACCGAGGCGGAAATCGCCGAGATGGACGATTTCGACGACCGGCAGATGTTCCTGGAGGAAATGGGACTGACCGAATCAGGCGTCGTGCGCCTCATCCAAGGCGCTTACCACCTGCTGGGCCTCCAGACCTTCTTCACGGCCGGCGCGGACGAATGCCGGGCGTGGACGATCCGTAAGGGAGATAAGGCGCCGAAAGCCGCGGGCGTCATCCACACGGACTTCGAGCGCGGCTTCATCAGGGCGGAGGTCATCAAGTACGATGACTATGTACAGTACCGGACGGAAGCGGCTGTCCGCGCCGCCGGCAAGATGGGGATCGAGGGGAAAGACTACGTCGTCCAGGACGGCGACATCATGCACTTCCTCTTCAACGTCTGACAAAGAAGCGCACCCCCGGGATTCGCTTAGCTGCTCTTGGGTTGCAAGTTGATGGATATACTTGCCGTCGTCCCATATCCGTCGTCATACCGGATCGTATAGGTCCTCAAGATGTCCGATTTGACCGGCACGTACTCGATACAGGGGCGGCCGTTGAAATCGCCTAAGTAGAACTGCACGCTCGAAGACGACGGGATGTCTACTGACAAGTATTCCGAATTGAAATAAAGCAACGAGTTCTCCGTATTGTTCCACAGATAAGTGCGATGGACCTGACCGACAATGGGGTGATTGTCATAAATGAACTCCTGCCGATTGAAACTGGTGGAGAATTTAAGATCGAAGGGCACGTGGGGTCGGAGGATACTCTCGACCGTTCCGTCCGAACAGGTGGCCGTGATCCAGATCTGGTCAGTACCTCCTGCTGCGCCTTTCATCACGCACATATATGCCCCGAGGTACTCTGTCGTGACCGAGACAAGGCTTGACTTGGTCGCATACGACTGCACCGTCGAAACAAACTTTTTGTGCGTCACGTCGTACAGCCTGAAGTAAAGCGTGGAGCCCTTGTCCAAGCGGAAATCCATCCCAGAGTCCCACACGAAAGTGGACAGGCTCCTGTAGTCGGAACCGTAGTAGAAACTATAGTCGGGAGACTCGACCTCGAATGAGACGGTTTTCACTTCTTTTCCTGCATAGGAGAAAACGACAGGGCAGACATAGGTATAGTCCACACGGCTCAGGAACTTGACCCGATAGACGGAGAATACCCCCGTCGGTGCGGAAGAGGCTCCCGAGAAATCAATGACAGGGGACACCCTGCTGGAGGAGTTTACGCCCGTGGCCCGGATCTCGAAGCCGCCCGTCGTATAGACATAACTGCCGGCGATCCGGTCATACAGCTGGAAGGTGTAGGTATTGTCCGCCACGTCATCATACGTGAGCCTGAACGTGGAGCTGACTTCCGATGAACCGTAATAGATGGCATACCGGGAGGATACGACTTCGATCGTGACCTGCCGGTATAATTCACTCATGCGGGTGCCGTACTTGTCGTAGCTGATGTTCCAGGTCACCTTACCCGTCTTCAACGCCTGGATCGTGAAGGACTTGCTGTCCGCATCCAGGTCAGGGACGCGATGGACTCGTCGCCCGTTGCCGACAGCGTCAGATAGTCGGGATCCATCGCTTCTGCCCCGTGGAAGACATTCATAATGTACAGTTTGGTGGATTCTCCCTTGGCAAGCGTGATTTCTTCGCCAATGGAAACGGCACTGCTCAAGTCCGCGCTCTTCGACAGAAGCAGATCTTTGGGGACGTACAAAGTCACCTCACGCTCGAAGTGGAGGTCTGTCTCATCATCGTCGTACTTCAGCACCCAGCTCACCCAGCCACCGCCGCCAGAGGTGAACGCAACGCGCCACCAGGTCTGCTCGCCATCCGTATAGACATCGTTGCTGTACTCCTGATAGAGCGACGCGGTCCGCACGCCAAAGGAGTGGTGGTTGCCCGGAAGATCCGTCCCGTCCTTCGTGCTCAACTTGATCAGGTAGCCGTACCCCTGACGGATCTCCGTCGGACCATCCAGCAGCACGACGTTCCCCCGGTCGTCCTGACGGCACATCTTCAGCACCAGATCGTCCGCCGTGTATTTCGGCTTGATCGTGACCTTGCACTTCGCAGACAGGTTACCGTCTTTCGTGATGACTACAACGTCACAGCTCGAGCCGGGCACGCCCACCGCCGTCACCGTCACTTCCCGCGTCGTCGTCCACTCTTCACCCGGGGAGACGGTCGCGCAGCCCGTATTGCTCGACCCCCAGTAAAGATGCTTCTCCGCCGCGTTCGACGGACTGACCGTCGCTTTCAGCGTCGCGCTCTCGCCCGGAGCCAGTCTCAGCTCCGTCTTGTCCAGCGTCACGCCCGTCACCGCCACAGGCGGCACCACCGTCACCCGGCACGCCGCCTCGCCGGCGCGGTAGTGGTCCGTCTCGCTCACACGCACCGTCACAACCGTCTCGCCTGCCGACTGCGCCGTCAGGTGACCGCCGCCGTCCACCGTCACCACCGACGGGTCCGCGGACTCATAGCTCAGCACGCCCCCCTCGACCAGCGAGTAGCACAGGCCCACGCCGATCAGACCCGTCTGGCCCACCGTCAGCGTCTGCGACGTCTTCGTCAGGCGGAGTTCCGGGTCGCCCTTCCAGCTGTCGTCGCCCGTCCCGGCCAGCTTGTAGAATGCTACCTCCTCGCGTACCGACACCGTCGGAGCGACCGCGCGGAAGACACGCGAGCTCACCGTGTAGGCCAGGTCGCGCGTCGTGCCCTGGTTGCGGTACCGCTGCGCCCCGCTCACCGTCGTCGGCTTCCAGTCCGTCGCCGGACCCTTCGACTGGCTCGTCAGGTAGTTCGTCCCGCTTACAGCGCCCAGGTACTTCCCGTCGCCCGTCTTCAGCGCGAACGTCCCGCTCGCCGTTCCTTCCTCCACCGTCAGGATCTCCACCCGTTCGTCCGGGTCCACGATCGCGTCGCCCTGCTTCACCACGGCCACCGACGCACGTTCGTTCGCGTTCTGTACCTTGCTCATCGCGTATCCGATCCCGTCCGAAGCCGGGGACAGGATCACCTTGCTCCCCGTCGTCAGGTACTTCGGGTCCGTCACCTTACCGTAGGTCGCGTCCCCTGACGGGGCCGCCCCCTTCATATCCACCGTCACGACGGCGATACGGCCGCGCTCGAAATTCTTCCCCGGAGGGACCGTCACTTCGCGGGACAGGCTTCCCTTGCTCCCGCTCACCGTCACCGTCAGCTGCGTGCCCGACACCGCTGCCGGCAGCACGCCCAGCCACACGTCCTTCAGCGAGGACGTCAGCGCCGTCACGTCCGCCGAAGCCGTCTCAACGGCCGTCACCGTTCCCGTTCCGAAGTCATAGTCCGCTTCGCCAGACAGGGCCGCACCCGAGCTACGCAGCTGAACGTATCCGACCGTGCCCAGAGACGGGTCCACGTTCGTCAGCGTCAGCTTCACGTACGCGCTCAGGTGTCCCGGAGTGAAGTCCACACGGGAAGGAGCCGCCGCGTACGCCTCAGAGGAGGCCACCAGCAGCTGCGCCGACTCGTCCACCGACGACGGGAGCGGGACCTGCGTCCCCGGGACCGACACGCGCACCGTGCGGCTGCTCCCGCCCCGGACGTTCACCTTCGCCGACGAGGGGCTCAGCATATAGAACCGGTACGGGTCCGAGCCCGCCGGCAGCGGGAACAGCGCGTCGAACGTCGCACGCTTCCCGTCAGACTCCGCCTGCACAGGCACGTCCATCCCGGAGCCGAAGTCGTCCGGGAACACAGACACCTCCGTGTCGTTCGAGGTCCACAGCACCGGGTAGCTGTCCCCTTCGGGCGACGTGAACGCCGTGCGCGTCTCCGGAACGCCCGCCGTGAAATGGACCACGCGGCCCGGCTGCGTCTCCGGCTGCGCAGACTCCGCCGGGGAGCGCTGGCATGAATACAGCGCCGCCACGCACGACGACATCGCCAATAGCATTCTCATCGATCGTCTCATAAGGCTGCAATTTTATAGGGTCCCCCAATTGTCGCCCGTGCCGGGCTCGATCTCGCCTGATCCCAGGCTTGTCTGGCAGAGCGAAGCGTCGCTTTCGCAGGTCAGTATCTCGCACGCGGGGTGCGCGTACGGAAACCGGCGGAATACGTCATTGCGTACGATTTCAGGATTTGTCATCTTGTCGAATTATTTTCTGACGGCCAATATACAGATTATTTTTTCCACAAACAAAACCGCCCGAGCCTTTTTCAGGCCGGGCGATTCCATATCCGGGGCAGAGGGCTTCTAATAGAAGCGCGCGCGATTATCTTTGACGTCGCACAGTTCCATCATGGTCGGGACGACCATCTGGGACATGTACTGGTTCTTCTGGGCGATGTAGTTCTTGGCATCGTCCTCGGTGTAGAACGCGCCGGTGTCACGGCCGGTAACCTGGAATACGTATGAACCGATCGCACCGGCGACAGGACCGCAGACCTTGCCTTCCGGAGCCACGCTGACGGCACCGATGAACGCGGGATCCAGACCCTGGCCGCGCATGGACGCGAAGGTGATGTCCTCCTGCGTGCTGACAGTCGTACCCAGCGCCTCGGCGATCGCCTGCAGGTCGGTCAAGCCCTGGATCTTCCCGGCAACCTCGGCCGTCTTCTTTTCACCGAGTTTCTCGGCGTAAAGCTGCTGGCGGATGGTCGAAGCGACTTCCTCCACCTTGGCAAAGCCCTCTTTGTGGACATCCTTGACCGTTGCAATGAAGAAATAGTTGTTGTTGACGGTGATGATGTTGGAAACCTTTCCGGGCTTGTTGTCAAAAATCCAGCGGGTCACTTCCTTGGCATTGTCGATCGCGCCGTAGGAAGAGGTGCTCTCGAGCACGCGGGTCATCGGATGGGAATAGACACCCATCGTATCGACGGCGGCCTTATAATTGGCATAGCTGCCATTGGCGATCGTCGCAAACTTGTTGGCCTGGGAATAGTAGCGGTTGAAGGTCTCCTTGCTGGCGAGGGCGGTCTTCTCGAAGAGGGCGACCTGCTTCATCTGGACGGGATCGGACTTGCTGACCACCTCGCAGAGCAGCTGGCCATAGTTGAGCGTGTTGACAAGTTTGGGGGAGTTGACCGGCTCGTCAAACAAACCCTCGAGGCCGGGGACAAAATTCGAACGGGTCATCTGCATCGGCTCGCTCACGCGAAGGACCGTCAGCAGGGAGTCGCTGATCTCCTTCACACCCTGGGCAGCGGCCACGCGGATAGAGATGTTTTCGGAGCGGGGAGCGACCGCCATCACGCGGGCGCCGTAGAAACTGTTGCCGTCGGCGATCATCTGGGAGACCTCACCGACCTTGGCGGCATCAACAAAGTCGGACACGGCCTTCGAGACCGTGGCCAGCTCGCCTTCCTTGTACCAGTACTCGGAGAAGGAGCGGTCGGAGTTCTTGGAGAGGAAACTCTTGACGTTGCCGGTGGTGGCAAACTCCTCGTACAGCTCGGACATCGCGTTGCTGGTCGCGGCAATATCCTCGTCGGAGGGCTTCACCTCGAAGACCACATATTCGGCGTCGCGGCTCGCGGGCTGCTTGAACATCTTCTTGTGGTCGTTGTAGAACTTCTTGATCTCAGCGGAAGAAACCACGACGGTGGAATCCTGGGCGAAGCCGTAGGGCACCATCACGAACTCGACGTTGGTCGTATTGTTGTTCTCGGCGATGGCCCGCTGGAGCATCAGGGGATTCTGGATGTCGCTGTTGGCGAACAGGGACATGTATTTGGCATAGTACTGCTGGTTCAGGACCGCGTTCTGGAGATAGTTCCAGTAAGTCTTGAGACGGCCGCTGGCATCGGAATCGACCTGATTCACGAAGTCGACCAGGGAATTGGGATCGTATTCGCCGTCCCGGTTGACAAAATTGTAGTTGGAGGTAAGGACGGGGGAGACCCGGTCACCGGTCGTGAGATCAATCATCTCGGCCTTGCCGACGTTGATGCCCGCCGCCTTTGCATTTTTGACGAACATAAACTTGTCGATCAAGTTCTGCCAGGCAGAATTCCGGATCTGCTCCTGCTGCTGATCATCCTTGACGGAACTGCCGGACATGATCTCGCTGACCGTGGAGAACTTCTCCACTTCTTCCTGGAAGTCGGTGTAGGACACGGACTTGCCGTTGATCTGGCCTACGTCATATTTGGAAGACATCGAATTGACCGCGGAGTCAAGCGTGCTCGGATCAATGATGAAAGACAAGAGGGCCAAGGCGATAATGACGGAAATCAAAACGCCGAATTTTACGCGAATATTCTGAAGAAGCGCCATTGTATTGTTAGTTTTTAATTAATTATCAAATCGATATTGGGGTGCGAAGATAGCAATTTTCCGGTAAATCATCGTTATTTTTTAAGAAATGGGCCTATAAAATTGACCGAATCCACCAAAATGGCGGTCGTATCCTGCACCACGACGCTGTAGCTGTTGAACGGTTTGTGGATGACGGCGTTCCGCGCCTTGTCGTCGGATCGCATGCCATATCCCTGCATGAAGCCGTCCGGCGAATACATCCGGATGTAGCAGTCCGTATAGATCTGATGGACGCGCTGGTCCCAATAAATCGTGTCCGTCTCCATCGTCTCGCGTTTGATGAGATTCTGGACGGAAACGTTGCCGAATGCCTGCCACTCCTCCCCGTTGTTGGCCTTGTAGGTCAGGTGACGGGCTTGGTCAGAGAGCAGGATCGTTTCCAGAAGCCCCTCGTCGGTATAGCTGTACACGGCAAATCCTTCCGGGAAAAGTTCCATCGTCGTCGTGTCGTTCTCGTAGCGGAGCATCTTGTCCGCTTCGATGCGCATCACGACCACGCCGTTCTTGGTCTGGACGGCGAACATGTCGTCGACCACCTGCATCGGCACGCTGGCCAGGTCCAGATGGTCGTCCGCCGCCTTGTCCTTTCGGACGAAGAGATAAACGACGAAAGCAACCGCGGCTGCGGTTGCTATCGCTGTCAGTATCTTCCAGATGGGTTTCAAGACACTACTTCTGGGTTCTCACGGTCGTGGTGGCACGCATGCCCCCGCAAGCGACGGTATAGCTCTGACCTGCGTTCAGGTCGTACATGAAGGCCTCGGCGGTCTGCGGGAAATAGCGGCTGCAGGAAGCGATGCGCTCGTTGGCTTCGGAAGTCAGGCTCGCATCGGCGGCCTTGGCTTTCTGATAGTAGTCCACGGCGACCCAGTAAGGGGCGCGGCGCTCGATCTCGTTGCCGCCGCAGGAAGTGGCGGCCCAGATGTTGCCGATGAGCATGTAGCACTCGCCCTTGACGGCCGGGTTGAGTTCGGCGGCCTTGACGGCGGCGTCGAACGCCTTACCCTTCATGTTGTTTTTGTAGCAGAACTTGGCGAGTTCGTTGTAGTAGTCACCGTCGGTGGCGCTGTCGGACTCGGGATAGGCAATGGCCTGCTCGAGGTAGTTGATGGCCTCAGTGGTGTTGCCGCGGGAGGAGTTCAGCCTGTACAGGAAGTACGCGGACTTGTAGGAAGGCTCCATCTTGTGCATTGCGGTGACCGCCTTGAGGAAGAGTTCGTTGTCCGTGCAACCTTCTGTGTTGTTCAGCATACTGACGATGTTGGAGACCACGGAGATATCGTCCGGATTGGCCTCGAAGCGGGGAGTGAACAGGGCCAGGAGGTTCTCGCAGCTCGCCACCTTGCTGGTGATGAACAGGCCTTCCAGGTCGGACTTGACCTTGGCATTCTGCTCGGCTTCGAAGTCGGTTTTCGCCGTCATGTTGTTGACTATCCCGAGATTGCGCTGGTACGTATTGATCACATCCTCCGCGGTGAGTTCGCCCTTCTGGAAGAGATCGATGGCGGCATTGAGGTCGAAGAGCAGGATGGAAGACTTGGTCGCGGGACCGTTGGCCTCGATGATCCGGTTGAAATTCTCGTACAGCGTCTTGGAGTCCTTGACATAATTGGACAGGTCCACGCCCTTGTTGTTGAGCGCCGTCGCAGCATATTTCGGGTAGAACTCGATACGGGCGTCGTGCAGGGCCATCAGCGTGTCGATGAGCGCCTTCTTGTACGCTTCGTTCTTCGCGTTCTGCGCAATCAGCCGGCGCATCAGCGTGGTACCGTCCACAAGCATCGTCTGGTTGGCGGTAGGAGGGCAGATGCTGTAGGCCTTTCTCCAGTTGGGAAGCGCCTCGTCGTAATTCTTCTGCTTGAAATACTCCTTGTAATAAGAAAGGTACATGATGCAGTTGGCGCTGTCGGCTCCGTACTTTCCCTGGGCGGACATCTTCATGCCCGGAAAAACCACCATAAGGGTTAAAATGGCGAATGCTAACTTTTTCATATCTTCTTGGTGTTTATTTCGTGTTTCCTATAAGTACTGGTTCTTCTGGAACCATATATCGAAAGCGTTGAGCCCGATGGTAAATCCTATGTACCGTTCGCGGACCAGATTGCCTTGCAAGCGGCCCCGCTGGCCGACATCCATGCTCAGCGACAATCCGTTGTTCATCCGGGTGTTCTGATTCGAAATCGGAAGCGTGATGCCGAAAGTCAGGCCTGCGGACCAGATCTGATTGCCGTCCAGCAAAAAGTATTCCTTATTGAGATAAGTCCCCGCCTTGTAGGATACGCGGCGCATGTAATACCGGACATCGTTGATGTTCGGAATGAACTCGAAACCGGCCCGGACGGACTGCGCCGCCGTCGCAGAGAAGACCGATCCGGAGGTGTTGGCAAATCCCGTCACCTTATCCATTCCGGTATGGGTCCAGTCACTCCTGGAATAATCAACTTCCGCACGCCAGCGCTCGCCGCTACGCAGGGATACGCCCGCCGTCAGTTCGCCGGCCAGGCCGGCCTTATCTTTCGAAAAATCGTTGATGTTGTTGCGCAGGGTGTCGGTGACCAGCGAACCCGTCGAGAGTTTATAGTCCCGGACGCTGCCCTTCAGGTTGGTCCCCAGCGTATAAGTGGCACCCATGACGAGGGTCAGGCTCCCGAGCGGCTGCTCGTACTGGAGACCGAACTTGGCCGTATGGCCGGAAAGGTTGAACTCGTATCCGCTGCTCACTCCGTTGTAGCCGGAAGTGGTATAAGTCACGGTCGAAGCCTTCTGCATCTTGCCGAAATAGTAGATGTACTCAGCGCCCAGCGAAAGGCGCCGCCACAGCGTAACACCCGCTCCGGCGAAAATCTGGTACAAACCACCCGTACCCGCCGAGGAATAGGCCACATTGCCTACATGGCCGACCAGGTCAGGATCCGTCGCATAGGAGGAAAAACCGTATCCCAGCCCGCTGTAAGGGGCAGCTCCGAGCATCATCGCAGAATGATGATAGATCGGGAACGAGATGACGATGTCGTTGAGATTGGTCAGGTTGGCCCCGCTCCTGAGGTCCTGCTGCCGGTACAGTTTGTCCGCGTGCATCAAGCTGAAATCCACCATGAACGCCAGGGAATCGCGCGCAGTGAGGGCGGCCGGATTCATGTAGTTGATCACCTTCCTGTTCCGGGATGCAACGCCGGTGCCGCCCATGGCTTTGTGATAGGCGGTACCTTGGGGAATCACGTCACCCACGCCGAAGACGGAATACGGCGTGTGGGCGGAACCCGCACCGCTTTGCGCCCGCAGGGGAAGAAGGGCGCCCAGGGCGAAGATTGCGGCGAGCAAGGCGGTTTTAACTGTCTTTTTCTCTGACATATTCATCAGTAATTAGAGCCAGTCCAATCAAAACAAGGTTACAAACTACAAAGATGGAGTTTTTCATTTTTTTAACAAAATAAATTGCGTCCCCACCCGTGAATAGTACCACGTTGTCCGGCTTTCTGTCCATGTAGGACTGTATTTCAAATATGATGCCCGAAACGATACCGGAGCCGATGGACGTCTCCAGGGAGTCCCCCAGCGGGAGGATATCCCCGGGTGTATCGAGTAGCGGAAGGGCCCGTGCATAGCGGTTCAGCGCCTTGAAACGGGTCCGGCAACCCAGGGAAATGTTGCCGCCCTCGTAGCGGCCGTCCGCATCGATGTAGTCGACCGTCAGCGTCGTACCGAAATCAAAGACCGTACAGGCCTTGCCCCGGAAAAGATACTGGGCTGCCAGCAGGGCCGCCGCCCGGTCATACGACAGGTAGGAAGGGAAGCCGTAGCGCGAGGCGGTCAGCGGATGGGCGGGGTCGAGGATGACCAGACGGTGACATTCTTTCCTGAGCCTCTCCTGCTCCGCGGCGGAAAGTTCATACACGCAGGAAACGACCATCACGCCGGCTTTTTCCCGCCCGGTGACGGAAGCGATGAACTCCATCTTCCGCTCTCCCTGGTAGCGGAAAGTCTTGCCGAGGGTTTTATCCTCGGTCCAGGCCGCTTTCAGGGCAGTATTGCCTATTTCTACGATCAGATTCAAGATTTTTGCCTTTTAAAGGATTCAAAGTTAATCATTATTGCAACTTGCACAAAATGGAGAAGGCCTTCTCCATCGAATCCACGCCCCGGGCGACGATCTTGAGTTTGCCTTCGCTCTGCTTGAGGCCGAAGATATTGTCGTGCATCGTGATCCGCTCCAGCACTTTTGTAAATACGGACGAATGGAAATACGGGGACATCTGGTTGGCAATGAAGAATGCGATGAAGAGCCCGTTCTTGATGATGATCTTCTCGAAACCCAGTTTTGCACCCAGGTTGCGTACTTTCACCACATAGAAAAGGTTTTCCAGTTCCGGCGGCATGGGACCGAAACGGTCCTCTATCTGGCTGTGCATACGCTCCACCTCCTTCTCGGACATCAGCGAATCGAGCCGCTTGTATATGCGGATTTTCTCGGCGGTTATATCCATGTAACTGTCCGGGATCAGGGCGGGCTGGTCCGTTTCGATGGAGCATTCCTCCACATATTTGTCACGGGATTTCCGCGTATCGATGCCGGTCTCTACACCCAGTTCCTCCATCGCCTCGGCGAGGATCTTCTGGTAGGTTTCGTAACCCATCTCGGAGATGTATCCGCTCTGCTCGGCGCCCAGCAGGTTGCCGGCACCCCGGATGTCCAGATCCTGCATCGCGATGTTGAAGCCGCTGCCCAGGTCGGAAAATTCCTCGATCGCCTTCAGGCGGCGCCGCGCCTCGTCCGTAATCGTGATCAGCGGCGGCACGATCAGGTAGCAGAAGGCCCGGCGGTTGGACCTCCCCACGCGGCCGCGCAGCTGATGCAGGTCGCTCAGGCCAATGTTCTGTGCCTGATTGATGATGATCGTGTTGGCATTCGGGATGTCCAGCCCGTTTTCGATGATCGTCGTGCATAGCAGCAGGTCATAGTCACCCCGCATGAATTCGAGGATTTTGTTTTCCAGCGTCTTGGACTCCATCTGTCCATGCGCGACGCAAATTTTCATATCCGGCACGATGCGGTGCAGGATATCGTAGATGGACTGCAACTCCTCCACCTTGTTGTGCAAGAAGAAGATCTGGCCGCCGCGGTTCAACTCATAATTGATGATGCTCTTCAGTTCAGCCTCATTGAACAGGATGATTTCGGTCTGCACCGGAATCCGGTTGGGCGGCGGGGTGTTGATGATGGACAGGTCGCGCGCGCCCAGCAGCGAAAACTGAAGCGTCCGGGGAATCGGTGTCGCCGTCAAGGTCAAGGTATCAACCGATTCCTTGAGTTGGCGGAGTTTCTCTTTGGCGGCTACGCCGAATTTCTGCTCCTCATCGATAATCAGCAGGCCGAGGTCTTTGAATTCGAAACCAGCACCCAGAATTTTGTGCGTACCGATCACAATGTCCAGTTGTCCGGCGGCGATACGCCGCTTTATTTCACCGATTTCCTTGGCCGTGCGCAGACGGCTCACGTAATCCACCGTGCAGGGAAGACCCTGGAGACGGGATACGAATGTATTATAGTGTTGCAGTGCCAGAATAGTGGTCGGCACGAGCACGGCGACCTGCTTGCTGTCACAGACAGCCTTGAATGCGGCCCGGATGGCCACTTCGGTCTTGCCGAAACCCACGTCGCCGCAGACCAGGCGGTCCATCGGACAATTGTCCTCCATATCCCGCTTGACCGCGGCGGTAGCCAGTTCCTGGTCGGGCGTATCATCATACATGAAAGACGACTCCAACTCTTCCTGCAAATAGGAATCAGGCGAGAAAGCATAACCCTTGGAAGCCCGACGGCGCGCATACAGCTGGATCAGTTCCTTCGCAATATCCTTGACCCGGGACTTGGCGCCCGACTTGAGGTTCTGCCAGGTTTTCGACCCGAGTTTGTTGATGCGGGGCGGTTCCCCGTCCTTGGACTTGAAGCGGGAGATCTTGTTGAGCGCGTGGACGGAAACGAAGACCACGTCACCGTCTTTGTAGGTGATCTTCACGACTTCCCGGACGCGGTCGTGATCGTCCCGCATCCGCACCAGACCGCCGAATACCCCCACGCCGTGGTCGATGTGGACCACATAGTCGCCGATATTGAGCGAATTGAGTTCGTTGATCGTCAGCTGCTCGCTCTTGTCCACGCTCCGCCGGATACTGACCCGGTGGAAGCGGTCGAATATTTCATGGTCGGTGTAGCAGCAGATCTTGTCCTCCGTGTCGATGAAACCGTTGTGGATGTTTTTGCCCGGCATAAACGCCGGCATGATGCCACCGTTCTGGAAAAGGATGGATTTGATCCGCTCCAGCTGGGAACTCTTTTCTCCGAAGATGAAAACCTTGTATCCGGATTCGATCCGGCTGCGGATGTCCTCGGTCAACAGCTCAAAATTCTTGTTGAAAGAGGGCTGCGGCACCAGGTTGAAGCGGATGGTATCGTCTTTCTCCCCATGCCCGAGCGGCGTATCGATAAACACGCGCTGAAAAGTGCCTAATTCCTGGAAGAAGGGCTTTTCTTTATACATATCGCTCGAGTCCAGCCACACCCGCGTACCTTTCGGCAGAAGGCTTGCGATAGATACTTCACCGCCCTCGTAACCCGATACGATGTCCGACACGATGTCTGCCGTCTCCGCTTCTTCGACGGAAAGCTGGGTATTGCTGTCGAATATGCTGATCTTTTCTATCTCATCGCCCCAGAACGAAAGACGGTACGGATTGTTGAGGGAGAAGGAAAAAATATCTATCAAAGAACCGCGGATGGCAAATTGACCCGGCGCCGAGACGAAATCCACTTTCTCGAAACCTAATTCGTTCAACTTGACAAGGAGGGTGTCGAATTCGATTTCATCTCCTTTGTGAAGTGACCAGATCGCATTCCGGATGGTCTTGTTGTCCGGAATCAATTCCTCCAGCGCTTCCGGATAGGTGACGATGACCTGGAGTTCGCCTTGGTTTTCCGAAATCTTCCCTATGGCCGCCGTCCGCTGCACGCACAGCGAAGACTTGTAATTGCTCCTTTCTATCCCTTTGCCGGAAGATGGAAGGAAAAAAACGCAATCTCCTTCCATCAGGTTATAAAGGTCGGCCGAACAGTATTCCGCCGTATCCTTATCCGGCAATATGATCATCTGCAGACCGGACCGGACCGCCTGGGAGAAAACAAACCAACGTGCGGAAAGGAACAATCCCCCGCAATATACATCTCTTCCGGCAGCAAGCGCATGGACAAGTCGGTCGCTTGTTTTCGAGTTTATCAACATTCTGCCTCTATTTCTGTCAATAAACGGTTGAAAAGCCTGTTAAAAACCTTTTATAAGTTGAGGATAAAAAAGGCTCCTTTTTTTTCAACGGTCCATCCACTTGGATATCCTCTGCTTTTTCAACCTCTGTAAATACTCGCAATTTATTGTCAATCAAAAAGTAAAAAATATTTTCAACATTTCAACAACCCCATCATCATAAACTAAATCCAAATAAAAAAGTATATATTTGTATTTGTTAGGTAATGATTGAGAAGATGTCCGAATTCGATCCCCACAATGCAAGCGGCAACAAAGATAAGGATTTAGATGGAATAATCAGGCCGCAGGAACTGGAAGATTTCACCGGCCAGCGCGAAATCGTATCCAACCTGAACGTCTATATCAAAGCTGCCAAACTCCGCGGCGAGGCCCTGGACCATACGCTGTTCCACGGACCTCCCGGCCTGGGCAAGACGACCCTCGCACACATCATCGCCAATGAAATGGGCGTCAACATGAAGATCACCTCCGGACCCGTGCTGGACAAACCCGGCGACCTGGCAGGCCTGCTCACTTCCCTGGAAGAGGGAGACGTGCTCTTCATCGACGAGATCCACCGCCTCTCGCCGGAGGTCGAGGAGTATCTTTATTCCGCGATGGAGGACTATGTCATCGACATCATGATTGACAAGGGGCCCGGCGCCCGGTCGGTGCGCATCAGTCTCAATCCTTTCACCCTTGTGGGGGCCACGACCCGCAGCGGCCTGCTGACCGCGCCCCTGCGCGAACGTTTCGGCATCACCTGCGCGCTGGAATACTATGACAGCGCCGAACTGGTCAAGATCATCAAGCGCAGCGCCCGCATCCTCAAGGTGGAGATCGAGGAGCAGGCGGCCCAGGAGATCGCCCTCCGCAGCCGCGGCACGCCCCGTATTGCCAACGGGCTTCTGAAGCGCGTACGCGATTTCGCCCAGGTCATGGGCGACGGCCACATCGACCTCGGAATCGCCCGCTATGCCCTGGATAAACTCAAGATCGACAAGCGGGGACTGGATTCGATCGACAACAAGATCCTCCGCACCATCATCACGACGTTCAAGGGCGGTCCCGTCGGTGCCAACACGATTGCCACGGCGATCAGCGAGGACCAGGGAACCTTTGAGGAGGTGTACGAGCCTTTCCTGATCAAGGAAGGCTTCATCGTCCGCACCCAGCGGGGAAGGGTGGCTACGGATATGGCTTACCGCCATCTGGGACTGGAAAGCATGCTGGACCAGGAGAAAATGAGAAGGAATTTGACCGGCGAGAGCGATCCTTCCCTCTTCTGAGTTGGTCTTTTGCCTAAAAATCACTAAACTTGCAGACTGATTGAAAATCTTACAAATCATTCAATAAAATGGCGGATAAACTTATATCTAAGATTCCTGACGGGCCTTTGGCTGAAAAATGGACCAAACGCAAATCAGAAATTCATCTTGTCAGTCCCAACAACAAAAGAAAACTGGAGATCATCGTCGTCGGTACCGGACTCGGAGGTGCTTCTGCAGCCGCTTCCCTCGGAGAGCTCGGTTACAACGTGAAGATTTTCTGTATCAGCGACTCCCCCCGTCGCGCCCACTCCATCGCGGCGCAGGGCGGTATCAACGCTGCCAAGAATTATCAGAACGACAACGACTCCGTCTATCGGCTGTTCTACGACACGATCAAGGGCGGTGACTACCGTGCCCGCGAGGCCAATGTATATCGTCTGGCCGAAGTCAGTGCAGCGATCATCGACCAGTGCGTTGCACAGGGCATCCCCTTTGCCCGAGAGTACGGCGGCTACCTGGCCAATCGCTCCTTCGGCGGCGTGCAGGTCAGCCGTACCTTCTATGCGCGCGGCCAGACCGGCCAGCAGCTCCTGCTCGGTGCCTATGCGTCCCTGAACAAGGAGATCGCCGCCGGCACCGTCAAGTCTTACCCGCGTCACGAGATGCTTGACCTGGTCATCATCAACGGGCAGGCCAAGGGCATCATCGCCCGCAACCTGACGACCGGCAAACTCGAGCGTTTCGGCGCCCATGCCGTCGTGATTGCGACCGGCGGTTACGGAAATACTTATTTCCTCTCCACCAATGCGATGAACAGCAACGGCTCCGCCGCACTGCAGTGCTACAAGAAAGGCGCCTATTTCGCCAACCCCTGTTTCGCGCAGATCCATCCCACCTGTATCCCGGTCCACGGCGACCAGCAGTGCAAGCTCACCCTCATGTCCGAATCCCTCCGCAACGACGGACGCATCTGGGTGCCCAAGAAACTGGAAGATGTGGCCAAGCTCCGCAAACACGAGATCAAGCCTTCCCAGATCCCCGAAGAGGATCGTGACTATTACCTCGAGCGCCGCTATCCCGCGTTCGGCAATCTCGTCCCCCGTGACGTGGCTTCCCGTGCCGCGAAGGAGCGCTGTGACGCCGGCTATGGCGTGAACGAGACCGGCCTGGCTGTGTTCCTGGACTTCAAGGACGCCATCCAGCGCCTGGGTGAGAAGCGGGTGGCCGAACGTTACGGCAACCTTTTCGAAATGTATGAGAAGATCACGGCTTCCAGCCCCTGGAAGGAGCCGATGATGATTTATCCCGCCATCCACTACACGATGGGCGGCATATGGGTAGATTACGACCTACAGACTACGATTCCGGGCCTGTATGCGATCGGTGAAGCCAACTTCTCCGACCACGGCGGCAACCGTCTCGGTGCCTCCGCCCTGATGCAGGGCCTGGCCGACGGTTATTTCATCCTGCCCGTGACGATCGGCGACTACCTTTCCAAGAAGTTTGCCGAGCCCAAGACCGACACTGATGCCCCCGAGTTCGAGGTAGCCGAGAAGGCCGTCCAG
The DNA here is from genome assembly GCA_017471045.1 of Bacteroidales bacterium. GTDB lineage: Bacteria > Bacteroidota > Bacteroidia > Bacteroidales > UBA932 > Cryptobacteroides. The sequence goes on from JAFUWZ010000007.1 coordinate 199,905, forward strand.
GCCCGCATCGACCGTCTCTTCTCCATCAAGGGTAAGGAGACTGTCGATTCCCTCCACAAGCAGCTCGGACATATCATGTGGGAGTATGTGGGCATGGCCCGCAACGCCGAAGGCCTGAAAAAGGCAATTCGTGAGATCGACGAACTGAAAGCGCGTTTCTACAAGGATGTGTGCGTACCCGGCAGCCAGTATGAGTTCAACCAGGAGCTTGAGAAAGCCCTTCGCCTCGAAGATTTCTTCGAGATCGGCAAACTGATGGCCTTCGATGCCCTGAACCGCAACGAATCCTGCGGCGGCCACTTCCGCATCGAGAGCCAGACCGAAGAGGGTGAAGCCAAGCGTGACGATGCCAACTACATGTATGTGGCGGCCTGGGAGTACAAGGGAGAGGGCCAGGAGCCCGAACTCCACAAGGAGCCTCTCAACTACGAATTCATCGAGGTAAAGACAAGAAACTATAAAGACTGATTTGCAATGGAATTCAATTTGAAAATATGGCGTCAGAAGAACGCCAAGGATAAGGGACATTTCGAGACTTATCATATTTCCGGAATTGAAGAGGATGCTTCTTTCCTTGAAATGCTCGATATCCTCAATGAGCAGTTGATCCGGGAAGGTTGCGATCCGGTCGCTGTGGACAAAGGGTGCCAGAGCAGCGGTCCTGTTTCTTTCGACCATGATTGTCGCGAAGGGATCTGCGGTGCGTGTTCGCTGTATATAGATGGCCGCGCGCACGGTCCGGATGACCACGTGACGACCTGCCAGTTGTTCATGCGTCACTTCAAGAACGGTGCGACGATTACCGTGGAGCCTTGGCGCAGTGCCGCATTCCCGGTCATCAAGGACTTGGTGGTGGATCGTGGAGCCTTTGACAAGATCCTTCAGGCCGGCGGCTTCATCTCGGTTCGTACCGGTTCGGCGCAGGATGCGAACAATATCCTGATTTCGCACGAGCGGGCGGAAGAGAGTATGGATGCGGCAGCTTGCGTGGGTTGCGGCGCCTGCGTGGCGACCTGTAAGAACGGTTCCGCGATGCTCTTCGTAGCGGCGCGCGTCAGTTCCCTGGCGTTGCTCCCTCAGGGCCGTCCTGAGGCGAAGCGTCGTGCCAAGGCGATGGTGGCCAAGATGGACGAACTGGGCTTCGGCAACTGCACCAATACCCGTGCCTGCGAAATGGAATGCCCGAAGGGTATTTCCGTCTCCCACATCGCCCGTCTCAACCGCGAATTCCTCAAAGCCAAGTTCAGCGACTAGACAGCTTTTCACAGCGATAAGATAAGTAGTGCGAGTGCCAATAATCTCCCCTTCGGGAAAGGCACTCGCACTATTTTCTACTACCAGAGGAAATTGTTGAAGGGATAGCGGCCGGCGTGGATTTCAGCCACCATTTTGTAGATGTCGTTCTTAAGTTTGTCTATACCTATCTTTTCCTTGGCGGAAATAAAGATGCACGGCGTCTTCTCCTGAGCAATCCAACTCTTCTTTAGGTCATCCAACGAGCGGTTATCCTTCGTAGGAGGCGTCAGCGAGAACTCGTCATACTCCTCGTATTGATACGCATCCACCTTGTTGAATACCATATAGACAGGTTTGTTGGCCGCCCCGATGTCCCGCAGCGTCTTCTCCACCACCTCCATCTGCTCTTCGAAATCCGGATGCGAAATATCCACTACATGCACCAGGATATCCGCCTCCCGCACTTCATCTAGGGTACTTTTGAACGCCTCGATCAGTTGGGTGGGGAGTTTCCGGATAAAGCCGACCGTATCGCTCAGCAGGAACGGAACGTTTTCAATCACAACCTTGCGCACGGTCGTATCCAGCGTTGCAAACAGTTTATTTTCAGCGAACACGTCTGATTTTGCCAGCAGATTCATCAAGGTACTCTTGCCCACGTTGGTATAGCCCACCAACGACAGGCGCACCATCTGGCCCCGGTTCCCCCGTTGCGTCGCCATCTGCCGGTCTACTTTTTTCAGTTGTTCCTTGAGCCGGTTGATCCTCTCCTTTACGATACGCCGGTCTATTTCAATCTGGGTTTCACCCATACCGCCGCGCGTACCCATACCACCCCGTTGGCGTTCCAAGTGCGTCCACATACCAGCCAGACGCGGCAGCATGTAATTGTATTGGGCGAGTTCCACCTGCATCTTCGCGTACGATGTCTTCGCCCGCTGCGCAAATATCTCCAGGATCAGGCTTGTCCGGTCGATGACGTTCGTGCCTTGGACTACCTTTTCTATATTGCGCTGCTGCATCCCCGTCAGTTCGTCATCGAAGACGCAATACTTGATCTCGTTCTCTTTGCAATAATCCGCAATCTCCTGCAATTTTCCGCTTCGGATGTAGGTTGCCTTTTCCGGCTTGTCCAGCCGCTGGACAAACTTACGGTCTCCTGTGGCTCCGGCCGTTTCGGCCAGAAATTCCAACTCCTCCAGGTATTCCATCACCCTCCGCTCCTCGTCATTTTGGCGGATGATGCCGACAAATACCGCTTTCTCTTTTTCCTGCTGCATTTTGAATCTTTACCAAAAAAGGCCATCCCGCAGGACAGCCTTCTATTTGAATGATAATTTGTTATCTCAATTGGAAAATAACAGGGAAGGTATAGGTGACCTTGACCGCACGGTCTCTCTGTCTTCCAGGCTCCCATTTCGGTGAACTGGAGACAACGCGGACAGCTTCCTTATCCAGAGAGGCATCTACGCCACGGAGAACCTTCACGCCCGAAACGGAACCATCCGGATTGACTGTAAACTGAAGAACGACACGACCTTGTACGCCATTCTCCTTGGCAATCTCGGGATAGACCAGCTTGGAGTTGACCCATTTGGAGAAATCGTTGGCATCTCCGCCTTGGAACTTGGGTTTCTTTTCCACAAGTTGGAACGGAATGGCTTCCTCTTCCACGTGTTCTTCCTCCACCTGTTCGACATAGTCCTGGATCTCGACACCCATATTGGCATTATCCTCGAGGTTCATGAACATATCGTCATCGACCTTTATATCATCGTCCACAATGTCGATCTGGTCGGAAAGAAGCGGAATCTTCGGGGCCTCGGGCGGCGGAGGAGGCGTCTCCTGGGTGATAGGAACCATCTCTTCGACCTCGATATCCTGGTTGACATCCAACAGGTCGGAGACCTTCTTTTCCTTCGTGCTGTAGGAAAATGCTCCCCACACAGCCAGCAGAGCGGCGATCAAACCGATCTCCACGAAGAGAAGTCTCTTGTTCTCAAGACTTGCTTTCTGTGATTTTTTAACTTCCATATTCTAATCTGGTTTTATCCTATTTACGAGTCTCAAAGATAGAAATAAATAAATTCAAATCCAATTTTTTAATTTAATAGTTGTAGATTTGCGAAAAAATACGTGTAAGATGATTTCCTATTTCACCGAAGATATCAAGTTCGTCCTGAAAGGAAAACTGCTCAACAACCGCTGGCTTAAAATGGTTGTAGAGAGTGAAATCAAGAAGTTGGGTGACCTCTCCATCATCTTTTGTTCGGACCGATATATCCTGGATGTCAATATCAAATATCTTCAGCACGATTATTTTACGGATATCATTACCTTCGATTATTGTGAAGGGGACAAGATTTCCGGTGATCTCTTTATCAGCATCGACAGCGTGCGTGAGAACGCCCTTTTTTACGGAACCGAATTTGAGGACGAATTGGACCGCGTGATGGTCCACGGTGTCTTGCATCTGCTGGGTTATGACGATCATTCGCCCGAGGATGTTGCCGTAATGCGTGAGAAAGAAGATTATTATGTTAAGATGAAAAGGTCCCTCCAGCTGTAGACCATGTTTTTGCGATATGATGTCATAGTCGTAGGTGGCGGTCATGCCGGGTGCGAAGCTGCGATGGCGGCTGCGCGGCTTGGTTCTTCCGTCCTACTCCTTTCGATGGACATGACTGGATTTGCCAAGATGTCGTGTAATCCGGCGATAGGTGGCATTGCCAAAGGACAGATCGTACGGGAGATCGATTCGCTCGGCGGCTATACGGGTATAGTGACTGATGCTTCTACCCTTCAGTTCCGTATGCTTAATCGCTCCAAAGGACCTGCCATGTGGAGCCCACGGGCGCAATGTGATAAAATACTTTTTTCCGCCAACTGGCGTAGAATTCTTGAAAGTAATTGTAAATTAGATATTTACGAGGATACTGTAACTCGTCTTCTTTTTGAAAACGGAAAAATCTTGGGCGTCAGTACGACGACGGGCGCGATTTTCAAATCTCAGACAGTTATCCTGACTGCCGGAACTTTCCTGGGCGGCAAGCTTTTTATCGGTCGGACGGTGTTTGAAGGGGGTCGTATCGGTGAACTCGCTTCCCACGGCCTTACCGAACAACTCTCCTCTCTTGGGATCCGGACTTCCCGGATGAAAACCGGTACTCCCCCTCGGATTGATATTTCCTCGGTTGACACGGAGCATCTTCTCCGTCAGGACGGTGATCCGTCTCCGGGTAAGTTTTCTTTTCTTCCCTTCTGTTCCTCCATCCAGAACGGTACTCCGCAGATGCAATGTTTCATCCTGCATACCAATCCTGCCGTTCATGAAACCCTTCGAAGCGGGTTCAAGGATTCCCCTCTTTTCAATGGGCTGATCAGCGGCCGGGGTCCGCGTTATTGTCCGAGCATCGAAGACAAACTTCGTGTATTTCCCGATAACGATCATCATCAGCTTTTCCTCGAACCGGAAGGGCGAAACACCCACGAGTATTATCTGCAAGGTTTTTCCTCTTCTCTTCCGCTCGATATTCAATTGGAGTCGTTGCATCAGATCGAGGGTCTGGAAAATGTCAAGGTATTCCGCCCGGCTTATGCTGTAGAATATGACTATTTTGATCCGACACAATTGAAAGCCAACCTTGAATTGAAGGAGGTTGAAAACCTCTTTTTGGCGGGACAGGTCAATGGTACGACCGGATATGAGGAAGCGGCTGCTCAAGGTATCATGGCCGGGATCAATGCTCATCTTAAGTGTCATGATCAGGAACCGTTCGTTCTCCGTCGTGATGAGTCTTATATAGGTGTTTTGATAGATGATCTGATCACGAAGGGCGTGGATGAACCCTATCGCATGTTTACTTCTCGGGCGGAGTATCGTATCTTGCTTCGCCAGGACAATGCGGATCTTCGCCTCACCGAGCGCTCTTGGAAATTGGGCCTTGCCTCTGATTATCGTTACCGGTTCACTTGTAAAAAATACGATCGAGCTAGCGAGCTTACCGATTTTTGTTCTTCCGTCAATATGACAGCCTCGCAAGCCAATCCTTATCTTTCTTCTCTGGGTGTTGCTGAAATTTCCGATTCTAAAAAGATTTCTGATCTGGTTTCCAGACCGGAGGTCTCTCTCTCTGATTTGATTCATTTTGTTCCACGTGGAACAATTTCTAAATATCAAGATCATTTTTCTTTTTCTTGGCCTCTTCCCTCTGATCTTCCCATCCTGCCTGATCATCAAGATGAAGATTTCCTGGTTGCGCACATGCAGAAAGAAGTATTCGATTCTGTAGAAATCTCCTTAAAGTATAAGGGTTATATTGAGCGGGAGCGTAAACTTGCCGACAAAGTGATGCGTCTCGAGGATTTATCGATCCCCGAGCATTTTAATTTCGACCAGGTAGCCGGTCTTTCTATTGAGTGTAGGCAAAAGCTGAAAAAATATGGCCCGCGCACGATTGCGCAGGCCTCCCGTATTTCCGGCGTGTCGCCGTCCGATATTTCTGTTTTGCTGGTTTACTTCGGCCGATGAAAAGTTTCACGTGGAACATTACATCATTTTTAATGCCATCTTGATGATATCCTCGACCTTCGCACCGGGGTTCTTTTTGAGGATAGCCTGAACGGCTTTATTGACGTTGGGTTTTGAGAATCCCAGCATCGTGAGGGCGCGCGTTGCTTCCTCGACAGCTTCGTTGCTGGTTGTCTGGAATAGCACTTCATTGCTCGAACCCTCCCCTTTGACGATCTTGTCCTTGAGTTCGAGGATCAGGCGCTGTGCGCTCTTAAGCCCGATGCCCTTGACGCTCTTGATCCGGTTGACATCCTCACTGAGGATGGCTTCGCGCAGTTCCTTGGCCGAGAAAGACGACAGCATCATCCGTGCGGAGTTGACGCCGACGCCCGAAACGCTGATTATCAGTTCGAATAGTTCACGCTCATCCTTGGTGCTAAAACCGTAATACATCTCAATATCCTCCCGCTGGCGGAAATAGTGATAGATGTATATTTTTGCTTCTGTTTTTCCTTCCAGGGTTTCGTAGGTCTGGAGGGAAATCTCAATGCGATAGCCGATGCCATTGTTGTCCAGCACTACCCGCGTGGGTGTCAGTTCTGCGATGGATCCTTTGATATAATCGATCATAGCCCTACTATTTTGACTCTTGCAAAAATATAGGAATTTCGCATCAAAAGAAAGAAAGCTTTGTTAAATTTGCAGCGATATGGATGTAGCTGAAATCAAACAATTATTTCCTTCTCTCAAGCAGACCGTGTACGGTCGTCCGCTGGTCTATCTGGACAATGCGGCGACCAGCCTGCGGCCGCAATCCGTGATCGACAAGTGGAACGAGATGGCGACGAAAAAAAACGCCAACATCCATCGTGCCGTCCACAGACTGGCGGTTGAAGCGACGGAGGAATATGAGTCTACCCGCGATGCGGTGCGGGAGTTTCTGAATGCGGAGTACCGGGAAGAAATCATCTTCACGTCCGGCACGACGGCATCGATCAATCTGCTGGCGTTCTGTTTCGGTGAAGCCTTCATCCAGCCCGGCGATGAGATCCTGATTGCCGAGAGTGAGCACCACTCAGACATCGTGCCCTGGCAGATGATGTGTCAGCGGAAGGGCGCCGTGATCCGCACGATCCCCGTTGACGGGAACGGTCACCTCGACCTGCAAAGACTTCGCGAGAATCTCACAAAAAAAACAAAGCTGACCTGTCTGGCGGAAATTTCCAACGTACTGGGCCTGAAAAACCCGGTTAAAGATATTGTAAAGATTTGTCATTCAGTTGGTTGTCTTGTTTTTATAGATGGCGCGCAGGGTGTGGTCCATTCCGCGCCGGACGTGCGCGCGACGAGTTGCGACTTTTATGCTTTCTCCGGACACAAGATCTATGCGGCCAGCGGGACCGGCGTGCTCTACGGCCGCCGCGCTCTGCTCGAGCAGATGCCGCCCTACATGGGCGGCGGCGAAATGATCGCGACCGTTTCCTTTGAAAAGACCACCTACGCTCCTCTGCCCGGCAAGTTTGAAGCCGGCACGCAAAATATCAACGCCGTCCCTACCCTGAAAGCGGCGCTCGAGCTGGCGCGTGCGTTTCGTTGTCCCGAGGTGGAGGATGAGCAGCGGCGCATCATCGATTTTGTTATAGGTGAATTGTCCGCCGATCCGCGCATCACGCTCTATGGCCGACCGGTCGATCCGGCCGAAAAGGTGCCGATCTTTTCCTTTACGGTCCGGGGGGCGCATCACGAGGATCTGGCATTGATCTTGGATAAACAGGGCGTGGCCGTGCGCTCCGGGCAGATGTGCGCCGAGCCGCTGATGGACCGCTACGGCGTGACCGGCATGGTGCGGGCATCCTTTGCGGCCTACAACACGCTGGATGAAGCCCGCACGTTCATAGGAGCCTTGCGAAAGGCCATCGAAATGTTGAGTTAGGAGTAGATATGAATACGCTGAAAGAAGCAAAAGAAGCCGTTATCGAGGATTTCTCGATGTATGACGAGTGGCTGGACAAATACGAGTATCTGATCGACCTGGGCAAAAAGCTGGATGCTTATCCCGAGGAGGCCAAGACCGATGATAAACTGATAAAAGGTTGTCAGTCAAGAGTTTGGCTGGATTGGTCGCTCAGCGGAAGCCGGCTGTATTTCCGGGCCGACAGTGACGCGATCATCACCAAGGGCATCATCTCCCTGCTGATCGGTGTCTATTCCGGCCGTACCTCGGCCGAGATCGTCGGCGACGATTTCTCCTTCATTGATGAGATCGGCTTGAAGGAGAACCTCTCCCCTACCCGCTCCAACGGCCTGGCGTCGATGATTGCCACCATTCGCGGCGTCGCCGCACAAAACGTGTGAAAGAAATGACCGACAAGCAAGAAATACTGACTGCCGAAGACGTCAAGGCCCTCGCTCCGCTCTACGAGGACGTGGTCCTGGCGCTTAAGCAAGTCTATGATCCGGAGATTCCGGTCAATATCTACGACCTTGGGCTGATCTATGAGCTGAACATCAGCAAGGCGTATGAAGTATATATCAAAATGACATTCACGGCGCCCAACTGTCCGATGGCGGACGACGTGATTGCTGAAGTCCAGCGCAGCGTCGAAGACGTCAAGGGGATCGCGAAGTGCACGATCGACCTGACGTTCGAGCCTGCCTGGGACCAGAGCATGCTTTCCGACGAGGCACGGGTCATCCTGGGGATGGACCTGGATTTCGAAGACGAACCCGACACGCTGTAATGCCGCGCGTTTACCTTTCTCTCGGCACCAACCAGGGCGACCGCCCCGCACAGTTGCAGGCGGCCCTCGTTGCGCTCGAATCAGCGTTCGGTGCCGCTCCGACGGCACTTTCTTCTTTTGTTGAGACACCCGCCTGGGGCTTTGAGGGATCGGATTTCCTGAACTGCGCGGTGCGTTTCGACTGCCCGGAAGGCAAGGGCCTTACCCCTACTCGCCTGCTGGACCTGTGCCAACGGATCGAGCGCCGCATGGGCCGTCGCGGCCGGCCTGAATGGGACGCGGCCGGACGCCGCATCTACCACGACCGCCCGATCGATATCGACATTCTTTTCTGGGACTGCCGCCGCATCCGCACGACGCGCCTCTTGATCCCCCACCCCCTGATCGCGGAGCGCGATTTCGTCCTGCGTCCGCTCGCCGAAATCCTGGACGAAGAGACAAAACGCGCATTTCCCGAAATATTTGCGGGGAAATGATTATTTTTGCATGATTTAACAGACAAACAGATATGACACAGGAAGAACTTTTCAAGGTGCTGGTCGCCCATTGCAAAGAGTACGGTTTCATTTTCCCTTCCAGCGAGATCTATGACGGACTCGCCGCCGTGTACGATTACGGCCAGATGGGTGTCGAGCTCAAGAACAATATCAAGCAGTACTGGTGGAACGCGATGACGCGTCTGAACGAAAACATAGTGGGCATTGACTCCTGCATTTTCATGCACCCGCGCATCTGGGAGGCTTCCGGGCATGTCGGTGCGTTCAATGACCCGCTCATCGACAACAAGGACTCCAAGAAGCGCTATCGCGCCGACGTGCTGATCGAGGATTACCTTGGCAAGATCGAAGAAAAGATCGCCAAGGAAGTGGCCAAGGGACGCAAGCGTTTCGGCGACAGTTTTGATGAGGCGCAGTTCCGCGCGACCAACCCGAATGTCCTGCGGGAACAAGCGAAATATGACGAAGTGCACGCACGCTACGTCAAGGCCGAGCAAGCTTCGGACTTCGCCGAATACCGCCAGATCATCATCGACTGCGGCATCGTCTGCCCGATCAGCGGCACCTGCAACTGGACCGACGTGCGCCAGTTCAACCTGATGTTCTCCACTTCGATGGGCAGCACCTCCGAGGGAGCAAATACCATTTACCTGCGCCCGGAGACGGCCCAGGGTATCTTTGTGAATTATCTGAATGTCCAGAAGACCGGGCGCATGAAACTCCCCTTCGGCATCGCGCAGATCGGCAAGGCCTTCCGCAACGAGATCGTCGCGCGCCAGTTCATCTTCCGCATGCGGGAATTCGAGCAGATGGAGATGCAGTTCTTTATCAAGCCCGGCACCGAGCTCGAATGGTTCAAGAACTGGAAGGAGAAGCGTATGGCCTGGCACGTCAACCTCGGCATGGGCGCGGAGAATTATCGTTTCCACGACCATGAGAAGCTGGCGCATTATGCCAATGCCGCGACCGACATCGAGTTCCAGTTCCCCTTCGGTTTCAAGGAGTTGGAAGGCATCCATTCCCGTACCGACTTCGACCTGGGCAACCACCAGAAGTTCTCCGGCAAGAAGATCCAGTACTTCGATCCCGAGACAGGTGAGAGTTTTGTCCCTTACGTGATCGAGACGTCCATCGGTGTGGACCGGACGGTCCTGGCCGTGCTTTCGCACGCTTACAAAGAGGAAAGACTGGAAGGCGGCGACACGCGCGTGGTCCTGTCCATTCCGCCGGCACTCGCGCCTGTCAAGGCTGCGGTGATGCCGCTGGTCAAGAAGGACGGCCTGCCGGAGGTGGCCCAGCAGATCATGGATGATCTGAAGTACGATTTCAACTGCCAGTATGACGAGAAGGATTCCATCGGCAAGCGTTATCGCCGCCAGGATGCGATCGGTACGCCGTATTGCATCACGGTGGACCATGACACGCTGGAGGACCGGTGCGTGACCGTGCGTGACCGCGACACGATGACGCAGGAGCGGATCCCCATTGCCGAGCTCCGCGCCATGATTGACCGTCGCGTCAATCTTAACACTCTGCTTCGCAATCTGTAAGAGGTTCATTCGAGGCCGAAGTGCCGCGGTGCCCCGGCAAAGCAGTCCCC
>JAFUWZ010000002.1 GCA_017471045.1 Bacteroidales bacterium
CGAATAAGAAGAAAAGTGAAACCTAAATGATATCACTTGAAGAATGCGACAGGATACTGAAATCACACAATTATAACACGACAAGCGAGGAACTCAAGGAAATCAGGACGTTCCTCTACCAAATGGCTGAATTACAAATAGAAAACGAACGAAACAATGAATAACAGGAACATCAACGTAATACTCTACACCAGAGTCAGCACCGACGAGCAAGCCGATGGCTGCTCCATCGAAATGCAGGAGCGCTACCTGAATGCCTACTGCTCCAATCACGGATACAATGTAGTCGAAACATACTATGAGGACTACTCCGCCAAGCACTACGATATGCGTCGGCCGGAAATCAAGAAGATATATGACTAGTGCAAGAAACACCGCAGCCAAGTGGATAAAGTCCTTTTCCTGCGGTGGGACAGATATGCAAGGAACACCGAATTCGCCTTTGCATATAAGCGGATGCTCTACGATGACCTCGGCGTTGAAATCAATGCCATCGAGTCCCCGATAGATTTCACGGGAACGGAGTGGCCGCTTTTGTTGGCTATGTACTGCGGAACGGCCCACACGGAAGATATCAAGATATCCAAACGAACCAAGGACGGAATCCGGGGGCATCGCTTGAAAGGAGACTGCACACACAGGGCTCCCCGGGGATACAAGAATGTAAGCCGTGGCAAACACGACTGCTGGGTCGAAATCGACGAGAAATGGGCGGATACGATACGGGCGGTTTTCCGTGAGGTTGCTCTGGGCATCGAGAAACCGAACTGCATCAGGAAAAGGCTATGCCCCAAAATCCCCGAGACCTCTTTTTTCGAAATGCTCCGAAACAAGTTCTACATCGGGATTATACACGTCCCGGCGGAGGGCAATGAACCGGCTCAAGATGTGAAGGCAAAGCACGAGCCGCTGATTGACGAAGAAACCTTTTATACCGTTCAGGACGTTCTGGACGGCAAAAGGAAAAAGAGACCGAAGCTGAGCAAGCCCGTAAACCCCAACCTGTATCTCCGGAAGTTCTTGGTATGCCCCGTCTGCGGTCATATCCTCACCGGAGCAACCAGCCACGGGAATGGAGGGGATTATACATACTATTTCTGCAACAATGACCATAAGCACCTCAACGTAAGGGCAGAGAAGGTCAATGCTGGATTCGCCGATTATGTCGGGGCACTAAAACCGCATAAGGCGATTCTGGCCTTGTACGATGAGGTCTTGCAGGATATCCGGGGAGATAGGGTCAAGGCGAACCATAAGGAAGCGGACAAGCTGGAAGAAGACTTGAAGCGGATTCAGGAGCGGATGGACCGTGTGAATGACCTCTACTTCGATGGGGAAATCTCGAAGGCAGAAAAAGAGGACAACCTCAACCGCTACGGAAAGGAAGCCGAGAAACTGCAAGCACGGATTCAAGCCCTCCGGTTAAGCGAAGACCTGCAAGTCAAAGACAAGCTGACCTACTCCATCAACCTCATCGGGAACCTCGGTGAATTCTTCAAATGGGCATCGCCAGAAGTGAAAATCAAACTCCTCGGTTCGATATTCCCGGAGAAAATCGAATTTGACGGGAAAAATTATCGAACCAGCGACTACAACAAGATGCTCGATGTTATCTATAAGGAAACGAAGCACTTACGAGGAAAGAGAAAACCGGAATCCTCGAAAAACTCGAAAGATTCCGGTCGGGTGCCCCGGGCGGGAATCGAACCCGCACGGCCGTTTCGGGCCAAGGGATTTTAAGTCCCTCGTTTCTACCATTTCACCACCAGGGCTTCGGGGACATCGGGTGCGGGTGTGTACGCCGCTTCCAAATGGATGCCGATGCATCTGATCAGACGCCACCGCTTCCGAACGAACACCGATGCTTCCGACCGGACACCATCGCATCTGGCCGGATGCAAAGATAGGAAAAATTTGTATCTTCGCGTCCACTCCTGCCGATAAATGAAGGAAGCGGCGGGCGGAGCAAGACCGGCATCATGATCAAAGCCATCATTTTCGACCTGGGAGGCGTGCTCGTGCGCCTGGACAAGGAGCGCTGTCTCCGCGCATTCCGGGAGCGCGTGGGCTTCGGGCGCATCGCGGAATTCCTGGATACCAGCCACCAGCGGGGCCCGTTCGGCGACCTGGAGGCCGGACGCATCAGCGAAACGCAATTCTTCGAAGAATGCCTTCGCTACTGCAGCCCCGGCACAACGGCCGCGCAAATCCGGCGCTGCTTCGGCGACCTGCAGGGCCCGTTCGCGCCGGAGGTCCTGACGCTCCTGTCGGAGCTCAAGGAACGATACGCCCTATACATCCTCAGCAACAACAGCAGCGTCACGATGGCGCGCACGTACGAGAGCGCCGCGCAGGCGCATCTGGACCTGCAGGCGACATTCCGCCGCATCTATGTTTCGCAGGAACTGAAGCTCCTCAAGCCGGATCCGGCCATTTTCGACTATCTCATCCGCGACATCGGCCTCCTCCCGGAGGAAATGCTGTTCGTTGATGACTCGCCGCGCAATGTGGAAGCGGCCCGCGCCGCGGGGATGAACGCTTTGCACCACGACCCCGGCAGGAACCTGGCTGAAACCCTCTCCTGCGTTCCCAACGTCCTTTAAACAGGGACGGAGGGAACAAAAACCCCCTCAACACGTCACCTACGTCCGGGAATCAAGGACGCAGGGAACGCCCAGGCTACGGAGACTAAAGGTAAACGATCACGTAGTAGAACATCAACCCGCTGGCAATCAGCTTGATGCCAGTGCCGCAAAGGAAGCCCAGAAAGGCGCCGACCGAAGACTTGAAGGAGGCCCAGGTCCCCTGCCCTTCGATGAAAAACTCCGCCAGAAAAGCGCCCAGCAGGCTGCCCAGGATCATCCCGACCGGCGGGATGAACATCCCGGCGAAGAGCCCGACCATCGCTCCAACCCCCGCCGACTTGTGACCACCCGTCGCGCGGGTGAGCATCCCCGGCACGATGAAATCGACCACTGTCACGATCACCGTCACCGCCAGCCAGACCAGCAGGAAAGTCAGGCTCATCGGCTCCCCGGCCCCGTTCAGCCCTTTCGCGAGAAACGCAAGCAACAGGCCCACCCAGCTGATGGGCGGCCCGGGCAGTCCGGGCGCAATGCTGCCGATGATGCCGATCACCGCACAGAGGACGGCCAGTATTTTCAGAACGATCATTTGACGCAGGTATTGTCCAAAGCAGGAGCCATATTGATCAGTTTCTGCGTGGCGGCCTCGCGCTCCTCTTCGGTCCGGGCCTGCGTCTCTTCCTTCTTGCACCGTTCCTCGTTCGCAACGATGCTTTCCAGCCGTGCCACCTGCTCCTCCGTTTTGTTGGCAAAAACGAAATCAGCCATTCCGAGCACCCGGAGCCGGCTGAGCGCTTCGCGCACGACGAGGTTGGATCCTGTTTTCATCACGAACAGATTTCTTTCCCTGCAAAGTTAGCGAATAAAAGCGAATTGAGTAAAAACAACTATTACATAACTTTATATTTACGACACGGAAAAAAACCTATCCCGGGAATGGCCCGGTACCGGGACGAGGAGACCTCACCGATGCCGCTGAGTTGCTTCAGGACCATCCCGAGGCCGGCCGCGTCGGCCAGGGCCCCGACCGTTCCTCCGGTCGGAATCATTCCCTGTCGGAGCTGGCTCAAAAATGAGTCAGCTCCTTTTTTAAAAGAAGGCTTTTCCTTATCTTTGTAAACGAACCCTTAACCCCCACCGGTCTGATGAAACGTATTTTATTTCTTATCCTCATCCTTTTCGCTTGGGACCTCTACGGGCAACAGGAAGGGATCAATTATGATGAAACACAGGTCCCCTCGTTCGTCCTGCCGGATATGATGGTATGCAACGACGGGACTCCGGTCCGGGATGTAAAGACCTGGGAAAACAAACGGCGTCCTGAAATCCTCGAATATTTTTTCTCCCAAGAATACGGACGCACGCGTTATGACAAGATTGCCGTCCACTATGAGGAGGTCTCCAACAATGAGGAATTCATCGGCGGGAAAGCGACCTGCAAGCAGGTGAGATTCATTTTCTCCAACGGGAAAAAAGAGCATGAGGCCATCGCCATGCTGGTGATCCCCAACCACCGCAAGGGGAAGGTCCCCGTCGTAGTGGCCTACAATTTCAAGGGCAATCCCAGCACGACGCTCGACACGACCATCCTGTACTCGCCGGCTTTCCCCCTGGTCAAACGGCCCGACTACCCGGACTGGAAGCGGGGCTGCCAGATGAACCGCTGGTGCTGGGAGAAGATCGTCGACCGGGGCTACGCCGTCATCACCATGTGCTACCACGACATCTATCCGGACGAGAGGGGGCAGGAGATGGTCGACAACAGCATCATCTCCCTCTTCCCGGACTATCGGGAGCGGGAAATCCTGTCCGACGCCTGGGGTGCCATCGGCGCCTGGGCCTGGGGATCGAGCCGCCTGGTCGACTACCTGGAGACCCAGCCCTGGGCCGACATGGACAAGATCGCCGTCATGGGCCATTCCCGCCAGGGCAAGGCCGCCCTCTGGGCCGGCGCCCAGGACAAACGTTTCAAAGTGGTGATTTCCAACGACTCCGGATGCTCAGGCGCAGCTCTTGCCAAGCGCGTGTACGGTGAGAACGTCGCCCGGATCACGACTGTGCTGGACTGGTGGTTCTGCCCTGCCTACCATTTCTACGCGGACAACGAGGCCGCCATGCCCTTCGACCAGCATGAGCTCATCGCCTTGATCGCACCCCGCCACGCCTACGTCGCCAGCGCCCAAGAGGACCGCTGGGCCGACCCGAAAGGAGAATTCCTGGCAACAGCCTATGCATCACCGGCTTATGAGATCTACGGGATGAAAGGGCTGGGTACCCTGGAGCAACCCGCAGTCCACCACCCCATCATGAATGACGTGGGCTATCATATCCGCACCGGAAAGCATGACGTGACCGATTATGACTGGGAGCAGTTCCTGAACTTCTGCGACCTGCACTTCAGATACGGGACACAGCAGAAAAAATGTCGAAAATCATCCAAATAATCACGTACCGATACTATGAAAAGAGTATTTCTTCTCCTCGCCGCGCTGGCTGCACTCGTCCCCGCGACCCTTTCCTGCAAAAAAGCGGAAACCCTCAAAGTCATGTCCTACAACATCCGCCTCGGCGTCGCCAAGGACGGTGACAATGCCTGGGACCTGCGCAAGGAGGCCACGCCGGCGATGCTCGCCGACCAGGATCCCCTCGTCTTCGGTGTCCAGGAAGCCTACAAGTTCCAGGTTGACTACATCACGGAGCGGTGCCCCCAGTACGCCTCCGTCGGTGTCGGCCGCGACGACGGTGTGGAAGCGGGTGAGCACATGTCCATCTTCTACAAGAAAGACCTGGTCGAACTCGAAAACTGGGGCACCTACTGGCTGAGCGAGACGCCCGACGAGCCGTCCAAGGGCTGGGACGCCGCCTGCCGCCGCACGGCGACCTGGGCGCTGCTGAGGATCAAGAAGACGGGGACGCATTTCTACTATGTCAACACCCACCTCGACCACGTCGGCGTGGAGGCCCGCAAGAATGGCCTGGCGCTGATCGTGGACCGGATTGCCGGGATGAACCCGGAAGGCTGGCCGATGGTGCTCACGGGCGACCTTAACGTCACGGCGGACGATCCCTGCCTCGTAGATTTGGACAAGAAGATGAAGAGCGCCCGCGTGTACGCGGAGAAGACGACGGACAAGACGTCGTTCAACGGCTGGGGCCGGGCGTCGCAGGCGATCGACTACGTGTATTATTCCGGCTTCAAGAAGTGTACGGAGTTCTGCGTCGTGGATCAATCGTACGCCGGCAAGCCGTTCATCTCGGACCACTATCCCGTTTACGCGACGCTGGTATTCTAAGGTCCTACGTAAGAGAGGGTTGCTACGGAGATCCGCACCGAGGGCGGACAGGCGGAGCGCAGGGCCCTGTGACAGGCGGCGAGGGTCGCTCCCGTCGTGAAAGTATCGTCTACCAGCAAGATATGCCGCGCTTCGATGCGGTCCACCATCCGGAAGACGCCCGACACGTTGGACGCTTTCTTTTCCATTGCCACCTTCGTCTGCGAAGGCGTATAGCGCAGCCGGCGCAACGCTTTCGGCCGGAAAGCCGCTCCCAGCGCCGCTGCGACCCGCTGTGCGATGACGGCGGCCTGATTGTACCCGCGTCCCCAATGCCGGCGCCAGTGCAGCGGCACCGGGATCACGCAATCCACATCGGCAAAGTCAGCCGAAGACGCGAGCCGCGCGCCCAACTGATCGGCGAATTCCCGCCCCAACCCGAGGGCGGAGCGGTATTTCAGCGCCTGCGGGATGTTCTTGTATCCGGACTCGGAATTGTAATAAAACAGCGCTGCAGCATGGCCGTAGGGCTCCTCCACCCCATCCGGGACCTGATCCCGGATAGCGGCGTTGTACTTGTCGGCCATGGGCTGATGCGTGCGTTCCCAGAAATGCGTATACGGCAGGTCGCTCCGGCATCCGAGGCACAGATGGCGCTCCGCGAGCGTGAGGCGGCTCCCGCACACATAGCAATGCCGAGGCAGCACCAGGTCACTGAGCGCCGTGGCAAAATCTTTCAAGCCGGCACCGGTGACAGCCCTGTCCATGCCGGAATCAGCAACTCATCGCGCCGCAGCAGTGGATGACCTGCCCGCTCACATAGGAAGACAGGTCGCTCGCCAGGAAGAGCGCCACCGAAGCGACATCTTCCGGCGTTCCGCCGCGACGCAGCGGAATGGTCTTGATCCAGGCCTCCCGCACCTCGTCCGGCAGGGCTTTGGTCATATCGGACAGGATGAAACCGGGGGCGATCGCATTGGCGCGGATGCCACGCGGGCCCATCTCCTTGGCGATCGACTTGGTCAGGCCGATGATGCCCGCCTTCGAGGCGGAATAGTTGCACTGGCCCGCATTGCCGTTGACGCCCACGACCGAAGAGAGGCTGATGATGCTCCCCGCCCGCTGGCGCGCCATGATCGGCGTCAGGGCGTGGATGAAGTTGAACGCGGATTTGAGATTCACTCCGATGACCGAGTCCCATTGCTGTTCGCTCATCCGCAGCATCAGGCCATCGCGGGTGATGCCGGCGTTGTTGACCAGGATGTCGATGTGGCCGAATTCGGCTTTGACCTCGTCGGCCACGGCATGCGCCTGCTCGAAATCGGCCGCATTGGAAGCATAGGCCTTGACCTTGTGCCCGAAGGCCTCGATCTCGGCGACCGTCTGCAGGGCCGTCTCATCAATGACCAGATCCGTGAATGCGATGTCGGCGCCTTCCGCCGCAAAACGCAGGGCGATGGCCTTGCCGATCCCCCGCGCGGCGCCGGTGATCAGCGCCACTTTGTTGTCCAAGAGTCCCATAACTATCTGTTCATCACGGCCTCCACATCATCCGGAGCAATCGGCAGGCGGTTCGGGCCGAGCCGGCGCGCACCATCTGCCGTGACAAGCACATCGTCCTCCAGGCGGATGCCGCCGAAGTTGTAGTAGGCTTCGAGTTTGCTGAAATCGACCCAGGCCGCATTCGTCCCTTCGCCCTTCCACTTCTCGATGAGGGCCGGAATGAAATAGATGCCCGGTTCGTCGGTGATCACGTTGCCCGGGCGCAGGCGGCGCGCCATCCGCAGGCTTCCCAGGCCCAGCTGCGGGGAGCGCTTCTGGTCGCCGTCATAGCCGACCAGGTCCTCGCCGAGATCCTCCATATCGTGGACGTCCAGGCCCATGTTGTGGCCCAGGCCGTGGGGCATGAAGAGACCCGCCACGCCGGCGGCAACCATCTCATCGACGTCGCCCCGGACCAGGCCCAGGTCCTTCAGGCCTTCGAGCATCCGACGGGCGACCGAGAGGTGTACGTCGCGGTACGCCACGCCGGGACGGATCATCCCGAATGCCACCTCATTGCACTGATACACCAGCGTATAGATGTCCCGCTGCTGCGCCGTGAAACGTCCGCCGGTCGGATAGGTGCGGGTGAAGTCGGAGGCGTAGGAATCGTTGCTCTCGACACCCGCATCGATCACCAGCAGCCGGCCAGGTTCGATGGTGCAGTCGTGGCTGTGGTTGTGGAAGATCTCGCCATGCTGGGTCAGGATCGTCGGGAAAGACACGCCCCAGCCCTTGGCCAGGGCAAATCCCTCCATCTTGCCGACGATGTCCTGCTCCACCACGCCGACGCCGATCGCATCGCGGGCGATCGCGTGCATCTGCTGGCCCAGGTCGCAGGCTGCGTCGATCAGGGCGATCTCGCGCTCCTCCTTGACCAGACGCATTGACACGATGGCGCGGATCAGGGCCTCGGACGGAGCCGTCAGGCCCAGCTCTTTCAATTTCAAGGTGTTGTAATAGCGCGACGGGGGGATGAAATGGACCGGACGGCCTTGCGCTTTGGCAGCCTGTACCGCCTCGTCCAGCGCGGCATAAGGGGCGCTGGCAGAGAGGCCCGTCCGCCCGGCGAGACTCGCAACCGAAGGCATCGGACCGGTCCAGATGATGTCGTCGATCTCATAGTCGTCGGAGTAGAGCGTCCCGGTGCCGTCATCCAGGTCCAGGATGGCAGCGAAACGCGGCTCGTCCAGACCGAAATAATAGAGCCAGGTACTGTCCTGGCGGAATTTATATCCGTTGGATTTGTATTGGGCGGGAGCATCGACGTTGCCGATGAAGAGGGCGATTCCCCGCTTCCCTTCCGGAGCCGAGACGGCCATCAGGCTGACCAGCTTCTGTCTCCGGCTGATATAGACTTCCTTGTCGAACATGTCTTGAAGCGTTTTGGTTCAGTTGAGCAAAGATACAAAAAATGATGAAAGGGAGCCTGGAAATTCGTCCCGGGACGAAAAAAGCCCGCTTTTCAAAAGATTTTTTATGTTTTTTTGCTTCTGATTCCGTATATTCGTGGATAGTAGAAAATATTCATTTTTTTATAACACTCACGGTTATGTCTAACGAAATCTCAAGAAGAACATTCCTCAAAGCGGGAACCGCCGCAGCGATCGGACTGACGATGGCTCCGGACAGCATGCTCGGCAAGTCCAAGAAGAAGACCGTCGCTCCCAGTGACAAGCTCAACATCATCGGCGTCGGTATCGGCGGCCGGGGTGCTTCCGACCTCCGCGGCATGGAGAGCCAGAACATCATCGCCCTCTGCGACACTGACTGGGCTTATGCCAAGCATGTGTTCGAGCGCTATCCCGAAGCGAAGCGCTACAACGACTGGCGCGTCTGCTACGACGAGATGCTCAAGGACGCCGATGCCGTCATGGTGGCCACCGCGGACCACACCCACGCGATCATCGCCGCCAACGCGATCACCGAAGGCAAGCACGTCTATGTCGAGAAGCCCCTCACGCACACCGTGTATGAGTCGCGTCTGCTGACCAAACTCGCCGCCAAGTACAAAGTTGCCACCCAAATGGGCAACCAGGGCGCATCCAACGAGGGTGTCCGCCAGACCTGCTCCTGGATCTGGAACGGCGTCATCGGCGAGGTGACCAAAGTCGAAGCGTTCACCGACCGTCCGATCTGGCCCCAGGGCCTCGACCGTCCCGAGAAGGAAGACCCGATCCCCGACACCCTCAACTGGGACGGCTTCATCGGCCCCGCCCAGTATCGTCCGTACAACAGCATCTATACCCCGTGGAACTTCCGCGGCTGGTGGGATTTCGGCACCGGCGCCCTCGGCGACATGGCCTGCCATATCCTGCACCCGGTCTTCAAGGCCCTCAAGCTTGGTTATCCGACCCGCGTCCAGGGCAGTTCCACCGCCCTGCTGACCGAATCCTGCCCGAACGCCCAGATCGTCAAGCTCGTCTTCCCGGCCCGCGAGAACCTGCCCAAGGTCGCGATGCCCGAAGTCGAGGTCTGGTGGTATGACGGCGGCCTGAAGCCTCCCCGTCCGGCCGGATTGCCGGCCGGCAAGAACCTCAATGTCCAGGGCGGCGGCGTGATCTTCCACGGCACCAAGGACACCCTCATCTGCGGCTGCTACGGCGCCAAGCCTTACCTCCTGTCCGGACGCAATCCCGAGACGCCGGAAGTGCTCCGCGTCATCACCGAAGGTCACCAGATGGACTGGGTCCGCGCCTGCAAGGAAGACGCTGCGAACCGTGTCCTCACCGCCTCCGACTTCAGCGAAGCCGGCCCGTTCAACGAGATGGTCGTGATGGGCGTGCTCGCCGTCCGCCTGCAGAGCCTCAACCGTGAGCTCGAATGGGATGGCCCGAACATGCGTTTCACCAACATCCCCGAAGGCGCGACGATCAAGACCATGATCCACGACGGATTCTCGGTCACCGACGGTCACCCGACCTTCAAGAAGACCTACACCGACCCCGTGGACGCCAATGCCTACGCGGCCGAACTGATCAAGCACACCTACCGCGACGGCTGGACGCTGCCTGACATGCCGGAATAATCTACTATTAAATCATAAAACCGTATGAAAAAGATTCTTACTAGCGTAGCAGCCGTGGCGGCCCTCTTCCTGGTGGCCTCCTGCGGCCCGAAGAAAGCGGCGGCCCCCGCGGCCGAAGAGATCACGGTCCCCGCACACGACAATGTCCCCGAATATGTCATCGTAAACGCCCCCGAGGTGGACCTCGCGGACTTCAAGGTGGACGAGGACGGTTACTACGTCCTGTTCGACGGCACCAGCCTGAAGGGTTGGAGAGGCTATGGCAAAGACCATGTCCCCACCCGCTGGACCATCGAGGACGGCTGCCTGAAATTCAACGGCAAGGGCGGCGGTGAACAGCAGGGCGGCGACGGCGGCGACCTCATCTTCGAGAAGCGGTTCAAGAACTTCGAACTCCTCTTCGACTGGAAGGTCACCCGCCGGGCCAATTCCGGCGTGTTCCTCCTCGCCCGTGAGATCAAGACCCTCAAGGACAGCGTCTGGAAGTATTCCCCGATCTACATCTCCTCTCCGGAGTACCAGATCCTTGACAATGAGAACCATCCTGACGGCCAGCTCGGAAAGGTCATCGGCATCCGCCAGTCCTCTTCCCTGTATGACATGATCGTCGCCGAGCCGCAGAACGCCAACCCCTACGACGAGTGGAACACCGGCAAGATCATGGTCTACGAAGGCACGGTCGTGCACGGCCAGAACGGCGCCAACACCTGCGAATACCACCTGTGGACCCAGGATTGGACCGACCTGCTCAACACCTCCAAGTTCGCCCAGGCCAAGAACCCGCTCGCTTTCGAGCTGTTGAACAACGTCGGCGGTGACGAGCATGCCGGCTACATCGGCTTCCAGGATCACGGCGACGTCGTGTACTATCGCAACATCCGCCTCAAAGTCCTCGACTGATGAAAAAGATGCTTTGGATTGCCAGCGCGCTCATCGCGCTGGCTTCTTGTTCCGCCCCCAAGCAGGCGGTCAAGGAGATCGGACTGCAGCTCTACTCGGTCCGCGAGCTGATCGGCAGCAACGACAAGTATGACGCCAACCACGCAGAAGTCTTCCGCAAACTCGCCGACATGGGCTACTCCAACGTCGAAGTCTGCTGGTACAACGACGGCAAATTTTTCGGCCACCCGGTCGCCGAATTCAAGGAAGAGATGGAGAAGGCCGGCCTCAAGGCCATCTCCACGCACGTGACCCGCAACCTCAGCGACGAAGAACTTGCCAGCAAGGACTTCTCCGCCCAGGAAGCCTGGTGGAAGCAGTGCATCGCCGACCACAAGGCCCTCGGCTGCCAGTATGTCGTCGTGCCCAGTTTCCGCGTCCCGGGGACCCTCGAGGGCCTGAAGACTTATTGCGACTATTTCAACTGGATCGGCAAACTCTGCGCCGAGCAGGGTTTGAAGTTCGGCTATCACAACCATGCCCACGAATTCAAGAAGATCGAGGACCAAGTCATCTATGACTTCATGCTCCAGAACACCGATCCCCGGTACGTTTTCTTCGAGATGGACGTGTACTGGGCTGTTGTCGGCAAAGCGGCCCCCTGCAACTATTTCCGCAAATACCCGGGACGCTTCGAGATGCTCCACATCAAGGACGTGACCGAGGTCGGACAGAGCGGATTCGTCGGTTTCGACGCGATCTTCAACAACGCCGATGTCGCCGGACTGAAGCACTACATCGTCGAGATGGAAGGCAGCGGCGTGGGTAACATCCTGGAGACTTGCCGCATCAGCGCCGACTACCTCAAGGGCGCCGATTTCGTCAAGCCCAGCTACGCCGACTAATCCCCCAACACTGCACGAAACTATGGCCAAAGCGAAAAAGAGACCCGTCGCCCCCAGCGACAAACTGAATATCATCGGCATCGGTATCGGCGGCAAGGGTGCATCCGACCTGCGCAACGTCGAGTCCCAGAACATCATCGCCCTCTGCGATGTGGACTGGAACTATTCCAAGCATATCTTCGAGCGCTATCCCGACGCCAAGCGCTACAAAGACTGGCGCATCTGCTACAAGGAGATGCTCAAGGACGCCGACGCCGTCATGGTCGCCACCGCGGACCACACGCACGCGATCATCGCCGCCAACGCGATTGCCGAAGGCAAACATGCTTTCGTCCAAAAGCCGCTCACACACACCGTGTATGAGTCGCGGCTGCTGACCAAGCTCGCCGCCAAGTACAAGGTCGCCACCCAGATGGGCAATCAGGGTGCGTCTGAGGAAGGCGTGCGCAAGACCGTCTCCTGGATCTGGAACGGCGTCATCGGCGAAGTGACCAAGGTCGAGGCCTGCACCAACCGGCCGATCTGGCCCCAGGGCCTGATGCGTCCGAAGGAAGTGCACGAGATCCCCGATACCCTCGACTGGGACGGCTTCATCGGACCGGCTCCGTACCGCCCGTACAACAAGATCTACCATCCCTGGAACTTCCGCGGCTGGTGGGACTTCGGTACCGGCGCCCTCGGCGACATGGCCTGCCACGTCCTGCATCCGGTCTTCAAGGCCCTCCGCCTCGGCTACCCGACCCGCGTCCAGGGCAGTTCCACCGCCCTGCTGACCGAGTCCTGCCCCAATGCGCAGGTGGTCAAACTCGTCTTCCCGGCCCGCGAGAACCTGCCCAAGGTCGCGATGCCCGAAGTCGAGGTTTGGTGGTATGACGGCGGCCTGATGCCGCCCCGCCCGGAAGGGATGCCGGCCGGCAAGGCCTTCGATACCAGCGGTACCGTCATCTTCCACGGCACGAAGGACACCCTCATCTGCGGCTGCTACGGCCGCGACCCGTACCTCCTGTCCGGCCGTACCCCCGAGACCCCGGAGGTCCTCCGCGTGATCACGGAGAACCACCAGATGGACTGGGTCCGCGCCTGCAAGGAGTCGCCCGAGACCCGCGTCCTGAGCGCATCCGACTTCAGCGAAGCCGGTCCGTTCAACGAGATGGTCGTGATGGGCGTGCTCGCCGTGCGCCTGCAGAGCCTCAACCGGGAACTCGAGTGGGACGGCCCCAACATGCGCTTTACCAACATCCCGGAGGGAGCGACGATCAAGACGATGATCGAAGACGGCTTCTCGGTCAAGGACGGTCACCCGACCTTTAACAAGACCTACACCGAACCGGTGGATGCCAACGCCTTCGCCGCCGAACTGATCAAGCACACCTACCGCGACGGCTGGACCCTCCCGCCGATGCCGGAGGACTAGGTCCATCGTGTTTGAACGGCGAATGCCTGAACTTTTGCCGCAGTTTTTTTCCCCACGGGGCAAAATCAGTGTCATTTGCCCCGTGGAAGCTGCTTCGGACGGCAGGGCGGAGCGAAAAACGCATTCCTTGCCCCGCTGCACTTGAGGGTGCAGGATATAGAAGGCCCCACAAAAAGGGTGATGGCGTCACCCTCGTGATGCTTGGCCATGCTGGGATTCATGATCTACTCGCTGATGCCGTAATTGCTGCCCTCAAAATGCTTCGTACCCCGCCCGGTGTCCTGTGCGGCGGCGGAGACGTCGCCGAAGGACAACAAAACCCATGCGAAGACGAGATTGCACGTTATTATCTTCATGTTCAGAGGGCATCGTCGGCATCTTCGCTCGGAGCGGGCTTGACGATGAGGATGGAAAGCTCGTAGAGGAGGAAGAGCGGGAGGAAGACCACCATCAGGGTGAAGGGATCGCCGGACGGGGTGATCATCGCGGCGAGGACCAGCAGCACGACGACGGCGTAGCTGCGGTACTGCTTGAGGAACTCCTTGTGCAGGATACCCAGCGAGGAGAGCACCCAGGCCAGCATCGGCATTTCGAAGACGAGGCCCATCACGAAGATGATCGTCAGGAAGTTGCTCATGTAGGAGTTGAGCGAGATCTGGTTGACCACCGCGTCACCGATCGTGTACTGCGTCAGGAAGCGGAAAGTCAGCGGAAAGACCAAGACATAGCCTACGGCGCAGCCGATGTAGAAGAGGCCGCCGCCGAACAGGAAGGCGGTCCGGACGCCCTTCTGCTCCTCCGGGAAAAGGGCGGGACGGACAAACTTCCAGATCTCGTACATCAGGTACGGGAACACCAGCACCAGCGAGAACCAGAACGAGGTTGTGATATGCGTAAGGAACTGGGTAGCCACGTTGATGTTGATGATATCGACGTGGAATGCGTCATCGCTGAAATCCGGCATGAATCGCCCGCCGTTCTTGCCCAGCGAGCCCAGCCACTTGTAGAGGAAAAACGAGGAGTCGGTCGGTCCGAGGACGAACGGGTCGAAGATGTGGGGCATCGCGATGAAACACCCCACAAGCAGCACAAACAGGACGATGATCACTCTAAAAAGGGCCCATCTCAAGGTCTCGAGATGGTCCCAGAATGACATTTCACCCGTCTGGGTATTTGACTCCCCGGCGGACATTATTTCTTGTCGTCCTTGCCGATGCTGTCAATCTCCTTGCCGACGCCGTCGATTTCTTTCTCGACATCGTTGATGCCTTCCTTGAAACTGCGGACACCCTTGCCGATGCCGCGCATCAACTCGGGAATCTTCTTGCCACCGAAGAGAAGCAACACGACCAGCGCGATGATGATGATCTCACCGGCACCCAGATTCTGAAGGAACAAAAGACTTTTCATTGTATTTCTAATTTTGTGTTTTCAACCTTGTAAATATAATCATTTTTCATCTTTATCCAAGACGCTTTCGTCCTCTACCGTATTTTTGTTATCTTTACGGAAAGATTCAAAACCGCATTTATGAAACGCCTGATTCCCGTCCTCTGCACGCTCGGCATCTTGTTGGCCGGCGCCTGCACAAGCCCTGAAAAAACATGCGAAATCCCTCTCCCTGAGCATCCGCGCCCGGACTTTGAGCGCGCCGAATGGATCAACCTCAACGGCTACTGGTCCTTCACCTTCGATGCGGACGCGGCCGGCAAGGCGCTCGCCGGCAAGACCTGCGCCCCGCTGGAGAGCCGCATCCTGGTCCCGTTCCCCTGGGGATCCAAACTCTCCGAGGCAGAAGACAAGGGCGACGTCGCCTGGTACGGTCGGGAGATCACCGTCCCCCAGGCATGGGAAGGCAAGCGCGTCTTCCTGGTGGTCGGCGCCTCCGACTGGGAGACGACGGCCTGGCTGGACGGCGAAGCCGCCGGCAGCCACCAGGGCGGCTACACCCCCTTCGAGTGCGAGCTCAAGAACGTCCGTTTCGGAGAGAAGCAGCAGCTGCTGATCAAGGCCGACGATACGTCCAGCGACGCGCACCTCTACGGCAAGCAGGGCTACGGCAACGCCCGGGGCATCTGGCAGACCGTCTATCTCGAGGCCCGCGGCAGCAACTACATCCAGTCCCTGCACTTCACGCCGGACATCGACGCGGCCAAGGTGCGCGTGGACGCCGTCCTCTCGCAGAGCGCCGCCGAAGGTGAATGCATCACCCTGACCTTCAAGGACGGCAGCCAGCCCAAAGCGGTCCTCGACCCGAAAGGCGGCTGCTGCGCCAGCGCCGAGATCGCGCTCAAGGACCAGCACCTCTGGGACCTGGACGACCCGTACCTCTATGAGGTCAGCGCCGCGCTCGAAGGCAAGGACGGCACGATCGATGCCGTGGACAGCTACTTCGGCCAGCGCAAGATCAGCGTCACGACCCTTCCGGGCACCGACTACCCCTATGTCGCGCTCAACAACAACCCCCTCTATCTCCAACTGTGCCTGGACCAGAGCTACCACCCGGAGGGTTTCTACACCTTCCCGAGCGACGCGTTCATGAAGCGCGAAATCGAGATCTCCAAGCAGCTCGGCCTCAACGGCAACCGCATCCACATCAAGGTCGAAGTGCCCCGCAAGCTCTACTGGGCCGACAAGCTCGGCCTGCTGATCATGGCCGACACCCCCAACTTCTGGGGCAAGCCCGTCCCCGAAGCGCGGGAAGACTGGGAGCGCTGCCTGCGCGCCCAGGTCGAGCGCGACTACAACCACCCGTCCATCTTCGCCTGGGTCAACTTCAACGAGACCTGGGGCCTCAAGGGCGAAGGCGGCGTCTATGAAAAAGAAACGCAGGAGTGGGTGCGGGACATGTACCACCTGACCAAGCGCCTCGACCCGACCCGCCTCGTGGAGGACAACTCCGCCTGCAACTTCGACCACGTTGAGTCGGACATCAACTCCTGGCACGCCTACAAGCGCGGGCGCCTGTGGGAAGCCACCGTCGCCGAGGCCAGCGAAAAAACCTTCCCGGGAAGCACTTGGAACTACATCGGCGGCAACACCCAGAACGGCGTCCCGATGATGAACAGCGAGTGCGGCAACGTCTGGGGCTACGACGGCAGTGCGGGCGACTGCGACTACACCTGGGACTACCACATCATGATCAACGCCTTCCGCCGCCATCCCAAGTGCTGCGGCTGGCTCTACACCGAGCACCACGATGTCATCAACGAATGGAACGGTTATGTCAAGTACGACCGCTCGGAGAAGATCGACGGCCTCGGCGAGCTCCTGCCCGGCATGACCATCGCCGACTTCCAGAGCGCGTACTACATCCAGCCGGACTGCTACCTCTACACCGAGCGGGCGGCCGGCAGCGAACTGGACCTGCCGCTCCTCGCCTCCTTCATGACCGACAAGGATCCCGGCCAACTCAGCGTCGAGACGCAACTCGTGGGCTGGGACGCCCTGGGCAGCTACAAGACCTTCGAAGAGGCTTCCGTCCCCATCGAATTCGGCGCCTATGCCTGCCGCGAAGCCGGCCGGGTACACGTCCGCATGCCCGACCAGAACGGTCTCTACCTGCTCCGCATGGTACTGAAGAACGGCCGGGGCGAGATCCTGCACCGCAACTTCACCACCTTCCGTGTCAAGGACGGGAAAACGCCTGCCGGCGAAAAGACGGCACTCGTCAGCTTCGAGCCCGCTTCCTTCACCGCGCAGGAGTGGTCCGACAAGCAGACCCTCGTTTATGACGGGCTGAAGGTCAACGGTTTCGGCCACGGCTACTTCGAGTATGCCGTCACCCTGCCCGAGACCGAGGGGCTGGGCGAAGCGGAACTGGTCTTCGAGGCCTCCGCCAAGCAGTGGTTCGGCAAGGACCGGGAGGGCAACGAGATCCAGGGCGACTACATGCTCGGACACGGCACGTTCGACCCCTGCAAGTCTCCCAACTCCTACGCGATGACGGACAAGGTCCTCTGGCCCTCCAAGCTGGAAGTCTCCGTGGACGGCAAGGTGATCGGCAAGCATGACCTGTCCGACGACCCGGCCGACCACCGCGGCATCCTGTCCTGGGGTTCCCAGACCCGGGAGCGCTGGATGCGGGAAGCCGGTTCCTACGGCGAACTCGTCCGGATGAATGTCCCGGCCTCCCTGCTCAAGGGCAAGAAACAGGTCGTGATCCGCTTCACGACCCCGGCTGACGACCTGGACGGCGGTCTCGCCCTCTACGGCAAGGACTTCGGCCGCTATCCGCTCGATCCGACGCTGGTCCTGAAATTCTGATCCCGCTCCCCTGCAGGCTCACCTAACCCCGATTCCGTGCCCGGTACGGTCAGAAATAGACCGCCGGGCACGGAATCGGCTTTTTCTGTACCCGGATCCCCACCCGAAAGGAGAAAGAGACAAACTTGAAACAAATTGGAAAAATAATGAAACCTTTTCTCCCTCAAAAATCCGTTCTTGCTCCTGCCTTCCGGCACAGTTCGGAACAACCTTTACACACATAATTAACTATGCTCTCCAAACATCTTACCGGGAAACGGCTCGCGCTCACTCTGGCTGCCGGGCTGCTTTTCTTCGCCTTCAACGGGGCACAAGCCCAGAACAAGACGATCCGGGGCGTGGTGGTTGATGCCTCCAACGAGCCCCTGATCGGCGCTTCCGTTCAGGAGAAAGGAACCAGCAATGGTGTCATCACCGACTTGGACGGAAACTATACCCTCACCGTCGATCCGGAATCGATGCTGGTCATCTCCTACATCGGATGCGAGACGCTTGAGATCAAAGCTTCCGACGTCCCGGCGACCATCCGCCTCAAGAACGACCTGGAATCCCTCCAGGAGACTGTCGTCATCGGCTACGGCACCCAGAAAAAGGTCAACTTGACCGGGGCCGTCTCCGCAGCCTCCGGAGACGACATGAAAAAACGCCCCGTCGCCAACACGGCGACGATGCTGCAGGGCCTGATGCCGGGCCTTCGGATCACCTCCGACCGCGGCCAGCCCGGTGACGAGAACGTCCAGATCCGCGTCCGCGGCCAAGGGACCTATTCCAATGCCGGCTCCAACCCGCTGGTCCTGATCAATGGCGTCGAGGGTGATATCGCCACCCTGGACCCCAACATCATCGAATCTGTCTCCGTCTTGAAGGATGCGGCTTCCGCTTCCATTTACGGATCCCGCGCAGCCAACGGCGTCATCCTCGTCACGACCAAGGACGGGTCCGAGAACCCCGACAAGTTCAATATAACCTACAACGGCAACTTCGCCAGCCACACGCCGACGACGATGCTGGACCTGATCTGGGACTCCCCGACCTATATGAAGTATTACAACATCGCACGCATCAACTCCGGTGCAGCAGCGTCGGCCTACACGGACGAACAGATCGCGGCCTATACCAACGCGACCGACAAGACCGCCTATCCCAGCTTCAACTGGCTGGACTGGTTCATCAACCCAGCCTTCGTCCAGACCCACAACGTCAACATTTCCGGCTCCAGCGGCAAGACTTCCTACAACGCCTCCGCGACTGCGCTGGACCAGCCCGGCACGGAGCAGGGACAGGCCTACAAACGCTACAACGTGGCGCTTGATCTGACCTCCCGGCTCAACGACTGGATGCGCTTCGGCATGTACTTCAGCGCCAGTCGCAGCAACCGCCAGCAAACCCGCCAGGGCGACACCGACGCCCTGCTCTCCGCCATCTCCCAAGCGCCGACCTACATGCCCTGGTTCTTCGTGGACGGGACCGAATATTACACATACAAGGCCTATCCCAACGAGGGCGGCAACAAAAACATGTACGCCATCGTCAAGGAGCAGACTTTCAAGACCTCCATCAACACCGACGTCAACGCCCAGGGCTGGCTGGAGATCAGTCCGGTCAAGGGCCTGACCTGGTACAACAAGGGTGCCGTCCGCTACCGCCAGAAGCAGGAGAAGGACTGGCGCTACGCCTCCGGCTCGTCCGTCTATTACTACCACAGCCACGATTGGGCCCAGCAACTCAACACCGGTGGCGACGGTCTGGATGACGAGATGGACTACAGCACCTATCTCAACTTCTACTCCACCCTCAAGTACGACCTTGCTTCCGCCAGCAAGAACCATGAGGCGTCCCTGATGGCCGGTTACAGCGTAGAGTCCTACCGCTACGACTACCTGCACGCCTACCGGCAGGACTTCGACTTCCCGCTGCATGAGATCGACGCCGGCACGACCAAGACCGTCGACACGGGCGGCAATGCCGAAGAATGGGGCCTCGTCTCCGCCTTCTTCCGCGCCAACTGCTCCTACAAGCAGCGCTACCTGCTGGAGGCCAACGTCCGCTACGACGGCTCCTCCCGCATCGCCAAGGCCAACCGCTGGGGCTGGTTCCCCTCCGTCTCCGCCGGCTGGCGCGTCACCGAAGAGGACTTCATCAAGGATTCCGCGGCCAGCAGCTGGCTGAACAACTTCAAGATCCGCGCTTCCTACGGCCTGCTGGGCAACCAGAGCATCGACCTATACTCCTACTACTCCACCGTCTCCACGGGACTGGACTACTCCTTCGACAATGACCAGCTGACCAGCGGCATCGCCCAAACTTCCATCAGCAACGAAAACCTGAAGTGGGAGACGACCGCCCTGGCGGACGCCGGCTTCGACCTGACCCTCTTCCGCGGCCTGAACGTCACCTTCGACTGGTACCACAAGCGCACCTACGGCATCCTCCGCCAGGCGCAGGGCAACGCGCTCCTGGCCCTGGACGCCCCTTACATCAACGGCGGCGAGATGGTCAACCGGGGCGTGGAACTCTCCGTCAGCTATGCCGACCGGGTGAAGAACGGCTTCTTCGAAGGGCTGGAGTACAACGCCGGCTTCTACGTGGAGCACACGAAGAACATCCTGACGAAATACGGCAGCGACGAGATCTCCAGCGGCCTCATCTACCGGGAAGGCGAGCCCTACGGCTCCTTCTACATGCTGGAGGCCATCGGCATCTTTGCCGACCAGGCGGAGATCGACGCTTCCCCGAAGCAATACAACGACAAGACGGAGCCCGGCGACATCAAGTACCTGGACTGGGACAACGACAACGACATCGACGACGACGACCGTCATATTGTCGGAAACCGCTTCCCCCAGCTCGAGTACAGCATCAACTTGAGCGCCAACTGGAAAGGCTTCGACCTCTCCCTCATGGGCCAGGGTGTGCAGGGCGTCAACCACTACGCGGACCACTGGGGCGTCCGGGCCTTCCGCCAGGGCACGCCGATCAGCCAGGAATACATCAACGGCATGTGGACCGAGGAGAACCCCTACAACGCCAAGTATCCCAAACTCTACTACGACAACATGGGCGGCACCAAGAACAACCGCACCAGCACCTACTATCTGTTTGACGGATCCTACTTCCGCCTGAAGAACCTGACCTTCGGCTACACCCTGCCGGCCAACCTCACCCGGCGTTTCTGGGTCGATCGCCTGCGCTTCTACTTCTCGGGCGACAACCTCGTCACCTTCACCAAGTTCCCGCAGGGCGGAGATCCCGAGCGCAACTACACGTCCAAGAACAACACGCGCCTGGTGTACTATCCGCAGAACAAGATCTATTCCCTGGGTGTCAACCTGACTTTTTAACCAACAATAAACTCCATCGACATGAAAAAGATATTTGCTTTCATACTCGCGTCTGTTGGTTTTGCCGCCTTTACCGCCTGTACCGGCGTCCTGGATACGGATCCCCTCAACGAGCCTTCCGAGAGTGTCTTCTGGCAGAACAGGGGACATTTCGAATCCGCACTGGCCGCATGCTACAACGGCATGCAGGAACAGATGCTGACCTGGGTGATGCCGACGTTCGACGCACTGACCGACAACTGCTACGGCAATCCCGGTTCCACCTACGTGTACAACGCCGACCAGATCCAGACCGATAATTTCGATGCGTCCACGACGGGCCTGATCGCCAACGTGTACAGTCAATGCTATTCCGCCATCTCACGCATCAACAGTTTTCTGGACCGGCTCAAGGTCTATACGGGCGAAGACCTGAGCTCCGTCCGGGACCAGTTCGAAGGAGAAGCCCTCTTCCTGCGCTCCTACTGCTACTACATGCTCTGGCTCTTCTATGGCGATGTGCCCTATGTCAGCGAGAGCGTCACCATCGACACCCAGGACCAGCCCAAGGTGGACAAGGAGACCCTCTACAGCAACATCCTTTCCGACCTGGATGATGCGATCCGGAAGATGGGCGACCAGACCTACATGGCGACGGGGCACGCGACCCGGGGCGCCGCCCGCGGACTGAAAGCGCGGATGCTGATGTACCATGCCTACGGCACCGACGGCGCCGTGGCCAACCGCGCCGAGGTCCAGGAGGCCTACGATCTCATCTCCCAGATCAAGGGTTATTCTCTCGACCCCGAATATGCCAAGATCTTCCGTCCCGGCGATCAGCAGTCCAGCAAGGAGATTATTTTCTCGATCAAGTTCCTCAACCCGGACAACTACCACCAGATGGACAGCCAGTACGGCAACTACGGCATGATCTCCCCCGTCCAGGACCTGATCGACTGCTATGAGAGCGAGGATATCCGCCTCCTGAAGAGCATCGCGGTCAGCGAGGATCCTTCGGTCCTCTACTACCAGTGGGAAGGCGGAGAGGTCGTCCCGATCAGCAGCAGCACCATCGGCAAGCGCATGGTCAAGTGGCTTGCGCCTTTCTACAAGGCCGGTGACCGCTGGACCCAGACGACCCGCAGCGACCAGGACATCATCTACTTGCGATGGGGCGAACTGATGCTGCTCCAGGCTGAGGCCGCCAATGAATTGGGCAAGACTGCGGAAGCGGAAGGACTCGTCAACCAGATCCGGAAAAGAGCCGGCGTCGGCGTCTGCCCGGGCGGCATGGGCCAGGCCGAGATGCGCTCCTACATACGCGACGAGCGCCGGCGTGAGACTCCCTTCGAGATGATCCGCATCTACGATATGCGCCGTTGGCACATCATGGACAAGCTCAACGGACTGGTGCTGGATCCCTATCTCAAGGACGTCAAGACCGCCTGGACGGCATCCCGCGAGTATTGGTCGATCCCGCAGGGACAGATTGACCTGTCTGACAACATCCTGATCCAGAATCCCAATTACAAATAGTCGTTTTACGTTTTTTGGAAAGCCCGGGGTGAGAAATCCCGGGTTTTTGTTTATCTTGCAATACCCAAGAGATCCCCTCGATGAAAAAACTGCTCCTGATCCTGCCATGCCTGCTCGTCGGCATCTTTGCAGCAGCCTTCTCCCGGGAAGAACCGTACTTTTCCAACCTGGGCCTGGACGAAGGTTTGTCCCAGATGAGCGTCCTGGCCATCTGCCAGGACTCTGACGGCTTCATATGGTTCGGGACACGGAACGGCCTCAACCGCTACGACGGGCGCAAAATGGTGGTATTCAAGCACGAAGTGGATCGGCCCGGGAGCCTGGTGGACAGCCATATCCTGTCCTTGGCCGAAGACAGAGACCACCGCCTTTGGATCGGCAGTATGCACGGCCTCAACCGGCTGGACCTCACGACCGGGGAGATGAAGATCTGGCCCCGGAGAAAATTTCCCATTTTCGAGAACGGAGCGACCGCCCTGTGCTGCGACCCTCAGGGCCGGATCTGGGTCGGGACCGCCCAGGGCCTGTTCGAATACCGGGAGGACGAAGACAACTTCCGGCCGGAAACCCTGCAAGGGATCCTGGAAGGAAGCACGGTAGCGGCCATCCGGCAGACCCGCAGCCACGGGCTTGTCGTGTGTACCCTCGACCGGGGATTCGTCGAAGTGCAGGAGGACCTGAGCGGAGCGGTCCGCCACGACGTCGGCCAGGCGGACCACCCGCTCCCCTCGCGAATGGTCAACAGCGTCTATGAAGACTCGCACGGGACACTCTGGGTCGCCTTGCGCGAAGGAGGCCTCCTCCACCTCTTCCCGGACGGGACCCGGAGCGAATACTCCGTCCGGAACGGATGCCTGAAGACCAACACGGTCCGCTGCATGACCGAGACGGACGGGATCCTGTACGTCGGGACGGACAGCGGACTCTATGCCTGCGATCTCGAAACCGGAGCCATCGAGGCGACTTCCGGCTCCCAGCATCACCGGGGCGAACTGAGCCACTTCTCCATCACCTCCTGCCTGACGGACCAGAGCGGGAGCCTCTGGGTGGGGACCTACTCCGGCGGCGTGGATTTCTACAGCAAATACGCCCGGCGCTTCTCCTTCTACGACCCGACCCAGCAGCTGGAGGAGTTCCAGGGCATCATCGGCCCGATCGCGGACAGCGGGACCCGGGACGGCGGGGAGACGGTCTATGTCGCAACGGAGGGCAGCGGCCTGCTGCGCTACGACCTGGGGGGCGGAGGTACGGAAACTTTCCTCTATGCGGCTGACGCTGCCCCCAGCCACAACATCATCAAGTCCATCCTGCGGGAAGGCGACACGGTCTGGTGCGGAACGACCCAGGGGGCGATCTGGCAGTTCGACATCCCCACGCGGCGCTTCTCCCTCTACTGCATGCTGCCCAAGAGCCACTCCGTGTCGATCTACGCCTTGCTGCGGGGCCGGAACGGGGAACTGTGGGCCGCTACCTCCAAGCCCGGCTACGGCCTGGTGCGGATCGACAAGGACCGCCAGGTCCAGGACCGTTTCGCCATCGACGGTGCCGAGGAGGAGCAGACCTTCCCGAGCCTGCGCTGCCTGCTTGCCGTAGACCGGGACATCCTGCTGATCGGATCCCGCCATGACGGGCTGTTCCGCTTCGACACCCGGACCCGGCAGCTGACCCGCTTCCACGAGAACGGAGACGGGCCCCTCCGGCTGCCCTCCAACTATGTCACGGCCCTGGTCCGGGACGGTAAAGGGCACATCTGGGTCGGCACCTACGGCGGTGGCATCAGTCTCTTCGATACGCAGGAAGGCATCCTGAAAAACATCACGGCGCGCGAAGGACTCGCGGACGCGGACGTCTGCACAATCGTGACGGACCAGGACGACAACCTATGGATTGATGCCGGCAACTACATCTCCCGCTACGACCCGGTCGATGAACGGATCCAGAACTTCCAGGTCGGCGTCATCGGCACCCAGGAATTTACCCCGCACTGCGGGACCCTGCTCCCGGACGGGAGGATCTGCTTCAGCGCACGCAACGGCTTCATCCTTTTCGATCCGCAGTCGCTGCAGCTCAACCCCTACATCCCGCCCGTACGCCTGACCGGGCTCGCCATCGCCAACAAGACGGTCACGCCGGGCAAGGGCAGCCCGCTGAGCCGCACGATCACCCACAGCCGGCAGATCACCCTGCCCTGGAACCGCAACACCCTCACCCTCTCCTACTCGGCCCTCAACTACGTCTATCCCAGCCTGAACCAATACGCCTACCGACTGCTCGGCCAGGACCGGGACTGGAACTACGTCGGCGACCGCCAGGAGGCGTACTTCACGGACCTGCGGCCCGGAAAATATGTGTTTGAAGTCAAGGCCTCCAACAACGACGGCCTCTGGAACGAGACACCGATGCAGCTGGGCATCACTATCCGGCCTCCGTTCTGGGCAGCCTGGTATGCCTGGATCCTCTACTCCCTGGCCGCCCTGGGCGTCTTCCTGCTGATCAACCACTACACCGACAAGCGGCGCATCCTGGAGCAGGCCCTGCTCTTCAAGCAGAAAGAGCAGCAGCAGCAGGAGGCGTTCCACCAGGCCCGGATGCGGATGTACACCAGCTTCTCGCACGAGCTCCGCACGCCTCTCACGCTGATCATTTCCCCGCTGGAGGAGCTGCTGGACACGGGCGGTTTCCCCCGGGACGTCAAGAACAAGTTGGAACTGATCTACGACAACTCCCAGCGCCTGCTCCTGCTGGTCAACCAGCTGATGGACTTGCGCAAGAGCCAGGCCGGCAAGATGAAACTGAAGGTCCGGGAAGACGACATCAACCTCTTCGTCAGCGAAATCTACCGGACCTTCCGGCACATCGCCGCCGACAAGCAGATCGAGCTGGACTTCCCGCAGGAGGATGGCCACATACAGGCCTGGTACGACCGCTTCCTCTTCGAGAAAGTCGTCTTCAACCTCTTGTCCAACGCCATAAAACACGCGCCCGTCCACGGGCACGTCACCCTCGGGCTGGACCTGACCGGCAAGGATGCGCTCAAGGCTGGCCACCAGGCTGCGCCGGAATCGGTCCCGGACACGGCCCGGCTCCTGCACCTGACAGTGGCAGACGACGGACCCGGCATCGTCCCGGAAGAGATGGAGAAGATCTTCGAGCCTTTCTACCAAGGAGAGGACGACCCGGCCAACCGCCAGTCCGGCACCGGGATCGGGCTGAGCCTGAGCCAATCCGTCGTCACCTTGCACCACGGGACCATCTGGGCCGAGAACCGGCCGCAGGGCGGCGCTCTCTTCCACGTCGTCATGCCCGTCGACCGCGACACCTTCGGCCCGGAGGACTTCGACCAGGACCAGGAGAAGAGCCTCGCGCTCGAAGTGATCCCTTCCGAGATCGCGCCGGAGACCCTGCCGGACGCCGACAAGGCCACCGTCCTTCTCATCGAGGACACGGAGCCCGTCCGCATCTATATCCGCGAGCGGCTGGAGAAGTTCTTCCGCGTGTTCGAGACTGACAACGGGGACACCGCCCTCCGACTGGTTGCCGAGAAGATGCCGGACATCGTCGTCAGCGACATCATGATCCCGGGGACGAGCGGACTGGAGGTCTGCGCCCGCATCAAGGAAGACATGCTGACCGGGCACATCCCGGTCATCCTGATGACGGCCAAGTCCATGGCGGTCCACATCATCGAAGGCTACGCCAGCGGGGCCGACGACTACATTGTCAAACCCTTCAATATCAACGTGCTGATATCCAGGATCAAGAACCTGCTCGCCTCGCGGGAACAGCTCAGGACCCTCTACGGCAAGAAGCGGACTCAGGACCTGCTGGGCGTGGACCTGTCGGCCGGAGAAGACCGCTTCACGCAGAAACTGTTCACACTCATTGAAGCCAACATCGCCAACCCCGAGCTCAACATCGACATGATCTGCCGGGAGATCGGCCTGAGCCGGACCAATCTCTACCGGAAGCTCAAGCCCATCACCGATCTCTCTCCGGTCGAGCTCATCCGCAACTACCGGCTGGAGATGGCCACGGACCTGCTGCTACATTCCAACTACAACATCTCGGAGATAGCGACCTATACGGGCTTCAACAGCCACGCCTATTTCACCAGCTGCTTCCGCGCCGCCTACGGCTGCACCCCTTCCGAATATGCCGCCCGGCAGCATCCGGAGGCTAACGATAATGGCCGATGATCTGGTCCCGGTCCGTCCGGCAAGGCAGATACCAGGAGGGACCCTGCCCGACGGACATCAGATCGAGAACCCGCGCACGTTCCAGGGCCGCCCAGTCCGGCTCCACTTCCAGCGGAGTGAAGCCCCCGTCAAACGGGGGACGGGCGCCGTCGGCAAGCGAATAGCGGTTGTCCTCAAAGTTGAAATTGCCGGGGATCAGGTCGGCGTGCTCCACCCGGAAACAGTCCGCCGGTCCGGTAAAGACGTTGTGCCACATCCGGACATGGCGCGGCTCCTTGTCACCGAAACCGGACAGCAGATTGATCTCCCGGCAACCGAAGAACCAGTTGTAAGCGATGTCCGCATTCTCCACCCGGTGGTACGACGTAAGCGGCTCCAATTCAGTGTCGGTCTCGGCCGTCGGGCGCTCGTACACACCCATCCGTACCAGCAGGCCGTAACCGCCGGTCCGGGCGATGAAGTTGTCGTACACGGTCTGGTTCTGGTTGATGATCCGGATCCCGAGCGTCCCATCGATGTCATTGCCGATGAAGGTGTTGGATTCCAGTATATTGTCGTGTCCGTGCCGGCAGACCAGCCCGCCCCGGGACTCGTAAAAGAGGTTGCGGCGGACGGTATTGTGGCAAGACTTGACGGAGATGACCTCGATCTCCCCGTCGCAATGCAGGAAAACATTGTCCTCCACGAGAGTGTGGGACGGCAGCTGGGAGGACCAGCTGTTGCCGATCCGGATCGTCTCGGCCCCGTTGCCCTGGTAATCCTTGTGATAACCGAAGACGTTGTGATCGATCCTGTGGTTGTTGAGATAGTCCTTTTCGCCCAGCCAGATCTGCACGGTCAGGCCTCCCACCCGCTTGTTGGCGAAGTAGCAGTGGTCGATCCGGTTGTCGGTCCCATGCAGTCCCAGCCAGAACTCGCCCGAGATGGAGGATGACATGCGCCCGATCGCGACCTCGCTTTTCTGGGGATTGTTGCAGTCGTCAATGGCGCACTCCGTCATCCGGCAATGCGAGGCGAAGACGCCCTCTTCCTTTTGGAACTCGACCAGGCACAGCTCCGCCGACCAGGCCTTGTAGAAAAGCAGGCCCTCCAGGCGGAGGTATTCGCCCGACAGGCGGATGGTCAGGGGACCCGAGAAGACGGCCGCGCCCGGATGCTCGGCGCAGAAGGTGACCGGCGCGTCCAGGCTGCCCCGGGCCGAAAAATCAAATGCGCCCAGGTCACGGTATACGCCGTCCCGCAAGATGATACGGTCGCCGGGACGGAGTTCCCCGCCGCCCAGCAGGGCCTTCAAGGAAGCCGCCTCGGAGGGCGAAAAAAAGTAAGAAGCCGCCTTGGCACCCAGGCAGGAGAGGATAAGCACGACAGCCAGCAAAAGCGTCTTTTTCATACGAAGGAGAAAATGGTTCTGGCCGTAAATTTAGCAAGACTTCACGGATGCTCCTATCAGATTTTTCCTTTTCCTTGTAAAAAGCGGTCCGAAGAAATAAGAGTGAAAGTCTTTGATACAAAAATGATATGTATCTTTGAAAAAGAAAATTATCTTGCATCTATGATTCAAAGACACGCTCCCACCCTCTTGGCCGGAATCGTCCTGGCCCTCCTCGTCCTCCCGGTCCACAGCCTGGACGCCCGCGTGGCCGGCGGACAAAAAACGCGCATCAACGACGGCTGGCAGTTTGTCCGGGGAGACCTCGGCAGCATTTGGGAAGCCGTGCGTCCCGTCAAGGCCGGCAATCCGGAGGACGTCCCCCTCTGGACAGAAGTCACGCTCCCCCATTGCTTCAATGCCGAGGACGGCGTCGATCCGGATGTCAACTACTACGAGGGTCCCGGCTGGTACCGGACCTGCCTCCAGATCGGTAACCCCTTCCCCGGAGGACGCACCCTGCTGGAATTTGAAGGGGCCGGACAGAAAACGGAAGTCTATGTCTATACGACCCGGGTCGGGTCCCACATCGGAGGCTATGACAGCTGGAACGTGGACATCACGGATGCCGTGGAGGCGTTCCTGAAGAGTCCGGACGCCGGACGCTTCAAGGGAAAGGTGCCCGTCAGCATCCGCTGCGACAACAGCCGCGACGTCGAGATGATCCCGTCGGACCTGGCGGATTTCAACATCTACGGCGGGCTCTACCGCTACCTCAACCTGGTTTATGTCCCGGCGGTGTCGGTGGAGCGCCTGCGCATCACCCCGTCCCTCGACGGGAAGCGGAAAAGCGGGGCCGTCCGGATCGAGGCTCTCCTCAACGACCCGCTCCGGAAAGGCACGGCCGATGCGCAAGTGACGGTCCGCGACGCCGAGGGCAAGGTCATCGTCCGGCAGGCGCTCCCGGGCCTGGCCACAGACGGGCCGTCGGTGCTGGCGGAGTTTACGGTCAAGAAGCCACATCTTTGGGACGTGGACGACACCTATCTCTATTCCTGCGAAGTCAAGGTCAGCGCCGATGGGCAGACCGATACGGCGACGGAGCGCTTCGGCTTCCGCTCGTTTGAATTTGCCGAGAAGGGACCCTTCTACCTCAACGGACGCCGCCTGCTGCTTCAGGGTACGCACCGGCACGAGGACCACGCCGGTGTCGGCGCGGCCATGACCGAAGAGCAGATTGCGACCGAGATGCGCCTGATGAAGGAGATGGGCGTCAACTTCATCCGCCTCGGCCATTACCAGCAGTCGGAGATCGTCCTCCGCCAGTGCGACTCGCTGGGCATCCTGGTCTGGGAAGAGATCCCCTGGTGCCGCGGCGGCCTGGGCGGCGAGCGCTACCGCCAGCAGGCCCGTCAGATGCTGACCCACATGGTGCAGCAGCATTTCAACCACCCCGCCGTCATCATCTGGGGCCTGGGCAACGAAAACGACTGGCCCAATGACTTCCCCGAATTTGACAAGCAGCAGATCCGCGCCTTCATGGCCGAACTGAACACGCTCAGCCACGAGCTGGACCCGGAGCGCAAGACCGCCATCCGCCGCTGCGCTTTCTGCAGCGACATCGTAGACGTCTATTCGCCGTCCATCTGGGCCGGCTGGTACCGCGGCGCCTACGTGGATTATAAGGAAGAATCCGAGCGCGAGATGCAGAAAGTCAAGCACTTCCTCCACGTCGAATGGGGCGGCGACAGCCACGCCGGACGCCACTCCGAAGATATCTTCCGCAACATCCGGGACGTCGTGCGCGACGGGGCCGACGAGCGGGCGGGCGACGCGTCGCTCTACGGCGGCGCCAAGCGGGTCTCCCGCGACGGCGACTGGTCCGAGACCTATATCGTCCACCTGATCGACTGGCACCTGAAGGAGCAGGAGACGATGCCCTGGCTGACCGGTACGGCCTACTGGCCCTTCAAGGATTTCTCCACCCCGGTCCGTCCGGACAATCCCGTGCCCTACGTCAACCAGAAAGGCGTCCTGCAGCGCGACTTTACGCCCAAGGAGTCCTACTACGTCTTCCAGTCCTACTGGACAGACAAGCCGATGGTCCATATCTACGGCCATACCTGGCCCGTCCGCTGGGGCGATCCCGGCGAGAAGAAGGAGATCCTGGTGTATTCCAACTGCAGCGAAGTCGAGCTCTTCGTCAACGGCGTCAGCCAGGGCCGCAAGACTCGCAACAGCCAGGACTATCCGGCGGCGGGCTTCCACTGGGATGTCGCCCTGCAGGCCGGCCCCGTCACGGTTCAGGCCGTCGCGACCCGCAAAGGCGGCGTCCGCCTGACGGACGAGATCGCTTTCCGCTATGTGACGGAGCCCTGGGGCCCTGCCGCACGGATGGCAGCCCGGGCCGTTGCGGCCGAAGACGGCCGTGTGCGGATTGACGCGGAGGTGCTGGACGCCCAGGGCCGGCGCTGCCTGGACGACAAGCGCTTCATCCGCTTCCAGCTCGCCGGCGACGGGACCTTGATCCGGAACCAGGGCACGCCGACGGGTTCTTCGAAGGTGCAGGCCTGCAACGGACTAGCCTCCATCTACCTGGATCCCGGAGCCGGACGGGCCGCCGTGGCGGTGCTCTCCGAAGGCCTCCAGACGCAGATCGTCTCCCTGGACCCGGTCCGGACGTCCCTGGAGGAGGCCGTCCTCACGCAGGCGGAGCAGGACCTGAAAGCACTGCCGGTCACGGTCACGGCCTACCCCGCCGTGCGCAGCGAAGGGACAATCCATGATTTCTTCTCCGAAGGAGACTACTGGTGGCCGGATCCGAAAAACCCGGACGGGCCCTACATCCGCCGGGACGGGGAGACCAATCCCGACAACTTCGTCGCGCACCGCCACGCCATGATCCGCTTCAGCCAGATCGTCGGCAACCTGGCTTCCGCCTTTCTGCTGACCGGCGAGCAGCGCTATGCGGATGCCGTGCAGGCCCACGTCCGGGCCTGGTTCATCGATCCGGACACCCGGATGAACCCCAACCTCCTCTATGCCCAGGCCATCCACGGCGTCACGCCGGGCCGGGGCATCGGCATCATCGACACCATCCACCTGATCGAGGTCGCCCAGTCCCTGATCCGCCTGCAGGAAGCGGGCGCGCTGCCTGCTGAGATCCTGGACGGAGCGCGGCAGTGGTTTGCAGACTACCTCCAGTGGCTGAAGACGCACCCCAACAGCACCCAGGAAATGAACGCCACCAACAACCACGGCACCTGCTGGGCCTTCCAGGCGGCCGCCTTTGCCAAATTCGTCGGCGACCGGACCCTGATGGACTTCTGCGCCGACCGCTTCAAGTCGGTCTTCCTGGTCCGGCAGATGGCCGACGACGGCAGTTTCCCGCGCGAGCTGCAGCGGACCAAGCCCTACGGCTATTCGATCTTCAACCTCGACGCGATGGCGGGCCTCTGCCAGATCCTCTCCACCCCGGAGGACAACCTCTGGGACTACACGACGCCTGAAGGGCACAACATGCGCAAGGCCCTCGATTTCCTGCTCCCCTACATCCAGGACAAGTCCACCTGGCCCTACGGGGAAGACGTGATGTACTGGGAGGAGTGGCCCGTCGCCCAGCCCGCATTCCTCTTCGGCTGGGCGCATTTCGGCGACGCCGCTTACTACCGGGCCTGGCAGGGCCTGGACCATTTCCCGACCAACGAGGAAGTGATCCGCAACCTGCCGCTACGCAATCCTATCCTATGGATCGACCAAAACTAATATACCATGCGAAAAACCCTTTATTGCTTGCTCTCCCTCTGCCTGGCGCTGAACCTGTCCGCCCAGGCTCCCCTGACCCAGGAAGAAAAAATGGAATGGTGGAACGAAGCCAAGTTCGGCCTCTTCGTCCACTGGGGTCCCTACAGCCTCTACGGAGGCGTGTACAACGGCTTCCCTCAACGGCGGGGCGGCGCCGAATGGATCATGAACCGCTGCAAGATCCCGGTGATGGAGTACCGGGCCAAGGCCAGCACCTTCAACCCCGTCGAGTTTGATGCCGACCAGCTCGCCACCCTGGCCGTGGACGCCGGCATGAAGTACCTCGTCCTGACGACCAAGCATCACGACGGCTTCGCCATGTTCCAGAGCGACGCGAGCCGATTCAACATCGTGGACTACACGCCCTTCGGACGCGATGTCGTGGATGAGGTGGTCCGGGCCTGCCGCCGCCATGGGCTCAAGATCGGCTTCTACTATTCGCAATCGCAGGACTGGTGCAACGCCGGCGGCGCAACGGCCCGCAAGGAAATGAAGGAAGGCTGGGCCAATCCCGACTCGACCGAGATCGACCGCTTCACCCGGGAGCACGGCGGCGCCTGGGACTACAAGCAGCGCGAGAGGAGCTTCGACGAGTACTTCCACGCCGTCGCCCTGCCGCAGATGAAGGAATTGCTGTCCCGCTATCCGGACCTCGCCGTCATCTTCTTCGACACCCCGATGTCCATCACCGAGGCCCAGGCCCGGGAGATGCAGGACCTGCTCAAGGACTTCCCGCAGATCATCGTCAATGACCGGCTGAAACGGCCCGATTTCCCGGGCGACTACAAGACGCCGGAGGGACGGATCCCCGAACCGGAAGATGTCAAAGGCGTGTACTGGGAGACCTGCATGAACGTCGGCAGCTCCTGGGGCTACAAGAGCTGGGAGAATAAGTGGAAGAGCTGCGACGAAGTGATCCGCACCCTGGCCACGATCGCCGCCCGCGGCGGCAACCTGCTCCTCAACGTCGGTCCCGACGCCCTGGGACGCGTCCCCGGACAGGCCCAGGATTGCCTGCGGGAAGTCGGCCGGTGGCTCAGCGTCAACGGGGAGGCCATCTACGGCACCCAGCGCAGCGGACTGCATCCGGACTGGGGCGAAGTGATCCGCAAGGACGTCCCCGGCGGCAGCGTCTTCTACCTGTGCATCTATGATTTCCCGGAGGACGGGACGCTCACCCTGGACGGCAACTTCTCCTTCCGCAAGGCAAGCGTACTCGCCGACGGCACGCCCGTTCGCTTCTCCACGCGCGGCAGTCGCACCACCGTCCAGCTTCCGGCCGGCCTCGCTACCGAGAAGTATCCCGTCATCAAGCTGGAACTGCGACGTCCCCTGCCGCCCGTCAAACTTCTTTCCAACACGGAACTCTATTTCAAGATCGCCGACACCGACTAATCCCGCCCCCATGAAGAAGATCCTCTGCCTGGCCCTGGCGGCCCTGGTCCTGCTGCCCGGCTGCAACACCCGGCCTTTGTACGAGGCCCAGTCCCCGGACGGCCACCTCTGCTTCACCCTTGAAAATGTCCGGCAGGACGACGGCAGCCGGCAGCTCATGTACCACGTGGAGCGCAATGCCCGTCCAGTCATCCTCCCTTCCCGTCTCGGCCTGGAGATGGAC
Organism: Bacteroidales bacterium; assembly: GCA_017471045.1. Classification (GTDB taxonomy): domain Bacteria; phylum Bacteroidota; class Bacteroidia; order Bacteroidales; family UBA932; genus Cryptobacteroides. Next base: position 33,735 of record JAFUWZ010000002.1, read on the forward strand.
GGAGCCGAGTACGGCCGCAACCTGCCGCGCCCCGAGATCCGGACCCGGCTCATCGACGAGGCCTACACGCTCTCGTCGGGCAAGCAGCTCCGGACCCGGGACTACTGCACCGAACACACCCTGACCTTCCGTCCCCAGGGGAAACGCTGCTTCCAGCTGGTCGTCCGCGTCTATGACGACGGCGCCGCATTCCGCTACGTCTTCCCGGACACGGACGGGACGCCCCACACGATCGGATCGGAAGCGACCGAGTTTGCCATCCCGGCGGGCAAGGCCTGGATCCATCCCTACGACTGGAACAGCCGCAAGAAACCCAGCTACGAGCAGTTCTCCCGCAACGCCATCCCTGTCAGGACCGTCGCTCCCAAGGAGCAAGGCTGGGCCTTCCCGATGCTCTTCGAGACCGACGGTGGCTGGTCCCTGGTGACGGAAGCCAGCCTGGACGGCTGCTATCCCGCCACGCACATCGACAACAGCGGGACGGCCGGCGCTTACCGGATCCGTTTCCCGGAAGCGGACGAGCCCGTCATCCCGGACGATCCCCGGCCCTGCTCCACCCTGCCCTGGACCCTGCCCTGGCGCGTCATCGCCACGGGCCCCGGACTTGATACGATCTTCTCCACCCAGATCGTCGCCCACCTCAACCCGCCCTGTGCCCTGGAGGACACAGACTGGATCCGGGCCGGCAAGGCGACCTGGAGCTGGTGGTACAGCGGAGGCACGGTCCGAGACTACAAGGCACAGCTCAAGTATGTCGATTTCTGTCGCGAGATGGGCTGGGATTATTCCCTGATTGATGCCAGCTGGGAGCGGATGGACGGGGAAGGCATGGAGGGAGTCGTCCGCCATGCCGCTGAGCAGGGGGTCGGCATCTGGCTCTGGTACCACTCCGGCGCCGGACGGGACAGTTCGATCATGTCCGATCCTCCCGCACGCCGTGCGGAGATGAAGCGCCTGCAGGAGCTGGGCGTCAGAGGGATCAAGGTTGATTTCTTTGACACCGACAAGCAGCGCGTCATCGCCCTCTACCCGGCCATCCTCGAAGACGCGGCCGCCCATCACCTGATGGTGGATTTCCACGGGGCCACCCTGCCGCACGGCTGGGAGCGTACCTGGCCCAACCTGATGAGCACCGAAGCCATCAAGGGAGCGGAAGGACTGGGCCGGCAGGAGACCTGTGACCGGATGGCGGAGCACGACGCCACCGTCGTCTTCACCCGCAACGTCGTCGGCTCGATGGACTACACGCCCGTCACCTTCTCCAACAAGATCCGCCAAGGCGTTCCCGCCATCCGCAAGACCTCCATGGCCCACCAGCTGGCCCTGGCCGTAGCGTTCGAGTCCGGATTCCAGTGTTTCGCGGACCGGGCGGAAGCCTACCAGGCCCTCTCCGAGGGGCCCAAGGCATTCCTGCGGGACGTCCCGGCCGCCTGGGACGAGAGCGTCCTGCTCGCCGGTTATCCTTCCAACTATGCCGTCATCGCCCGCCGCAAAGGTGATGTCTGGTGGATCGGCGGGATCAACGGTAAGCCGGAAACACGCGAACTGACCTTCAACCTTCCTCCTTCCTGCCAAGGAAAAACGATCCGCTGGTTCACGGACGGCGCAGACATCAATTCCTTCGCCGAATGCGATATGACCAGCCTGGACGGGACAGTCAGGCTTACCGTCCTGGGTGGCGGAGGCTTCGCCGGCCGACTGGTTACAGACTGACGCCTTAAGCCGCGCTCTTCTGCCGCTTCTCGCCCTGCAGCACCAGGAGCACTGTCACCCAGCGCAGATTGTCCATCCAGTGCCGTCTCACCGCGTCGCCCACCTTCACGACCCCGAAGATGTATTTCCCGTCGCTCTCTTGTATAACTTGTGGGACTTGTTGGAAACTTCCAACAAATATAACGATTATTCAATGTTATGCAAGTCCGGGCTAGCGCTTTTTCTGATAGACTTTGACCCAGTCGATGCGAAGTTCCGTCGGGAACTGTCCGGGCTGATCTGCCGGGCCTACCCAGCCGCCCCCGATCTGGTTGGAGAGGATGAAATAGAAGTCACAGTCCGCCCAGGGAAACTGGCCCTCTATGCCTTCCACACGCGGATACGTGAGGGTATGCTGGCCGTTAATGCTGAAACACAGGCTGTCCGGATGTACCTCGACCGCGTACACATTGTAGTCTCCCACCAGGACCGGCGCCGTGGTATAATGCGCGGGAATACTGTCGTTGACGTGCAGCGAATAGTCGGAGTGGACAGTCTGATAAACGAAGGGATCGTCGTTGAGATGCTCCATGATATCGATCTCTCCCCCGTCGGGCCACTTTTTCCCTTGAGCCAGCAGCCAGAGCGCCGGCCAGAATCCTTGGACGTGGTTGAATTTGGCCCGGACCTCAAACCGCGCCAGCGGGAAGAAACGTTTGTTCTTTCCGGACACGCCTCCAGTCACAAAACGGGTCGTGTCCGCCCCTTTCCCATCATTGACCTTGCCCAGCAGGACCAGATCCCCATCTTCCAGGTAAACCAAATCCTCCCGGAGAGACATCATGTCGTTCCAGTCGGACTTCCCGGGCGGAACCCTTGACCAGGATGAAGAGTCCAGCTCCGTCCCGGAGAAATCATCCTCCCAGACCAGTTTCCACCCGTCTTCCTGCCGGGCACATCCCGCAAGGAACAGGGTCCAGATAACAGACAAAAGAAAGAGAAACTTTTTCCGGGTGCCGCGGGACTCCGCTGAATATACCATCATAAAAAGAGAAATGTTACCCTGCAAATATACGGCGATTCAAAGACAGTTCAAACATCACGGGCTACGACAGCTGTTCCCCTGACACCCTCTTTCGTGACGCCTGGCAGATAACAGCCTGATTGTCGATTTGGATTATTGTCCAGTAATTAATAATTTCCTAAGGATGAAAAAGATCCTAAACGCCGACGTCCCCGGCGGACAGCCGTACTGGAATGTCTATGCCAACAAACTCATCGGTTCCGTCATCCAGTCCGAAGCCTTGATGTCACGGTATATCCCGTCCCGCCGGGAAGAATGCCTGGAGAACGCCCCGGAAAGCGGCGGACCTCCTGATCTCCCTCGCCCAGCCGGAAGGCACCCTGCTCCGTTTCGCAGAGAAGGCCGACTTGTCTTAGTCTTCGGTTGCCGGCAGAGGTGCTCTAATCAGCGGCCGGAGGCCTCGGAGGCCCGCTTGACCGCAAACTCCTGCGCCTCCCCGGCGGAGAGCGCCAGCCTGCCCGCAACGGGCTTCCTGAAGCCGGACAGGGTCAATGACTTGAGGTCCAGGTTGCCTTCAATGACTTCCAGTTTGACGGAGTCACTCCGCACTTCACAGGTTCCGAAAGCGCTGCCGTTGCTCCAGAAATACTTCCCGGGGACGGAGGTGAACTGCATCGTCCGCTCCACCCCGGAATACCGGAACCCGCTCAGGGCGGGCACCGCCGACCAGCTCGCCATCGACCGGGCATAATGCTTGCCGCATTCCGGCTCGTCAAAGGGGTTCCGCTTCGCCCCGTCGAAACGCGCACGGATCGATCCGATGCACTTGAGGGCGTCGTCGACCCGGCCTTCATAGATCATCCCGACTGCCGCGCAATACTCGAATCCCGTCATCGACTCCGGAAAATACGGGAAAGGGACCTCCAGCCGCCCCTTCGGCCAGGAAGCCATCAGCAGGCACGACTCGTGCCCCATCACGTAAGAGCGCATGTTGTTGAACGTATCGCTGACATCACTGACATAATTGTATTTCATGATGCTTTCCAGCGTCTTGCGGATATGTTCCCTGTCTCCCAGATATCCCAAGCCGCAGAGATGGGCCATGTACTGGCCGACCAGTTGGTCCACCAGGCAGCCCTTCCCCAACTGGAAAGGAGGGACCTTGTCCGAACCTTCCGGCAGGAATTCGAAGGTCTGCGGGTCCGTGATCCAGTGCTCGTAATATTCCCCGTTGAAAAGGTGGGCATCCATCCACGTGCTTCCGGAGGCGAAAAGGACCCGGCATTTCTGGGCGAATGCCTTGTCTTTCATTGCTATCGCCATCTCCTCAGCCGCCCGCAAAGCGCCCATGTACCAGAATCCCATCTGGGGATTGGGCCCGAAATAACTCACGTCCATCGTATTATGCTGCGAGCCTTCCATGACGCCGTCCTGGTCTCCGTCCCAGCCTTTTTCCTTCCACGCATAAGAAAGGGCGGCTTTGCAGGCCGGCCAATACCGCTCCAGGAAGGCTCTGTCTCCTGAAAGCTGCCATTCCCGGTATAGCTTCATGATGCAGCCCATCTGGCCGTCGGCGGCGGTCTGCCTGGGGTCGGGCGCGGTTCCCAGGGGAAGATTCGCACGGAAATCCATTGCGCCGTCCGGATTCATCGAATAATGGAATTCCACGTCTCGCATGGTTCTCGCCAAGTCGCCGAACAGGAACGCGGTCGCCGCTTCATAGTTCCAGACATGGGTGCAGGAGCCCGCGCAGGAGCCGAAATGGTCTGTGACGCCCTCCCAACCGAGCATGTGTCCGTCTCGCACGCGGAACACCGTCTGGGAGCGGAGGACGGCGAGGTTATATAGGGCGGCTTCCTTCACGACGTCGGGCAGGGAAGACCCCAGAAACGCCCGGACGAACGAGAGCGTCCTCTCCTCCAGCGCACCGATCTGCGGGATAAACGCTATAGCCGCATCCCACGCATCCGGATAGCGGATGCTGTAGTAATTGCCGACCACTTCGCTCGACCAGGCAAAGCGGTTGGGAAAAAACCATGTCAGGAAAAAGTTGAAGGAGCGGGTCTGCCCGGGCTGCAGGGTCGCTTTGACCGACAGCGCTCCCATCGGGTCCTCATCCTTTCCCACGGAGTGGCGAGTGCTGGCCACGGGATTGGAGATCAAGCCGTCATCGCTGAAATCGTCCCAAAAGTTGAGCAGAGCGTTCGCCCAGTTGTTGTCCGTGGAATAAGTGCGGAAACTGACCTGACCGCCGCTGTCTGTCGAAAGGCAGAAATGCCCCCAGGCCTTGTCTTGAGGGTCGACACCCTCGGAATAGAAACGGATCCCGCGGATCTGGCCGGACGCCCGGTATTCGTTCTTGTTGCCTTTGGCCCCGGTCGGGATCCTGTCCCCTTTCCAATTGGAGACATACTGCTGTCCATCCTTGCCGACGAAGTTGCGGATCGCCCCGCACACGGCCACCTCGACCTCATGGCCGGAAGTGTTGGTCACCTCGTAAGACAGCACCGCAAGGGGAAGTCCGCTTGCCTCGGAGTCCCCGGGAATCAAGGGATTGAAACCCTTGATCCGAACCTTGACGGGCATCCCGGGGTCGCTCAGACAGACTTGTCCGAACGGATAAGCGGCTTCAAACGAAGCCTCCTCGAACCGGGGCAGACCGTGGTGATTGACCGGCCGTCCTTCAAAATGGAGGTATTCCTGCGGATAAAGCGGACCGGCAAGGAGTTTCGTCGCGCGCACTCCGGCCGATTCCGTGAAGATGGCAAAAAATGGGGCATCATTCCCCGTGGCCACGGTACTGTTCCCCTTGCCCGGGACATTCATGATCTCCCAGTCGCGGATCTCGCCCCGGCCGCCCAGCGAGACAGTGCCGGTTCCGATCCCGCCCAGCGGGAGGGCGACCTGCTGAAGGTGAGCGCTGTCATAACGGGTCAGGACGGGCCACTCGGCCGGCACCCATTCCTGGGCAAAGAGGCCCGCCGGAATGAGCAGGACCGCCAGTACAAGGATTCTTTTCATACGGATGGAAGGGTTATTCACAGCTTCTCACAAAGATACTCCAAACCGGGAAAGTATCCAATGGCTTCCGCGCTCCATCTGGGGTCAGTCAGTCTTTCCAGAAGTTCCCCTTGAAGCAGGGTCGTAAAGACAGTCTTTTCACCACCGCTTCCCTCACGATCATTTCAAAAAATATCAAGGTTTCTTCTTAAGGACCTCCAGCATTTCAGTCGGAGTGACGACGATAGGAGTCTTTGGGAAGTGTTTCGTATTGCCCGTTATCAGATAGGACTCCTCCTTCGACAACGCGACCTCATAGAAAACCGTATCCTTCGGGGCCGGGAACGTTTCTTCCGACTTCGTCCGACCCAGTATCATTCCCCTTGTGGAGATCGCTTCAAAGATATCTTCTACCTGAGCGGTTGGCAATTGCAATCATGTACGGTGAAGAACCTCCACGTATTCCTAGAAAATCTCTTCATTGATTGGAACGGATCTCGTCAAACGCTGCCTTTCCCTTGTTGACAACATCCTCTTTCGCCGGAGCCTCAATGATGAAGGGGATCCTGCGATCTCTGACGACAGCGCGGGCAAAGATGTTGAATGCCGTATTGGTACTCATGCCGAATTCATCGCAAAGTGCATCGAACTGGACCTTGAGATCGTTATCCATACGGATGGTCATTGCGGTTTGTGCCATAATAACTTCTTTTTTGCAAAGATAATTGTTTCAAATCATTATGCAACCATTATGACACCATTTTGCCGTATTTTGTAAGAAGATTACGCGAAGCGAAATGGCAGAGAGAACTTATCAAGGGCTCCTAAGAATATGTCATCGGAAGATTTTACCAGATACGCTATGCTGATGCTAATGGAGTTGACCACTCCAGCATGATCGTCATAGCCAATAAGGTGGGGATTTTGTATAATCCAAAACAAAGGAGAGTTCAGCAGTTGGGCACTCCCTATTTTTATTTTTTAATTCTTTTTTTATCTTTGCGTTCGTCAAGGGGTTCGAATTCATTTCGAACCTTGGCAGACATATTAGATGAAAGTGTATTGTTTCATCCTTGGGAGAAATCTGGAAAATTTCAACTGTATCGGGGGTAGACAACGCTCTTCATCACCTTGTATGGCGATTTGCCCATCTGTGGCATTTCCATACTCGGTGTGGAGTGTATGTTTATTTGATACAGGTTTCCAGAGCCTCTCCCAGATAAGCAAATTGCTCCACACTTTCTTTGTGTTTCCGCGGAGAGGGGCACCCGCCAAAGAAGTATTCATTATGTCTCTGACGTATAAAATCTTGGAGATTCAAGAAAGTGAACGCGCAATTAAGAGCGATGGAACCCATCTTACAGAACTTCTCTTAACAGACTTGAACTCCGAAGGACGCTTCCAAATTCGCGTGCTAATTATTGGAGCGGATGTTCGGCCCATTACAGGTGTTGTTTTCGAAGGACCTGAGAACTGGAGAGGGCGATTGGTGGCTATCCATCATGAGGACAATGTAACGCCTTTGGATCATTGGAAAGAAGGCGATCGGGTTTTAGACGAAAACCCCATGAATAAATAGCCTCTGTACAACAAGGTTCAGAGAAGAAGTTTTCAGCGAAGAATGGGAACTATGAAACTAAAAACAAAATCTGCAAAACTGTTTTTTGTCATTTGCACAAAACAGTTCATGAATGGGATTATCAAACGCCAGACGTATAAGACATATTTGGAATCCCTGTTCCATATTATGGATCCGGGCACGAGACTATACACAATTGTACTCGAACTATTGGACAGAAAAAAGATACCGGCATCACAGTCAGCCGCGGATGACAATTTCTCTGAAGAGCGAGATGCCGTTTTGGTCAGTATCATCAAAGAAAACCCGGACTGTCTCTTATTTCAAGTAACACTTAGAATTGCTGATCCAGATCCATCACCCTCTATCCCACACATTCACATTTACGATAAGGGAATTAATAGGGTCAAGAAGATCAATGTTTATACCGGCGAGAGTACAGAGGGCGCATCCTATTCTAAGAATGAACTCATCTCTTTATGGAATGATTCCTGGTTCTTAAAGAGGATGTCAAAAAACCTTGACGCGATTTGCTCAAAACGATCATGTGTGTCCGGTAAAAGTTCCGGACGGTTTATATAAAGTTTAACATTTAAAACAAAGTCGGTTCGGTAGGACCATCCTGTTCATTGACAATATTGTAGTTAGGTTTTCCAAAGAGTCTATCAAGAGGCTTATTCTCTGCTAATGAAGCACTTGCAAGCTGAAGCGTCTCGTAAATAGGTCTGTCGATTCCCATCTTCTTCTGGACAATCGCCATCATACAGTAGGCGGTTATCGCGCAGTAGATTTGGATCCTCACGGCGTTCTCGGACTCACCCCAGGACTTTTTTATCCTCAGATGTTGCTTCAACCACTTGAAGAAAAACTCAATCTGCCAACGGTTGTGATAGAGTTTAAAAAATATGAACTTTCTCTTCCGCTCATCGTCCCAGTAGACAATACGTCGGATCTTCTCTGGATACTTTCCTCTGGTCAGTTCGCCGTTCATATACCCGATTGCTTCGGATAGGATGCCGGAACCTAGAGGAAAACGCCTCGTCCATTTCATGGGTTTAAAGTCATTGTACCCACGGTCGAAGATGTAGAACGAGTCCTCTTCATACGGAATGGCGTCCATCGCATTCATGTCGTTGAGTCAAAGGCATATACGTTGCCGCCAAACTTGAAGATGTCGGTAGCCCGACACTCTCTTGCTTCCTCGACAGTGTGGTATGCAAACACAACATCGCGGAGACTCTCACGGTTGTCCATTACTCATGTGCCATTCTACGTTAGTCTGGCAAAGATAATTTCTAATCGGCTGACTCCAAAAACCTTTGTAATTACCTAACTTTCAATATTTTCAAAGAACTTTGATGATTTTTTACCGGACACTAATAACCGTATTTATGAAAAAGATCATTACATTAATTTCTATTGTTGTGTTTGCACATGCCTGCACTTTTGTTACAGAAGTATCGGATGTAAAGTTGGATAAGCAGTCTCTTAAGATGACCCCAGGCCAGGTGGAAACCATCACCGCGACAGTAAGCCCTGCGGATGCCACATATGACAGAATCGTCTGGTCTAGCAATGACAATTCGGTAGTCTCCGTGTCAGATGGAACGATCACAGCGCACCAGGCTGGAAGCGCGGCAATCACTGCAATGGCAAATGGAGTCGCGAGTTCCCCGTGTTCTGTCGTGGTTGAAGCAATCCTTGTCTCCCAAATCAAACTGAACAGGACATCTTTGATTCTGACAGAAGGAGAGTCGTTTTTGCTTTCTGCATCAACCACCCCGAATAATGCATCAATCAAAACAGTTACCTGGACATCGAATAATTCATCGATTGCAACAGTATCCCCAGAGGGATTAGTACGAGCCGTTAAGGTCGGCACAACAAACATCATCTGCGAAAGTTCAGATGGCAATGCTTCAGCTACTTGTCCCGTAACCGTCAAGACTCACGTGACCGGAGTCAGTCTCGACAAGACATCACTGTCCATGACCGTCGGAGACACGCAAACACTCACGGCAACGATCACTCCCTCAAACGCTACGGACAAGTCCGTTACATGGTCATCCAGCAATAACTCCATCGCTACCATTTCCTCTTCCGGTGTCGTCACGGCCAAAGCGGTGGGATCCGCCACGATCACCGTCACAACAAATGATGGCGGGAAAACTGCTTCTTGTCACGTATCTATCAAGGTGATTGACGTTGAATCAATAGAGTTTGATAAAGCTGAACTCGAATTATTTGTCGGGAAATCAGAGACATTATCCGCAATTATAAAACCTGAGAATGCGACGAATAAAGATATCGTATGGGCGTCCTCAAATAACACAGTCGCAACCGTGAATAACGGTTTAGTTACAGGAAAAAGCGAAGGATATACTACAATTACTGCAACGGTAGGAAACAAGAAGGCGTCTTGCGAAGTATTTGTTATCCCTCCCGACTACATAGATGCGTCTGGGAATAATCAAGGAAAGGGTATTTGTATAGATGGCGTTCTTTGGGCTCCCGTTAATTGTGGATATGAGTCTACGGCGGCTCCTCGCGGAAGGTATTATCAGTGGGGGAGAAAATATGGTCAAATAGGCGAGTCTGCTGGACATGGATTCTCCGCGGAGGATTTATGGACCGGAGTTAATGGTGAAGAGGATCCCAATACAGTATATAGTTACAGAAAGGACGATCTCAATTCTCCTGCCATTTACAAAAATGATTGGATAGTGAACGGAGATAATCATTTTTGGAATTCAGGCACAGAGGATAATCCTCAGAAGACGATTTATGATCCCTGCCCAGATGGTTGGCGAGTTCCTACATATAAGGAGTTAGATGCATTATGTAAGAACCGCTATTACGAGGCGGGGGAAGGCGGTGTATGGGTTTCCGGAAGCATACCATACTCGTCTGATCTACTTGAAAAAGTATTCTTACCATCAAGCGGAGCGCGATGGAGAGATGGGTATTTCTTTAGTATATCTTTCAGCGGATTATGGGGAGCATATTGGACCTCTAAAGCTTATGATAATGGCGCGGTAGGGCATGTCGTATTAATTAGTACAACATATGGTTTCTCGAGGCCCGATATATATCGGGCGAATTCATGTACTATCAGATGTGTTCATGAGTAGAGTTCCGCGGTGCACAAGGGCGGTTTTCATTGATAACCTTTCAAACACCATATCAATGTCTCCCTTCACTGAGGGGTGTCTATTTTTACTACGATGCACTTTAACTCGTAAATTTATCAACCGGAAGCGCTGTTTTTCCCTAAATCGACTATACGATTACACTGCAACGTGATAATATATTGAAGAAGATGATGTGTTACTGAATGATTAATTGAGGATGATGCCGTGGTATCGCGATGTTAAATCAACCTTTACATGAACTCGAACCCATCAGCAGCGCCTTGACAGCGGCAGGGTGTCACCATGGTCCAGCGGAGCATCGCCGATTTGCGGTCCGGAGCCGTGATTCTGTTGGTCACGCGAAGATATCGACCGTCCACGATGGAAGCAGTCCATACCGCGGATTTGAGATCGCCTCCTTCTTCTTTGCACCCGCGGAGGCCTGTCGGAGGCCGCAGGCCGACCGGAGGGGTTTGGGGAGAGGACTCCCCAATGAATCATAGTCCCTCCGGGACCACAAAGAGGGCCACCGCGTCGCGGTGGCCCTCTTTGTGGTCCCTGCAGGGCATGATCCTGCGACCCACTGATTATGAGTCAGTTGCTCTAACCAACTGAGCTAAGGGACCGATATTCGCAGAGCTACCCCGCATCATGGAGGCAACCCTGCGAATCAAATGAGATTTCTGTCTCGTCAGACCTTGATCTCGACCTCGACGCCGGAGGGCAGCTCGAGTTTCATCAGGGCATCCACCGTCTTGGCGTTGGAGTCCTCGATATCGAGCAGCCTGCAGTAGGAATCAAGTTCGAACTGCTCGCGGGCCTTCTTGTTGACGAAGGTCGAACGGTTGACAGTGAAGATCTTCTTGTTGGTCGGAAGCGGGATGGGGCCGTTCACTTTCGCGCCGGTCGCCTTCACGGTTTCGACGATCTTGCCTGCCGACTTGTCGACGAGCATATGGTCGAATGATTTGAGCTTAATTCTGATTTTCTGACTCATATCAATACTTTTGTTTTAATTATTCTTCTTCGAAAACTCTGTAGCCGCTTCTCTCGACTATGTCTTTCGCCATCGCCGAAGGGACCTCGGCATAGTGGTCGAAGGACATCGTGCTGGTGGCACGGCCGGAAGAAAGCGTCCTGAGAACGGTAACATAACCAAACTGTTCGGCAAGCGGGACAAAAGCCTTGATGATACGGGCGCCGGTAGACGTGGAATCCATCTGGACGATCTGGCCGCGACGGCGGTTCAGATCACCGACGATTTCACCCATATACTCTTCGGGCGTGACAACCTCCAGGCTCATGATGGGCTCCAGGAGCACCGGCTTCGCCTTGGGGGACGCATGGCGGAAGGCCATCCGCGCCGCCAACTCGAAGGAGAGCTGGTCGGAGTCCACCGGGTGGAAGCTGCCGTCGAGGAGCGTGACCTTGAGGGACTGCACCTCGTAACCAGCCAGGCAGCCGTTGGCCATCGCCGCCTCGAATCCTTTCTGGACGCTCGGCACGAATTCCTTCGGCACGTTGCCACCCTTGACCTGGTTGTCGAACTGGAGGCCGGAAACACCTTCGTCCGCAGGACCGATCTCGACGATGATATCCGCGAACTTGCCGCGGCCGCCGGTCTGCTTCTTGAAGACTTCGCGATGCTGAACGGGTTTGGTGATGGCTTCTTTGTAGTTGACTTGCGGAGCACCCTGGTTGATCTCCACGCCGAACTCACGGCGGAGCCGATCGATAATGATGTCCAGGTGAAGCTCGCCCATGCCGCTGATGATGGTCTGCCCGGTCTCGTTGTCAGACTTGACCGTGAAAGTCGGGTCCTCCTCGGCGAGCTTGGAAAGCGCGATGCCGAGTTTGTCCAGATCCTGCTGGGTCTTGGGCTCCACGGCAATCCCGATGACGGGATCCGGGAACTCCATCGACTCAAGCGTGATGGGCTTGCTCTCTTCACAGACCGTATCGCCGGTGTGCAGATCCTTGAAACCGACGGCCGCGCAGATGTCGCCCGCCTCCACGAACTCGATCGGGTTCTGGTGGTTGGAATGCATCTGGTACAGCCGGGCGACCCGCTCCTTCTTGCCGGAACGCACGTTGTACACGTACGAGCCGGCATCCAGGTGGCCGGAATAGGCGCGGATGAAGGCGAGACGGCCGACGAAAGGATCTGTCGCGATCTTGAACACCAGGCCGCAGAACGGCTGATCGGCGCTCGGCTCGCGGGAGATCTCTTCCCCGGTGCGGGGATTGATCCCCTTGACGGCGCCCTTGTCCAGCGGAGAAGGAAGGTAGCGCATCACCGCATCCAGCAGGAACTGCGTGCCCTTGTTCTTGAACGAAGAACCGCAGCACGCCGGCACGATCGTCATCTCGATCGTACCCTTGCGCAGGGCGGCGATGATCTCCTCCTCCGTCAGGGACTCGGGATCCTCGAAATACTTCTCCATCAGGGCCTCATCGCACTCCGAAGCGGCTTCGAGGAGATTTTCGCGCCAATGCTCGACCTCCTCCGCCATCTCCGCGGGGATCTCGCGATACTCGTAGTTGACGAGTTCCTCACCGGGAAGGTAATAGATCGCCTTCCGGGAAATGAGGTCTACGATCCCCTGGAATTTATCCTCGGAACCGATGGGCAGGCAGACGGGAACCGCAGTGGCTCCCAACTTGTCCTTGATCTCGGCGACACAGGCCAGGAAGTCCGCGCCGACGCGATCCATCTTGTTGACATAAGCAATCTTAGGGACTCCGTACTTGTCAGCCTGGCGCCAGACGGTCTCAGACTGGGGCTGGACGCGGCCGACCGCGCAGAACGTGGCGATCGTACCGTCCAGAACCCGGAGCGAACGCTCCACCTCGACCGTAAAGTCGACGTGTCCGGGGGTGTCGATCAAGTTGATCTGATAGGTCTCCCCGTTGTAACGCCAGAAAGCGGTGGTCGCCGCAGAAGTGATGGTGATACCCCGCTCCTGCTCCTGGACCATCCAGTCCATCGTGGCACCGCCTTCGTGGACTTCGCCGATCTTGTGGGTCTTGCCCGTGTAGTACAAAATCCGCTCAGACGTTGTCGTCTTACCGGCATCAATGTGCGCCATGATGCCGATATTACGCGTGTATCTGAGATTCCTCTTTGCCATCTACAGAAAAGCGATTAGAAACGGAAGTGTGCAAACGCCTTGTTGGCCTCAGCCATCCTGTGCATGTCTTCCTTTCTCTTGAAAGCACCGCCTTCGTTGTTATACGCGGCGACGATTTCAGCACAGAGTTTTTCAGCCATGGAGTGACCGGAACGCTTGCGGGCGAAGGATATCATATTCTTCATCGAGACAGAAATTTTCCGCTCCGGGCGCATCTCCGTAGGCACCTGGAAGTTCGCTCCACCGATACGGCGCGACTTGACCTCGATCTGAGGGGTCACGTTCTCGAGAGCTTTCCTCCAAATATCTAGAGGAGCCTTGTCAGAATCTTTCATCTTCTCGCCTACCAAGTCAATGGCATCGTAAAAAATAGAATACGCGATACTCTTCTTCCCCTGCAACATAAGGTTGTTCACGAAACGGGTCACCTCGATGTCGTGAAACTTCGGATCAGGAAGTAGAATCCTCTTCTTAGGCTTCGATTTTCTCATTTTTTGGAAAAATTAA
>JAFUWZ010000012.1 GCA_017471045.1 Bacteroidales bacterium
GCAAAGCTCGCCGGAACCGAGCGCGGCATTACCGAGCCGACCCCGACCTTCTCCGCCTGCTTCGGCCAGGCCTTCCTCGAGCTGCATCCGACCAAATACGCCGAAGAGCTCGTCAAGAAGATGGAAAAGAGCGGCGCCAAGGCCTACCTGGTGAACACCGGCTGGAACGGCACCGGCAAGCGCATCTCCATCAAGGACACCCGCGGCATCATCGATGCGATCCTCGACCATTCCATCGACGAGGCTCCGACCAAGCAGATCCCTTACTTCAACTTCACCGTCCCGACCGTCCTGAAGGGCGTCGATACGGGCATCCTGGATCCTCGCGACACCTATGCGGATCCCGCCCAGTGGGAGGAGACGGCCAAGGATCTCGCCGACCGCTTCATCAAGAACTTCAAGAAGTACGAGAGCAACGAAGCCGGCAAGGCGCTGGTCGCCGCCGGTCCCCAGCTTTAACCACCGGCTTGCGGTTCAGGCCGCAGTCAGACAGTAAGGTGCAGGAAGCAGAAAAGACCCCCTCGGGGAATGCTTCCTGCACCTTACTGTCTGTCTGCGGCTTTGCAAACGGCAAGCCGGCATTCCGGAAAAAACACTATATTTGTCGTAGATGGATGCGCTGAATTCGGATATCAAGTTCCTGCCGGGCGTGGGACCGAAACGGGCCGAGCTGTTGAAAAACGAGCTCGGCATCAGCACATTTTCCGACCTGATCCACCTCTACCCCTTCCGCTACATCGACCGCAGCAGCCTCCAGAAGATTATCGACGTGCGGCCCGATCTCGCTTACGTCCAGATCCTGGCCCGCGTCACCCGCGTCACGCTCTATGGTCCGGGCAGCAGCATCTTCTGGCAGAGCGGCCCCGGGGCCCCCGAACCCCCGCTGGCCGCGGACGGAAAGCCCCTCCGCTTCAACGCCGTCAAGCGCCTCAGCGTATGGGTCGCCGATGCCACCGGCGAGATGGAAATGGTCTTCTTCAAGGGGATCAAATGGAACTTTGACCGGCTCAAACCCGGCCTGGCCTTCCTCTTTTTCGGCAAACCGGCCGCCTTCAACGGGCGGATAAACATCGTCCACCCGGAAGTCGATCCCGCGCCTGCGCCCGGACAGGCGCAGACCGGTATCGGTACCCTGACGGGCGTCTATCCCAGCACGGAAAAGCTCAAGAACGGCGGTATCACCGGCAAGGTGATGAACCGGCTCCAAGCCGCCGCCCTCTCCCAATGCCTCCCGCAAGTCGAGGAGACCCTGCCTGAATATGTCCTGCAGGAGAAGGGACTCTGCGGCATCCGCTACGCGCTCCAGAACATCCATTTCCCGGAGAGCCAGGACGCCCTGGCCAAAGCGACCTTCCGACTCAAATTCGAAGAGCTGTTCTTGCTGCAGCTTTCGTTGCTCAAGCAGAAATACATCCGCAGCCGCTCCGACAACGGCATCCCGATGTCCAAGGTCGGTCCCGACTTCAACGCATGCTACAACGCCCTCCCCTACGAGCTCACCGGCGCCCAGAAGCGCGTCATCAAGGAGATCCGCTCCGACCTCAAGAGCGGGCGGCAGATGAACCGCCTGCTGCAGGGTGACGTCGGTTCCGGCAAGACGATGGTCGCCGTGCTGAGCGCGTTGATCGCGGTGGGCAACGGATTCCAGGCCTGCCTGATGGCGCCGACGGAGGTGCTGGCCCAGCAGCACTATGCCAACATCTGCAAGTATCTCAAGCCCACGTCGGTGCGCTGCGCACTGCTGACGGGCAGCAGCACGGTCCGCGAGCGCCGGGAGATCCACGCCGGGCTGGAGGATGGCAGCATCGGCCTGATCGTCGGCACACACGCCCTGCTCGAAGACGACGTCCGTTTCAAGGTCCTCGGCCTCGCCATCATCGACGAGCAGCACAGGTTCGGGGTCGAACAACGTTCCCGGCTTTGGGCTAAAGGGCCCAAAGCCGGGAACGTTGTCCTGTCGGACCATTCCACCTCCTGCACCCCCTCAAGGGGGATGGCCGGACATCCGCTGCCGCGGACCGGCGACGCTTTTGCGAATGAAGAAGCGGACGAGGGCAGCACCCTGGCCCCCCATGTCCTCGTCATGACGGCGACGCCCATCCCGCGGACGCTGGCGATGACGGTGTACGGCGACCTGGATGTCAGCGTCATCGACGAGATGCCCCCCGGCCGCAAACCCGTCCAGACCCTCCAGATCAGCCAGGGCAAACGCCCCCACCTCTACCGCTTCATGAAAGCCGAGATCGACAAAGGCCGCCAGGTTTTCGTCGTCTATCCCCTGATCTTCGAAAGCGAGAAGATGGACCTCAAGAACCTCCAGACCGGCTACGAAGACATCGTCCAACATTTCCCCTTCCCGCCCTACAAGGTCGCCATCGTCCACGGCCGGCAGACCAATGACGAAAAGAACTTCAACATGGACGCCTTTGCCGCAGGGCGGGCCCACATCCTGGTATCCACGACCGTGATCGAAGTCGGCGTGGATGTGCCCAACGCCTCCGTCATGGTCATCGAGAGCGCCGAGCGCTTCGGCCTGTCGCAGCTGCACCAGCTCCGCGGGCGCGTGGGCCGCGGTGCCGAACAGTCCTACTGCATCCTGGTCAAGGATGTCAAGGTGTCCAAAGAGTCCCAGAAACGCATCGACCTGCTCTGCTCCACCGAAGACGGCTTCGAACTGGCCGAAGCGGACCTTAAGATGCGCGGCCCCGGCGACCTGGAAGGCACGCAGCAGAGCGGCCTGCCCATCTCGCTCAACATCGCTTCCCTGGCCAAGGACGGCGTCCTGCTGGGCGAAGTCCGCCGCTATGCGGAGAAGATCCTGCAGGCCGACCCGGCGCTGGAGGATCCGGTCAACGCCTCCCTCCGCAAGGAACTCCGCAAAGAGAAGTACGAGATCCGCGACTTCAGCCGGATCTCCTGATTTTTCCACGAAAAAAGCGTTTTCCCCATACGATTTTCCCAAAAAAACACTATTTTTGAAACGGTAAGTCAACCGATTTACCACACTTAGCGTGTCCTGAACCACCTATTAGTATCACTCAACCATGGCTGAAAACAACAGAAAAGGAATCATCTCGGCAGGGAACTGGGTCGCTGACACCGTCAAGTTCATCGACGCCTTCCCGCAGAAAGGCAATCTCACCACCATCACCGGCGTAGAAGTCGGCCTGGGCGGCCTCGCCCACAACGTCCTCGTGGACCTCGCGAGCATGCACAGCGGCCTGCCCCTGTATGCGGGCGGCTGCATCGGCGCGGACGACAACGGCCGCCTCTGCATGGAGGCCTGCGACCGCTTCGGGATCGACCGGACCAACCTCCACGTCCTGGAGGGCGAATCGACCGCCTACACGGATGTCATGACCGAGAGAGGCGGCGCCCGCACTTTCTTCCATTACCGCGGTGCCAACGCGCACCTGGATGTGGAAAAAGTGCTCGCCTGCCAGTCCCCCGCCAGGATCTTCCACCTCGGTTATCTCCTGCTTCTGGACAGCCTCGACCAGGCAGATCCCGAGTACGGTGTCGCCGCGGCGCGGGCGCTTGACGGCCTCCAGAAGATGGGGTACGAAACCAGCGTGGATGTCGTCTCCGAAGAAGGCGACCGCTACCGCCAGGTCGTCCTCCCCTGCCTCAAGTACACCGACTATCTGATTATCAATGAGGTAGAAGCCGAAAACAGCCTGAACTGCCAGCTTCGCGCTTCCGACGGAAGCATCCGGTTCAGCGATGTGGAAGCAGCGGCCCGCCGGCTTCTCGACCTGGGCGTACACAAACTGGTCGTCATCCATTTCCCCGAAGGAGGCGTGGCCGCCGCCAAGGACGGACGCTGCTGCAGCGCTCCTTCCTTCAGCCCCGCCCGGGAGGAAATCCTCTCCACCGTCGGAGCCGGCGACGCATTCTGCGCCGGCGCGCTGTATGCGATCCACGAAGGCTTCAGCCTGGAGGACCTGCTGGACTTTGCGTCCGCCAGCGCCCGTTTCAACCTCTTCAACCCGACCTCCACGGGCGGCGCCCCGACCCTGGAAGCGATCCAGGCCTTCCTCCAATCCCGCAAACAACAATAAACCTATACCATCCATGAAAAGATCAGAAATCAACGCGATCATCCGCGAAAACAAAGCCGTCTGCCAGAAAAACCATTTTTTCCTTCCGGCTTGGTGTGACTGGACCCCTGCCGACTGGGCGAAGAAAGGCGCAGAGTGCGCCGAGATCAAGAATAACAGCATGGGCTGGGACATCACCGATTTCGGCAGTGGCGACTTCGCCAAAGTCGGTCTCTCGCTGGTGACCCTGCGCAACGGCAACGTCGCCCTCGACCGCAAGCCCTATTGCGAAAAAATCATGATCGTCCGTGACGGCCAGGTCACCCCGACCCATTTCCACTGGAACAAAATGGAAGACATCATCTTCCGGGAGGGAGAAGGCGACTTCTGCATGAAGCTCTGGAACGCTGACCCTCAGACGGAGCAGCTTATAGAAGGCGGCATTGTCAAACTCAAGGTGGACGGCGTCGTGACCGAGTTCGAAGCCGGCAAGACTTACCGCATCAAGAAGGGTCAGAGCGTCTGCTACACCCCGTATATCTATCACACTTTCTGGGCCGAAGGCGGCACCTGCCTGATCGGCGAAGTGTCGATGGTCAACGACGACGCCGGGGACAACCGCTTCTGGGAGCCGACCGGCCGTTTCCCTGAGATCGAGGAGAATGAGCCCGCCGAGGCGCTGCTTTGCAACGAGTATCCGGAGCTGGGGTAGCTTCTTCGTTACGCGCTGAATGACACATTCACCATGAAAAAAGCTGTGATGTACGGTGGCGGCAACATCGGCCGCGGATTCATCGGCGCCCTCATGAGCAGCGCCGGCTACGAGGTCACGTTCATCGATGTGGCCGAACCGGTCGTGAAGGAGCTGCTGGAGAAGCGCTGCTATCCCTTGCGCTTCGTCTCCAACGAGGGGCACGAAGACCTCCTGGTCCGGAATGTCACCGCCGTGAACGGCAACGACACGCTGGCCGCCTCAGACGCGATCGCATGCTGTGACCTGATGGCCACGGCCGTGGGTGCCCGCATCCTGAAATTCATCGTACCCAACATCGTCGCCGGCCTGCGTAAGCGCTGGGCCGCCGGCGGGGGGCCCCTCAACATCATCATCTGCGAGAATCTCAACGACGCCAACAAGGTCGTCGAGCGGATGATCAAAGAGCAGCTGAGCCCCGCTGAGTGCGGGCGCTTCGATGCGGAGGTCGGCCTGGTGGAAGCCTCCATCGGCCGGATGGTCCCCGTCCAGACGGATGAGATGAAGGAGGGCGAGCCACTCCGCGTGTGCGTGGAGAAATACGGTTTCCTCCCCGTGGATAAAGCCGCGTTCAAAGGCGGGATCCCCGACATCCCGGGGATGGTGCCTTTCGAACCATTCGACTTCTTCGTCAAGCGCAAGCTCTTCATCCACAACATGGGCCATGCGACGACCGCCTACCTCGGCGGCCTCAAAGGCGTGGACTACATCTTCGAGGCGATCGAGGATCCGCAGATCCGGATCCTCGCGCAGAATGCGATGCTGGAAAGCGCCTTGGCGCTGAGCCGACGCTACCAGGTGGATCTCGCAGGGATCCAGCTCCACATAACGGACCTGCTGGGTCGCTTCACCAACGCGGCCCTGAAGGACACATGCGCCCGCGTAGGCGGCGATCCCGCCCGCAAACTCTCCCCCGCCGACCGTCTGGTCGGTTCCGCCTCCCTCGCCCTGGAAGAAGGGATCACACCGGCCTACATCGCCGTGGGCGCCGCTGCCGGCGTGAAGCGCTACCTGGATGAGGCGGAGCGGCCGCAGACCCCGGAAGAGGCGGCCCGGATACTGAAGGAAGTGAGCGCGCTGGACCCCGATGCCGCGCTGGCCCGGCTGATCCTCCGTTATTACGGGATGATCGCCGGAGGCTGCACCCTCGTGGACCTTCGCCGGCAGGCGGACGCCGTCAAGGCCGCCTCCCTGAAAGGCATTATCTGATCCTGTTTTATGCGAAAAGTCCTGCCGCTCGTCCTTCTGCTGGCCGCCGCCTGCACCCGGAACGTTGACTACACGCAGTATGTCAATGTATTCGCCGGCACGGACGGGGCCGGGCACTGCCACCCTTGCGCCACGACGCCTTTCGGCGCCATCCAGGCAGGCCCCCAGACCGGCAATTTCGGCTGGGATTACTGCGGAGGCTACCAGTGGGCCGACACGCGGATCCAGGGTTTTTCGCAGAATCGCATCAGCGGCACGGGCAGCAGCGAGCTGGGCGACCTGCTGATGCAACCTTTCACCGGCGAAGCCGTACGGGCGGACTACAGCAGCCGCTTCGACAAGGCTTCCGAACGGGCCAAGCCCGGTTTCTACACCTGCCGCCTGCAAGACTTCGGCGTGACAGCCGAAGTCAGTTGCACTCCGCACGTGGCGATCCACCGCTATTCGGCCGATGAGGCGCCCGTGAGGCTTCTGCTGGACCTCCAGAGCGCCCAGATCGGGAGTGAGCAGCGGATGTTCCACCGGGTCACGGAGGCCTGGCAGGACTGGTCGGACTCCACGCGCGTCACCGGCTATACCCACTCGAAAGCCTGGAACGACCGCGTCATCTATTACGACATCGAGTTCAGCCGTCCCTACACGGTAGCAGCGGTCCTGCCGCTGCGCGATACGGCCGAGCGCATCGCGCGGCGGGTGCTGGATTTCGGTCCTTCGACGGAGCCCCTGCTGGTCAAGGCCGCCATCTCCGTGGAAAGCGTGGAAGGGGCAAGGGGCAGCATCGCCGCCGAACTGCCGGGCTGGGATTTCGGGCAGGTACGCGATGCGGCCCGGGCAGCCTGGAACGAACACCTGGGCCGCATCGACATCGACGCGGATCTGGTCCACCGCCGCATCTTCTACACGGCGATGTACCACCTGATGCAGCATCCCGGCAACATCGCCGACGCCGGCGCGGAGCCCTTCTATTCGACGATGTCGCTGTGGGACACCTTCCGCGCCGCACATCCGCTCTTCACCCTCGTCGCCCCGGAGATCGTGGACGGGGTCGTCAATTCGTTCCTGCGGTACTACGAGGCGCAGGGGTTCCTGCCCATCTGGGCCCTGGGCGGCACGGACAATTTCGGGATGATCGGCAACCACTCCGTGCCCGTGATCGTAGATGCCTGGATGAAAGGATTCAGGGGGTTTGATCCGGAGACGCTCTATCAGGCGGTCCGGCGCTCGCTGACCGAAGACCACATCAAATACGACTGGAGCGCTTACGACCGCTGCGGCTTTTTTCCCTCTGACGTCACCACCGTCGAGAGCGTGTCCAGGACCCTGGAATGCGGCTTCGACGACTGGTGCGCCGCCCGGATGGCGGAGGGTCTGGGGCATGCTGAGGACGCCGATTTCTTCGACCGGCGGGCCGGCTACTGGCACAACGTCTTCGATCCGGAGCGCCACCTGATGCGCGCCCGGGACTCCCAAGGGGCGTGGGATACGCCTTTCGAGCCCTTCCGCGTCGGCCACTGGAAGACCGGCGGTGCCTTTACGGAAGGCAACGCCTGGCAGTACACCTGGCATGTCCTCCAAGACATTCCGGGCCTGATGGAGGCCATGGGCGGCCGGAAAGCGTTCGTCGCGAAACTGGACTCCCTTTTCACCCTGCGCGGGGATCTCGGCAGCGGGGAAACGGTGGATGTCAGCGGCCTGATCGGCCAGTACGCCCACGGCAACGAGCCCAGCCACCACGTCATCTACCTCTACACCCTGGCCGGGGCACCCGACAAGGCGGCGGACCGGATCCACGAGGTGTGGGAGAGCCAGTACCGGGACGGTCCCGAAGGTCTCAGCGGCAACGACGACTGCGGCCAGATGAGCGCCTGGTACATCTTGTCGGCGCTGGGATTCTATCCCGTGAACCCCTGCGGCGGACAATATGTCATCGGGGCCCCGCAACTGCCCCGGATGAGCCTGCACCTGCCCGACGGGAAGACCTTCACCGTCGTGGCGAAAGGCCTCGCCCCGGAGCGGCGGAGGGTCGCCTCCGTCAGCCTCAACGGACTCCCTTTGGACGGATGGGTAATCCGCCACGAGGACATCCTGCGGGGCGGGACCCTGGAATTTACCATGAAGCCATGAGACGGATACCCTTACTGATGATGCTGGCCGCATTTGTCGGCGCCGGGGCCCTGCCTTGCGCCGGCAGGGCCAAGCCCGTCAACCTGTTCATGGGCACGGCCGGCGACCACGGACAGGTCAGCCCGGCCGCCCAGTTACCCTTCGGACTCGCCAGCGTCGGGCCCGACACCCGGACCATCACCCACTCAGGGTACGACTACGACGATCCCGCCATCCGCGGCTTCTCCGTCACCCGCATGAGCGGTGTCGGAGGCGAAGGGACCGGCGGCAACCTGCGCATCTTCCCGGCGGAGCCCGACCGCGAACTGCGCATCATCAAGGGACGCGAAAGCGCCGCTCCCGGTTGTTACGAGACCGCGCTGGACGACGGTACGTCGGTTCGCCTGACGGCCACCCTGCACTGCGCCGTCGAGCAGTACCGCTTCGGGACGGATGCCGGGCGCTGCCTCTTCGTGGATTTCAACTCCGCCATCGACCCCCGCCGCAGCCGCTGCGCCTGGCATCCGGTCGATGCGCGCAGTATCGAGGGCTGGGTGGAGACCTCCACCACCTGCAACTTCGGCGTTTACCGCCTGTACTTCCGCCTGGAGACGGATGTACCCTTCGCCTGCGGGGACAGCAGCGCGACGACGGCCCTGCTGCGCTTCGACGCCCCGGCCGTCGAAGTGCGGATCGGCCTGTCGTCCATCGACGAGGCTTCGGCGGCCGACGAGCTGGACGCGATCTCCGGCCTTGGCTTCGAAGCCCTGCGGCGAGCGGCCGGCCGTGCCTGGGACCGCATGCTGGACCGGGTGGAGATCCGCGGGGGCAGCCCGGAGCAGCGCGCCCTCTTCTATACCAGCCTCTACCGGGTGTGCCTGAGTCCCTTCCATGCCACTTTCGGCGGCCGCTACCGCGGCAGCGACGGGCAGGTCCGGCAGGCGGAAGACTGGACCTTTTACAGCGGCTGGAGCATGTGGGACACCTTCCGGACCAAATTCCCGCTGATTGCCCTGCTGTATCCTGACACGGCCTCCGACATCGGCCGTTCGCTGGTCTGCCTCTACCAGAGCGGCAAGCGCAACTGGGCCACGATGGCCGAGCCCGTGCCGACCGTGCGAACGGAGCACTCGCAGATCACCCTGCTGGATGCCTGGCGCAAGGGGATCCGGGGTTTCAACCTGGCCGACGCCTTCCCCGGGATGGTCGCAGAAGCCGATGAGGGACGAGTCCCCGGAGCCCGCAACGGTCTGACCCGCAACTCCCCCGACCAGCGGATGGAGACGGCTTACGACCTCTGGGCGATGTCCGAGATCGCCGGCATCATCGGCGAGCCGGAAGCGCAGCAGCGCTATGCCGCCGAAGCCGACAGCCTTTTCGAAGCCACTTGGAAGCAGGAATTCATGGACATTGACGACAGTTTCTCGCTCATGCGCGGCAACGGGCTCTACCAGGGTTCGCGCTGGCAATACCGCTGGGCCATGCCGGTCTTCGCCGACCGGATGAGTGCCTGGGCGGGCCGGGAGCGCCTGGCTGACGAACTGGAGGCGTTTTTCGCCCGCCACCTGTTCAACCAGGGCAACGAGCCCGACATCCAGACGCCCTTCCTCTTCAACCTTTTCGGCCGGCCGGAGAAGACCGACTCGCTGGTCCACGCCCTGCTGACGGACGAGGGGATGGTGCACCTGTACGGCGGCAACGCTGAATACCCGGTGCCCTTCGTGGGCCGGGCTTTCCGGAATGCCGTGGACGGGTATGCGCCCGAAATGGACGAGGATGACGGCACGATGAGCGCCTGGTACCTGTTCTGCCAGATGGGACTCTACCCGGTCTGCGTCGGGACGGACCGGTACGAACTCTTCACGCCCCTCTTCCGACACATCGTCCTGCACCTGGACGGCGGGGACGTGCGCATCGGGAACCGGTGCGCGGCCCCTGCGGGCACAAAAACGGCATCCAGCGTGTCCGGTACCCTGCCGGCCGTCCGCATCACGGTGAACGGGACGCCGCTGCAAGGCCGCACCCTCACCCACGAAGCCCTTACCCGGGCAAGGGAGATCCGCTTTGAGTGAAAATATTGAAAATATTTTAGCGGCATCTCAAAATAATCCTTATCTTTACAAGTCAACCGATTCACTGAACCCATTAGTCAACCGATATACTAATGACCAGAAACATGAAGAAACTACTGCAAGGCCTGTGGCTCTTGTCCCTCCTGCTGCTTTGCGCGCCTGTGTGGGCGCAAAGCGTACGCGTCAGCGGAACGGTGCTGGACAACATGGGCGAACCCATCCCCGGTGCGGTCCTGGTCGGACCCGGCAACGCCAACGCCATCACGGATCTCGACGGCAAGTTCAGCCTCAGCGTCCCTGCAGGCAGCGAGGTCAAGGCCAGTTGCATGGGCTACCTGCCCTACTCTTTCAAGGCCAAAGCCGCCACGGAGATGAAAGTCACCCTGATGGAGGATCACGAAAGCCTGGAAGAGTCCGTGGTCGTGGGATACGGCGTCCAGAAGAAGGCGGTCATCACGGGGTCCGTGACCAACATCTCAGCCAAATCCATCGCCACCACGACGGCCAATGACCTGGTGACCAAGCTCCAAGGAAAGGTGTCCGGCCTGAACATCCGCAACAATACCGCTACCCCGGGCGCCTATGACCACTCGATCAATATCCGCGGCTTCGGCGGCCCGCTCTACGTCATCGACGGCATCACCCGTGACGGCACCGACTTCAACAAGCTCAATGCCGAGGACATCGAGAGCATCACCGTGCTGAAAGACGCCTCCGCGGCCATCTACGGGATCAACGCCGGCAACGGCGTGCTCATCGTGACGACCAAGGCGGGCAGCAACCACGGCCAGGCACGTTTCCAGTTCAACGCCAACGTCGGCCTCTCGCAGCCGACCGACCGCGTGCGGATGGCCGATGCCTACGAGTACTACTGGCTGCGCAACGCCGCCAACATCAACGCCGGCGATCCCGAGTACATTTCCCCTGAGGAGCTCGAAGCCTGGCGCACCGGCGAGGACACCTTCGGCAAGAACGGCGCCATCATCCACCACCAGTCCAACGACTGGTACGAGGCCACGTTCAAGCCCTTCTCCGTCCGCCAGGAATACTCCCTCTCCGCCGACGGCGGCGTCAAGGGCGTGAAATACTACTTCAACGTCAACTACTCCACCGACAACGGCCTCCTCAAGTCGGGCGACATCAACTACGACAAGTGGAGTTTCCGTAGCGTGATCACCGCCGATCTGGCGAAGGACCTGCAGCTCTCAGCCAATGTCTCCGGCTACATGGATGACCGCTGGGACCCGGCCGCAGACATGTTCAACGTCTTCCGCGGCGCGGTCTGCTCCCTCCCCTTCAAGCCGGTTTTCGCGACCTTCGACATCGCCCCCTACGACGCCTGGCCCTACTACAACGCCGTCAAAGAAGGCCAGAGCTACAACCCCGTCGCCCAGTCCTACAAGTCGGAAGGCGGCTACCACCACTATATCAACAACGCCATCCAGTCGGTCTTCGCGCTGACCTACACGCCGACCTGGCTGCCCGGGCTGGAGATGAAGGGGACGGTCTCGTTTGACAAGCGCTTCGCCCAGACCAAGATCCTGCGCACCAACTGGAAGATGTACACCTACGACGAGGTGACCGGTACCGTGGCGGACGAGGACTGGAACCCCAACACCCAGATCAAAAACACGGACAACTACCTCCACGTCTATAACTACCAGGCGCAGGTCAACTACAAGAAGGAAGTCAAGCAGCACCACATCGGTGCCTCCGCCATCTTCGAGGCCATCGTGCGGGACAACGACTGGAACAGCATCAACAAGTATTTCGACTTCTTCACCAACGCGGAGATCGACTATGCCGGCGACCACGACCAGACCACCGGCGGCAACGAGGACCATCAGCGCAAGGTGGGATTCATCGGCCGCTTCAACTACGACTACGCCGGCCGGTACCTGCTGGAAGCGGCCGTGCGCCGCGACGGCAGCTACCGGTACCACCCCGACGTACGCTGGGGCACCTTCCCCGTGGTCTCCGCCGGCTGGCGCATCTCAGAGGAGAACTGGTTCAAAAACTCGGTCCAATGGATCAGTAACCTCAAGCTGCGCGCCTCCTGGGGCATCCTCGGTGAAGATGCCGGCGATGCGTTCCAGTTCATCTCCGGATACGGCATCTCCGGCGGCGGCTGGTGGGAGTACACGCCCGGCGTCACGACCAACGGCGTCACCTCTCCGGGACTCGTCAACGAGCACCTCTCCTGGCTGAAGTCCTACATGGCCGACATCGGGCTGGACCTGGGCTTCTTCGACAACAAGCTCTCCCTCACGGTGGACGTGTTCCAGAAAGACAAGACCGGCCTGCTGGCCCGGCGCAACGTCGAGCTGCCCAACACCTTCGGTGCCTCTTTCCCGCAGGAAAACCTCAACTCCAACCGGACCCTCGGCATCGAGTTCAGTTTCGACTGGCAGCACCGTTTCGGCGAGTTCTTCTACTCCGTGGCCGGCAACGCCACCTTCGGGCGTACGATGAACAGGTACGTGGAGCGTGCTCCCTACACCAGTTCCTGGTCCAAATACCGAGACGGGAATGATTACCGCTGGAGCGGGCTCGGGTGGGCCTACAACATTATCGGCCAGTTCCAAAGCTATGAGCAGATTGAGAATTACGCCATCTACTCCGGCAGCATCGCCAACAAATACATCGAGCCGGGTGACTGGATGTACGAAGATGTCAACGGCGATGGCGTGATCGACGGCGATGACCTGCGTCCCATTTCCCTCAGTCCCGGCGCATCTCCGATTTGGAACTATGGCCTGACTCTCAGCGGTAGCTGGCGGGGACTGGATTTCAGCGTCCTCTTCCAGGGTGCGGCAGGCTTCACGGCCTACTATAGCGGCCCCTATGCCGAGACCTTCTGGCTGGGCGGCAACCTGCCCGCCTACATGATGGATTCCTGGCACCATGAGGATCTCTTCGACAGTGAGAGTCCATGGGTGCCCGGATTCTTCCCCTCCGTACGCTACGGTGAGAAAGCAGGATACAACAACGCGGCCAGCAGTTACACCTACAAGAACTGCTCCTACGTCCGTCTCAAGAACATCGAGCTGGGCTATACTTTCCGCAAGCAACTGCTCAAGAAGGCCCACATCGACAAGGCGCGCATCTTCCTGAACGTCAACAACCCTGTGACCTTCTGCAACCCATACATCAAGGCCTTCGACCCCGAGAAGGTCGCCGGCCAGCAGAACCTCGGCTGGAACTATCCCCTGCTGATGACCATCAACACCGGCGTCAACCTCAACTTCTAATTGCTTCCCCGTATGAAAAAGATTCTTCCTATCACGATGATAGCGGCAGCGCTGATGCTCTGCGCAGGGTGCAACGATTTCCTGACGGTCACGCCGACCAACAAAGTGACCGCCGATGCCGTGGTCTCCTCTCCCGCCGGCATCGAGGCCTTCCTCGCAAACCTGTACTACAATCTGCCCATCGAGGGTTTCGATTTTACGGCCGAGAGCAACCCATGCCCGGACCAAGGATACCGGGACGGCTTCCATTTTAATGACGGGGCTCCCAATAATTCCTGGCGGGTAGCCTACATCCTGACAGACGAAGCCATGGGCTCGCAGATCAACGATATTCCCACTGATGCCTATTATTCATGGTGGGTCACCGCCTTCGAGCATCTCCACGACCTGAACGCCTTCTACGAGCTGCTGCCCACGCTGACTTCGATCGACGAAAAGACCCGTACCGAACTGGAGGGCCAGACCTGGTTCATCCGCGGGATGATCTATTTCGCCCTGGCGCGGCGTTACGGCGGACTTCCCATCATCATGCAGGTGGGCAGCCTGGACGACTTGCCTGCGCTCAAGATTCCCCGCTCGACCGAAGTGGAGACCTGGAACTTTGTCCTCGAGTGCTTTGACAAGGCGGCCCGGATGCTCTCGGAGGAAGACAACGGCTTCCACACCATGGCCAACCGCTGGACGGCGCTGGCTTACAAGTCCCGCGCATCGCTCCATGCCGCGTCGCTGGCCAAATTCTGGAACCGCGCCCCGCTCACGGGACAGGCCGTCGACGAAAAGTTGGTCGGCGGCTTCACCGAGGAAGACCGGGACCGCTGGTATCAGGAATGCCTGGACTGCAGCCGGGAACTGATCGAGAGCGGCCGCTTCTCGCTCTATATGCCCCATCCTTCATCTCCCGCCGAAGCCACCGAGAACTACATGCACATGTTTCAGCGGCCCGAAGACGCCCTCTGCGAGTCGATCTTCGTCAAGGGATTCTACAAGAAAGGACGTAAGTTCGGCACCAACCAGGACGTCTGGGGGCAGCCGGCACAGACCGGCGGCGCCTGGCCCCACCCGGGCCGCGTAAATCCCACGCTGGAGTTCGCCGAAAATTTCGAGAACTATGACAACCCGGGCGAAAGCGCCAAGTTCGTCACTTACGACGGCGAACGCTTCGACTACGACGGCTATAAGGAAGGCCGTGCCTACCGCAAGTTCGATGATCCGCTGGAGATGTTCGAAGGCAAGGACGCCCGTCTCGCCGCGATCACGATCCTGCCCGGTTCGGTCTGGCGCAACACCAAAATCGTCATCCAATGCGGCGTCGTGGACCTCGGCGGTAAGATCCACATGGACGTGGACGCCGACTTCAAGGCCCAGTACATAGGCTGGGACGGGCAGGTCCATTACCAGTTCGGCGCCGCGGACAACAAGTTCTTCAGCGGATTCTCGGTCAACCTGGGCAACAACACCCGCACCGGATTCGGCTTCAAGAAATATATGGATCCCAACTTCGTCTCGTCCGGCTCGGTCTGGAACGAGTCCACCACCGACTGGATCGACATCCGCCTGGCTGAGATCCTGCTGGACTATGCCGAGGCCTATGCGGAGAGCGGCCTGGGCGACGCGGCCTTCGCCCGCGAATGCCTCAACCGTACCCGTCGGCGTGCCGGCCATACCGTGGATATCGACCCGACCCCGGAGAATGTCCAACGCGAGCGCCTCGCGGAGCTCGGCATGGAGAACGCCCGGCAGTGGGATCTCGTGCGCCGGCGCGAGTTCCATCAGATCTTCGACGGCTACCGGCGCGGCGCACTCTCCCCGATCCTCGACCTGCGGGACGGCAAGACCTTCTTCGTACGCGGCTATGTCCAGAAGATCAATCCTTTGATTTTCAGAGAGAAGTACTACTATCGGAGCATCCCCGGCTGGGCGACCAGCGGTCTTGTGAAGAACCCTCAGCAATAATCGGTCACGACTATGAAAAGAGTTTTCCATTGGTTTTCCCTCTCCCTGCTCTCAGTGTTGCTGAGCGCCTGCCTGGGAGATAACTATGAGCAGCCCGACGCCGCCGTATTCGGAAGCGCCATTGATGCCGAGACCGGCGAGCTGATTCCGCAGGACATCGGCAGCGAGGGGTCCCGGATCGAGATGATCGAACTGGCTTACCCGTCGGCCGAGACCCGCCGGCTCAACTTCAAAACCGACGGCAGCTATCGGGACAATAACTTTTTCAGTGGCGGATACCTGGTCCAGTTCTCCCTGGTCAACTTCAACCCGGCGACGGTCAAACTGACAAGCTCGAAGGGCGGTATTCAGGATTTCGGTGACGGCAAGGTCATCGACCTCCAAGGAGAGACCCGGATGGACATCGAGGCCCTCCCCTGGTGCCGCATCAACATCGAGGATATCTTCTTCGACGAGGCCCGGCAGCGGGTCACGGCCAAGTTTGAGGTGGAATGCACCACCCGTGACCCCCTCAAGGAGGTCGGTCTCTTCTGCGACCCGTCCCCGCATGTCTCCTTCAGTATCAACGGCTACGGTGACAAGTCCACCCAGAAGGTCGAGGTGAACCGCGTGCTTGACAAGCCCACTTCCTTCACCCTCAAGATGCCCCTGACCCTGTTTGAAGAAAAGGACAGCGGAAAAGACTATTATGTACGCGTGGGCGCGCACACCTCGGTGACTGACGCCCGCTGGAACTACGCCCCGGCCGTCAAGATCCGCATCGTCAAGAAGGAGGTCGAGCAGAAGGAACTCGGCATCCGCTGGGATCTTTTCGACTCCCCGTACAAAGCCCTATGGGAAGCCGGCAAGCACAAGACCGTCGCCCTGTTTGAATTCGACGACAAGGACTACAAGTCCGGCGACGGCAGTTACGCCATCACTTCCTTCCCCGAGGCGGAGAGCGGCGGCTACACGCAGTTCATTTCGCCCGGCGAAGGCAAGGGTGGCATCAAACCGGTCTTCGACATCAGCGCCATCCCCGCCGAAGGGTGTCACATGCTCCTGACGCTCAATGTCTCCGATGCTTCGCACTTCGAGCGGGATGCGTTCGGCCAGATCGAGATCGGCTCCAACGGCATCTTCGACGACGAGGAGCTCTGCTGGATCTTCACCCAGTTCGAGCTGCGCAACGGCTGGCAGACCCTCGACCTGGCGCTGCCGGAAGCGAATGCCATCGGCGAACTGCGTCGCAAACGCATCAACTGGTTCCGCTTCTACCACCAGCACGAACACGGTCCGACGACTGTCAAGTTCGACGAAATCCGTTTTTACTACAAGACGATGGTCGAGAGCTGTGACGAGGCCTCCGACTGGCAGTCTGCCGGTACGCTGACCGTGGACGAGAGCGACTGCCAGGAAGGCGAGGGCGCCATCTCGACCGTCAATGGCGAACAAGGTCTCCGCCTCCAGAAGACCTGGAGCCGGGTCATCGCCCCTGCCTCGATCGCTGACGGACACTTCGAGTTCTGGCTCTATGTCTCCGATGCGGCGGCCGTCAACGGTTCCGAGAACCAGGTGGAGATCGGCAGCGGCGGCCGGGCCGACGCCAACGAGCTCAACTGGAAGCTGCCCACGCTCGTGGACGGCTGGAACAAAGTCGACCTGAAACTTTCCGAAGGCAAGGCGGTCGGCGGCGAGATCGATCTCAAGCAGATCAACTGGTTCCGCATCTACAACGTCATGAGCGCCCCGGCCGGGTCGCTGACCGTCAAGGTGGACCGTCTCCGCTTTTACAAGGAGGGGTACGATCCCAAACTGGCGGATTTTGAGGAATAACAATTATTTACCAACCCAAATTATTAACATTAAATCCTTTCATCCATGAAAAAGATTGTTTTCGCTCTGGTCGCTGCGGCATCCCTTCTGGTCGCCTGTCAGCCCAAGCCGGTCCTGGTCAGTGCGATCAAGCTGAGCCAGACCACCGGTTCTGTCGTCGAGGGAGAAACCCTGCACATCTCGGCGATCGTCAGCCCTTCCGAGGCGGACAACAAAGAGCTCAACTGGACGTCCAATGCGCCTGCTGTCGCGACGGTGGATCCCAGCGGCACTGTCACCGGTGTCACCCCCGGTACGGCCAAGATCACGGCCGCAGCAACGGACGGCAGCGGCGTGACCGCCACTTGCGAGATCACGGTCGCCCAGAAAGCCATCCTGGTCACCGCTATCGACCTCAATGAGAGCGCCAAGACCCTCAAAGCCGGCGAGACCCTGCAACTGACGGCTGTCGTCTCCCCTGCGGATGCCACGGTCCAGACCGTCAACTGGGCGTCGGACAAGACGGACGTCGCCACGGTTGATGCGACCGGTAAAGTGACGGCCGTCAAAAGCGGTACCGCCAACATCACCGCCGCCGCCACCGACGAGAGCGGTGTCACGAGCGCTGCCTGCGTGGTCACCGTCGTTGAGCCCAAGCCCATGTTTGCCAAATTCTCAGACATGCTGATCCGGGTCGGCCAGGAGTATAGCAACACTGTTTACTACGGGACCGTGGACAACTATGCCGAGCGCGAAGACGTCGAGGGTGCTGTCTGGGCTTCCGAGAACGAGGGCATCGCCACTGTCACCTCCGGTGTCATCAAGGGCATCGCCCCCGGCAAGACCAATGTCACCGTCACGGATGCCATCGGCAGCAAGCTGACCATTCCGGTCGAAGTGCTGGCAGCGGCCAACAAGGACTACGACTACAATTATGGTGTCGAGGTGATCGACTGCCGGGACGCTTCGCTGGCCTGGAACAAGAGCACAAGCGCCTTCTCGCTTAAGGACGGCTATGTCTCCGGCACCCAGTGTATGGGCGCGACCATCAACGGTTACAAGGTTGCCGAAGTGTACTTCACCAAGAAAGTGGATGCTTCCAGTGTCCAGCACCCGGCCCTTTACCTCAGAGTGTACATCGACGATGTGTCGAAACTGACCACGGACAGCGACGGCGCAGACCAGCCCTACATCGAGATCCGCAGTACGGGTGAAGTCTGGGTGCCCGGAACAACGGCCTTCCCTTACGTGGAAGATCCCAAGACCCTCTGGAGAATGACAGACATCTTCACCAACTGGCAGAATCATACTGACAAAGCCAAGCAGACCCTCGTCAACGGATGGAACAACATCGTCCTCCCCGTCGAATCTGCCGCCCGTCAGGATTGCGATCTGAAGGCAATCACGTACTTCCGCTTCTTCCAGCTGCCCGGCAAGACCTACCAGCCCGTCGAGTTCCGGTTTGACCAGATCCGCATCGTGGACTGGACCGAGTTTGACTCTTGCGACAACTTCGACCAGTGGTTTGACGGCGGTACGGCCAACAACCGTCCATGCTATCGCGCAGCGGAAAATAAGGATGGCCACGACAAGGTGTTCGGCTCCGAGAACGAACTGATTGTCGGCCCCATCTCCAACTTCCGCCTGAAAGAGTGGGCCGGACGCGTCTATTCCATGCCTGCCGACATGGACGAGACCAACTCCAACTTCACCTGGTGGTTCTGGGTGGATGACGCCGACTTCTTCAACAAGTGCTGGATCACCGTCGAACTGTCCAGCAACAACGTCAATGACAAGGATAATTTCAAGTGGACGATTGATCCCGGGAAGGGCGGGCTCAAGAACGGCTGGAATCAGCTGACCCATGATTTCGCCAGCGCCCATCTGGACGCCGGAGAGCGCACCGTTCGGAATATCAACTACTTCCGTCTTGTCATAACTCCGGAAGCCAGCCAGGGTGCCAAGGCCGGATTCCACACGTACTACATCGACGATCTCCGTATCGTCAAGAAATAAGTTTACACACTGAAAACTGAATCCATAGAGGGAGGTCCCGGCCGGACCTTCCTCTTTTATCATATTTTCCGGCGAAAGAGTTGGAGAAACGGGCGGGAAAAACTATATTTACGACTTGAAGGCCGAGGGCTTCACCACACAAGTCAATCGGTTGAATGACCAAAACCATCCCGTATGATGCGCAAAACCGTCCCGGTGCTCCTGGTCCTGCTGCTCACGGCAGCCTGCACCAAGGTCATTGAGAACACCATCGAAAAGACTGTCTATGAGATCCGGCAGGTCGAAGTCCCGTCCGAAGACGGGCCTACGGCCCTGGCCTACTCGATCCAGTCCTTCCAAGTGCTCCCGACCAACGCTCCTGCCGTCAACAAAGTCCGCCTCCAGCAAGCCATCGACTGGGCCTCCAGCCGCGGCGCCTCCCTCTACATCGAACCCGTTGAAGGAGGCTACCCCATCCAGAGCGGCATCGTCCTGAAAAAGAACGTCTCGCTCGTCGGGGCCCACGGGCCCACCGGGCGTGGCACGGTGTATAATGGCGCACCGACCGGCTCGGTTTTCGTCATCACCGATACGGGCGCGCCCTTCCTGACTGTCCAGTCCGCCTCGCAGGTCAAAGGCATCCAGTTCTACTATCCGGACCAGGCCTACGACGACCCTGCCAAAGTCATCGAGTATCCTCCGACCATCCGGGTCAGCCAGGATCAGGCCGTCAACGGCGTGACGCTCAGCTGCCTCACGTTTTACGGAACGACCTTCGCAATGGACTTCCGGGCACAGAAGGACCACCCCTGCGAGCAAATCCTCTTCGAGCATTGCTACGGATATCCGCTGGGCGGACAGTTCATCGCGATAGACTACTGCTACGACATCCCCCGCATCCTGCACTGCCATGTCAACCCGGCCGTCATGCGCGAGTTCAAGGGCGACTACCCCAAGGCGATGAACGACCACGTCATCCGCCAGCGCAAATATACCTACTGGATCAACCACACTGACAATGCCCAGGTGATCGATGTCTTCACCTTCGGCAACTACGGCGGCATCTATCTGGGTGCCAGCACCTACGGCCAGATGACCAATTTCAACTTCGACTGCGTCTGCAACGGCGTTTTCAAGGATGGCGACACGCCTTTCAACCGGATCTGGGAGGTCGCCCAGGGTTCCATTATCGCCAATACCTCCCCCGAACGGAAGCTCGAGGAGATTCACCCCTTCCTCGTCCAGGGCCGGGGCCAGATCTCCATCGCCAACGTGGACGCCTTCTCCGGCGACAACCCGGTCCTTACCAACGAAGGACAGTCTTACGACTTCCTCAAGGCCCAGGGCAGCGAGTGGGTCATCATCACGGCCGTCAACTGCCGGATGCGCAACTATGCGTGCGACAGTCCGGTCACCCTCGCCAACCCAGAGGCCCAGATCAGTTTCCTCAACTGCTCCGACAAGGGCGGATACCTGTATTCCTATGTACACGACACCCATGCGAACTAATTTCCTACGATCAGTATGGCTGCTGTTTCTGCTGGCAGCCGGGGCCTGGGCCGCATCCGCCCAGAGCCTGCGATGCCGGGTCCTGGACGAAGCCGGCGAAGTTCTTCCCGGCGCATACGTACAGGTCAACGGCACCCGGAACGGCGCCGTCACGGACCTGGACGGGATCGCCGTTCTCGACAGGGTTACTGCTGACGCCACCCTCACCGTCACCCTGTTCGGCTACCTGGACGCCCGGCTCTCCCCCGGCGGTCGCGCCGAAGTCACCGTTACGCTCAAGGATGACGTCCAGGCCCTGGACGAAGTCGTCGTCATCGGCTACGGCACCGCCAAGCGTAAGGACTTTGTGGGCAGCGTGAGCTCGGTGCGGGTCGAAAACTCCCCCATCGCCCTGATGAACAACTCCAACGCCCTGGAGACCCTCAAGGGCAATGTGGCGGGTCTGGACATCGGCGCGGTCAACAACGCCGGCGGGCAGCCCTCGATACAGATGCGCGGCCAGCGCTCGATCTCTGGGTCCAACGCCCCGCTCATCGTCGTGGACGGCATGATCTACATCGGCGGCATCAATGAGATCAACCCTGCCGACATCGCCATAATCGATGTCCTGAAAGACGCCAGCAGCGCCGCCGCCTTCGGTTCGCGTTCGGCCAACGGCGTCATCCTGATCACGACCAAGAAAGGGACCACCGAGAAGCCGACCATCTCCTTCAACGCCTCCATGGCCCTCCAGACCTGGTCCAATAAGCCGAAGATGCTCACGGCGGAGAAATACCTGATCACCGTCATGGACCGCATCCAGTCCTCCGACCTGTCCTGGATGACAGCGCAGGAGCGGGAGAATTTCGATGCCGGCCAGGTCACAGACTGGCTGGATTTCGCCACGCGTACCGGCACCAAGCAGGACTACCAGCTCAGCGTGTCCGGCGCCGGCAAGAAGGTCAATTACTACCTTTCCGGATCCTGGACGTCCAACCAGGGCATCGTCATCGGCGACGACTTCACCCGTCCCTCACTGCTGTGCAAACTCAGCACCGACATCACGTCCTGGCTCACGCTCAGCGTGGACGGCGCCTATACGCGCCAGGACTATTCCGGCATCGCAGCCAACATCCAGACCGCCTACTTCATCAGCCCGTACGGCGTACCCTACCGCGCCGGGACGGACCGGCTGGAAAAGTATCCCGTCACCCAGAGCGACGGTTACCAGAACCCGCTCTGGCAGGCGGATCCCTCCATCCGGCAGAACACGGACTGGCGGGATACCTACCGCCTCAACACCTTCCTCCAGGTCAAATGTCCCTGGGTGGAAGGCCTGGGTTTCCGGCTCAACTACCTGCGCCACAACATCGACCGCTACGCCGAGGATTTCGTCAAGGAAGACTATTACGTCCAGGAAGGCCCCTACACGGACGAGACCCGCTATGCGCCCTCGACCCTCCAGGGCTATCTGGCACGCGCCAACGGCACGATCACCCATGAGAAGACCAACGGCTATGTACTGGACGCCATCCTGGGATACGCCCGCGACTTCGAGCGGCACAGCATCGACGTGGCCCTGGTCTCCACGCGCGATTACACCACCTTCGACCAGGACATCACGACGGGGACCAACTTCGCCGCCAACGGCAACACCCTGCTCGGCATCGCCGGCCTCCAGAAAGCGGAACTGATCGAACTGACGCAGAACGGCCGCGCCGCCGCCAACGTGGGCTACCTGGCCCGCCTGATGTATGCCTACGACCGGCGCTACTCCTTCACCGCTTCTTATCGCCGCGACGGTTCTTCCTTCTTCGGGGTCAACAAGAAATGGGGCAATTTCTTCTCCTTCGGCCTGGCCTGGACGCCGAGCCAGGAAGCTTTCTGGCCCTGGAAGGACCGCATCGAGGACTTCAAGGTCAAAGCCTCCTGGGGCCGCAACGGCAACCAGGGCCTTCCCGCCTTCGGCACCCTCTCCCCCATCAACAGCGGCAAGGCCAGCGGCCAGACCTATGAGTTCGACGGCAGCGACATCCATTACGGCCTGATGGCGGGCAGCCTGGGCAACCCAGAACTCGGCTGGGAGTCCACCGATGCCCTCAATGTCGGTTTCGAGTCCTCCGCCCTAGGCGGACGCATCCGCCTCGACGTAGATGCCTACTACTCCCAGACCCACGACCAGATCTTCTCGCGTGACATCCCCGTGATGACCGGCTATGAGAAGATATCCGCCTCCATGGGACAGATCGACAACTGGGGCATCGAGACGACCCTGGGTCTCACCCTGGTCCGCAGCCGCGATTTCTGCTGGAACACAGGCCTGACCTTCTGGCTGAGCCGCAACAAACTGGTCCACCTCTATGGTGAAGACCTCGACGGGGACGGCAAGGAAGACGATGACATCGCAGCCGCCCGCTTCATCGGCAAAGGACTGGGGGCCATCTACGGTTATGTCCAGGACGGCATCGTCCAACTGGACGACTACGACTACATCGGCATCCACAACGCCACGCCTGGCTATCCGAAATACATCGACCTCAACGGCGACGACCGGATCACCGCGGACGACCGCACCATCCTGGGCTACACCACGCCCAACTTCAAGCTCAACTGGAGCAACACCTTGACATGGCGCGGGCTTGAGCTCTATGCGATGGTCACCGGCACCTTCGGCGGAGACCACCGCTACCTGCGCTCCAACCCCAACGCCTTCCGGATCAACGGTTATGGCTACCCCACCGGCAACTGCCTGGACATCCCCTACTGGACGGAGCAGAACCCTTCGAATGTCTATCCCAGCGCCGCATTTACCAGCGACAGCCGTTTCCAGGGACTTCAGGACCGCACTTTCGTCCGTCTGCAGGATCTCACCCTGACTTGGAACCTCCCGCAGAAATGGATCCGCAAAGCCGGCATCGGGAACCTCCGGCTCTATCTGAGCGGCCGCAACCTCCTCACCCTGACCCAGTGGATAGGTGACGACCCTGAGACCGGATCCTACGTACTCACCGGCACGATGCCCGTGGCCAAATCCCTGGCCCTGGGCACCTCCATCACCTTCTAAAGCCGAGACGCCATGAAAAGACCTTTCTTCCTGTGCCTTGCACTCTGCACACTGGCCGGCTGCCTGACTTCCTGCCACGACGAGGAGTTTCTCACCGAAAAGCCGAAATACTTCTACACCCTGGATAATGTATTCTCCACCTCCGGTCAGGTCGATCTCGCCCTGGTGAGCTGCTATTCGCAGGTGCGCAACTACTACTCGCTTTCCAGCGACGGAAAGCGCCATCTGCTGGCCTGGCGGGGTTCCAACGGGACCGACATGTTCGATATCACGACGATACGCAAGAGCCTCCAATTCAACAACTACGGCAACCTCACCCCGGAGACGGGCGACTACTACACCCTCTTCACCGACTGGTACAAACTGATCGCCAGTGCCAACCTGGCCCTGTACGGGGCCGGTCTGGAAGATATCCAGTGGGATTCGGAAGAGGCCCGGCGCTATGCCGTCGCCCAGGCGCATTTCTTCCGCGCCTACGCTTACCGCAACCTCGCCGAGGAGTTCGGCGGCGTCCCGGTCGTCACCGAGCTGACCACCGCGCCCCGCTTCGATTTCGTGCGGCAGACACGACTCGAGACCTACCAGTTCGCTATCGATGAGCTGGAGGCGATCCTGCCCGACCTGCCGCTGACCCCGCCCGAGCGCGGCCGCATCGTGCGCGGCGCCGCCCAGCACAACCTGGTCCAGCTCTACATCGACAAGGGTGTCGTCCTGGAGGCGGAAGGCCGGCAGGAGGAGGCTCAGGAAGCCTACCTGACCGCCATCCACTACGGCGACGAGGTCATCGACGGCGGCACTTTCCACCTAATGACCGACCGCTTCGGGACGCGCGCCAAGGAAGGCCCGGTCTATTACTACGATTACACACCCGACGAGAACGGGGAACTGCGTCAGGACCGGACCTACGCCTCGGCCGGCGTCCACATCGCCGGCAATGTCTTCTGGGACCTCTTCCAGATGGGCAACCAGAACTATGCCGACGGCAACTACGAGGCCGTCTGGACGATCGAGGTCGACTATGAAGCCAACCTCAACAAGGACGGGAACTCCCGGCTCAACTTCTCCCGCAGTTTCGGGCCCTGCTTCCGGGACATCCTGCCCAACGACCTGGCCGGCCTGACCCCGGACGTGGGCGGGCGTGGCGTGACCTGGATCATGCCGACCGCCTACACCCGTGACGAGATCTGGTCCGGGCAGTGGGGCAACGACCTGCGCAACAGCGAAGCCTGCCTGCGGCGCACTTTCCTGGGCAATGTCCCGACCAGCCGGTATTACGGCAAGGTCATTCCCTGGAGCCTGATATACCGCCAGGGCAACAGCAACCGGGATGCCGTCGATGCCGCCTACACGCAGTGCTTCCCTATCTCATGCAAGACCCATCTCGACTCTTACATCGACGATGCGACCGGCGGCAACCGTACTTACATCTACCGTGACGACTACGCCATCCGGCTTTCCGAGACGATCCTGCTCCGGGCAGAGGCCAAATGGCGCAGCGGCGACCTCCAGGGCGCAGCGGCCGACATCAACCTGATCCGCCGGCGGGCCAAGTGCTCACACCTTGTCGGCTCCGATGAAGTCGGTCTGGAACTGATCCTCGACGAACGGGCCCGCGAACTGATGTACGAGGAGATCCGCTGGAATACCCTGCTCCGGATGGGTGGCACGGTCGCCGTGGACCGCATCCGCGAATATGCCTACTGGGACGACCCCCGCTCTTCTTCGATGAAAACTTTCAATCTCTGGCCGATCCCGCAGACGGTCATCGACACCAACAAGGACGCTAAAATCGAACAAAATGAAGGCTGGTATTAAGATTATAGGGCTTCTGGGCCTGCTGACTGCGGCCCTGGCCTGTACGCCCACGGTCGATTTCACCCCCGCCGGAGCGCCTGAAATCGGCGAGGGAGACATCGTCGTCCTGGATATGTCCCGCTGGCGGGAAGTGACCTCCCGGGATTCGATCGGCGTCGTGCGCCTCTGGGAAGCCATGCACCTGACCTCCACCCTGCAGGGCATCCTCAACAGGGACGAACCGAGGCTCTATATCAAATACGTGGTATCCGAAGGCGTCAACGTGGATGATTTCTGGTGGGACAAATGCATCGGCGGCGGGAAATGGCTCGAAGGCCGCAAAGTCGTCACGATGTATGACCCGGTCCGGGTCCTGGATGCCTTCCGCGACAAGATTGAGGGTCTGGTCGTCTATGATC
The DNA here is from genome assembly GCA_017471045.1 of Bacteroidales bacterium. GTDB lineage: Bacteria > Bacteroidota > Bacteroidia > Bacteroidales > UBA932 > Cryptobacteroides. Next base: position 25,934 of record JAFUWZ010000012.1, read on the forward strand.
CGGCCGTCCCGTCGACCAGCAACGTCGCCTCCACCGTCGCCGGTGCGGACAACCTGGTCGCCGTACGCTACGATCCCCGCCCGGGCAGCATCTACACCCGGCTGATGCAGCGCGAGTATCCCGTCAAAGTCTCCCTGGTGGGCGAAGACGGCAGTTCCAGGTTCCACTCCAAGCTCGAGCCCTACCAATGGGCTGTGGACAATTATCTCAAGACCGGCAAGTGCGATGGTGGATACGCCGGCTACTACATTGACCAATACTGGATGAAGAGCCCAGGCAACGCCGGCATGAACCACCACCTGCTGACGAACCACGACTACTTCGTAGCCCATAAGGGCTTCTTCTTCGACCTCTCCCCCTGGGATGACGAGCCGGCCTCGGATGCTCCGGACGAGGGCAACGGGGACCGCGCGATGTTCCTGCAGATTTTCAGCGAAATCTACCGCCTCAACGGCGGGACGCGATTCTGCCACGTGGGCGGGTTCGCCCCTTGGCCCAACAAATACTCCAACTCCTCCGGCGTCGATCACAAGAGCCGGCACGGGGCGAGCGAGACGGAGTGGGAGGTGGCCCGTGTCCTGAGCGCCTACAACGCCTACAAGGATGCGGATGCCGCAGCCGTCGGCGCGATGGCCAACGCTTCGTTCTGGCAGCATTATCCCCTCAAGAAGGAGTATCCGCAGTCCTGGACGACGGTCGAGGACCTGAAAGCCAAAGGGCTCATCCTTTCCGACGGTAGAGTCGCGACAACCAAGAAGTTCATCCTCTTCTATGTCGGAGACTATGATGCCGCTTCCTGGATCTACCAGCGGATGCCGACCCTGTGGGAGGATCCGGCGCGCGGCAGCGTCCCCTTGATGTGGAGCATCAACCCCAATCTGGCGGACCGTGCGCCTATGGTGATGGACTACCTGCGTTCGACGGCCACCGAGACGGACTACTTCGCCGCCGGTGACAACGGGGCCGGATATCTCTTCCCCGGTATGCTGGAAGAGCCGCGCCCCGTCAGCGGCCTGCCCTCGGGCGTGGCGGCCTGGGCGGCGCACAACAAGCCGTATTTCCAACAATGGGGGCTGAGCGTCACGGGATTCGTCATCGACGGCAGCGGACCCGGGATGTCCGAAGAGGGCTTCCGGAGCTACGCCAGTTTCAGCCCGCACGGCATCGGGCCGCAGAAGTTGCCCGACGGCAAGGACGCCATCCTGGTGGACGGCATGCCGGTGCTGAAGTGCAGCGGGGCCAGCATCGGCGACGAGCGGATCGAAGATGCGGGCAAGAACGCGGTGAGCCGCCTGTCGCAGCACGCCGATTTCCCGTTCTACTGGTTCCGGACCATCCTGAAGTCGCCCTCCTGGCACGCGGGTGTCAAGGAATATATCGAGGCTCAGAGCAAGAACTACGTGGTCCTGAGCGGCCCGGAGTATTTCGAACTGCTGCGCTACTACCTGGAGCAGAACGGATGAGAGACGACGAGCGTCTTCTGGTCGAACGGCTGGTCAGGGGCGATGAGGCCGCCTGGCACAGTCTGTTCGACCAGTATTACCCGCTAATGTGCTATCTGGCAACCCAATATGTACACGACGACTTCCTCGCCTCGGCCCTTGCCTCCGACGTCATGTCCCACCTCTGGGAGATCCGGTCGGGCGTACATATCCGACAGTCCCTGCGGTCTTACCTGCTGCAAGCTACGCGGAACCGCTGTCTGAATTATCTCAAGTCGGCCCCCGAATTGCGGGAGGAGGCATTCTCCCAAAGCATCGCCTCGTCGCCGGCCTTCGATGAGGATCATCCGCTGGGGACCCTGCTGGAGAAAGAACTGGAGGATCAGCTCACCGGCGTCTTGGAAAAACTCCCCCTCCAGACACGCCTCGTCTTTGAGAAAAGCCGCCTGCGGGGCCTTTCCTACCAGCAGATCGCGGAGGAGATGGGCATTTCCGTCCACACGGTCAAGTACCACATCCGCCAGGCATTGGCCCGGCTGAGAACCGCCTTCGGTACACTCTTCGCCCTGATTCTCCTGCTGCCTCCCCTCAGCTAGTACCCCAACTTCAAAAAACACGATCTTTCACTACCCGAAGGATCGTTTTCCTTGTCTATATAAAGAACCGTACCCACCCATGGACAACGACACAACATACATCGACGCTCTGATCCTGTCCTATCTGAACCTGGATCTGGATCAGGCCGGCCGTCAGGAGCTCGAATCCTGGGCCCTGTCTTCCGAGGAAAACAAGCATTATTTCCGGCAGACCTGCGAGGTCTGGCTTCTTTCGGGCACGCCGCAGATCAGGGACCGGTACAACGCCCGGAAAGCTTTCGAGCATTTCCGGCTGGAGCACTCGGAAGCCTTCGCCGAGCCGAAGTCTGATCCCCCTCACGCCTTGCGGACGGCACCCCGGCGTTTCCGGGCCTTGGCAGCCGTCCTTGCCGCAGTCATTGCCGCAGGCGCTTTCTGGATCGGCAGCCGGCTGAGCAGCCGGACGATGCAGGACCGCTTCAGCGACATCATCATCGAGGCGCCCTGGGGCTCCTCCTCCAGCGTGACACTGCCGGACGGGACGAAGGTGACGATGAATGCCGGTTCCCGGATTGCTTACTCCCAGGGATTCGGGATCAGCGACCGGGACATCCGCCTCTCCGGCGAAGGGTATTTCGAGGTAGCCCCCAACAAGGACCTCCCCCTGCGCGTAGCGTCGAGCGACCTCACCGTCCGGGCCGTGGGCACCCGGTTCAATTTCCGCGACTACCCCGAAGACCTTGAGGCGATCGTCACGCTGCAGGACGGCAAAGTCGCGCTCCTCAACCAGCTGCAACCCGCCGAAGTAGAAAAATACCTCAACCCCAACCAGCGCATCATCCTCGACAAACACAACGGTGAGATGCTCGTTGAGTCCAAGGATGCAGCCAACGCCATGCAATGGACAAGCGGCAACCTGTTCTACGATGAAGTCCTCCTGTCGGACATCGTCAAGGATCTCGAACGCTACTATGACGTCCACATCACCCTGCAGGGAGACGAACTGAGATCCATGCGTGTCTATGCCAGTTTCTCCCGCCGGGAGATGGGCATCTCCGACATACTGGACCTGCTGTCGGCCACCAACAAGATCAGCTATCGCGTGGCGGGCCGGGAGATTTTCGTCAACAGCCACCAATAGACACTGAACCTTAACTCACCAAACATAAACCATTCATGAACAAAGCACTGAAAATCATCCTGCTGGCCTTGGGGGGACTGCTCCTGAGCTTGCATCTGCCGGCCCAATCCGTCTCGCTGAAACTGAACGGCGTCACGGTCAAGCGGGCCATCACCGAACTGCAGGCGAAAAGCGGATACTCCTTTGTCTATGTCGCCGAAGACATTGATACCCAACGGATCGTCAACGTCAATGCCAACAACCTGAACACCGCTGTCTCCCAGATCATCGAAGGCCAGGACCTGACCTACGAGATCCAGGGAAGGAGCATCATCATCTCCAAGAAGACACGGACGTCAGCCAAGGCGCCGTCGGATGCCAAAACGGTCAAGGGATACATCCTGGACGGAGACGGGGCCCCGCTTCCGGGCGCAACCGTCCAGGTCGGCAACTCGCAGCGCATCGCGATGGCCGACCAGGACGGCGCATATGAGATCCAGGTCGCGCCCAACGAACAGATCCTGGTCTCCTTCATGGGTATGACCCCCCAGTTCATCCGGGTCTCAGACCAGCGCGTCATCAACGTCGAACTGACCGAGGACAACAATCAGCTCGAAGAGGCGGTAGCCGTCGCCTTCGGCACGCAGAAGAAAGAGAGCGTCCTGGCCTCCATCACGACGGTCAAGCCGGCCGAGCTGAAAGTCCCGAGCAGCGACCTGACGACTTCCTTTGCCGGCAAAATCGCTGGAATGATCTCCTATCAGCGTACCGGCGAGCCCGGCGAGGACACAGCCGACTTCTTCATCCGGGGCGTGACCACCTTCGGGACGGGCAAGGCCAATCCGCTGATCCTGATCGACGGAGTGGAGATGACCACGACCGACCTGGCGCGCCTGACCACGGACGACATCGCCTCCTTCTCGATCATGAAGGATGCCAACGCGACGGCGCTTTACGGCGCGCGAGGCGCGAACGGCGTCATCCTCGTGACCACGAAGGAAGGACGGGAGGGATCCGTCAAGGTGCAGCTGCGCGCCGAAGGATCCTGGTCCGGCAATGCCTCGGAAGTAGAGATTTCGGACCCGGTGACCTTCATGAGACTCCACAATGAGGCCGTCCGCACTCGCAACCCCCAGTCGCGCCTGCCCTATGACGAGAAGAAGATCAACTACACCGAGCGCGGGATCGATCCCCTCTATTATCCGGCCATCGACTGGCGGGACATGCTCTTCAAGGACCACGCTTTCAACCAGCGCTATAACCTCAACATCAGCGGCGGCGGCAAGATCGCACGCTACTACATCGCCGCCAACTGGTCCAAGGACAACGGCATCCTCAACGTGGACAAGCGCCAGAGCTTCAACAACAATATCGATCTCAAGAAATACGGCTTACGGGCCAATGTCAATGTCAACGCGACCAAGACCACGGAGATCATCGTCCGTCTCCAGGGCATGTTCGACGACTACACGGGCCCGATCGACGGCGGATCGACGACCTACAGCAACGCCCTCCAGGCCAACCCGGTCCTCTTCCAGCCCTACTATGAGCCGGACGAGGCCAACCTTTTCGTCAAACACATCCTCTACGGCAACTACGGGACCGGCTCGTACATCAACCCCTATGCAGAAAGCCTGCGCGGGTACAAGCAGTACGACCGTTCGACGATGCTCGCCCAGTTCGAGGCTCGCCAGAAGCTGGACTTCATTACCAAGGGGCTCTCGGCCCGGGCGCTGTTCAACATCAAGCGATACTCCTACCGCGAGGTCTGGCGCGGCTATTCGCCTTTCTACTATCTCCTGAGCCCGAAAGTGGCCGGACAGGAGGAGGTGTATGCGCTGACGCCCCTCAACGAAGAGACCGGCAATGACTACCTGAGCTTCTCGCCCCAGTCAACGGCCATCTCCAACTCCATGTACATGGAAGCGGCCCTCCAGTACAACCGGACCTTCGCCAAGCGCCATGAAGTCAGCGGCCTGCTCGTCTATACGATCCGGGAAGAAAAGGACAACGCACAGACGTCCCTGCTCCTGAGCCTGCCTCACCGCAACATGGGCCTGGCCGGACGCTTCACCTACGATTATGACAAGCGCTACTTTGTGGAAGCCAATTTCGGTTATAACGGGTCGGAACGCTTTGCGGAAAAAGAACGCTGGGGCTTCTTCCCCTCCGCAGGACTGGGCTGGATCGTGAGCAACGAGCCTTGGATGAAGCCCTCCGCAAGATGGCTCAGCAAACTGAAGCTGAAAGCAACCTACGGCCTGGTCGGCAACGATGAGATCGGCAGTGCGACGGATCGGTTTTTCTACATGTCCAACGTGGACATGAACAGTTCGGGACGTGGCGCCACCTTCGGCGACAACTGGGGTTACAGCCGCAGCGGCATCTCCATCTCCCGTTACGAAGACCCGAGCATCACCTGGGAAATCAGCCACAAGACCAATCTCGGATTCGAACTGGGCCTTTGGAACGAACTGGAAATCCAGGCGGATTTCTACCACGAATACCGCACCAACATTCTCCAACCGCGGTCCGACATTCCCTCGACCATGGGCCTGCAGGCCATCCCGAGTGCCAATATCGGAGAAGCCAGCGGCCGGGGCGTGGACGTATCCGTCGACTGGAACAAATCTTTCAAGAATGGATCTTGGATGACCCTGCGGGGCAATTTCACCTATGCGACCAGCCGTTACGAGAAATATGAAGAGCCTGCCTATGAGGACGAACCCTGGCGCTCTCACGTGGGCAACAAGATCTCCCAAGGCTACGGACTGATCGCCGAACGGCTCTTCATCGACGACGAGGACGTCGCCAACTCCCCCCGCCAGGATTTCGGAGAATACGGGGCCGGAGACATCAAGTACAAGGACCTGAACGGGGACAACGTCGTCGATACGCGCGATGTCGCCCCGATCGGATTCCCCCTCACGCCGGAAATCATCTACGGCTTCGGCGTCAGTTTCGGGGTCAGGAATTTCGACTTCTCCACTTTCCTCCAGGGATCAGCCCGATCCTCCTTCTTCATTTCTCCCGGCAGCATCGCTCCGTTCGTCGGCGGACAGCGGGGCAACCGCGCGCTCCTCAAAGTGATCGAGAACAGCTACTGGTCGGAGGACAACCGCGACCTCTTCGCATTCTGGCCCCGCCTGAGCTCGTCCAACATCACCAACAACGAGCACGCCAGCACCTGGTGGATGCGGGACGGCTCCTTCCTTCGCGTCAAGACGCTGGAGATCGGCTATTCGCTGCCGCGGAAATGGGTCCGTCAGGCCAATATTGACCGGGTCCGCTTCTACGTTTCCGGGAGTAATCTCCTATCCCTGAGCAAGTTCAAGCTATGGGACGTAGAGCAGGCCGGGAATGCGTTCAACTACCCGATCCAGCGGGTCATCAACCTGGGCGTCGATGTCGAATTTTAATCCGGAACGCTTATGAAACAGATAACCACTTTCATCCGCTACACCGTCCTCGTCCTGTCCCTCGGGATGGCGGCCGGCTGCAACTACCTCAATATCGTCCCGGACGGGGTGGCCTCGATCCAGACCTCCTTCTCGACCCGGACCAACGCGGAGAAGTTCCTCTTCTCCTGCTATAATGTCCTTCCCAACCACCACGACCCCAACTATGTCGGCAACGTCGGTTCCGACGAGTATTACTGGGACATCGACCGCGAAGGGATGGAAAACAGCACCGGCGCCAAGCTCTTCAAGGGCGAGCAGCGCAGAACCGAGCCTCTCCAAAACTACTGGAGCGCCGGCATCAGCCCGTGGGTGGGCATCCGCGACTGCAACATCTTCCTCGAGAACATCGGCACCGTGCCGGATCTCAAGACAGAAGAACGGAACCGCTGGATCGCGGAAGTCACCTTCCTGAAAGCCTACTTCCACTTCTTCATGATGGAGCTTTACGGTCCCATCCCGATCATCGACGTCAACCTGGACATGGAGACCCCGACCGAGGAGGTACGTGTATATCGCCAGCCCATCGACAAGGTCGTGGACTACATCGTGGGGCTGCTGGACGCATGCTATGCCAACCTTCCCGACTATATTGAGGATACCGAAAACGAGACCGGACGGATCACCAAATCCATCTGCAAGGCCGTCAAAGCCAAGGTGCTGGTCTGGGCGGCCAGTCCCCTCTTCAACGGCAATCCCGACTACGTCAATTTCAAGAACAAGAACGGGGAAGCGCTGGTTTCCACTACGCCCGATCCCGGGAAATGGGCCAGGGCCCTGGAAGCAGTCGAGGATGCCATCTATGAGGCAGAGTCCCAAGGCCACCGGCTGTACCACTACCAGAGAGGGTTCGTGACCATCAGCGACGAGACTGCCCTCAATTTCACGCTGCGCGGCTGCGTGACGGAGAAGTATTCCGACGGCAACATGGAGCCGGTCTGGTCCTGTACCAAGGGCGATGTCCGCACCCTGGAAAACTACTGCACCCCGGTCTTTCACAGCAGTTACGCCGGCACGTCCGAGTTCTGCGCCCCGCTCAAGATCGCCGAACAGTACTATACGGAGCACGGAGTCCCCATCGACGAAGACAAGGAGTTCGACTTCGCCGGACGGTACGGGTTCTCGGTCTGCACGGACGATGACCAGCGCTTCCTGATCAAGCTGGGCGAGCAGACCGCCAACCTCAACTACCACCGTGAACCCCGCTTCTACGCCCATCTGGCCTTCGACCGGGGTATCTGGCAGACCACCACCCTGGACGAGTCGCAGTATCCGGTCATCCGGAACCACTCCGGCGAAGCACAGGGCTATGTATTCCAGGACGCCCACATCCCCACGGGATACTTCATCAAGAAGCTGGTCAGTTTCCGCTCCAGCACGACCACGGTCTCGCCTTCACCCTACAAGTACAATCTGCCCCTGATCCGACTCGCCGACCTCTACCTGCTCTACGCGGAATGCGCCAACGAAGTCAAAGACAGCCCCGACGAGGAAGTCTGGGCCTATATTGACCGGGTCCGTGAGCGGGCCGGGCTGGAAGGCGTCGTCGCTTCCTGGGAGAAGTACTCTACCCAGCCGGACAAGCCACTCGGCAAGGACGGCATGCGGGAGATCATCAAGCGGGAGCGCCTCATTGAGCTTGCCTTCGAAGGTCAGCGTTTCTTTGATCTGCGCCGCTGGAAGGATGCCATGACCTACTACAACCAGGATGTCCAGGGCTGGGACTACCAGTCGCAGAAGACGGAAGACTACTACCACGTGGTCACCTACTTCAGCAACCGTAAATACAAAACCCGCGACTACTTGTGGCCGATCAAGATTTCCGATCTGGACAAGAATCCCAATCTGGTCCAGAATCCGGGCTGGTGATGAATCAAAATGGAAAAGAACATGAAAAATTCTGTCTATCATATCATGATGGCCGCCCTCGCGGCCGTCACCCTGACCTGCGCTTGCCGGCAGGAATGGGTCGGGCAGACGCCGACGGACTCCGTAGCCCCGTCTGCCGTGAAAGATGTCCGGATCGAACCGACACCCGGCGGAGCCGATATCTACTATACGCTGCCCCAAGAGACCGATATATCCTACGTGGTCTGTGAGTATTCCCGGCTGGGCGAAGCCAAGAAGGCCGTTTCATCGGTTTACAACGACCACGTCTCGATCGAAGGCTTCCTGGAGGAGGTCCCGACCGAGTTCACCCTCTATCTCGTCGATCACAGCGAGAACCGGTCGCCCGCCTACACCGGAAGTTTCACGCCCCTGGAGGCACCGATCCGCTCCGTATACAAGACCCTCAGCGCAGCGCCCGATTTCGGCGGAGCCGCCATCAGCTGGGACAATCCTTCCCGCGCACTGATCGGCGCTTTCCTTCTGGCCCGCAACGATGACGGGGATTGGGAAGAGTACGACCTGGTCTTTTCGAGCCTCGGACACATCCAGCGGTCCATCCGCGGATATGACGACTCTCCCCGCGAATTCGGCGTCCGACTGACCGACAAGTTCGGCAACTTCTCCGACACTTGTTCCTTCGAGATCACGCCCTTGTACGAGAAGATGCTGGACAAGAAAAAGTTCAGCAACGCGCACCTTCAGGGGGACAATTATACGACCACACCCGCCAATCCCCGTCCTATCGAAAACATCTGGGACGGCAACTTCACCAACCTGTGGCATACCAACGCATCGGCCGGATTCATCCCGCCGCAGTACTTCACGATCGACCTGGGCGTCAGCGCCATCCTGAGCCGGATGGTCCTCTTCAGCCGGGGCGAGAACCAATACTACTACGGTCAGCATAACCTCCGCTATTTCGAGGTTTGGGGCACTTCGGATCTCGGCTATGAGACGGACGACAACATCTGGACGACCAATGCCTGGCAGAACGACTGGGTGCGGCTGGGTGACTTTGAGGTCGTGAAACCCTCCGGCGAGCCGGCGGGCGTCAATACAGCGGAAGACATCGCGGCCCAGGACGCCGGATTCGAGTTCAACTTTGAAAGCGGCAACCACGATATCCGCTACCTGCGTTTCATCGTCAAGGAGACCTGGGCCAAGACGGCCGCCATCCATATCTGCGAGATCTCCATTTACGGAAACGATGGAGAAACGGATTAACAGACATGCCTTATGAGACAACACAGCAAACTTCTTTTTCTGTGCGTGCCGGCGTTGCTCCTAGCAGCTGCGACCGCGTGCGACAAGATGAACAGCATCAACCAGCACTGGTACGACCAAGGTGAGACGATCTATACCGGCACCGTGGATTCCATCAAAGTGACCCCCGGCTACCGGAGGGTCGGCATGGAATGGCAGCTGGGAGCCGATCCCCGGATCAGCGACGTCGTCATCTCCTGGAATGAGCGGCGGGATTCCGTCGTAGTCCCGGTCCCCCGGACCCGGGAGGGCATCTTGAAGATGCAATACATCCTGGATGCACTCGACGAAGACATCTACGTCTTTGTCTTCGAGACCAAAGACCAGGAAGGGCACCGCTCGATCCCGCAGGAAGAAACCGTCACCGTCTATGGAGACAAATATGCCGCCAACCTGCGGGTCCGGCAACTCTCTTCGATCGAGAAACTGACGGACGGCCGGATGAAACTGAGCTGGCTCCCGACCACGGGGACCGCCATCCTGTACAGTGTCCTCGAGTATCCGGGTCCCGATGGGCAGGAGATTGCGTGCAATGTGCCCAACGAAGAGAGCGAAACCCTGCTGGAAGGAGCTCCGACCGGGAGTGAAATCCGGCTCTACTCCGTATACCAGCCGAAAGACTCGATGGACGAATTGCGCTCCGGCACCCGCAGTTATACCCTGCCCCGCCTGGTGCGCGAGATGGACAAGTCCCGCTTCTCGGCCGTCGTCTGCGCCGGCGACAACAACGGGACGCAGGGCAACAACCGCTACCTGTATTGCATCTGGGACGGCCAGACGGCCAACCCCTACATCCTGCATACCAAGACGGCAGACCCCAACTTCACCTGGCCGCATCATTTCACCTGGGACATCGGTGTCCCCTGCGATCTGGTCCGATTCCATATCAAGCCCCGCTCAGACGGCACCCGGTCTTATTACGACCACCAGCCCCGGGTTTTTGAACTGTGGGTGACATCCGAGTTGAAGGCGCCACTGGATGACGCCTCCTATTGGAAGACGGATGCCTGGAAAGCGGACTGGACACGCGTGGTCAACGAGACCGGCATCCCGACCGCGGCCGTCAACCCGCTGGACACCTGGCTCGCCGGCTGGGAGTATGAGATCCAGCCGCTGCCGCAGCGGGTGCGATACTTCCGGCTGGTGGCGAAGGCCAACTGGGGCGGTCAGGACGTCGTCAACATCGGCGAAGTCTATATCTGGGGCGATGACTTATAATAGAACAAGATGATACGAACCATGCTGAAAAGAATCCTATTCCTGTCGCTTTGTTCCTTTGCGCTCTGCGCATCCTGCGGCGGTGGCCAGAGCGTCACCCCGGATGAGCCTGAGCAGGAGAAAGGCACTCCGATCGTTTATCTGGACATGACCCGCTGGAACCGGATCAGCGCCTCCGAGACCTCCGACCTGACCGGCATGTGGGAAGCCATGCACCTGGTATCCACCCTGCAGGGCATTGTCAACCGCGACGAGCCCCGCCTGTATATTGACTATGTCGTAACCTCCGGCAAGGACGTGGACCGTTTCTGGTGGGACCAGTGCATTGGGGACGGGAAATGGCTGCCCGGCTGCGAAGTGACCCGGCTAAGCGACCCTGTCAAAGCCGTCGAGGCCTTCAAAGACCAGATCCAAGGCATGGTGGTCTACGACCCGCAGATCGCTTCCACCAGCAACGTGGCTTCGACTGTCGCCGGCGTGGAGGACCTTGTCGCCGTACGCTACGACCCTTCGACGGGGAGCATCTATTCGCGGCTGCTCAAAGCCGGAATCCCCGTCAAAGTCTGGCTTCTTAACGAAGACGGCACATCCAAGTTTCACTCCAAGTTGGAACCCTACCGCTGGGCCATTGATCAGTACCTGAAGACCGGTAAATGCAGCGGCGCTTATGCGGCATACTACATCGACCAGTTCTGGCTCGGCTGCGCCGGCAAAGCGACCCTCAACCACCACCAGCTCTGCAACCATGACTTCTTCGTGTCGCAGAAAGCTTTCTTCTTCGACCTTTCGCCGTGGGGAGACGAGGTCGCCACGGACGCGCCCTCGGACGCTTCCGGTGCCGACTGCGCCCTGCTGCAGGAGTTGCTGCGCGAATGGAACCGGCTCAACGGCGGACAGCGCTTCTGCCACATTGGCGGATTCGCACCCTGGGCTTACAAATACACCAACGCAAGCGGAGTCGGCGGCAAGCACGACCCCGTCCTGACGGAATGGGAGTTTGCCCGCATCATCAGCGCCTACAACGCATTCATGGACGCGGATGCCCTCAGCTACGGCGCGATGGCCAACGCTTCGTTCTGGCAGCACTATCCCCTGAAGGAGACTTACCCCCAGTCCTGGACCACACGCGATGCGCTGAAGGCCAAAGGCTGGATCGGCGCCGACGGCAAGGTCGACCGGTCCCGGAAATATGTCCTCTTCTATGTCGGGGACTATGACTCTTCGGCCTGGTTGTACCAGATGATGCCGACCCTGTGGGAAGACAAGGCCCGTGGTACGCTGCCGCTGATGTGGAGCATCAATCCCACCCTTGCGCGCCGCGCGCCGATGGTGATGGACTACCTTCGCGCCACCGCGAAGGAAGGAGACTATTTCGCCGCCGGCGACAACGGCGCCGGTTACCTCAACCCCGGCATGCTCGAAGCGCCTCGCCCGCTCAGCGCCCTACCGTCGGGCATTGCCGCCTGGGCGCAGCACAGCGAACCGTTCTACCGGCAGTGGGGCCTGAAGGTCACCGGCTTCATCATCGACGGCAGCGGGCCGGGCATGTCTGAAGCCGGATTCAAGAGCTATGCGGCTTTCAGCCCGGGAGGTATCGTACCCCTGAAGACGCCCTCCCAGGCAGCCTTGTACGACGGGATGCCCATGATGCGCTCCGGCCTGGTCGAAGTCAGCGAAACCAATGCGGAAGCGGCTGCGGCGACCGTGCTGTCCGATCTGGACACGGCCCATCCGGAGTTCCCCTTCTACTGGTACCGCTCCATCCTGAAATCCCCGACCTGGCATGCCAACGTCAAAAAAGCCCTGGAGCGCAAGAATAGCCACGTGGCCTGGCTCTCGGGGCCCGAATTCTTTGAGCTCCTCCGCTGCTATCTAGAAGAGGGCCAAACACTCTAAAATATTGATTATCAATCTTACACTATGATCTACACTTATCATCAAGGACAAGAACGGGAGAAGTATCTGCCTCCCGTTTCCAGCCAGTGGCCGTTCCAATCGGACACGGCACTCTGTCAGACCAGTTTCACCGGCAACGAGATCGATCCCGGGACGGGATCCGATTGGGGAACCTTCTAATCTTGCGCGCCATGAAAAACCTTCTCAAAAGCCTACTCACGCTGAGCGCAGCCTTGGTTGCCGCCAGCGCATGCGTACAGGAGCCGGAGACCCTTCCCGCCGACGAAACCCATCCGATTCTCTTCACGGCCGAGTCCATCGCGACCCGTACCGCCTTCGGTGCCCCCGACGGCGACAGGTACCCCACTTTATGGACGGAAAACGACCGGAACGTCAAGATCATCCTCAATGCAGCGGAGGCCAAGGACGCAGCCGTCACGGCAGCCCCTGACGGCAAGAGCGCCGTTTTCACGGCCAGTTTCGACGATGCGGCCAGTTACACTTTCCAGGCTGTCAGCCCCGCCTCGGCTTTCCTCGGCGTCGCCGACAACCAGGTGACACTCTCTGTGCCCGCCTCCCAGACCCCTGCCGCTCAGTCCGTCGATGAGACCGCACAGATCCTGATCGCCGCCTCCGGAACCACGGCGACCCGCCCCGAAAAGGTCTCCTTCCAGTTCAACCACTGGACGTCTTACGGCAAGATGACCCTCGCGGATGTTGCGCTGGACGGAGCCGTCATCAGCGGCATCGACCTGACAGCCGAAGAAGCCTGGACCGGGCTTTGGACCTACTCTTTCGCCGACGGGACCAGCGTTCCAGCAGAACCTTCCACGACCCTTTCCCTCCAAACGGACGGGACAGGAGATGTCTGGTTTGCCTGCGCACCGGTTGACCTGTCCGGCAAGAAACTGTCCGTCAGCATCAAGACCGACAAGGGGCGGCTGAAAAAAGAAATCACGCTGCCGGCAGGGAGCAAGTTCGAATCCGGAAAGATCGCCCGTTTCACCGTCAGCTTCAAGGACATCCCCCTGCAAGATGTCAAGACGTCCGAGATCGCCATCAAGGGCAAGCGCATCCTGATCGCCACGGGCAGGCAGTTCGACCTCTCCGGATGGTACACCGTCTCCCCGGCAGATGCGATCGATACGCGCGTCGGCTTCACGTCTTCCGATGAAGACATCGCCACGGTCACCGAAGACGGGATCGTCACCGGCGTCAACGAGGGAGACGCCGTCATCACGCTCGCAGCCAAAGACGGCGGTGCCTCGGCCCAGGTCACGGTGCGGGTTGCCAACCTTCCGGACTTCGGGGAGCTGACACAGAGCGAACCCGTCTCGCTCGACAACTGCGACGCGATCACCAACCATACCCGTAAATCCCAACCCGACGGGACGGATTGCACCATCGCGACAGAAGGCCAGAAAGAAGGCTCCGGCTGGTTCAAGCGCACCGTCAAGAATGGCGCCGCCGAGTGGAGCCGGATCGTCCTGAGCGGCAAGGTCGTTGATGCGCGTCTGACCTCCTACCACCGCGCACACCTCGCCTTCTGGTTCTACGTGGACGAAGAGGGGCGCTACACGACGGGAGGCGTCGAGAGAAACCTGGCCGACCACCTGCGGGCCCGATTCGCCAACAACACCTTCACCCAGAAATGCCGGATCGAGCTGAGCCACGCCGGCGGAGGGAACGGCGCCAACCAGAACATCTCTTGGAGTTTCAAGGACTTCGTCCTCCCCCAGCTGCAGCCCGGATGGAACCGGATCGACCTCCCGTTCAAGGATGCGACCGTCAACTCCAGCACCGACGGATGGCAGCTGAACCCGGAAGGGCTCAATTTCTTCCGCATCCTGATGGACGGGAGTGCCGTCAACTATGACGACCAGCCGGTCATCGGCCTGGATGACATCGTCATCTACGAGGACTACGAGCCCACAAGCGCCCCGAAGGTGTACCTGCACGACTTCGAGTCCGCAGCCGGATTCGCCGGCGTACAGGCCATCTTCTTCAACCCGGCCGAGAAAAGCGCCGCTTCCCGCTGGGAGTCCGGCATCAACGTGATCCAGCTTCCGCTGGGCGACAAGACCTACGACACCGGAGCGACGCGGGACAACGGGCACTTGCACTTCAAACTGTACATCAGCGATATCAGCAAGCTCTCCCCGCTGGACGGACAGGTGGAGATCTCCAGCAGCGGCACCTCCGACAAGCAGGAACTGCACTGGGGTACCAATTCCTTCATCAAGTATTGCCGGAGCGGCTGGAACGACGTGACGCTCGAACTCAACCGGACCGGGCAGCACGATGTCTGCGACCTGTCCGCAATCAACTGGTTCCGGATCTACAATACGGCTTCCGGAAGCGTCTGGGTCCAGGTCAAGGACGTCTATCTGTACGCTGAGTAGAAGTTTCCCTTATTATTCAGACAATCTCGACTGGGGCAGGTTTTCCTTGCCCCAGTTTTTGTTGGGCTGCGGTCCCATCCGCAGCTCCAGCACGCCGCCGGAAGTCAGCTCCTCGTGCGTGAAGCACGAGCGGTCCAGGGGCCGGCCGTTCAAGCGGGCGGACTGGATGTACTTGTTGTCCGGAGTATAGCCTTTCGCCTTGATAGTAAATGTTTTGCCGGAAGGCAGGGAGATCGTGCTCTCCTCAAAGAAAGGGCTGCCGATGGCATAGATCGGGATGCCCGGGGTCACCGGGAAGAAGCCCAGCATCGAAAACACTACGAAGGAACTCATCCCGCCGCCGTCCTCGTCGCCCGGGATGCCCGAGACCGTGTCGGAGAAGAGATGGTCAATCAACTGGTGGATGCGCTTCTGCGTCTTCCAGGGGCTGCCCAGATAGTTGTAGATATACGGAATATGGAAACTCGGCTCGTTGCCCATCGCGAACTGGCCCACCATGCCGGTGGCATCCGGCAGGATGCTGAAGAACTGGAACTTGGCCATCGGCAGCGGGATACGAAACAGTTCGTCCAGTTTCTTTTCGGCCCCGTCACGTCCGCCCATCAGCTCGAACAAGCCCTCCAGGTCGTGCTTGACGTCCCACTGGAAGGTATAGGCGTTGTTTTCCGTATAGTAGGCACGGTCCATCACGCGCGGATCCACGCCTTCGATCCAGTTGCCCTCCACGTCCCGGGGCCAGAACAGTCCCCTGTCCGGACGATAGACACGGCGATAGAAAACGGCGCGCTCCCGGAAGAGGGCCTCATCCTCCGATTTGCCCAGTTCGTGCGCAAGCTGCGCACAGGCCCAGTCACAATAGGAGAAGGTGGTGGACAGCGACACGGCCTGGCGGCGCTCCCAAGGCAGGGAGACCATCGGCTCCGTCTCGGCCTCCCCGGGGTGCAGGGCCGGATACCAGCCGTTCTCGTCGTAGAATCGGTCCAGAGGGCAGCGCGCTCCGTTGCGCCAAGGGAGGAGCGTCTCCTCCAAGGCATTGTGGCGGACGCCCTCGTAGGCCTTTTCCAGGTCGAACCGGAGCCCCTTGGCGCGCGAATCGGCCATCCACACCGCCGCATAGTTGCCGGTCATCGCCGGCCAGTCGCCCCAGATCACGGCAAAGGAAGGGATGTCTCCGCACTGCCGGTACATTTCCACATAGGAGGCGAGCTTGTCTTCTTCCCGGTCAGGATCGAGGATCGTGTGCAGCGGTTCAAGGCTGACGTGCGTATCCCACATCCAGTTGTCCGTATAGAAGGGACGGTCGCTCTCGTGGACTTGATGGTCGAAGGCGCTGTAGTAGCGGCCGTATTCGCTGATGTCGACCGGACGCTCCCAGCAACGGTACAGGGACGTGTAGAAGAGGCGCCGCTGGGCGGGCGTTCCTCCTTTGACCACGATCTTGCCCAGGGCTTCGCGCCAGGCGCTCTCGGCATCCTTGCGCACCCGGCCGAAATCCCAGCCGGGGATTTCTTTCTCGAGATTGGTCCGGGCCTGGTCCGTACTGATGTAGGACAAGGCATAGCGGATCTGCAGGTCCCGGGCGCCGGTCGAGAGGAGGAGGTTGTTGCCATCGGCCGAGCGTTCCCGGACCGAGACCGGGCTGTCGAAGGCGATATAGGCATAGGCCGTCATCCCGTGGAAGGGTTCCGTGGCCTTGAGGACCCGGTCACCCTCCAACTCGAAACTGGCGCGCCCGTTGAGCGGATGGAAGCGCAGCAGACCGCTCCCCGCCTCGTCGAAACTCAGGCGGATGATGCCGCTGCGGGATGCCGCGGAGAAGGCGAGGGTGCAGCCTTCCAGCTCGACATCATACCCGTAGGGCGTCGTCTTTTCGTGGTCATAGACCTGCCGCGCCGACCACCAGGGACCCTCGAAGGTCCCTTCCGCGAGGGGCAGGAAGCCGAAGACGGACTCCAGGCGGTGGGTCGTCAGGGTCAGGGGAAAATCCGCGATCCGGTCGTCCAGCAAGTCAGCGCGGGACGGCGACCAGCGGATCAGCTGGTTGGGGACCTGGACGGTGGGACGGGTGGGTTGCAGCAGCACCCCCACACCTCCGATCGTCGGATCGACTTCGTTCAGTAAATCGGTTGACTGACAGGCCGACAGCAAGGTCAGCAGGGCTAAGGCCCCGAAAACAAACTTTCTCATCTAATCTTTATGGTTGGAAACACACTTCGCGGTAAACAGATAGCGGCCCGGGGCAGGATGGCCCTGGATCCGGTCCATCAGACATTCGAAGGACTTGCGCCCCATCGCTTCGACGGGCTGCTCCACATAGCGGATGTGGGAATGGATCGTCATATAGGGCTGCACGTCGTCGAAGCACAGCAGGCACTGTCCCTCCGCAATATCCAACCGGCGCTCCGCCAGATTGGCCATCGAATAGGTGAAGGCGCGGCGGGAGGTAAAGAAAACGGCATCTTTCTCCCGGAGCCCTTTCGTGATCTTCGAGAAATCGAAGGTCGCCTCACGGCCGAACGGGAGCAAACGGATATCTATGTCCGCCTGGAGACCGCGCGACGTCATCGCATCTTCATAGGCATTGCGGCGCTCGTTCAGCGGCGGAATGTCCAGATCCAAGGCCACCACGGCGATACGGCGGAAGCCGTCGTCCAGCAACCCTTCGACCGCGGCGCGCGCGGCGCCGTAGTTGTCCACCCCGACGTAATCCACGTCCAGCCCTTCGCAAGCACGGTCCAGCGTGACGACCGGTACCCCCATATCCCGGATATAGGCTATGGTTTCCTCGCTGCCGGGCGGGGGAACGGCGATGATCCCGTCCACCTGCTTGCCGATCAGGACGCGCACCGTCTCCTCGAAATCCCGGAGATCCTCGTTGGTATTGGCAGTCAGGACCAGGTAGCCGGCCTTTTTGGCTTCTTCCTGGATATGGAAAGTCAGACGCCCGAAAAACTCATTGGAGATGTCCGTCACGATGACGCCGATCAGGCGCGAAGCCCCGGTGCGCAGACTGCGGGCCAGCTCGTTGACATGGTAGTTCAGTTCCCGTGCCGTCCGGTACACTTTTTCCTTGACTTCCTCGCTCACCCGACTGCCGGCTTTGCCGCTCAAAACGAGCGATACGGTACTGCGCGACACATTCAGGCGGTCGGCGATATCTTGCATTGAAACCATGTTCCTTTGGTCTAAAAGGGCATTGTTGGACGAACAAAGATAAAAATTCTCCGCCGTATTCTCAATATCTGACGAGAAAAAACTAACTTTGCAACTCATAGGTAAACCCTTATTATGAAAAACCTCGTACGCATCCTTGTCCTCGCCCTGCTGCCGGCCGCCGTTGCCTGCCATGGGCCGGGCCGTTCACTTCCCCATGCCCGGGCCGGAGCCGGGATGGACCAGGCCTTTGCGGACTATCTCCAGGCGGTCGCCGACCATCAGGAAGAGTTGCACAGCATCCTGGTGCTGCAGCATGGCCGCATCATCGAGGAGAAATACCTTGCTCCCGATACCGCCCACTTCATGATGTCCGTCAGCAAGACCTTCACGGCGGCGGCCGTGGGCTTCGCCATCGACGAGGGCCTGCTGCACCTGGACGACAAGATCACGGACCTCTTCCCGGAGGACGTCCCGGAAGGGGCTTCCGACACGCTGCGGCGCATCACGGTCCGTCATTTGCTGACCATGAACTGCGGCCACGCGACCGACCCGACCCACTCGATCTGGAACGACAAGGAAGGCGGCTGGGTCCGCCATTTCCTCGCTTGGCCGCAACCCTATGAGCCCGGCACCTGCTACTGCTACAACAGCCTCGGTACCTATCTGCTCTCCGCCGCCGTCCAGAAAGTGAGCGGGCAGAAGGTCGTCGACTACCTGGAGCCCCGGCTCTGGAAACCCCTCGGCATCGCGAAACCCTTCTGGCAGGAAAGCCCGGACGGAATCAACTGCGGGGGCTGGGGCCTGTATCTCAGGACCGAAGACATGGCGCGAATGGGCCTGTGCCTGCTGCAAGGCGGTCGCTTCGCCGGCCGGCAGGTCATCCCGGCCGGCTGGGTCCTTGAGATGAGTGCGCGCCAGGTGGATTCCGCTCCCGCCGGACTCACCAGCCACCAGGTGGAAGCGCGCGGGATGGACCCGTCCTCCAACGACTGGCTCCAGGGATACGGCTACCAGATGTGGCGCTGCCGCCACGGCGCATTCCGGGCCGACGGGGCCGCCGGCCAGTATATCATCGTCCTTCCGGAGCAGGACGCTGTCATCGTGACAACAGCCCGGATCAACAACATGGGAGAAGAACTGAACCTGATCTGGGAGCACCTGCTGCCTGCCCTGTAGGAGCGGATTGTTCTTGCGTTTTATTTCAAAAAAAATGACCTTTGTTGTCCGGCTTAACCAGGGCTGAAGTATGATAAACCACCCTAACAACCAGGGATGATCGACTATAGAGACTTCTACGCCCGCTATTTCAAGCGGGCGTATTTATATGTCAAGTCTTATGTCCACGACACTACCGCGGCTGAAGACTTGACCGCTGAGGCGATGATCCAGGTCTGGCGGAAACTGGATCCGGGCCGGGAGGATCGTGCACTGCCTTTTCTCTTCACCATCCTGCATAACCAATGCATCAACTATCTCGAGCGGGAGAAAAGACGCCGGGCGGCGGCGGCGCCCGATTCCTGGGAAATCGACGAACTGGAGCAGCGCCTCAGTGACCTCAACCGGACGACCGAGGAGGATATTTTCTCCCAGGAGATCACATCCATCTTCCAGGAAACCGTCCGCCTCATGCCGGAACGTACCCGTGAGATCTTCCTGCTCCACCGCGCCGAAAAGAAGAGTTATGCGGAAATCGCCCTCCGCTTCGACATCTCGGAAAAAGGGGTCGAATACCATATCTCCCGGGCCCTGAAGCTGCTCCGGACCGCCCTGAAAGATTATTTGGGCTGAAAGAAGCGGAGCTCATCCGCACGTTTTTTTCCTGAAAAAACTAGGGAGAAAGCTTTTTCGCGTGTATACACATTAGTAAATCGATTGATATGGACACGCGGACGCTACAAAAATACATCGAAGGTGATCTCTCCCGGGAGGAAACCCGGAAAGTCTACGAATGGATCTCCCAGAGCGAAGAGAACAAGGCAGAGTACCGCGACATGCGCCGCCTGTACGAATGGATGGTCCTGAATGACCTGCCCGCACGACAGGAGCAGCGCAGACGCAGCCTCCGCGGAAGCCTGGGCTACCTCATGGCGTGTGCGGCCAGCCTCGCACTTTTCGTCCTGGGATCGCTTCTCTATCAGAAAACACGCCCTGGGCTTCCGGACAGGCTGTCGGTCGAGACGCTGACCGCACCGGCGGGAAAGACGCTGGACGTCCACCTGGCCGACGGATCGGATATCACACTCAACGCAGGGAGTACGCTCCGCATCCTCCCCTCCTCCCGGAATGCCCGCCGCGAAGTATACCTGGACGGAGAAGGCTACTTCAAAGTCGCCCGGGACGAAAAGCGTCCCTTCCTTGTCCACACCGGAGAATGGGCCGTCAAGGTCCTGGGCACGGAATTCAATGTCCGTTCCTACGACAGGGACGCGCGATGGGAGGTTTCCCTGGCTTCGGGTGCCATTTCCATCCTGGATGCCCAGGAACACGAACTCACCACGCTGATCCCCGGCACCATGGTTTCCCTGCGCGAGGGCCGGCTCGTCAAATCCGAAGCGAACAGCAACGCCTACCTATGGAAAGACGGAATCTTCTCGTTCGAGAATCTGACGCTCAGAGAAATCCTGGACCGGCTTACGGACTATTATGGCATCCGGTTCGACACGGCCGGGTGCCACATCCTTGAACACCGCTATACGGGTAAATTCCGTGCGAATGACGGATATGAACACATCCTGAAAGTGCTTCAGATCGGCCACCGTTTCCGGTATGATTTCCAGGAAGAGCCCGAAGGGATTTTGATCGTCGTCAAATCATAGCTCATTTATATCCAAACAATTATTCACTAAAACTATCAAAAACGATGCAATCAGTTTTCAAGAAATTGGTTACTGCCGTGCTTCTCGCGACCGTGTCGTTTTCGCTGTCCGCCCAGGCGGTCGGACGTAGGAACGTCACACTGAATGCCAGCGGGATCACGGTCGCAGAGTTGATCCAAGCCGTTGAAAGACAGACAGATTATCTGTTTGTTTACAACGAAAATGAGATCGATCTCGGCAAGGCTGTCTCCGCCAAGGCGCAGAACGAACCGGCAACGGCCGTGCTGTCTCGCGCATTCGGCAAAATCGGCATTACACCGAAAGTGGAAGGACGCAACATTTACCTGACCCCCGCCGGACAGGCACCCCAGAGCCGTCCCGCCGAGAAAAGATCCGTCTCCGGACGGATCACCGATGAGAACGGCGAACCCGTCATCGGTGCGGGCGTCCAGGTGAAGGGCACGTCGGACGGCACCATCACGGATGCCGACGGACGTTTCCGTATCAGCGCTCCCGCCGGTTCCACGCTGGTGATTTCTTCCATCGGATACAAGACCCAGGATCTCGCGCTGGACGGACGCAGCGACTACGCCGTCCTGCTCCGCACGGACTATGAGACGCTGGACGATGTCGTGGTGGTCGGATACGGCACGATGATCCGCAAGGAACTCTCTTCCTCCGTGGCTTCCGTCAAGAACGAGCAGCTCAACGAGCGCGGTTCCGCCATCGCCATCGCCCAGAGCATGGCCGGCAAGATGGCCGGCGTCAACGTCGTTTCCACCTCGGGACGTCCGGGCGGTTACACCCAGATCACCGTCCGCGGTATCGGTTCCCTCAATTCCAGCAAGGCGCCCATCTACGTCGTGGACGGCGTCGTGGATGTCGACCCGGCAGTCATCAACTCCTCCGACGTGGAAAAGATCGACGTCCTCAAGGATGCGGCAGCGACTTCCATTTATGGATCGAGGGGCTCCAACGGCGTCATCATGATCACCACCAAGCAAGGCCGCAGCGGGGACGCCACCGTCACGTTCGACACCAAGACCGGCGTCAACTTCCTGGCCCGCCGGCTCAAGTTCATGAACTCCGCCCAGTACATGCAGATGGTCAAAATGGCCTACGAGTACGACGGAGAGGTCATGCCGCAGCTGCTGACCCCCAACGAGAAGCTGTTCGCCTACGAAAAGAACGCGGACGGCACCTACAAGACCGACGCGCAGGGACTGCTGATCGCCACGCCCTTGTACGACACGGACTGGCAGAAGGAAGGCTATCGCACGGCCCTCGTCACCACCAACTCGCTCTCTTTCTCCCAGGGCAACGAAAAGACCCAGATCTACGCCTCGCTCAGCTACTCGGACCTCCAGGGTATCCTCAAGACCACCTGGCAGAACCACATGACCGGCAACATCAAAGTCCACTCGCAGGTCAAGTCCTGGCTCGGCCTCAACGTGTCCGCCATGGCCGGCCACGAGGCCTGGAATGCCAACGACAACGAATGGAGCATGGCCAACGGCGCATCCCGGACGGTCTATGAGATGACCCCGATCATCCCTGTCTATTATCCCGACGGGACTCCCGGTCGCTGGAACGACTACTTCACCTCCTCCGAGCCGAAGGACAACCCGATCACCCAGCTCAACTACATCACCGACATCACCACGACCAACCACATCCTGATGAACGGAGGGCTGGATTTCCGTCTGGCCGAAGGGCTCACCCTGACGGTCAACGGGTCCTACAACACCCGTGCGCGCCGCTCCGACTACTTCGTCAAGAAAGGGCTCAACAACTGGTCGGAATCCTACAACAGCGCCTCCATCGAGCACCAGGACATCACCCGCTGGACCAACGAAGACTACCTGACCTACGAGCATGCTTTCTTCCGCGAGGCCCTCAAGTCCAGTTTCGTGCTCGGCGCCTCCTGGTACGAGTACGAATACCGGATGGGAAAGGCCAACGCGCAGGGCATCCCGACGGAGTCCTTCATGTGGAACAACCTGGAGAGCGGGACCCAACTGGTCAAGCCGGCGTCCGGCTACGACCACCAGAGCATGAACTCCTTCTATTTCAGGACCAACCAGGTCCTGCTCGGACGCTACATCTTCGGTCTGACGCTTCGCACCGACGGTGCGTCCGTCTTCGGCGCCAACCACAAGTACGGCTTCTTCCCGGCCGCGTCGTTCGCCTGGGATGTCGCCCAGGAACCCTGGTTCGAGCCGGCCCGGAAGGTCTTCGATACGATGAAATTCCGCCTCAGCTACGGTGTCGTCGGCAACTCCACCATCGGCAGCTACAAGTCCCTGGCCCAGTATCAGTCCTTCACCAGCATCTTCCACAACGAACTGACCCCGTCCGTCATCCTCAACAACCTCGGCAACGGAGACCTGACCTGGGAATCCACCGAGCAGTTTGACGCGGGCGTGGATCTCGGTCTCTGGGGCAGCCGGGTCCAGGTCATCGCAGACTGGTATTTCAAGAACAACCGCCGGCTGCTCTACGACATGCCCGTCCCTTGGACCACCGGCTACGAGACTTCCATGGGCAACATCGGCACCCTCCAGAACATCGGCTTCGAGCTGACCGTCAACTCACACAACATCGACCGTCCCGACTTCAAGTGGGATACCGACTTCGTCTTCTCGACCAACCGGACCAAGTGCATCGACCTCCAGCTCGAAGAGGGACAATACATCGACGCCTTCGGAGGCCGCGTGTATGAAGGCTATGAGTGGGGTACCATCTATGCCTACAACCGCATCGGCACCTGGGGCCTCGACGAGGTGGCGGAAGCCGCCCGCTACGGACGGGTCCCCGGCGAGATCAAGTACCGGGATGTCAACGAGGACGGCGTCATCGACGACAACGACCGCGTCTATGCCGGTACGAGCATCCCGCGCTACGAGCTCTCCCTGGTCAACACCTTCCGCTGGAAAGGCCTGACCTTCCTGTTCGACATCGGGTCCCTGCTGGACTTCAAGGTCCAGTCCTACACGACGCATCTCCTGCAGAGTTCCCGCGCACAGACCAACATGACGCCCGACATCCTCAAGTCCTGGACGCCCGACCACCAGGACACCTTATGGCCCGCCCTGACGACCACGGCCCACGAATACCGCAAGAGCCAGCCCGACGACTTCGACCTGTTCGAAGGCAGTTTCGCGCGCCTGCGCACGGTCAGCCTCAGCTACGACCTCAAGCAGAGCCTGCTCAGAAACGTCCGCTTCTTCAAGGGCTTCCATCTCGGCGTCACCGCCGAGAACGTCTATCTCCTTACGGGCTACAAGGGCGGCTATGATCCGGAAAGCGGATGGGGCGGCGGCGCCCTCGGATCCGACTGGTATGCCTATCCCAGACCTATGACCGTGACCGGCAACCTCAGACTTACCTTCTAAGCGTATGAAACGGAATATCATTTATATATGTTTGAGCCTCCTCGCCTGGGCGATGACGGCTTCCTGTACGGACTTCCTGAAGGAGTCTCCCAAGACCTTCGAATCTCCGGACAACTACTACATGAACCTGGACGAGATGCAAAAGGCCGTCAACGGCTGTTACGGCAACAGTGTCCAGGGACTCCCCTGCATGTTCCAGGGCATGATCGGACTCGGCATGAACGGACATGTCTTCATCGAGGGCATGACCGGCTATGCGGACCGCCTGACTGCGACGAACTACCGGGACATGGGCTTCCTCCTCCCGCTGGACCAGACCGTCGACGGATACAACCAGAACTTCTGGAAGGGTTACTATAAATCCATTGAGAAC
The DNA here is from genome assembly GCA_017471045.1 of Bacteroidales bacterium. Classification (GTDB taxonomy): domain Bacteria; phylum Bacteroidota; class Bacteroidia; order Bacteroidales; family UBA932; genus Cryptobacteroides. Next base: position 50,938 of record JAFUWZ010000012.1, read on the forward strand.
TGCAACAGCACCATCCGGGGACTGGAGACCAGCACGGCCGAAAACGTCAGCGAGGACGCGCGCAACGCCCTGCTCGCCGAAGTCTATTTCCTCCGTGCCTACTATTACTACCGCCTTGTCACCCTCTTCGGGCCCGTCCCCTACAAGACGACCCCGACGACCGGCACCTCGGGCAGCGACCTGGCTCCGGATCCGGAGCAGAAAGTCTTCGAAGGGATCGCCTCGGACCTGGAACATGCCGAAGCGCTCGGCACCAACCTGGCCTGGGCCCGCAGCGACGGACATGTCAGCAAGGGAGCCATCAAGAGCCTGCTCGCCAAGGTCTACCTCACGATGGCCGGCTACCCGCTCCAGCAGAGCGCCTGCTATGCCAAGGCCTATGACAAGGCCCGGGAGGTCGTGGAGAGCCAGGCCTTCACCCTCGGCAGCTATGCCGACCTGCGCGATCCCGCCAAGGAGAACAGCGGTGAAATCATCTTCGCCATCCAGCGCGAAGGACAGTATGCCACCAACTCGGTATCCGCCTGCCTGCTGCCGATCAGCAGCCCCAAGGTAGCCGACAACATCAACAACGCGAACGCCCTCGTCCCGACCGTCGAGTTCCTCGAAGGGTTCGAGCCCACCGACGCCCGCGTGGACGCGTTCTTCACACAGACCTTCACGACCTACAAAGGCGAGACGGTCAAGACCGCCCGGAAATACATCACCAAGTATTTCGATCCGAGCGGACTCTCCGACGGACGCTACGGACTGGACTACATCCTGATCCGCTATGCGGATGTCCTGCTGACCCTGGCGGAAGCCAAGGTGATGGCCGACGGAGGCACGACTTCCGATGCGGCCGCGACCGCCGCTTTCCAGCAGGTCCACGGCCGCGCCTTCCCCGCTTCAGAAGCGCCCGCCAGCCTGGACTTCGACACTGTTTACAAGGAGCGCGCATGGGAGCTGTGCTACGAGAACCAGACCTGGTTCGACATGCTGCGCACCCGCAAGGCCTACGACCCCGTCGGCAAGACAGTCGTCAACTTCATCGGTTACACCGCACCCGGCCACTCCCACGTCGGATCCGGCGCGTTCACGACGACGGACCTGTACCTCCCCTACCCGGTCCGGGAACAGAGACTCAACCCCAACCTCAAAAGATAATCGGAGATGAAACACAATATCACGCTCATCCTGGCGCTTTCCGCGCTGTTCCTTGCGGGATGTGACCTCATCCCGCAGGCCCAGGTCGACCTGTCCGGTTCCAAAACCGAGCCCGCCGGGACGGTGGATCCGAATGCGGTCAGCCGCCTCACGCTCAGCCGCGTCCTCCAGAAAGACCCCAACAACTCCGGGGGGCTGGAGATCCAGGACGAATTCCCGGAGTACTTCCAGGGCTACCGCTTCGACATCTACCGCGAAGACGGAAAGATCCGGGCGGTGGAGATCCACACGGACATGCCCTTCGAAATCTATCCGGAAGGCACCCCTTCGGGCAAGGTCGAAGCCTATTTCGACAATTCCCGCATGCCCTGGACGATACGCCAGAAATCCAACGACCAGATCCTGGCCATCTATTCCGTCGGCAAGTTCTACTATCCCTTCCGGCTGGGCTGCCAGGAAGTCTCCTACGAGTTGCAATTCAAGAGTGAAACGGAATAAACGAAACGCGCTATGGATATCAAAAGATTTCTCAAACCCGCCGTCGCCATCGCGGCCGCCTCAGCCCTGATCTTCGCCTGCACCGTCATGGTGAAGGAGATCATCCTGCCGGCCCATCCGACCACGGACAACGTGGAAGAGATCCACGTCCTGCTCGACATGGCCAACGGCACCGGACACAACAATACCCCCTGGGTGTTCGCCGTCCTCCTGCCGAAGGAGTGGAACGCCAAAGAGACGGCCACCGTGACCTACTCCACCGACGGCCTGACCAAGACCAAGTGGTGGAACGGGACCACGACCGGCCGCTGGGCCGGCGAAGAGATCGTGGACGGCACCATGTCGCTCGCCACCAACGACGACCGGGAAACCATCTCCAAGGCCCCCTGGCCGGAGGCGCTTGCCGCCAAATTCGGCATGATGGGCAACTACTACGACATGGAATGGGTCGTCTTCAAGTCGGATGACCTCTTCAACCTCGGAGAGGACAACGACAACCACACCATCATTGATGTGACGCTGAAAGTCAAGACCGGATCCGAACGGATCTCGTTCTGGTTCGCCGCAATGTACGGAACCATGGAAAAGGGCCTGCAGGACGACCGCGACTGGGGCAACCGCTATGCTTCCCCGATCAAGGCCAAGATGACGCTGGAGGGTGACGGAGACCTGGTGGATTACGCCATCCCGCCGCTCGTCTCCACGACGCCTTCCCTGTTCAGCTATGAGGACCTGCTGTGCGTCAACTTCTCCAGCCGGGCCGGAGACATCGTCAGCATCCTGAACGGGCAGACCGACGTGTACCTGTGCGGCAAAGTGCTCCTCGACAACGGCGAAGAACTCACCGTCGATGAAGAGGCTGTCCGGATGCACAATGTCAGCTACTCCCTCTACAAGTACTACATCTACCCCCGCGCCTATTTCAAGGTGCCTCAGGACCGGACGATCCAGAACATGTATCTCTGGTTCCGCAACGCGGACGGCACCAAGGTAGAGGATGCGGACGGCGCCCTGTTCGTCAGACCGGCCAAGGGAACCCCGCTCAACTAATCCAGAACAGACGACACCATGAAAAGAACATTTCTTATCATTCAGATCCTTGTGGCTGCCACCGTCGCCCTGACGGGATGCAAGCACCTGTATTTCGATACGGAGAACGTCCCCGATCCGGAGACAGAAGTCCGCATCGCCTACACCAATCCGGTCATTGACCGCGGCTTCCCGGATCCGTCCGTCATCCAGGGCGAGGACGGCTGGTTCTATATCTACTGCTCGGACGAGGGCAACCAAAACCTGCCGATCTACCGGTCCCGCAACCTCGTGGACTGGACCAACACCGGGAAGACCATCTTCACCTCCTACAACCGTCCCAGTTGGGCCAACACGACCAACTTCGGGCTGTGGGCTCCCGACATCGCCAAGGTCGGCGACAAGTACGTGCTCTACTACGCATTGGCCAACTTCAGCAACGATGACCTCGCTGGCGGACGCAACTGGGGCTACGGGATCGGCGCCGCCGTCGCGTCCAGCCCGACCGGTCCTTTCACGGACAAGGGCTGCATCCTCCGCTCCGGAGAGATCCGGGTCCAGTGCTCCATCGACCCCTGCTACTACGAAGACAACGGTACCCGATACCTCATCTGGGGCAGTTTCTTCGGCCTTTGGGCCATCGAACTGGCCGAGGACGGCCTGTCCGTCAAGGAAGGCGCCGAGAAGATCCTCCTGGCCGGCAGCCGCGGGGCGGCCTGGGGCCTTGAGGCCGCGATGGTCCATTACCGGGACGGCTTCTACTACCTTTTCGGCTCGTGCAACGGGACCGGCTACACGGAGAACTACCAGCTCACCGTGTACCGTTCCGAGAGCTTCCTCGGCCCGTATGTGGCCCGGGACGGAAGTCCTGCCATCAATTCCCACCGTGTCGGCGAGACCCTGATCCAGGGCGGAAGCCACTGGATCAGTCCGGGACATAGCTCCGAGATCATCACCGACAAGGCCGGAGAAGACTGGGTCTTCTTCCATGCCTACAAGAACGGAGACCAGTCCGCGCGCCGTCTGCTGCTCGAGAAGATCAGCTGGGTGGACGGATGGCCGGAACTGGGCATCAGCGAAACCCTGGAGGACGGGACCGCGATCAAAACCCCGACTTGGGATTCGTCCGCTGCACCGAAGTTCGAATGATGAGCCAACACAGGCTTGAACTATGACAAAAGGCCGGCCCGGGGGATAGCGCCTTACGGCCGGCCTTGCTTTTTCTTATCTTTATCAATTCAAGTTTTGCCCGACATGCTGAAAAAAATTGCGGTACTGTTTCTCGCGCTCCTGCCCGTCCTTCCGGCCGGGGCTTTCCGCCGGGACACCGTCAAGGTATGGAGTCCCTCGATGGAGAAGGACATCGAAGCCATCATCATCGTGCCGGACGCCGCTCGCGCGGAGCGGGGTCCCGCCTGCCCCAGCGTGTATCTGCTGCACGGGCACAACGGCGACTTCCGCTTCTGGCCCTCGATCCGAAAGGACCTGGGGGAGGTCGCCGACGAGATGGGATTCCTCTTCGTCTGCCCCGATGCCGGCAACAGCTGGTACCTGGACTCTCCCGTCCACCCGGAGATCCGCTATGAGACCTTCTGCAGCCAGGAACTGGTCGCCTGGGTGGATGCGCATTACCGCACGCGCGCTGACCGGAACTTCCGCGCTGTCAGCGGCCTCAGCATGGGCGGCCACGGTGCCCTCTACCTCGCGATGCGGCATCCGGGCGTATTCGGCAGCGCCGGTTCGATGAGCGGCTGTCCCGACCTTCGGGTCCATCCCAACAACTGGAACCTGACCGATGTGCTGGGCAACTACGCCGACCGTTCGACGTTCTGGGACGAAGCCTGCGTAGTCAACCAGATCCGGCGGATCAAGGACGGCGATCTGGCGATCCTCATCGACTGCGGGGAGGACGATTTCATGCTGCCGCTCAACCAGGACTTGCATGTGCGCCTGCTGGGCGCCGGCATCGGGCATGATTTCATCACGCGGCCGGGGACGCATTGGTTCAACTATTGGCAGAACGCGATCGACTACCAGCTGCTCTTCCACCTCAAATTCTTCCGCAGTCATGAATAGCCGCCTGGCCTTAAGCCTTCTCCTGCTGCTGGGGGGCCTTCCCCTGCGGGCACGGGAGGCACGTCCCGTTTATAAGGACCCGGCGGCGGGCATCGATGCGCGGGTCGAAGACCTGCTGGGCCGGATGACGCTGGAAGAGAAGGTCTGCCAGTTGCAAAACCGTTTCGTCGAAGCCGACGGGCGCCCGGCCTCCGAACTGCTCGACCGACGAAGCTGGGGCGCCGTCTTTACCCTGCACTCCGACGCAGCCCGGTGTCGGGAACTCATGACTTCGGTCCAGCGCTACCTGCGCGACTCCACCCGCCTCGGAATCCCGGCCCTCGCTTGCGCCGAGGGCATCCAGGGTATCCTGATGGACGGAGCGACCCTCTTCCCCCACGCCCTGGCCCAGGGCAGCACCTTCCACCCGGAGCTGATCCGGGAGATGACGGCTGCCTGCGCCGAAGAAGCCCGGGCCCTGGGGCTGCACCAGGTCCTCTCCCCCGTCCTTGAAATCGCCCGCGACCCCCGCTGGGGCCGCGTCGAGGAAACCTACGGCGAAGACCCTTATCTCATCGCCGAATCCGCCATCTCCTTCATCCGGGGTTACCAGGGGGCCGGCATCGCCTGCACCGCCAAGCATTTCATCGCCCACGGCTCACCGACCGGCGGGCTCAACTGCGCCAGCGTCAGCGGCGGCGAACGGGAACTCCGCAGCCTCTATCTCTACCCTTTTGCCCGCGTGATCGCGGAGGCCTCGCCCTGGTGCGTCATGAGCTGCTACAGCAGCTACGACGGCATCCCCGTCACCGGATCCCGCCGCTACATGACCGATCTGCTACGGGGCGATCTGGGCTTTGACGGCTACACCTACTCCGACTGGGGCGCCGTCGAGCGCCTGGAGAACTATCACCACGCCGCGGCCGACCTCGAGGAAGCGGCCCGCATGGCCCTGACGGCCGGCGTGGACCTCAACGTGTTCAACGCCTACTCCACCCTGGCCCGGCAGGTGGAGGACGGGCGGCTGGACGAGGCCGTCGTGGACGAAGCCGTGCGGCGCGTGTTGCGGGTCAAGTTCGCCCTCGGGCTCTTCGAAGACCCCTTCGCCGCCGGTGCGCTGTCCTCCGTACGGAGCGAAGCGCACAAGTCCCTATCCAAGCGCATCTCCGACGAGAGCGCCATCCTGCTGGAGAACAACGGCATCCTGCCGCTCGACCTCTCCCGCATCCGCAAGATCGCGGTCCTCGGACCCAACGCCGACCAGACCGTCTTCGGCGACTATGCCTGGCCGGACGCATTCGCCCGGGAGGGCGTCAGCCTGCTGGAAGGCCTCCGGGAGCGGCTGCCCGCCGACATCGCGCTCCTGCACGCCGAGGGCTGCGACTGGTGGAGCCAGGACGGAAGCGGGATCGCCCGGGCGGCCTCCCTGGCCGCGGAGAGCGACCTGGCCGTCGTGGCGGTCGGTTCGCGCAGCACTTTCCTGGCCCGTCAGTCGCGGTACAACACTTCCGGCGAAGGCAACGACCTTTCTTCGCTCGACCTGCCCGGGCGGCAGATGGACCTGCTCAAAGCGATCGAAGCGACCGGCACCCCCCTGGTCGTCATCCTGATCTCCGGCAAGCCCTTCGCGATGCCCTGGGTCCGGGACCATGCCGACGCATTCCTCGTCCAATGGTACGGCGGCGAAAGGCAGGGGCTCACGCTGGCCGACATCCTGACCGGTGCGGTCAATCCATCGGGACGGCTCAACGTCTCTTTCCCCCGAAGCACGGGGGCGATCCCCTGCTTCTACAACTACCTCCCGACCGACCGGGAGTACTACGGCGGCCACGGCGGATCCCCGGAGGAGCCGCGCGAGCGCTATGTTTTCGAGCGGCCCTACGCCGTCTGGAATTTCGGTGCAGGCCTCTCTTACACGCATTTCGATTATACGGCCCATACCCTGGAGCGCCGTTCTCTCGCTCCGGAAGGAGAGCGGATCCGGGAAGAGGTCGTCGTGGAGAACACGGGCAAGCGCGACGGCTGGGAGGTCGTGCAGCTCTATGTGCGCGACCTGGTCAGCTCCGTAGCGACCCCGGTCCAGCAACTGAAAGCCTTCAAGAAGGTCTGGATCCCCGCCGGCGGCAGCGCCCGGGTACGGCTTGAAGTCCCGGTGGAAGAACTCGCGCTGATCGATGCCGGGATGAAACGCACCGTCGAACCCGGCGCCTTCGAGATCCAGGTCGGGTCCGCCTGCGACCGCATCCATTTCCGAGATACCCTAATGATCCAATAAGATGAAAAAACACCCGCTGCTCCTCTTGCTGCTGCTGGCCGCCTGCACCCGGCCGGCCTGGATCGAGCCCGTTGACTACGTCGATCCGCTGGTCGCCACCTGCGGTGACCCGGACAATGATTTCTGGCATCCGATAGCGGACTTTGTCCCGCACGCCTGCGCCCGTTGCTCCCCCGTGGCCCTGACCCCGTTCGGGATGGTCAGCACAGGACCAGTCACGCGCCACTACAACGATGCCTGTTCGGGCTACTCCGCCCATGACACCACCCTGGCGGGATTCGCGTTCATGCGCACCAGCGGTTCCGGCTGGTGCGCCGAATTCGGCAACCTCCTCACGATGGCGACCAACGGTCCGCTGCAGACTTGCTACGGCCTGCCCGACGGAAGCGCGCCCGGCTACCGGTCGGCGTTCCACGATGTCCGGGCCCGCGCCGGCTATTATGCCGCCACGCTGGACCGGTACGGCATCCGCACCGAATGTTCCGCCACCCCGCACTGCGGCCTGCTGCGCTTCACTTTCCCGGCAGACACTTGCTCCCGCATCCAGAGCGACCTGGCCTTCCGCATCACGGGCTCGTCCGCCCGCCAGGAAGTCCGTGTGCTCAACGACACGACCGTTGTCGGCCACATGTACTATACCCCGCTGGAAGGGGGCTGGGGCGACGGCCGGGCCCATATCCGGTACCATCTGTATTTCCACGCCGTCCTGAGCCGCCCGATGACATCCTGGGGCTGCTGGAAAGCGGCCGTTCCGGACGGGATGCGCCGCCACGACGAAGATGTCAACAGTCCCGAGTACATGCGGCTGCTGTCCGAAGCCCGGGTCGAGCGGCATAGGATGGCCGACGCCGAGACGGCCGAAGGCAACTGTATCGGCTTTTTCACGGAGTTTCCGACAACGGAGGGCGAACAGGTCGTGATGAAGGTCGGATTCTCGTTCGTCGATGCCGACGGAGCCAGGCGCAACTATGAAGCGGAGGCTGCCGGAGATTCCTTCGACGGCCTGTGCACCGCGGCACGGCAGGCCTGGCGGGAAGAACTCGGCAAGATCCGCATCACGGGCGGCACCGAAGACCAGAAACACATCTTCTACACGGCGATGTACCATGCGGCGGTGGATCCCCGCACCTTCACCGATGTGGACGGACGCTTCACGGCCGCTGACGGGACCATCCGGACGGCCGAGGGCTATACGCGGCGGACCTTGTTTTCCGGTTGGGACACCTTCCGCAGCCACATGCCGCTGCAGACCCTCCTCAACCCGCGGCTGGTGGAAGACTTGATCCAATCCCAGACCGCGCTCGCCGCAGAAAGCGGCAAAGGCTACTTCAACCGCTGGGAGATGCTCAATTCCTATACGGGCTGCATGCTGGGCAATCCCACCAATTCTGTCCTGGCCGATGCCTGGACCAAGGGGATCCGGGGCTACGACGTCGATGCGGCCCTCGCCTGCGCCATCCGCTCTTCGGAGATCCCGGACGAACATCTGTCCCTCTACAGCGACGAGATGAGCATCGTCTCCTCCACTTTGGAGAACGCCTATTTCGACTGGTGTACCGCCCAGGTTGCCGAGGATCTGGGACGCGAGGACGTGGCCCGGGAGATGCGCTCCCGGAGCGAGGTCTGGAAGGAGTGGTTCCACCCAGGCCTGAAATGGTTCCTCCCCAAGACGAGCGACGGCGCATGGCGGGACACCATCCCGGATTGGGACAAGAAATGGTTCTTCGGCACCTGCGAATGCAACTTGCTGCAGCAGGGCTGGTTTGTTCCCCACGACCTGGACACTTTTGCCGGGATGCTCGGAGGCCGGGACAGCACCATCGCCCGGCTGGACGATTTCTTCGCCAGGACGACCTGGGGCTACGGACACAACAACTATTACCTGCACGGCAACGAGCCCGTCCACTGGGTTCCCTTCCTCTACAACCGGCTCGGACAGCCCTGGAAGTCCCAGTACTGGACCCGCATCATCCTGGAGAAGTGCTACACCAACGACGTGGAGGGTCTGACCGGCAACGATGACGAGGGGCAGATGAGCGCCTGGTACGTCCTGTCGGCGGCCGGCCTGCAGCAAGGCTGCCCGGGCGACCGGCGCTTCGAGATCCTGAGCCCCCTTTTCGACCAGGTGGAACTGACCCTGGACCCGGCTTATTTCCCGGGCGGGACCTTTACGGTCCTTACGCACGGGGCATCGGAGACGAACCGGTACATCCGGCGGGCCCGGCTCAACGGGAAACGGCTGGACCGCTGTTGGCTGGATTGGGATGAAATCGCCTCTGGAGGCAAACTGGAGCTCTGGCTCGGTCCCAAGCCCAACAAAACCTGGGGCCTGCAACAGGAGCGTAAATTGTAATCGGCCAGCTACCAGTAGTTTAGGCAAACAGCCTCCCCGTTTGCAGCCGCAGAAAAATACACAATATACTATAAATCAATACGTTATATTTTACAGTGAATAGACTCAGAACATCCATGGCGCTGATGGCGGCAGCCATGATTTCGGCAGCCTTGAGCCTGCCGCTCGAAGCGAAGGTGACGATGCCACCCTTCTTCTCCGACCATATGGTGCTGCAGCACAGCGCCGACGTCAAGCTTTGGGGCAGTGCCGAACCCGGCGTTACGGTCAAAGTCAAGGCCTCTTGGAAAGGCGGCCGCGCCCAGACCGTCGCCGATGCCGACGGGCACTGGTCCCTGACGCTCCGCACGCCCGGCCCCGGCGGCCCGCATACGCTCCTTATTTCCGACGGGGACAGCCTGACCCTGCGCGACGTCCTCACCGGAGAAGTCTGGCTCTGCGGCGGACAGTCCAACATGGAGATGCCCGTCGGCGGCGACTGGGGCCATGTCAACGGCTGGGAGGAAGAACTCGCCGAGGCCTCCACACACACGCAGATCCGCCTTCTCCGCGTAGCCAAACGCATCTCGGCCAAGCCGGCCGGCCAGATCGAGATCGAGAACGGGGGCTGGACCCGCAGCACGGCCAGAACGGTCGATCCCTTCTCCGCCAGCGCCTGGTTTTTCGGCAAGGAGATCGCCGCACGGACCGGCATGCCCGTCGGCCTGATCGAGAGTTGCTGGGGCGGCACCCTGATCGAATCCTGGACCTCCGGACGGACCCTGGGCCGGATGGAACGCTTCCGGTCCCAGATAGAGATGTTGCAGGAGATGCCCGATGACAGAGAGGGCCGCCATCTTCTGTTCGAAGAGCAGATCGCCCGCTGGGAGGAGAAGATGTCGAAACTCGACTACGCTTACACGGACGGACGCCTGACCTGGGCGGAACCCGGGCTGGACCTGAGCGGCTGGAGCGCCTGCAAGGTCCCCGGCTTCCTCCAGTGGCAGGGATTGTCCGGATATCACGGATATTTCTGGATGCGACGGGAGGTCGAACTGCCCGCCTCGTGGGCCGGGCAAGACCTGGAGTTGCGGCTCGGCACCGTGGATGACGACGATTTCACCTGGTTCAACGGGGTATTTGTCGGCCACACGGAGCTGTGCGTCGTCCAGCGGAACTATTCCATTCCCGGACGGACCGTCCGGGCCGGCACGAACACTATCGCCGTGCGAGTACGGGACGGAGGCGGGCTCTCCGGCATCCTGGGAGACGACGGCAGCCTGTACCTGCGCAATCCCGCCACCGGCGAGCGGATTCCCGTCAGCGGCGGGTGGCACTGCCGCGAGACCGTCGATCCGGACAAGACGCCCCCCTTCCCCATCGACCTGGACAACAACTACAACGGACCGACCACCCTCTACAACGCGATGATCCATCCCCTGCGGGACTACCGCATCCGCGGTGTCATCTGGTACCAGGGCGAGTCCAACGCATCGGCGGCAGCCGACTACAAACGTTACATGCCGGCCCTGATCCGCGACTGGCGCCAGAGCTGGGGCTATGACTTCCCCTTCTATTACGCCCAGATCGCAAGCTACATGAAGCCGCAGACGGGTCCCGAGCAGTCCGCATGGGCCGAACTCCGCGAAGCGCAGCTCCAGTCCCTGAGCGTTGCCGGGACAGGCATGGCGGTTCTCATCGACATCGGCGAGGCGGGCGACATCCATCCCAAGAACAAGTCCGAAGTCGGGCGCCGGCTCGCCCTGCAGGCCTTGTACGGCACCTATGGCCAGCATGGGGTCCCCAGCGGCCCCTTGTATGCCGGCTACGCGATCGAGGGGGACCGGATCCGGATCCGCTTCGAATGGGCCGAAGGGCTGCAAAGCGCCGACGGTACGGAGCTGAAAGGTTTCTGGATCGCCGGACCCGACCAGGTCTTCCACCCCGCCGCGGCCCGCATCGAGGGCGGGACGGTCGTAGTCTCCAGCCCGGAGGTGGACAACGCGCTTTCCGTGCGTTACGGCTGGGCCGACAACCCGCCTTGCAACCTGGTCAACGCCACCGGCCTGCCCGCCTCGCCTTTCCGCACGGACAGCTGGTAGCACTAACTGCTCCGAGCTCAGCGTGACGCTTAATCAACTGAAAAACAGATCGTTGAATACCATGACGGAGGTCCATCTCAGCCCCCGTCATGGTATTCAACAGTCTGACGAGCAAGCGATTGTCTGCCACGGCCACATATTCTGGAAAATCGTTATATTTGTCAACTGTAACGAAATGCTGCCATGAAAAAAGCCATTTTCGCCCTCCTGGGCTTAAGCCTCCTTATGAGTTGCCATACGAAACAAGACGAGAGCGGGTACGTCGGCCCCGCTGACATCACCATTGCCGACGGCGTGATGACGCCCGAGACCCTGCTCTCGCTGGGCCGGCTGTCCGATCCCCAGTTGTCGCCCGACGGCAGCAAGATCCTTTACGGGGTCAGTTATACCTCCATCGCGGACAACCGCAGCTGCCGCAACCTGTTTCTCTGCCATCCGGACGGCAGCGGAAAGGTCCAGCTCACCCGCTATGCCAAGAGCGTCAGCAACGCCCGCTGGGCCCCGGACGGCAAGAGCATCTGGTTCGTCCAGGGCGGCCAGCTCTGGAATGCGCCGTTGCAAGGATCGAAACTTGGCAAGAAAGTGAAACGCAGCGACATCCCGAACGGAATCGGTGAATTCAAACTCTCCCCGGACGGGCAGCAGATCCTCTATACCTCGACCATCAAGAATCCGGCCCTGGTCCAGCCCGCCGACACGGATCCTGCCCTTGACAAGGCGCAGGCCTACACGACGGAAGACCTGATGTACCGTCACTGGGACCACTGGGTGACGGAGATCCCGCGGAGCTATGTCGCGGCCCTCTCCAACAGCGTCATCACGCCCGAGCGTTCCATCGACCTGCTGGGCGGGGATCTGTACGAACTTCCGACCGAGCCCTTCGGCGGCATCGAGCAGCTCGACTGGGCGCCGGACAGCCGCCACATCGCCTACAGCTGCCGCAAGAAAACCGGCAAGGAATACGCTTTCTCCACCAATACGGGCATCTTCATCTATGATATCCTGACCGGCGCGACCGTCGCCGTCAAGGAGGACGGAGGGTACGACACCGATCCGGCATTCAGCCCGGACGGGAAGCGTCTCGCCTGGATTTCCATGCCCCGGGACGGCTATGAGGCTGACCAGCAGCGCCTGATGGTGTGCGACATCGATTTCGGCACCCAGCCCGAAGACGGCCAGAGCGCCGCGGTGACTGTCGGCAAGATCCGTGACCTGACCGCGGACTTCGACCGCGACGCGTCGGGTATCTGCTGGGCTCCGGGCGGCGAATCCATCTTCTTCAATGCCCTGACCGACGGCCTGCAGGCCCTGTTCATCGTCAATATCGAAGGCGACCCGCACGTCGGCCGCATCACCCCGGCGGACTGGCCCTACGATTTCTTCTCCCCTTTCGCCGTGCTGCGCAAGGAAAAGGGCGTCGAACTGCTGGCCAGCTACTATTGCCTCAACTTCCCGACGGAGCTGGTGTCCGTCAAGTGGAACAGCGGGCAGGCAGTCACCTTCGACCGCATCACCCGCGAGAACGACCGCATCTTCGCGCAGCTCGCCGAACCGGCTTCGAAAAGCGTCTTCGTGGAGACCGTGGACCATCAGCAGATGCAGTGCTGGGTGCTGTACCCGCCCCAGTTTGACAAGGACAAGGTCTATCCCGCCATCGAGATCGTGCTCGGCGGTCCGCAGGGCACCAACAGCCAGGACTGGAGCTACCGCTGGTGCTACCGCCTGATGGCCCAGCAGGGCTATGTCGTGATCCTCCCCAACCGCCGCGGCACCACCGCCTTCGGGCAGGCCTGGAAAGAGGAGATCAGTGGCGACTACTGCGGCCTCAACATGCAGGACTACCTCAGCGCCGGTCGCTGGATCAAGAGCCAGCCCTACGTGGGCAAGCTCGCCTGCGTGGGCGCTTCGTACGGCGGCTATTCCGCCTACATGCTGGAAGGCCTGCACGGCGACCTGTACGACTGCTTCATTGCGCACGCCGGCATCTTCGACGAGAAGCAGCTCTGGTACACGACCGAAGAGATGTGGTTCGCCAACTGGGACAACGGCGGCCTGACCGAATACGCCTACACGCCCGGGCAGCAGGGTCCCGCCGGTGACGGCATCACCTTTGGCGGCATGCAGCAGGCCGGCGCGCCCTACGCATCCACGCCCAAGGCCCAGCGCCACTATGCCAATTCCCCGTCCTCGATGGTCACGAAATGGCACACCCCCATCCTCTGCATCCACGGGATGATGGACTACCGCATCCCTTATGAGCAGGGCATGGCCGCCTTCAACGCCGCGCAGATGATGGGCGTCCCGTCCAAGCTGCTGATCTTCCCGGAAGAGAACCATTGGATCCTCCAGCCCCAGAACTCCCTCTTCTGGCACCGCAACGTCTATGACTGGCTGGACAAATGGACGAAGCAATGAAAGCGCCCCGCAACCTGGAAAAATACGCATCCTTCTTTACGGATGACAAGTTCTGGCACAAACTGGCCAGGGCCCTCAAGAAAGCCGGAATCAAGGTCGTCTATGCGGCCCTCGTGCTCTTCTACTCCCTGCAGGATTCCCGCATCTCCAAAAAGGACAAGCTGCTGATCCTCGGGGCGCTGGGCTATTTCATCCTGCCGGTGGACCTGATCCCGGACTTCCTGCCGGCCGTAGGCTACACCGACGACCTGGCCGCCCTGCTGCTGGCTTTCTATAAAGTCCGGCAGTGCATTACGCCGGAAGTGAAGGAACGGGCGGAGACCAAATTGCGCCAGTGGTTCGGCGAATACGATCAGAACGAGATCGTACTCGACGCCGACGATTATGAAATCAAGGATTCCCCAAAAAACGAATAACTAATGCTATCTGTCTTCCTTTCCATCGTTGTCGGCGGCCTGCTCGGTCACGCCGTCGATGCAGGCTACAACGGCCGCCTGTTCCATTACATCAACAGCCCCCAGAGCGAGGCTATCGCTCTTTTCTCCCCCGAAGTCGTCCGTCAGGGCAAAGGCGGATGGCGCGGCGAACACGCCGGCAAATGGATGTACGCCGCCTCACGGGCCTATGAGCGCACGGGCGACGGGCAGCTACGCGCCAACCTGGTCAGCGTCGCCGATTACCTCGTCTCCCTGCAGGAGGAGGACGGCTACCTCGGCTGCTACCGCGAAGACAAACGCTTCTACCATCGCCCGGAGCCGGAAGCGATGGTGGTAGACTGGGACACCTGGATCATCGCCTACCTGATCAAGGGATTCGCCGAGACGACCGTGGCGACCGGCGACCCGAAATACGCCGACTGCGCCCTGCGTCTGGCCGAATTCCTGCACTGGACCGTCTTTGACCAGGGGATCAAGATCGCCCAGACCGGCATGCACAGCGGCATGGCCGGCTGCGGCATGCTCGATCCTCTCTGCGACCTGTATCGGCTCCGGCCGGAGCCCAAGGTCCGCGCCTTGATCGACGAATGTATCAAGGAGATGGACGAGACACCCTGCCTGCAGCTGATCTCGCTGCTGGGCCGGGATTACGATGTCTCGTTGATCGGCAACGGCAAGATCTACGAGATGAACCGTTGCCTGACCGGACTGGCCAAGGCCTACCAGCTCTTCGGGGACGAGCGCCTGCTGAAGGCTTGCCTCAACGGCTGGGAAAGCATCCGCTCGGCCCACCTCACTACGCTGGGCGGCCCCTGGGGCGGCATCAACTGCTGCTATGAGCTCTTCAACCGCCCGGCGGAATGGGCGCCTTACGAGATTACGGAAACCTGCTCCTTCATGGAATGGATGCACTTCACCTGGGAAATGCTCCGGATCACGGGCGAGGGCAAGTATGCCTCCGAACTGGAGAAGACTTCCTACAACGCCCTGATGGCGGCGCGCGCCGAGGATGGCGACCGCTGGATCTATTATGTGCGCACCAACGGCGAATTCGGTCCGGGAGCGGACTGGAGCTGCTGCTGGAGCAGCGGCATGACGGCGCTCGAGGATGTGCCGGTTTATATGTATGAGACGCGCAAGGCGGGGGTCTTCGTCAACATTATTTCGGAGTCGGCTGTCTCGCTGCCGGTCAAGGGGGGTACGGTGACTCTGGAACAAACCTCCGACTATGCGCATACGGGCGTCGCCGAGTTTGTCATCGGCGAGGGGCCGGGCACCGGAGCCATGCCGAAGGGAGCGTGGACGCTGGCGGTGCACCAGCCGGAGTGGGCATCATCCTATGCGGTGAAGGTGAACGGGAAAGCGGTCAAGGCCGTACTCAAGGACGGATATATCACGGTGCGGCGCGCCTGGAAAGCCGGTGACCGGGTGACGCTCGAATTCCCTTACGAGATCCGGACCCTGGAGCGCAGCTGGGAATACAGCAACGCCGGCAGCCGTGAGCACAACTTCTCCAACTGGTACAACGGATTCACGAAGCACTATGTCACCTTCTGCGCCGGACCGCTGGTCTTTGCGACCGACCATCTCGACCGTTTCGCCGACCGTCACCCGATCCCGCTGACGCGGGACGAGATCGCCGCTGCGACCCTGGTACGGGGCACGGAGGTTTCAGACCTGACGCTGCGGGCCGGAGATACGATCCTCAAGCCCATCTGCCAGATGCCCGCCTACGAAGGCCCCCAGAGCCGGTTCATCTGGTTTCAGATCCGCTGACAGTCCGGGCAGAGACCCCGGATGAGATAATTGGCGGACAGCCGCTCATACCCCTCCGGCAGGGCCACCTGCGGGAGGGGTATGGTTTCCAGGCAGAAGGTCCGGTGGCAGCGCTCGCAGTAGAAATGCACATGCCGGTCATCATCGTGATGCGGGTCGTGGCTGTGGCAGAGTTCGTACCGGATCCCGTCCTCACTCTCGACCGAATGGACCAGATGCTTCTCCTTGAATGCCATCAGGGTGCGGAAGATACCCGACTTGTCGATGGTGGGGATCAAGCCTTCGATCTCCACCATGGACATCGGCCCCTTGCTGCCGGAGAGCGCTTCGGCGATCAGGATGCGGTTGGCCGTAGGCCGGATGCCGTGCCCTTCCAGTTCCCGGATGATCTCTTTGCTGTCCATCGTTTTGCTTTTCCGGATAAAGATACGAAAAATGCCGTTATGCCGAAAGGGTCCGCATCGAATTCAGGACGGCGAGCACCGTCACGCCCACGTCGGCAAAGACGGCCAGCCACATCGGGGCCAGTCCCAGCGCGGCCAGGACGAGGACGGAAAGTTTGACGCCGATGGCAAACCCGGTGTTCTGCCGGGCGATGGACAGGGTCTTGCGGGCAATCCGGACGGCAGTGGCGATCTTGGAGAGATGATCGTCCATCAGCACGACGTCGGCCGCTTCGATGGCCGCATCCGACCCCAGGGCACCCATTGCAATGCCGACATCCGCCCCGGCGAGGACAGGTGCATCGTTGATGCCGTCGCCGACAAAGCAAAGCGTAGATTTCGGATCCTCCTTCGAAGCGATCAGCGTCCGCATCCGGTCCACCTTGTCCCCGGGCAGCAGGTCTGCGTGGTATTCGTCGACGCCGAGTTCTCCGGCCACCGCGGCGGCGACCTCCTTCGTATCGCCCGTCAGCATCGCGGTCTTCGAGATGCCGGCCGCCTTTAGTTCGGCAAGGGCGGTGGCGGCTTCCGGCTTGATCCGGTCGGAGATGACGATATGGCCTGCATATTCGCCGTCGATGGCTACATGGACGATGGTCCCGCTCTTCTCGCAGGGATGCCAGTCGGCGCCGACCGCTTCCATCAGGCGGGCATTGCCGACGTGGACGGTCCGGCCGTTCACCACGGCCTTGCAGCCTTTGCCGGCGATTTCTTCGATCTGCTCCACGAAGCAGTCGTCCGCTTCACCCGGGAAGGCATTGCGCAGCGACACGGCGATCGGATGGGTGGAATGGCGCTCCACATGGGCGGCCAGATGGAGCAGTTCGTGCTCGCTCAGGCGCTCGGGATGGACCGCCGTCACCTCGAAGACTCCCTCCGTCAGCGTGCCCGTCTTGTCGAAGACGACGGTGGAGGTCCGGGCCAGGGCCTCCAGATAATTGCCGCCCTTCACCAGGATCCCCTTGCGGGAAGCGCCGCCGATGCCGCCGAAAAAGGCCAACGGCACGGAAATGACCAGTGCGCAGGGACAGGACACGATCAGGAAGGTCAAGGCCCGGTAGAGCCAGGTGCCGAAGGTATCGCCGAAGTGGCCGGACAGCAGCGGAGGGACCAGGGCCAGCAGGAGGGCCGCCGCCACGACGACGGGGGTATAGATCTTGGCAAAGCGCGTGATGAAGCTTTCGCTGCGGGATTTGCTTTCGCCGGCGTTCTCCACCAGATCCAGGATCTTGGAAGCGGTGGATTCCGAAAAGGCCTTGCCGACCTCGACCCGGAGCAGGCCGGAGAGGTTGATGCAGCCCGAGAACACCGTATCGCCTTCGCGGACCGTCCGCGGCACGCTCTCCCCCGTCAGGGCGACCGTATCCAGGCTGGACCGGCCCTCTGCTACGACGCCGTCCATGGGGATCTTCTCACCGGGACCGACCACGATCACTTCGCCCACCTGCACCGTTTCGGGATCCACGCTGACGACGGCCCCGTCCCGCTCGACATGGGCCACGTCCGGCCGCAGGTCCATCAGATGGGAGATCGAGCGCCGGCTGCGATCCTCGGCGATCTCTTCGAACAGTTCCCCCACCTGGAAGAACAGCATGACGAATACCGCTTCGGGGAACTGGGTCTGCGCGCCCGGCAGGAATCCGACCGCTAGCGCCCCCAGGGTGGCGACGCTCATCAGAAAATCTTCGTCCAGGGCTTCCCCTTTCAGGAGACTTTCACCGGCTTCCATCAGGGTCTCATAGCCGGCGACCAGATAAGGGATCAGGTAGATGAGCAGCCGTTGCCAAGCCGGCAGGTCGGTCAGCCGCTCGACCAACATTGCAGCGGCGAGCAGCACCGCCGCCACGATGATCCGGATCAGATCGTGTTTGCTTTCCGTTTCCATATCGTCTCTTTTTTGTTTTATCATTCATTCACCCTGCAAGGATGACGGTACAAAAGTAAAAAAGACTTTCTGCAACCGGGTTGCAAAACCAAAAAGACAGCGCGGAAGCGCTGTCCTTTTCGTACCCCCGAGTATCCTTTCTGGTCATGTGGACAAAAAGTAGGATGATTTGACAGTCATTTTTACTGGGTGGACAAAAAGTAGGATGGCCGGGCAACAGTCGGGCGCGAGGAGGGTCCTTTTCCGGAGCCTCCGCAGCGCCCGATCTGTAGCCGCCGGACGTCGTATATTCCGGCGGCGGTGCCCCACCCTAAAAGGGAAGTTCGCCGCTTAACTCAGCTTGCCTTTTTGCTTCCATTCGAGCGAGTATCAACTCTTCCAGAGCATCATCGTACACTTCATTAGCATGCATCTCGGACAGCTCGTAGAACTCGTCATCGGGATGTAGTTCGCTTTCCTGGATAGCTTTACGAAGATTAAGGTAGGCTTGTGTTACGGCTGCTTGTAGATTGTCTGTTTTCATAAGCATATAATATTGATTAATAGTGTCTTTTAAGGAGTTGGTCCAGTAGTTTCTTTCGATGCTCCTTGCTGATGCCGCTATGAACACGGACCTTTGTCTTTAGCTCAGAGTTAAGACCTTCCAAGGCATTGTTGGTATTAGGAAGTCCGAGTTCCGGACGATCGTAAAAAGTCCAGAGAAGTGGCATATTTCGTTTTACGCTGAAGTATGCGCTTCGTAGCTTGGGACGCATGAATGGCGGCGTTTTCTTCTTGATGCGCTTGTCGTGAACGCGTTCATTCAGAACGTCTTGGTACTTCTCATACCATTCTGTGAAAGCCCCGATGAAGCTTTCCTTATCCATATGTATGATATTGTTTACAAGGTCTAGCAGGGCCTTCGATGCCTCAATATCAGGGTCTTGGGTAATGTACTTCCTGATGGTAAGTATCTGGTGAAACTGGCATAGTTGTACTGGAAGAGGATGCAACGCTTTGGCCAATCCTCTCATCCCATCAATGACAACTCCATAGATTTTGAAGCCCTTTGATTTCAACCAGTTAACGCCTTCCATATAGTCAGCTATCGTCTCATGGGTGACATATTTACGCCATAAGACTCGTCCTCGAACAGCGTCACGAATAATCATCAAACCAAAACGTCGTCCCCAGTAGGTTGTGTCCATTTGGATGGTTACCTGCTTGTATTTGGATATCTTCTGGACATGGTGCATCGCCTCCAGGTCACGGCGGATGGTTTTCTCATTCACACCATACTTAAGGGCAAGCTGACCTAACGTCTGCTTGCCCTCCACATAGGCTGTTATTACCTGAGATTTATCCCGGCGATTTCCGCCCACAAACTGCCTTCCGCAGTCCTTGCATTTATACAAATGTTTGCGGCCTCTCAAGCCATTCCTGACCACATTTTGAGAGCCGCAAAAAAAAAGCATTTTTTTAACATATCATTGATAATCTTTGCAAAGATATGTATTTCAATCTATTACACGGGTTTTATCCTACGAAATGTCCAACCCGCCCCTTTTCTCGAACCAGATGCTGGAGGATTTAGAGAAGATATGGGCGTTGAGGCATATCATTCCAGACCCGACAAATCCATTTTTATCGACCATTCCTTGTGCCACAGAAGTGACAAAATAATAATGAGAGTGTAGCCCCCGGGGAAGTTAATCCTTATCGCCTTCTACCTCCCTATTCTCAATATCTTACGGAAGTATCTTGCCTCGTTCTACCGAGAGCCCCGGGCAGTAAGACCAGTTGCTTTACAACTGTCCGATGAACGGGATGGAGCCGGAAAACTGGCCAGAAAAAAGGAGGACCGGAGTCCTCCCTAAGCCA
>JAFUWZ010000013.1 GCA_017471045.1 Bacteroidales bacterium
CATAAGGTTGTTCACGAAACGAGTAACCATCGTGTCGTGATACTTAGGATCAGGAAGTAGAATCCTCTTTTTAGGCTTCGATTTTCTCATTTTGAAAAAAGGTAAAAGGTGATAAAAATTACTTCTTAGATTTCTTCGGCCTCTTGGCGCCATAGAGGGAACGGGACTGGGTCCTTCCTTCTACGCCGGCAGTATCCAAAGCTCCTCTAAGGATGTGGTAACGCACACCGGGAAGGTCCTTGACACGACCACCGCGCACCAGCACGATGCTGTGCTCCTGCAGGTTGTGGCCCTCGCCCGGGATGTAGGCATTGACCTCTTTAGAGTTGGACAGACGCACACGCGCCACCTTACGCATCGCCGAGTTAGGTTTCTTCGGCGTGGTGGTGTAAACACGCAGGCATACGCCCCTCTTCTGAGGACAAGCGTCCAGCGCACGAGACTTCGATTTGACCTCGATGACCTCGCGTCCTTTGCGAACTAATTGTTGAATTGTGGGCATAAATGATTGTTAATCTTTAATTTATGTTTCTTTTCCCGTTTTTGGGGGATGCAAAGATAGTAATTATTTCGCAATTCACAAAGTTATCAACAAAAAGGCGTCCGGATCCGGACGCCTTTTCAGATGGATAACCGAGTGATTCTCTAGAGGATGCCTGCGAACTCGATGTCCTTCGCGGCACGCTTGGCCAGCTCGGGATCCGTGCAGGCCTTCTCAAGATAGGCCTTCGCGTCGGCGACCTTGCCCTGACGGGCGGCGATGACGGCACGCAGGTAGTTGCCGGTCGGGCACTGGCACTTGATGGCCTCCTGGGCCTTGTCAAGCTGGCCGTTCAGCAGGTAGGCGAGACCCTTGTTGCAGCAGCAGCCCTTCGCGTTGGCGAGCTCCTGGGCGGCCTTGGCGTAGTTGCCGTTGAGGATGTCGATCACACCCATGTTGGCGTTGGCGGCTTCGTTGCCGGAAGCGGCGAAGAGACGGGCGGCCTCGGCGTATTCACCCTTGCGCAGGGCGATGACACCTTTCGCGTTCTTCAGGTCGGCATCGTCGGTTCCCACTTTGTTGAAAGCGGCGGCAGCCTCGGCGGTTTTGCCCTGCTGGAGATATGCGACACCGGTGTTGAAGCGGGCGCGGTCGCTGTCGTACTTGTTGATGGCCTTCTTGTAAACGCTGATCTTCTTGGCGGGATCCTTGATCAGGGCGGCGGCACGCAGCAGTGCTTCCTCGTCAAGCACGTCGATATTGGCATCGACCAGCTCCTGGAGCTCTTCCGGGGTGTAGTTCTGATACTCGACATTGGCGATGAAGCGGGCGCGGCGCAGTTCGGGCAGCACTTCGCCCTTGAGCTCCTTGTAGATCTCGGACATGTTCTTGATCTCGCTCTCGCGGACGGCGGGATCGCTGTACATCGACAGGACGCGCAGGATCAGGTCCTTGTCCTGGATGTCGGAAGCCTCGACCAGCTCCTTGAAGCCTTCCCAGTCCTGACCGACGCTCTTGACGTCGGGATCATCGGCGCGGTGGCCCTTGGTGACCTTGTCCCAAGCCTTCTCGGCGGTACCGGCACGCTTGTCGGAGAGCTTGCGGTTGAGGGACTGGCCGCCCTCCGGGGAAGCGTAAGCGACGACCTCCGTGCCCTTGAGGGTCTTGCGGGAGTTGGCGTTGATCTCATCGAGAGCAGCCAGGAAAGTCTTGATCGACTGGGACTTGAGCTCGCTCTGACGGACGTCGGCGGAGTTCACGTTATAGTGGATCTGGCCCTCAGCGGTCTGGGAGATGATCTCCATGTAGTCGTCAGCCTTGTAGGGAAGGACGCCCTCCTGGTCGACCAGGAGATAGGTGGTGTTGACACCGTCGGCCACCTTCTTGGAGGGAAGGGTGACGGAACGGCCCTTCAGCATGGCGACGCCACGGAGCTCAAGGTAGGACTTCTCCATACCGGGGACAAAGGTGAAACGGAGGTTCTCCTTGACGGTCGCACCGTCGGAAGGGACCACCTTGTAGTTGTCTTTCACTTTTTCACCCTGATAATAGAGCGGAGCCATGGCCTGCTCGCCGCCTTCGTACACGATGACGGGAGTCACTTCGAGGATGGCCTTGGGGTGGAAATATCCTGCAGGATAGGTGACAGCGACCAGCGGGGTGATCTGCCCGCCGACGACCTCAAGGGGAGACGGGGCGCATTCGACCGTAACATTTTCGGCCAATTTGGCCATCTGCTCGATGGAGGAGCACGAGATTGCAGCGACAGCGACGGTCACGGCAAGTAGGAGGTTCAGAAACTTTTTCATATAAATACTATAAAAGATTAATTCCAATCCGGAGACAATCGTACAAATATAATACAAAATTGCTTTTTTCTCATACTCCGGACGCTATATTTCTCGGGTTTTGCTAACTTTGCAGACAAAACGAAAATGGAGACACAAGAGCTACAGCGGATCAAGAATAAATTCGACATCATCGGCAATGATGCCGCGCTGAATCGTGCGATCGAGACGGCCATGGCCGTCGCCCAGACGGACCTGACGGTCTTGATCTCGGGAGAGAGCGGCGTGGGCAAGGAAAACATCCCGCGCATCATCCACCAGAACAGCCTCCGCAAGACGGGGAAATACCTGGCTGTCAACTGCGGCGGTCTGCCCGAAGGCACGATCAACTCCGAGCTGTTCGGTCATGAGAAAGGCGCTTTCACCGGCGCCGTGGACAGCCGGAAGGGCTACTTCGAAGAGGCAAACGGGGGCACCTTGTTCCTCGACGAAGTGGGAGAGCTTCCGCCTTCCACGCAGGCGATGCTCCTGCGCGTCCTCCAGAACGGCGAATACATGAAGGTCGGGTCGTCCAAGGTCCAGCGGACCGACGTGCGCGTCATCGCCGCCACCAACGTCAACCTGCTCTATGCCGTGTCCCAGGGCAAATTCCGCGAAGACCTGTACTACCGGCTGAACGTGATCCCGATCAATATGCCCTCCTTGCGCGAGCGCAAGGATGACATCTATCTGTTGTTCCGCAAGTTCGCCTCCGACTTCTCGGAAAAGTACAACGTCAGCAAGGTCAACCTCAGCCACGAGGCCATCTTGATGCTCC
Organism: Bacteroidales bacterium; assembly: GCA_017471045.1. Lineage (GTDB taxonomy): Bacteria > Bacteroidota > Bacteroidia > Bacteroidales > UBA932 > Cryptobacteroides. Next base: position 3,086 of record JAFUWZ010000013.1, read on the forward strand.
AGAACTACCGCTGGCCCGGCAACATCCGCCAGCTCAAGAACGTGGCGGAGATGCTCTCCGCCATGGAGTCGCGCCCGCTGAGCGCCTTTTCCGGCCGGACCGAGATCGACGCGGCGACCCTGTCGCGTTACCTGCCCAAGGAGGATCCCAACGCGATCCCGGCCCTCAGCGGCGGAAGCACGCAGGACAGCCTGAATTCGACAGAAAAACAGGTCTTGGTCAAGGCAATCCTCGACCTCAAGCAGGAAGTGGACCGGCTCAAAGCCGTCGTTTACGGGTCCGACGGGCAAGGCGCCCCGCAGCTGGTGCCCGTATCCGCGCCGGTCAATGTGCCCGCATCCGCACCCGCGCCCGCACCGGTCCCGGTCTCCGCGCCCGCCGGCCCGGCCCCGATGCCCCTGCCAGCGGAGGACGAGATCGAGTGGCAGGACGCCGAAGTCCGGGAGAGTTCCCAGGCCGGAGAGGACTCCCTGTCGATCCGCAAGGTCGAAGAGGACCACATCCGCCGGGCGCTCGAAAAGCATCACGGCAACCGCAAGCTGGCCGCCGCCGAGCTCGGCATCTCGGAACGGACCCTTTACAGACGACTGTCCAAGCAATAAGATAACATGACACGGAACCTGTCCAGACACATCTTCCGCATCCTGACGGGGATTGCGCTGCTCACCATCCTATGGGGGTGCAGTGTCGTCAAATATTCTTTCTCCGGCACTTCGATCCAGCCCGACGTGAAGAGCATCACGATCAACTTCTTCGAATACACCGCCCAGCGGGTCAACCCATCGCTCAGCAATGACCTGACCGAAGCGATCCGGACCCAGTTCCGCAAGATGACCAGCCTGGAGCAGGTCGATATGGACGGCGACATGGAGATTTCCGGCGCCATCACGGGGTACGATGTGCGGGCCTCTGCGGTCACCGCCAACGAGGTCGCGGCCCAGAACCGCCTGACCATCTCGATCAAACTGGAATTCACCAACCGGAAGTATCCCGAGGATGATTTCGAGAAGTCCTTCTCCGGTTATGCCGACTATGACTCGATGCAGTCCATCGATGCGGTCGAGTCGAGCCTGTGCGCGGAAATCATCGAAAAACTGGTGGATGACATTTTCAACGCCACCGTAGCCAACTGGTAGAGATGAAGAGACTGCAATCGATGCCGACCTCCGAACTGACGGAAGTCATCACCCTCTTTCCCTGGTTCAGCGCAGCCCGGGTGGAACTCTGCAAACGGAAGTTCCGCACGGGCGAAGCCGGATTTGCGGAAGCGGCCCTGTACATCGGTTCGCGCAAGATCCTTTTTGACCTGGCCAACGAGACGGAAGACAAGGACTACTGGGACAAGGACGTAGACGAAATCCTGCGCGAGGCCCCGAAACGCAAGGTCCGGGCCCTGGGCGGAGACTTCTTCTCACAGGACCAGTATGACGATGTCCGGGAGGATGGGGATGCCGTCTTCTCCAGTATCTCGACCCGCATCCAGCCCTCCAAACCCGAAGCGGAGAACGACGATATCCTGCTCGGCTTCTGCACGGAAACCCTGGCGCAAATCTATGCAGATCAAGGTTATTACAAGCAGGCGAAGTACATTTATTCACAACTTGTCTTGCGATATCCGGAAAAAAATGCTTACTTTGCAGCCCTTATTGAAAAATTGGACGAACTCGAAAGAAATTAACAGTTAAAGATATGAACGCATTATTCACCATTTTGACCGTTCTCATCGTCATCGCAGCGATCCTCCTTATCATCGTCGTGCTGCTGCAGAATGGCAAGGGAGAAGGTCTCGCCAGCAACTTTGTCGCAGGTAACCAGACCCTCGGCGTCCGCCAGACGGCCGACATCCTGGAGAAATTCACTTGGGGCCTCGTCACTTTCATCGTCGTCGTTGCAGTCATCGCGTCCTTTGCGACCGGTACCAACGGCACCGAGATCGATCTCTCCAACGATATCGAGAACGTCGTCCCCAACCAGCAGCCTGAGTTCCCGACCGCTCCGGTCCAGGAAGCTCCCGCCGCTCCGGCCGAGACTTCGGCCGAATAAGGGTCCCTGCCAGATTGTCAGTCCATCCGGGACTGGAATATAATTTGACGCATTTACGCTTGCCTCCCCACGGGGCAGGCGTTTTTTTATATAAGGAGTTGTACACATGGAAAACAAGACTGAATTTCTGAGCAAGTACGCCGTCAATCTCTGTGAACTGGCGGCCAAAGGAAACCTCGATCCGGTCATCGGCCGGGACGAGGAGATCCGCAGAGTCCTGCAGATTCTCAGCCGCAGGACCAAGAACAACCCGATCCTCATCGGAGAGCCGGGCGTCGGCAAGACGGCCATCTCCGAAGGCATAGCCATCAAGATCGTGGACGGAGCCGTCCCCGAGAACCTGAAAAGCAAGAAGATCTTCTCCCTCGACATGGGCTCCCTGATTGCGGGCGCCAAGTACCAGGGCGAATTCGAAGAGCGTCTCAAAGGCGTCGTCAAGGAGGTCGTGGACAGCGCCGGGCAGATCATCCTCTTCATCGATGAGATCCATACCCTGGTGGGCGCCGGCCGCAGCTCCGGCGCGATGGACGCCTCCAATATCCTGAAGCCGGCCCTCGCCCGGGGCGAGCTCCGCACAATCGGTTCCACGACCCTCGACGAGTACCAAAAGTATTTTGAGACCGACAAGGCGCTGGAGCGCCGGTTCCAGATGGTGATGGTGTACGAGCCGTCGCCCGCCGAGTCCATCGCCAGCCTGCGGGGCCTGAAGGAGCGGTACGAGAACCACCACAAGGTGCGCATCG
>JAFUWZ010000014.1 GCA_017471045.1 Bacteroidales bacterium
GACTCTTCGGCGGAGACTTCGTCTTCCACGCCGGCGAGCACGCCGAGTTCGGCCTCGACGGTCACGTCAAACTGGTGCGCATAGTCGACCACCTTCTTGGTGAGGGCGATGTTCTCCTCGTAGGGGCGGGAGGAAGCGTCGATCATCACGGAAGAGAAGCCCATGTCCACGCAGCTCTTGCAGAGCTCGAAGCTGTCGCCGTGGTCGAGGTGAAGGACGATCTGGGGATGCTCCCATCCGAGTTCCTTGGCATACTCGACGGCGCCTTCCGCCATGTAGCGGAGGAGGGTCTGGTTCGCGTAGTTGCGCGCGCCTTTGGAAACCTGGAGGATGACCGGGGACTTGGTCTCGGCAGAAGCCTGGATGATGGCCTGGAGCTGCTCCATGTTGTTGAAGTTGAAAGCGGGGATGGCATATCCGCCGGCAACGGCCTTCTTGAACATCTCGCGGGTGTTGACAAGGCCCAATTCTTTGTAAGAAACCATAATTTATAGATTTAAATTACCTACTAACTCGAAAGGTTTGCAAAAATAACTAAATTTGTACAATTATTGAAGAGTATGTCCAACAAAGTCATCATTTTTTCCGCCCCGTCCGGCTCCGGTAAAAGCACCGTCGTCAATCATTTGCTCGGCCTGCATCCCGAGTTCGAGTTCTCCGTTTCGGCTACCTCCCGCGCCCCGCGCGGTACCGAGCAGAACGGCGTGGAATACTATTTCCTGACCCCGCGCCAGTTCCGGAACCGGATCAAGAAAGACGCCTTCGTGGAGTATGAGGAGGTCTATCAGGACAAGTTCTACGGGACCCTGAAGTCCGAAGTGGAGCGCATCTGGAAGAAGGGGCACGTCATTGTTTTCGACGTGGACGTCAAGGGCGGCGTCAACCTCAAGCGCTATTTCGGGGACCAGGCCCTTTCGATCCTGATCAAGGCCCCGTCCGTAGCGGTGCTGCGCGAGCGGCTGGTCAAGCGGGGTACGGATTCTCCCGAGGCGATCGAGGAGCGGGTCGCCAAGGCCGAGTCGGAACTTGCTTTCGCCGAAGGGAAGTTCGATTACGACCTGGTCAACGATGTATTGGAGCAGACTTTCGAAGAGTCGGAAAAGGTCGTGGACGCATTTTTGACTCGCGCATGAGGATCACGGTCTATTCGGGTTCCTTCAGCCCCTTGCATATCGGCCACCTGGCCATCATGGAGTATCTTTCCGCCTGGGAGGGGACGGATTGGACCTATCTGGTCGTCTCTCCGCAGAATCCTTTCAAGGATGCCTCCTCTGCCGGCAGCAGTACCCGGCGCTATCGGGCGGCCCTGGCCACCTTGCAGCGCCATCCCGGCCTGCGGGTCTGGCTGGATGACATCGAGTTGCGGATGCCTCCGCCCAGCTATACCATCCGGACCCTGGATACCCTGCGCCGGCAGGAGCCGGACAACGAATTTACCCTCGTGATCGGCGGGGACAACCTGGATGCGATCCGCCGCTGGAAGGATTACCGGCGGATCCTGAAGGAGTACGGTGTGGCCGTCTATCCGCGGAGCGGGTATGACAGTGTGGCGCTGCGCGCGGACTTGCTCATGGAAGATCCGGCTTACCGGATCACCTTGCTCGACTGTCCGACGGTCGATATGTCCTCGACGCAGATCCGGGAAGCGGCCGCCCGGGGAGAATCAGTGGATGATTGGTTGATGTAGAATCGCTACCAGATGCGCAGAAACCGACTCATAGGTATAGCAATGCTGCTGCTGGCGGCTCTGTCGGCCGTCTCCTGCCGCGGGCGTCTGCATAAGACGACCGAGGGAGCCTTGCAGGAACTGAGCGCTGCCGGTGAGCTGGTGACCTGCGAATATACGGTCTCCAAGGTGATCAAGGCCGACGACATGGTCCCGTGGAAGATCGGCGAGCGGAAGATCCTTTTCAGCTGCAATGCCTACCTCAAGGCGGGGATCGACATGGCCGCCTATCAGCCGGACAAGACCGTCATCGATCCGGAGCACAAGTCTATCATCCTGGTGCTCCCGGCTCCCAAGTTGCTCTCCGTCAATATCCCCGTCGAAGAGATCCGGCAGGTGTACAGCCATGTGACCGGCCTTCGGACGGACTTCAGCGCCGAAGAGCGGAGCCGCCTGCTGCAGCAAGGCGAAGAGGCCATCCGGCTCGATGTCCCCAAGATGGGCATCGTCCGGGATGCGCGGCAGAATGCCGTCGCCTTTTTCGAGTCCCTGCTGCGGCGCCTGGGCTATGAGGATATCAACATTTATTTTGATCTCCTATGAAGAAAGAAGGGTTCCAGCGTTGTCTGCGGTGGTTGATCCGCATCCTCGTGCTGCTGCTGGCGGTCCTGCTGGCGCTGCGGCTGTCCGGTGTCGTCCGCCGGGACCGGCCCTCGCGCCGGGGGATCCAGATCCGGGATACCAAGACCCTGGTGACCCATATCCGGGCGATGTCCTCCCTCGTGACGGCCTGTTACTATGACGAAGTCGTCCTGACGGCCCGCAAGCAGCGTTCGGTCAATGCCTTTGGCGCCCGGGTCCCCCTCCCGGAAGATGAGATCTGCATCATCTCGCACGGCAAGGCGCAGGCCGGGATCGACCTGTCGAAGCTCAGCGACGATGCCTTCGAGATCCGGGGCGATACCGTGATGGTGCGCCTGCCGGAGCCGGAACTTTTCGAGGTGATCCTCAACCCTTCCGACTACGAGATCTTCGTCGAGGAAGGGAAGTGGTCGCATGACGAAGTGGTCTCCGTCGAGAAGCGGGCCAAGGAGGCTATCGCCCGGGATGCCCGCGCGGCGGGACTGACGGAGAAGGCTTCCGAGTCGGCCGGGCGTCAGCTGGACCGTCTCCTGCGGGCTTTCGGCTTCCGGGAGGTGGTCCTGGTGCCGCACTCGCTTCCGCTGCCGTCCGGAGAAAAGGCGGCTGTCAAACCGAATCAATAAAACTTTTGTAATATGGATAAAACCAGTTATGCGCTCGGAATGAGCATAGCCAACAACTTGATGCAGTCGGGAGTGACCCGGCTGGAAATGGATGATTTCTGCGCCGGACTCAAGGCGATGATGACCGGAGCCCGCCCCGCCCTTTCCATCGAGGAAGCCGGACAGGCGCTGGATGCTTTCTTCAAGGATCTGGAGAAGCGGCAGGCCGTCGAGGCGGCTGAGATTGCCGCCAAGATGAAGGAGGAAGGAGAGGCCTTCCTGAAGGTCAACGCCACCCGGGAAGGGGTCAAGGTGCGCCCGAGCGGCCTGCAGTACAAGGTCCTCAAGGCCGGGTTCGGCAAGATCCCGGGGCCGGGCAGCAAGGTGCGCTGCCACTATGAGGGCAAGTTTGTGGACGGACGCATCTTCGACAGCTCTTACCAGCGCGGGGAACCTGCGGTGTTCGGCGTCAACCAGGTCATCGCCGGCTGGACGGAAGCGCTCCAGCTGATGCCCGAAGGGTCCAAGTGGGAGTTGTACATTCCATATCAGCTGGCCTATGGCGAGGCGGGTGCCCACGGCTCCATTCCGCCTTGTGCGGCGCTGACCTTCGTCGTGGAACTGATCGCCGTCCTGTAAGGTATGGTCCTTATCGTGGAAGCGGGCGCCACCAGCACGCGCTGGAGGGCCATTGATGCGAAGGGGCGGGTCACGAAGGCCCGTACCGAGGGCGTCAATGTGGCCACGATTGCGCGGGCGACGGTCGAGGAACGGATCGCCCGGGCGGTTGCAGCGCTCAATCCGGCGGGTGAGCCGCTGGAGCGGATCTATTTCTATGCCGCCGGGATGTTGTCGGACGAGGTGTCCGGCCTGTTCCCCGGGGTCGAGGTAGAGTGCGCGTCGGACCTGCTGGCTGCCGCACGGGCTGTCTGCGGACATGAGCCGGGTATCGCGGCCATCCTGGGGACCGGATCCAACAGCTGCTTCTTTGACGGGGAGAAGATCGTGAAGAATGTCCATTCGTCGGGCTTCATCCTGGGTGATGAGGGCGGCGGGGCCGCCCTGGGCCGGATGTTCCTGTCGGATTTCCTGAAAGACCTGGTGCCCCGGCCGCTGGCCCGCGAGTTCGCCGCCTCTTTCCCGGTGGATTATCCCACCGTGGTTCGCGAAGTATACAAGAACCCGGCGCCGGCGGCGTACCTGGGCTCCTTCGCCCCCTGGATCCTGTCAAAGGCCCGCGAACCCGGATATGCCCGGGATCTGGTCACGGCCAATTTCCGTGCTTTTTGCGAACGCTGCCTGCTGCAGTACGATACGGCGTCCTACCCCGTGGGCGTGGTCGGCGGTTTCGGCAAGGCCGCACGCGACTGGTTCCTGCCTGTGGCGGAAACGTACGGAATCCGCGTCTCGGGCTTCCAGGACGATATCATAGACAATCTGGTCCGTTATCATGACGAGCGATAAGTATCCTTCCCGCTTGCTGGAGAACGCGGTGGAAGCCATCAGTTCGCTTCCCGGCGTCGGTTCGCGCAGTGCGCTCCGCCTGGCGTTGCATCTGTTGAAGCAGCCGCGCGAGAACGTCCACCATTTCACCCAGGCGATCGACCGGCTGGCCGACGAGGTCAAGTATTGCCGGGAATGCATGATGCTTTCGGACGACGACCTCTGCCAGATCTGTTCGGACGGGCGCCGGGATCACCGCCAGATCTGCGTGGTGGAGAGTGTCCGCGACGTGATGAGTATCGAGGTGACGGGACAGTTCCACGGCGTGTACCATGTCTTGGGCGGAATCATCTCGCCGATCAGCGGAGTGGGTCCTTCCGACCTGAACATCCGGCAGCTGCTGGAGCGGCTGCAGCGTTTGACCGGCGAGGAAACTCCCGAGGCGATCCGGCACGGGATGGATGGACCGCGGATCCCTTCCGCCCCGGAGGTGGAGGTGATCCTGGCGCTGAGCGGTGACGTGGAAGGGGAGACGACCGCCTTTTATATTTATCGTCAGATCGCTCCGCTGGGCATCAAGGTCTCGACCCTGGCCCGCGGATTGGGTTTCGGCGATGATCTGGAATATGCCGACGCCTTGACGCTCGGCCGTTCGATCGTCAACCGTCAGCTTTTTAAACCCTAGTCCGCGATGAGTGTCTGGGAGGCTATTTTGGTGGCTGTTTCTTTGTGCGCGGATTGCTTTGCCTGTACACTGTGTTCCGGAGTTTCGCTGACGGCCGCATCGGAGCGCGTGCCGTCCGGCGGTGATGGATGGGGCTTTTCCGACAAAGGGCAGGCCCGTGCTTCGTCCTCGGCGGGTGGCTGGCGGATCGCCGGGATCGCGCTCGTTTTCGCGGTGATCCAGTCCGGGCTGCTGCTTTCCGGCTGGGGTTTCGGCAATCTGCTGGTCGGTTTCGTCCAGAAGATCTCGCACTGGATCGGTTTCCTGTTGCTGCTGTATGTCGGCGGCAGTATGCTGCTGGAAGGTGTCCGGGCCCTGCGGGGGCCGGATGACCTGGCTTCAATGCGGCTGGATGGATTCAAGAATGTGGTCCTGAGCGGCATCGCGACGAGCATCGACGCCCTGGGTGTGGGCGTGTCCCAGTCCATGGTGGACGCCTCACATCGCTTCGCTTCGATCGCTCCGCTGTTCGCAGCCGTATTTGTCGTGACAGCTCTGTCGGTCCTGGCCGGCCTGCTGGGCGGCCGCGCCATCGGCCATCGCTTCGGCCACTGGGCCGAAATCTTCGGCGGCCTCGTCCTCATCGGCATCGGCGTGTCTTTCCTGTTATGATGCCTGGACCGCCCCGCTGCCGGCGGGCACATCGTCGCCGGCTGGCGCAAGTGGCGGGAAGCCCCGGATCGTCAAAGCATTTTCTTGCGGCGGAAGATGAACCAGAGCCCGGCAATCATCAGTACCATCAGGACCAGGATGGCGATCCAGGCCCACCGGAAAGTGGCAAATGGCAGCGCCACGTTCATGCCGTAGAAACTGGCGACCAGGGTCGCCGGCATCAGAAGCAGGGAGATGAAGGTAAATATCTTCATGATGTCGTTCTGCTCCAGGTTGATCAAGCCGACCACCGTATCCTGCAGGTATTCCAGCCGTTCGAAGGTGAAGTTGGTGTGGTTGATCAGGGACGAGATGTCCTGCAACAGGACGGTCAGGCGCCCCTCCAGCTCCTCCGGGAAACGGCCGCTTTTGAGGATGTTGGAGATCAGGCGCTGCTTGTCCACCACGTTTTCCCGCACGACCATCGTATTCTCCTGCAGCTGGTTGATGTCCAGCAGGAACTCTTCGTTGATGTCTTCCTTCTGGTTGATGCGCTTGCTGAACTGGGCCGTGTCCTTGCTCATCAGCTCGATGATGTCGGCGTCCAGGTCCACGCGCTGGTCCATGATCGACACGAAAAGATAATATCCGTTCTTGTACTGGGCCGGACGGGCCAGCATGCGGCGCTGCAGACTGGTGAAACTCCGGAGCGGGATCTCGCGCAGGGTCGTCAGGATATTGCCGGCCAGGGTGAAGGACACGGGATCTTCGACGAGTTCGTCGCCCTCCGGGGAGATGTAGTTCGTATTGGCGAAGAGGGCGTCGTGGGACTCGGAGAAACGGGAGGAACTCTCGATCTCTTCGGCTTGGGCGCGGCTCTGGATTTCGGTACCGAGGAACGCTTCAGTGGCTCTTTTCTCTTCGCCGCTGGGATCGAGCAGGTCTATCCAAAGGACAGAATCCCGCGTCAGGCGGGCGAACTCCGTTTCGGACTGGGCGAAAACAATTTCGGAACCAAGTCTGTAGAAAATGTTGATCATTTTTCCTTCCTGTGTTGTCCCGGCACGATGGCGTCGGAAGGGTTAAACTTACGGGTTAGCCGACATTACGGAGAAGTCGGCCCGCAAAGATAGAAAAAAATTTTTTATCCCACTTGGCAATCCATTCATTTTTCGTATATTTGCACGCTTTTTCCCGGGCTGCCCCCGGGGCAGGCACAAGACATAAAGTTAAACCCCTAGTTTGTTATCCGAAACAAGTATGGCAGAAAATCTAGAACAAGAGACCAAGCAGGTTCTCAACGCGTCCATTGCTCCCGAAGAGTTTGACTGGGCCGCATTCGAAGGCGGAGACGTCTATGGTTCCGAAAACAAGGCCGAGATTGAGGCCGCGTACGGACAGACCCTCTCCAAGGTGGTTGAAAATGAAGTGGTCGAAGGGGAAGTCACCGCGATCAACAAGCGCGAAGTGACCGTCTCCATCGGCGGCAAGAGTGAAGGTGTCATCAGCGCGCCCGAGTTCCGCTACAACCCCGACCTGAAGGTCGGCGACAAGGTGGAAGTCTATGTGGAGAGCGCCGAGGACAAGAAAGGCCAGCTCGTGATCTCCCACAAGAAGGCCCGCGCCCTCAAGTCCTGGGACCGTGTCAACGAGGCTTACAACAACAACGAGATCGTCAAGGGCTTCGTCAAGACCCGCACCAAGGGCGGCATGATCGTCGATGTGTTCGGCATCGAGGCTTTCCTCCCCGGTTCCCAGATCGACATCAAGCCCATCCGTGACTACGATGCGTACGTGAACCAGACCATCGACTTCAAGATCGTCAAGATCAACCAGGAGTTCCGCAACGTGGTCGTCTCCCATAAAGCCCTCCTCGAGGCCGAGCAGGAAGCCAAGCGCGCCGAGCTCATCTCCAAGCTGGAGAAGGGCCAGATCCTCGAAGGCACCGTCAAGAACATCACCAACTACGGCGTGTTCGTCGATCTTGGCGGCGTGGACGGTCTGATCCACATCACCGACCTGAGCTGGGGCCGTATCAATCACCCCGAAGAGGTCGTCACCCTCGACGAGAAGATCAAGGTCGTCGTCCTCGACTTCAATGAGCAGCAGAAGCGGATCGCCCTCGGCCTGAAGCAGCTCACCGCTCATCCTTGGGACAACCTCGACGCCAACCTGAAGGTCGGCGACACCGTCAAGGGAAAGGTCGTCCTGATCGCCGACTACGGTGCATTCGTGGAGGTCGAGCCCGGTGTTGAGGGCCTGATCCACGTGTCCGAGATGTCCTGGAGCCCCCGTCTCCACTCCGCCCAGGAGTTCCTGAAGGTCGGCGACGAGGTCGAGGCCCAGATCCTCACCCTGGATCGCGAGAACCGCAAGATGTCCCTCGGCCTGAAGCAGCTCACCGCCAATCCTTGGGAGTCCATCCGCGACAAGTATCCCGTCGGCAGCCGCCAGAAGGCCACGGTCCGTAACATCACCAACTTCGGCGTGTTCGCCGAACTGGAGGACGGCGTCGAAGGTCTCATCCATATCAGCGACCTGAGCTGGAACAAGATCAAGCATCCTTCGGAGATGCTCGCTCCCGGCGATGTCATCGACGTGATGATCCTCGACTTCGACGAGGCGAACCACAAGCTCAGCCTCGGCCACAAGCAGACCCTGCCCAACCCTTGGGATCTCGTCGAGAAGAACTTCCCGGTCGGTTCCGTCGTGGAAGGCACCGTCGCCAATGTGACGGACAAGGGCGCCATCATCAGCTTCGAGGGCTCCGAGGCGGAAGGCTTCGCCTACTCCCGCGAGCTGGTCAAGGAAGACGGCAAGCAGGCTGTCGCCGGTGAGAAGCTCCCGTTCAAGGTCATCGAGCTCCGTCGCAGCACCCGCCGCATCCTCGTTTCCCACCTGCGTACCTACGCAGAAGTAAAGGAGAAGGCTGTCGCCGCCGAGGCTGAGAACACCAAGAAGGCCGTCAAGAAGGTCAACGCCTCCGTCGAAAAGACGACCCTTGGCGACATCGACGCCCTGGCCGCTCTCAAGGAGAAACTCGAGAGAGGCGAATAATGAACTTTACACTCAGGGTGCTGGGCACCGCTTCGGCGAAGCCCGTGCCCGACAGACATCAGAGCGCCCAGGTACTTTCGGTACGTGGGCGCCTTTTTTTGATTGATTGCGGAGAGGCGGTCCAGCGGCAGTTGCTCCGCTACCATATCCCCCTGATGAAGATCGACTCGGTCTTCCTCTCCCACATCCACGGGGATCACCTGTTCGGCCTCTTCCCCTTGCTCTCCACAATGGGCATGCAGGCCCGCACCGCGCCGCTCAACATCTACGCCCCCGCCAATTTCGGCCCGGTCCTGAAATTCTTCCTGTCCTATTTCGGGGAGGGGCTCTCTTTCGAAATCCGGCATACGCCCTTGCAGATGAAGAGGCCGGAGTGCATCTATCATACCAAGAATCTGGAAATCTCCGCTTTCCCGCTGGACCATAAGATCGATACCTTCGGCTTCCTCTTCCGGGAGAAAGAGCCGCCCTACAACGTGAGGAAAATGTGCATCTCGCAGTACGGCCTGAGCCTGACCGAGATCGGGACGCTGAAGCGCGGCGAAGATGTCGTCCGGGAGGACGGGACCGTCATCCCGGTCTCTGAGGCCTCCTATAAGCCTTATGTACCGCGCTCGTATGCCTACTGCAGCGATACGGCGGCCTTCCCCGGATTGGTGGACTGGGTCCGGGGTGTCACGCTCCTGTACCATGAGGCGACCTACACGGAAGAATACGCCGACCAGGCGGCGAAGCGCCACCATTCGACGGCTGCCCAGGCCGCCCGCTGCGCCCTCGATGCCGGCGTCGGAAAGCTGCTGATCGGGCACTTTTCGTCCCGCGTCAGGGATGCCGCGCTCTATCAGGCCGAGGCGCAGGCCCTCTTTCCCGACACCGTTGCCGTCAATGACGGCGATCTCTTCGACCTGCCGCTCATCCAGCCGGATCGATGAAGCCTCAGCGAGCGCGCTTTTTTGTCAATCAGGATTTCGCCGGCGTCCTCTCCCGGGAAACTCCGGACCGTTTCACCTTCCGCTAGGACCCGTCGTACTGCCGGGAGCATCCCACCTCTCCGATATGCCGGAGGATGCCGGTGCGGGAAGAGGAGTATGTCTCCGGCTCTCTTTTCCCTTTTTTCAGCAGCCTGCTTGCCGAAGGCTCCAACAGGGCTCTGCAGGAAAGGCTCTATCGTTTGAATCGAAACGACGACTGGGGCCTGCTGCCCTATGATAGCTTCGGTGATGATCCTGCAGCCCAGCAGGCGATGCTGGAGGGCGGAAAGTATGCCAGGGAAGATTTTGCTTCCCTGGCAGGATTGAACCGGGAGGAGAGTGGGGAGAACGATAAACATGACGTCCTGAGTTATGCGGAAGGTGCGGATGTGATCCGGAGAAACAGTTCCGTCCCCAAAGTGGATCTGCTGAATACGGGTATCCATCTTCCCGGCCCCATCTTTGCCTTGACGAAAGGCTTGTTCAAGGAAGGAACTTCTATCCGTGATACGACCGTGATCGGACATGACATGTTGGCCCGATTCGGTATTAAGATCGGGTTGAAAGAAAAGATGGTCGACCGGGAACTGACCCGTTTCGCGAGCCCTGATGCCGGCCTGGAGCAGTTGATCGAGACCAGCCAGCTCTCGGAGAGGGTCAAAGAACTGTACTGGAAAGAGTATTGTTATCGCAGATCGACTTTGGATGGATACGAATATGACTACGTGCGAAACAATCGGGGGAAAAATCCGTCTCCGCCGGATCGAGTTGGGACTCATCCAGCAGGAAGTAGCAGATCTGTCCGGAGTGGGTCTCAACACTCTCGTGGCCTTGGAATGGGGACGGGGCAACCCGTCGCTCAAGACGCTTCTGGCTATCCTTGAAACCCTCGGACTGGAACTTGACGATTACTGATAACGGATGCCGAGCTGCTGCTCGTCAATGTAGCGAATCACCTCCTGCGGGATGTCGGTGCAGAGATAGTCGGCACCGAGCAGGAAAGCCAGATGCGTGTCTGCCGGCTTCTCGCCGGGCCAGAGGTTGACCTGCACGCCCTTGTCGTGCGCATATTTCACGCCGGAACGCGAAGTCCCGCCGAGCGTGGCGGCCACCCGGTGCAGCCCCAGGGCCTTGACCAGGTCCACGGTCTCCTGCGTGCAGGGTTTTCCCGTGATCAGCATGACTTCGGCTTCAGGATGCCGCTGCTGGATGTAGATCAGCGCGCGTGGGTCGAAGGAGGAGAACACGTAAAGGGCGTCGGCGGGCTTGGCCGCCATCACTTTGGCATAGACTTCGTCGCAGTACTTATGCAGCAGGGCAGTCGGATAGTCTCGCTCGTTGGTCTTCATCTCCCACTCCACGTAGAGGGTCTTGCAGCCCTTGAAATAGTCCAGCAGCTCGTCGAGGAAAAGGACCGGATGGCCCTCCTTTGTCTTGAGCGTGCGGATGTAGGCGGACTGGGTCTGCTCGATGCGGCCCTGCCCGTCGGTCAGGCGCTCCAGCGTGTGGTCGTGCATGATCACGTACTGTCCGTCGGCCGTGATGTGGATGTCAGTCTCGAACGCATGGCAGCCGGCCTCGTAGGTGGCCTGGAAGGCCGCCAGGACATTCTCCTCCTGTTCGGCCCGTCCGCCCCGGTGGGCCAGGATGCGCGGTTGGGCGGATAGCGTCGCCGCACCGAGGAGTGCGGCGACGCAGTAGGTCAGAAGTCGTCTCATGGCGCTCATGCTTGGGCCTTCTTCGGCCGCAGCAGCAGGAAAGCGCAGAGGGCCAGGTAAGCGACGCAGGCCGCGATGACGGCCAGCGAACCGATCTGGGATCCCATCTTGTCGGCCGTCAGGCCCATCAGGAACGAGACGATGCCGCCGCCGACGATGCCCATCACCATCAGGCCGGAGATCTCGTTGGCCTTGGAGGGCAGGTGGTTGATGCCGAGGGAGATGATGACGGAGAAGACGCTGGCGCTGAAGAAGCCGATGGCACCGACGAGCGTCAGGATCAGGGCCTGTCCCTGGGCGAAGAAGAGGGCGGCGAGGGCGGCCGCCACGATGAGGATGGCGATCTGGAAGAACCTGCGGTCCGTCATCTTGCTGAGCAGGAAAGCCCCGGCAAAGGCGCCGGCCGTCTTGCAGATGAAATAGACCGTGATGCCGAGCTGGGCGTGGTCCGTGTCCAGCCCGCAGCGTTCGATCAGGAGCTTGGGCGTGATGACATTGCATCCGACATCCAGTCCCACGACGGTGAAGATGCCGAAGAAACAGCAGAGGATGAATTTGTCTCCCAGGAGCTTGAGCATATCTCCGAGGGACGAGCCTCCTTCGGCGGGCGTCTCTTCGATCTTGGTGAAAAGGAGCCATGCGGAGGAGAGCAGGGTCACGATGGCGAAGGCCGGGAACATGTATTTCCAGGAGCCGAACCAGGCGACGCAGCCCAGGGCCAGGTAGGGTGCGGCACAGGCGGAGAGCGCTTTCAGCACCTGTCCGGCGGAGATATAGCTGGACAACGAACCCTTGCCGCCGACGACATCGGAGAGCAGGGGATTGAGGGCCACCTGGATGATGGTGTTGCCGATGCCGAGCATGGCGCAGGCGACCAGGCAGCTGGCCATGTTGTAGCTGAAGAGCGGGATCAGCATGCCGATGAAGGTGACGGCGTTGCTCACCTGTACGGTGGCCTTGCGGCCGATCTTGTTCATCATCAGGGCAGTGGGGGCGCTCAGGACCAGGAACCAGAAGAAGATGGCCATCGGAATCAGGCCGGCGAGGGTCTCACTCAGGGCAAAATCCTCCTTGACATGGCTGGTCACGATGCCGGCCACGTCGCCGAATCCCATCACCACGAAGGCGAAGAGAACGGGCAGAATTGCAGTTTTCTTGTTCATAATATGATTGATAATTTATTTGCTTTCCTTGTCCTGCCACACGACCCGCTGGACCCGGTAGGGGAACCGCTCCTTGAGCGTCGCGGCGTTGGGGCAGCTCTCCTTGTGGATCTTGATCCCGTCGGTGCGGGTTACGAATCCGAATACGTCCTCTCCGTAGCGCGGGTTGCAGCAGGCCGCCATCTTGTATTCCAGCCCCTTGACTCCCTTGGCGTTGATGACCAGGATCTCATCGGGGGACTGCCAGTCTTTGACGTTTTCCTTCTTTTCCTCTTCCCGTTCCGTCCGGTACACCAGCTGTTCGGGGTTGAGGATATAGCTTTTGATCTCGTCCACCCCGATGGTCCCGTCGCCGACCGCCGCCATGAAGGAAATGACGGAAGAATACTTGAGATAGTGCATGATGTCATGCAGCAGCGAGTCCGGCAGGGTCAGTTTCCAGTTCTTGAGCCGGCGTTCCAGCAATTCGCGGCCTTCCGAGGCCTTTTTGCGGACCTCGGCGTCCAGCTCGAGTTTGATCTTGGACTTGGCCTTGTGTGAGACGACCCAGTTCAGCCAGTCGGCGTTGGGCTTCTGGTTCTTGCTGCTGAGGATCTCGACGACATCGCCGGTCTTGAGGGTTTCCTTGATGGAAGCGACCTTGCCGTTGATCCGGCCGCCCGTACAGCGGCATCCCAGGCCTGTGTGGATACAGAAGGCGAAATCCAGCACGGAAGCGCCGGCGGGCAGGATCTTCAGTTCGCCGGTCGGCGTGAAAACGAAAATCTCCTTGGATGGCGGCACGGGCAGATCTTCATCCTTGGCCTCGAAGGAATGTTCGAGCCGGTAGCGTACCGAACTCAGCCATTCCGACAAGGTGTCATCCTTCTTGATCCCCTTGTAGGACCAGTGGGAGGCCAGTCCGTTTTCCGCGATGTCGTCCATCCGCCGGGTCCGGATCTGTACTTCCAGGTAGGATCCCTGGGCGTTCTTGACCGTGATGTGAAGGGACTCGTAGCCGTTGGGCTTGGGGTTGGTCACCCAGTCGCGCAGGCGCCGGGTATCGGGCTCGTACTCTTTCGTGACGTAGGAATAGACCTTCCAGCAGAGGTCCTGCTCGGTCTTGCGGTCCGCCTCGCAGTCGATGATGAAGCGGATGGCGAAGACGTCATAGACCCCTTCAAAAGGGACCTCCTGCTTGAGCATCTTGCGGTAGATGGAATAGGCGGTCTTGGTCCGGATCTGGAGCTTGTACCGGATCCCGGCTTCGGAAAGTTCATCTTCGCGCGGCTTGATGAACTCGTCC
>JAFUWZ010000015.1 GCA_017471045.1 Bacteroidales bacterium
CAGCACCGGCAGCAGGACGCAGAGTCCCATCCATGCAGAAGTTTTCATAGTCCGTCGTTTTCTGCAAAGAAAAGAAAAAACCCTGTCTCACGACAGGGCCTTCCGATTAGTTTTTAAGTTTTTTAGTGAAATTGATTGTTTTTTACAGGTCAAACCGGACACCGAGCTCGAGATTGAACATCACGTTCTGTTGCGTACGGATGGTCTTCGGCTGATCAGCACCGAAATAATACTTCGCACTCGGATCCAGGTAGAGACCCATGTGATCGGAAAGTTTCATTTGGATACCCAAGCCCAGACCGGCCGAACCCTGTACGCCGGGGACGGACGTCTTCCAGACTTCACTCTGTCCGCTGCCGGGGACCGTGTATTTCTGGCTGATGCCCTTCTCGACGGAACCGCCGCCGAAAGCGTACATCTTGATGAACTTGCTCGAAATCAAGTCATAGTAGAGGTTGACGGGGATGCCGATGTACTGGACTGTATGTTTGAGGTCAGAATTGCTGCTGATGACGGATCCTTCCTTGGTGAAAGTCCCGGAGAAACTGCGGCTCAGGAGCGTGAAGTTGACGCCCGTACCGAGGGCCCAGCGGTCGGAAAGGTAGAACTTGGCGCCGACGCCGAAGGAGATCGGGATCGCATACCTGGACTCTCCTGTCTCGACGATGTCGGCCGATTGTCCGGATTCGGATTTGACTTTGGCGGACGCGGCCATGATACCGCTCCGCAGCGGGCTCGTCGCCTTGTCGTTGGTCCCGACCAGGCCATGGAACTGGAAAGAAGCTTTCGGCGCGGCCTTGCGGCGGGCGTCTTCATAAGCCATGCGGGCGAAAGGATCGCTCCAGGTCTGCTTGGGCTGCGTCGCAGATTGGGAAGGGCGTGTCGGCTCCTTCGAGGCGGTAGAGGGCCCTTCGACGGGTGCGGAGGTCTCTTCCTCCTTCATGCCGGCGGGCGCAGCACCGGCTGCCGGCTGGCCGAGGCCCTGGACGGACGTAGAAGCCGCATCGGTGGCGGCAGGTCTGCGTCCGCTGTTGCGGGTGGATGCGGACTGGATGCCGCCGGGCGTCGTTTGTTGGGCGGGACTGACCGGTACGGCGGGCTCCGCGACAGGCTCCCGGGCCGGTACGGGGACTTCCGCTGCGGCGGGGATCTCGCTGACCTGTGCGATGCGATCCTGCCCGGTCACGGAGGCGGGTTCGGAGCGGAAGGTCCCGCCCAGGACGAGGGCGAAAGCCACGGCCGCTGCGGCCGCCAGACCGGCGCCGACTCCCCACCAGACCTTCCGCACGGGTACGGCGGTCCGCTTCGGGATCCGGGCACGGATCGCTTCCCACGATCCTTCCGGAACGGGCGCTTCCGCCTGCTCCAGCATAGACTTGATCATCAGATCAAACGCTTTATCTTCTTTTGTCATCCGTCAAACTCCTTATCTTACTTTGCAACAACGTGCGCGCCCGCTGCAGCTGGGACCGGGAGGTGTTCTCCGAGATCCCCAGCTCCTCTCCGATCTCCTTGTGGGAATAGCCTTCGATCACATACATGTTGAAGACGGTCCGGAATCCGGGCGGCAGCTCTCCGACCAGCCGGAGCAGCTCCTGATATCCGATCTCCTGAATGGGGGAGACATCGCTTCCGACCACACTCCGTGCCTCGTCGATATCGCCGGTCCCCTTGAGCACATCGGATTTGCGCAGGCTCATCAGCGCGGTGTTGACAAAGATCTTTCTTGCCCAGCCCTCGAAGGAACCGATCCCCGAGAAGCTGTCCAGTTTGGCGAACAAAGTCACGAAGCCGTCTTGCAGGACATCCTCCGCCCCCATCCGGTCGCCCATGTACCGGAGACAGACGGTAAACATTTTGGGCGCCAGCAGGTCATATAAACCCTTCTGAGCACCTGAGTCGCCATTTTTCGCCAGGCGGATCAGTCTCTTTTCGTCAGGTCTCAGTGCAAGCTTCTCCGGCATAATGCCTTCGTTCGTCGGTTATTAAGATGCTGATGGCCGGGAAAATGTTGCACTCCGCAATGCAAAAACTTCCCGAACCTTTTCACGAAAGTAAGCAAAATCCTTTGAATTTGTACTATTTTTGTATTTGATGGAAGGTATGAGAAAACTGATATCGGCGATCCTGACCGTCCGGCTGTTCCTGGCGGGTGCCGCACTGCCGGCTTTCGCCCAGAAAACCACCCGGTCCGCCAAGGTGGAGAGCGGCCTGGTCGATGCCGTCGCCCTCTTTGACAACGGACAGATCAAGGCGGCTTCCACGCTCCTGAAGACACTCTCCGCCGCGGATCCGGCCAACGATGCCGTCCATTACTACCTGGGGATGTGCTTCACTTATATGGAGCAATACGACGATGCCGTCCTGCACCTTCGCGAGGCCAGCCGGCTGGATCCCTCCAATTTTTGGTACCGCGACCGCCTGGCCCGCGTCTATGTGGGCACCGGTCAGAGCGAACTGGCGATCGACATCTACGAATCCCTGCTCAAGGAGTATCCCAAAAAGACGGATATTTATTATACCCTGGTCCAGCTGTACGGCCAGCAAGGCAAGGTGGATGAGGTCCTGCGCACCCTCGACGAAATCGAGACGGTCACCGGCAAGGACGATATGGTCGCTTTGACGCGCTACGACATCCTGATGCGCCAGCAGAAGCCCGATGAGGCTTACGCCGTGCTGGAAGCGTACAACCGCTCGTTTGACTCGCCGCGTATCCTGGTGGCGATGGGTGACCATTGCGTGTCCCAGTTCCGGGATACCTTGGCCGTCAAGTATTACAACGATGCCCTTTCCTTCGAGTCCGGCAACCCCCAGGCCCTGCTCGGCCTGTCGGAGATCTACCGCTACCGGGGCGATTTTCCCAATTATTTCGCGACGGTCACGGAGTTCCTCAAGGGTGAGGCGGCGCCCTCCGAGATGAAGACCCGCTACATCCAGACCATTTTCCAGCACTCGGATCCGCAGTTCTTCCACCGCTTCAAAGCCAATCTCAACTTGCTGATCGAGACGTATCGCGACCAGGCTCCCCAGGACAGCACCGTCCTGCAGACGGTCAGTGCGTATTACTTCAATACCGGCGAACCGGCCAAGGCGCGGGAAGCGATCGAAGATTGCTGCCGGCTCTATCCGCAGAGCGTCGGGTCCCGCGGGATCTATGTCCAGCTCCTGACGCTGCTCGAGGATTGGGAGGCCGCCGGCCCCGCCGCGGAACAGGCTTTCCAGGACTTCCCGCAGCAGCTGGCCTTCCTCGAGATGAAGACCTACAGCGACTACAATCTCAAGGATTACGACGCCCTGATCCGGGACAACGAACGCATCCTCGAGGCCACCGCCCCCCGGGACACGACCGCCCGCCTGCTCGCCTGGTCCGGCATCGGGGACGCTTGGCACATGCTGGGCGAGAGCAGGAAGGCCTACGAGGCTTACGAACATGCGCTCAAGATCGATCCCCGTTACCTGCCGGTGCTCAACAACTACGCCTATTACCTCTGTCTGGAAGGCAAGAAGTTGAAGAAAGCGGCCGCCATGAGCAAGCTCACCATCGAGGCCGAACCGGACAATGCCACGTACCTCGACACCTATGGCTGGATCCTCTACCTGCAGGGCAAGGCCGCCGAGGCCAAACCGTACTTCAAGCATGCGATGCTCTACGGCGGCAAGGATTCCGCGGCGGTGCTGGACCATTATGCCGAAGTGCTGTACCGGCTGAAAGAGTACGACACGGCCCGGGTCTATTGGAACCTGGCCAGGAACAAAAATACCGACGGCGCCATCCCGGACCTTGATGCCCGGGTGGAAGCGCGCCTCAAAGCCGTCGAGTGATGCGTCTCCGGAAGGTCATATCGCTGCTCTGCGCGCTCCTGTGCCTGGGAGCCGCTTCCGCGTATGGCCAGAGCGTCAAGGAAAAAGAGTCCCGCAAGGCGCGGCTGGAGCGCGAAATCGCCCTTCTCGACAAGCAGATCAAGGACAATGCCGCCAAGAATGCCGACGCCCTTTCGCGCCTTTCCTTGGTGCGCAGCAAGATCTCGACCCGGCAGGCCCTGCTGGGCGAAAGCGAGCGCGAGATTGCCGCGTTGGAAGACTCGATCACCCTGAAACAGAAACAGATCGACGTCCTGCAAGCCCGTCTCGATACGATGGTCTCCTATAGCGGACGTCTCGTCAAGAGCGCCTACAAAAACCGGGATTCGCGGGTCTGGTACATGTACATCCTCGCCAGTGAAAACCTGGCCCAAGGTTTCCGGCGGATGAGTTTTTTCAAGAACCTCTCGTCGCAGATGTCGGACCAGGCGGCCAAGATCAAGGCCTCCAAGGCCGAAGTCGAGCAGGAGAAAGCCGCGATGGAAGTGCTGGCCACCCATGCCCGTCAGCTCAAGGCCCAGCGCCTCGCCGACATGCAGAAACTGCAGTCCGAGGAAAAGGAAGCCCAGACCCTCTCGGCCAACCTCACCAAGCAGAAGGCCAGATACCAGAAGGATCTCGCGGCCAAGCGCCGCCAGGCCGATGCCCTGGAGCGGGAGATCCGTGCCGCGATCAATAAGGCCATCGGCGGCAAGGCGGCTTCTTCGAAAAAGGGGACCACGGCTTCCAAGCCCAAGGCGCCCGTCGATTACAAACTTGCCGACCAGTTCGTCGCCAACCGCGGCATTCTGCCCTGGCCCGTGGATGGGGCCCTGACCGGGCGCTTCGGCAAGCAGTACCATTCCGTTTTCAAGAATCTCCAGCTCCCCGCCAACAACGGCATCAACGTGGCCGTGTCGCCGGATGCGGCGGTCAAGGCCGTCTTCAACGGTACCGTGGCGCAGATTACCGTCCTCCCGGGTTACCACCAGTGCATCCTTGTGCAGCACGGCAACTATTTCACCCTCTATGCCAAAATGAAACGCGTGGACGTCAGGGCGGGCGACAAGATCAAGACCGGGCAGCAGCTGGGTACCGTGGATACGATCGCCGGAGAGACCGTCTTCCACTTCGAAATCTGGGACGACCGTACCGTCCCGCAGGATCCCGAGATCTGGCTCCGGCCGCGATAGAACGAGTTTTAACCTTATGATATGAAAGCAGTCGTAAACACCGATTTCCATTTTCCGGATCAGTGCTCCAAGTACACCGGAAAAGTCCGGGATGTCTATAGCCTCGGGGAGGATCTCCTCGTCATGGTGACGACAGACCGTATCTCCGCCTTCGACGTGGTTCTCCCGGAAGGCATTCCTTTCAAAGGCCAGGTCCTCAACCAGATCGCCGCCCAGTTCCTCGACCAGACTGCGGACATCCTTCCCAACTGGAAGATCGCCGTGCCGGATCCGATGGTCACTGTCGGTTGGCGCTGCGAGCCCTACAAGGTCGAAATGGTCGTCCGCGGCTATCTCGCGGGCCACGCCTGGCGCGAATATAAGGCCGGCAGGCGGACCCTCTGCGGGGTCACCCTGCCCGAAGGGATGGTGGAAAACCAGCGTTTCCCGGAGCCCATCATCACCCCGACCACCAAGGCCGCCGAAGGCCACGACGAAGATATTTCGAAGGAAGAGATCATCGCCCAGGGCATCGTCCCGAAGGACGAATACGAGCAGCTCGAGCGCTATACCCGCGCCCTCTTCCGGCGCGGCACCGAGATCGCGGCCGCCAAAGGCCTGATCCTCGTCGATACCAAATATGAATTCGGCAAGAAGGACGGCCGGATCATCCTGATGGACGAGATCCACACCCCCGACTCCTCCCGCTACTTCTATGCGGAAGGATACGAGGAGCGTCTCGCCCGGGGCGAGCGCCAGAAGCAGCTCTCCAAGGAGTTCGTCCGCGAATGGCTGATGGCCGGCGGCTTCCAGGGTCAGGCGGGACAGCAGGTCCCCGAGATGACCCCCGAGGTCGTGAAGGGCATCACCGACCGTTACGTCGAGCTCTACGAGCACATCACGGGCCAGCCTTTCGAACGCGCCGAGTGCGCCGACATCGAAGCCCGAATCGAAAAGAATATCAACGAATTTTTGAAGACCCGCGTATGATCGAGCGTTATTCCCGGAAAGTGATGCGGGACGTTTGGACCGAAGAGAACAAGTTCAATGCCTACCTGCAAGTAGAAATCCTCTCCTGTGAGGCCTGGAGCAAGCTGGGCGTCATCCCGGCCGAAGATGTCGAGAAGATCCGCGCAAAAGCGCGCTTCGACGTCCCGCGCATCCAGGAGATTGAGGAGCAGACCCGCCACGACGTGGTCGCCTTCACCCGCGCCGTCAGCGAGAGCCTCGGCGAGGAGCGCAAGTGGGTCCACTACGGACTGACCTCCACCGACGTCGTGGATACGGCCAACGGCTACCTGATCAAGCAGGCCGACGCTATCCTGCTCAAGGATTTGGAGGAATTCCTCGAAGTCCTGCGCCGCCGCGCCCTGGAGTTCAAGTCCACCCCCTGCATCGGCCGTACGCACGGCATCCACGCCGACATCACCAGCTTCGGGCTCAAATGGGCCCTCTGGTACGAGGAAATGAAACGGGGCATCGAGCGCTTCAAGGCCGCCGCCGCCCTTGTCGAAGCCGGCAAGATGAGCGGCGCCGTGGGCAATTTCGCCAACATCCCGCCCTTCATCCAGGACTATGTCTGCGAGCATCTCGGGATCGCTTCGGCGAATATCTCCACGCAGGTCCTGCAGCGCGACCGCCACGCCGCCTATGTCGGGGCGATGGCGTTGATCGCCGCCACGCTGGAGCAGATGGCCTTTGAAGTGCGCAACCTCCAGCGGACCGAGGTCCGCGAAGTGGAGGAGGCCTTCCGCAAGGGCCAGAAAGGTTCCAGCGCGATGCCGCACAAGCGCAATCCGATCAGTTCGGAAAACATCTGCGGCTGCGCCCGCGTGATGCGCGGCTACATGCTGACTTCCTACGAGAACGTGGCCCTCTGGCACGAGCGGGATATCTCCCACTCTTCGACCGAGCGGATCATCCTGCCGGACGCCACCGAACTGCTGGACTATATGCTCAACCGTTTCAAGGGGATCCTTGAGAACCTTGTGGCCTATCCCGAGACGATGCTTGCCAACATCTGGCGCACCAAAGGCGTCATCTTTGCCCAGCGCGTGATGAATGCGCTGATCGGCAAGGGGCTTTCCCGCGAAGAGGCCTACGACACCGTCCAGCCCATCGCCATGCGCGCCTGGACCGAAGGCTTGGATTACCGCGAGTTATTGAAAGAGTCGGACAAAGTGATGTCCCTCCTCACGGAGGAAGAGCTCTGGGACTGCTTCACCCTCGACTACTACTTCAAGAACGTCGACTTCATCTTCTCCCGCGTCGGCATCTGAAGGTCGCTCAGACAAGACAGGCCTCGCTTCGGGATCAGCGCAGGGGGACGAGGGGGACGGTGCCGGGGATGTAGTCGTCCTCTTCGGGGACGAGGTGGATGATACGCTGGTTGGCGCTGCCGCGGAAATGGAGTTGTGTGTCACGCTGCGCCTCCACGTAGGGACCGTCCACCAGCACGTCCAGATAGGGGAGCATCTGCTTCATCCGGGCGTTGGCGAGGATTTCCTCGTAGGTGAATCCGGTCCAGCACCAGATGGTCTTGGACGTCTCGGTCTTGATGCGCCGGGCCAGCTCCGTGAACGCCTCCGCCTGGTAGAACGGATCGCCTCCGGAGAAGGATACATTGCTGAACTCGTCCGCCTTGATCACGTCCAGCAGCTCGTCCACGGTCACCCAGTGGCCGTTTTGCATGTTCCAGGACTGGGGATTGTGGCAGCCCGGGCAGCGGTGGTCGCAGCCGGCACAGTAAATGGAAGTCCGGAGACCCGGCCCGTCGGCCATGGTCTCCTCGATCACTTCCATGATACAGATCTTGTCCTTGCACATAGCGGACGGGAGAGCTACTTATGCACGACGCGGTCCTTGAGCTCCGCGAGCTTAGCGCTGTTCCAGCGGTTGGTCGTACCGACCAGATAGCCCGTGATGCGCTGCAGGGTGTCGATGTTGTGGCCGTGGCAGTGCGGGCACTCCTCAAGCCCTTCGGCCGCATCCTCATAGCCGCAGTCCAGGCAGCGGTTGCGGTTGTGGTTGACCGAGCCATAGCCGATGTCGTATTTGTCCATCAGGTCCACGATGGCCATGATCGCCTCCGGGTTGTGCGTGGCGTCGCCGTCGATCTCCACGTAGAAGATGTGACCGGCGTTCTCGTATTTGTGGTACGGGCCCTCGATGGCGGCCTTGTGCTGCGGGGTGCAATGGAAGTAGACCGGCACATGGCTGGAATTGGTGTAGTAGTCCTTGTCGGTCACGCCCGGGATGACGCCGAACTTCTTGCGGTCCATCTTGGTGAAGCGGCCCGCGAGGCCCTCCGCAGGCGTGGCGAAGAAGGTGAAATTGTGCTGATAGGTCTCGGCGTAGCCGTTGACGCGCTCGGCCATGTGGGAGATGATGCGCAGACCCAGCTCCTGGGCCTCCTCGCTCTCGCCGTGGTGCTTGCCGATCAGGGCGATCAGCGTCTCGGCGAGGCCGATGAAACCGATCGACAGGGTGCCCTGGTTGATCACGCTCTCGATCGTATCGCAGTCCTCCAGCTTGTCGCTGCCCAGCCACAGGCCGCTCATCAGCAGCGGGAACTGCTTCTTGAGGGCGGTCTTCTGGAAGTTGAAACGCTCGTTGAGCTGCCTGGCCGAGATGTCCAGCGCCCAGTCCAGCTTCTTCATGAAGGCGGCGATGCGCTCCTCTTTGCTCTGGATATGCATGCACTCGATCGCGATGCGCACGATGTTGACGGTCGTGAAGCTCAGGTTGCCGCGGCCGATGGAGGTCTTGGGACCGAACTTGTTGCCATACACGCGGGTGCGGCAGCCCATCGTCGCGACTTCGTGCTCATAGCGGCGCGGATCGTCCGCCTTCCAGGCATCGTCCTGGTTGAAGCTGGCGTCGAGATTCAGGAAATTGGGGAAGAAGCGGCGCGCTGAGACCTTGCATGCGAATTTGTACAGGTCATAATTGGGATCGGTGGGAAGATAACTGACGCCCCGCTTCTTCTTCCAAATCTGTATCGGGAAAATGGCCGTGCTGCCGTTGCCCACGCCCTCGTAGGTCGTGTTGAGGATCTCGCGGATGATGCAGCGGCCCTCGGCCGACGTGTCGGTGCCATAGTTGATCGAGCTGAATACCACCTGGTTGCCGCCGCGGGAGTGGATGGTGTTCATATTGTGGACAAACGCTTCCATCGCCTGGTGTACGCGGCCCACGGTCTGGTTGATCGCCTGCTGGACGGCGCGCTCGTCATCCACGAGACCCGTCAGGTCCCGGCGGAGATAGTCGCTGACCTTCCTGTCATAGAGGTGGGCATAGCTCTTGTTGTCGTAGGACTCGAGCTTCTGGAGCTCTTCTTTGAAAGTCAGGCGCACGAATGGCGCGAGGTAGTAGTCAAAGGCCGGGATGGCCTGGCCGCCGTGCATCTCGTTCTGGACGGTCTCCATCGAGATGCAAGCCAGCACGGAGGCGGTCTCGATCCGCTTGGCGGGCCGGGACTCGCCGTGGCCGGCCCTCAGGCCATGCTCCAGGATCCGGTCCAGCGGATGCTGGATGCAGGTGAGGCTCTTGGTCGGATAGTAGTCCTTGTCGTGGATGTGGATGTAGCCGTTCTGGACGGCGGCGCGCACATCCTCGGAGAGGAGGCAGTTGTCCACGTACGACTTGGTCGACTCGGAGGCGAACTTCATCATCATGCCCGCCGGGGTGTCGGTATTCATGTTGGCGTTCTCACGCGTGATGTCGTTGGCCTGGGCGTCGATGATCTCCTGGAAGATCTCGTTGCTCTTGGCGTTGCGCGCCAGGCTCCGCTGGTTGCGGTAGGCGATGTAACGCTTGGCCGTCTCCTTGCGCGGGCTGTTCATCAGCTCCATCTCGACGCAGTCTTGGATCTCTTCCACGCTCATTTCGTCCTTCTCCGACTTGGAGATCTTGTCCGCGATCTGGGCGGCGAGGATGATATCCTCTCCCTGTTCGGTGACAGACATGGCCTTCAGGATGGCGGCGACGATTTTCTGGTTGTTGAACTCGACGATGCGGCCGTCGCGCTTGATGACTCTCTTGATCATAGGTAAGGAGTTGGTTTGTTAGTGTCAGTAGGCCGGAGCCGCCGGGACAGGGGAGCCTGCGCGCGGAGGACGGGTTGACAAAGATACGGCATTCTTGTGCCGTTTCCTCGGTTTTATGCAAGAAAAGTTATCAACACAAAATAAAATACCCTGGCAAGCTATTGGCTGCCAGGGTATTTTATAAAATTTTAGTTTGGAATTATTCTAAATTTAGAGGGGCGCTTACTTTTTTGTTACGCGGTTGTTGATATCTTCCGGGCCGGGTGAGCGGGCCTCAGGAATTGACCACCCATACCAGCACGTGGTTGTCGAAGATGATGTACTCCAGCTCGAACTCCTCCTCATAGCCGTCCTCATCCTCGAAGGTCGCCTCAAGCTCGCCGTCCTTCTTGGGCCGGAACTTCTCGACCTCGATCTGCTCTGCGAAGTTGACGTCGTACTGGCCGAGCATCTTGTAGATGGCCTCCTTGGCGCACCAGTAGATGGCGAGCTGGCCGTTGCGCTTCTCATCCTCCTCAAGGTCGTCGATCTCGTCCTCCGAAAGGGCCTTCTTTTCGACGGAGGAGAAGTCGCGGGCAAGAGACTCGATGTCGATGCCGACGTCCTCGTTGTCGTTGAGGATGACGGCGACGTACTTCTCGGTATGGGTGATGCTGATGTTGGTGACGCTGTTCTCGATGTAGGGCTTGCCGTTGTCATGGTGAGACAGGTACACTTTGTCCTCGAACATCTCGTCCAGGAGGGCCCTCACGGCCAGTTTCTGCCGCCGCAGGGAGTCACTGCGAATGAACGAGATTTCTTCCATCTCGTCGGAAGGGACGGAAGTCAGGGCCTTGAGCTCTTCTTCCGTTTCAGTGACGTGCCAGACCCCGATGCGGGTCTTGTCTTCCAATTCTTTTTTAAGGTATAGGGGCATAGATCAATCGATAGTGCGTGTGAAGGCGACGAAAAGGCGGTCCGGGGCCGAAGTGGTCCGGAAGGCGGAGGGGAAAGATAAATCGGAGAGACGCAACGGTATCTCAGATGCGGATTCCGCTGCGGGGGTGTCTTTCAGCAAGGTACTGGGAGGCTCCATAAATGCTGTTACAAAACTTTTAGCATGCAAATATATATATAATTTTGATAAAAGAAAAAGACCGGCCACATCCGGACCGGTCTTTTTCTCTATGTCGCTGTTTTACAGGGCGGGATTGGCTTTCTTCCAGTCCTCGACCGGCGGGATGATGCCGAGGCCGATGATCTCGTCGCGCATCTTGCAGAGGTGCTCGTAGGAGGCCTTCAGGTCGGCCATCTCCTGCTCCGTGCCGGTCGGGCAGCTGAAGTGGACGCCCGTCGTGTCGATCACGGTCGGCATGGCCATCATCACGTTCTTGAAGCCGCACTTGTCGCAGTTGACGTAGGTGCCGGCGGGCCAGGTGAACTTCTCGCCGCCCATCGCCGCCTCGATCATCTTGACCGCGTTGTAGGCCGGGCTCTGGAAGGAGCTGCGGCCGCGCAGTTTGATGATGTTGGAACCGCCCTGGATGGTGTTGTGTTTGATCTCGGCCCACTTCTCCTCGGACAGGCCGCACTCGGCGAGGGGCTTGCCGTCGATGAGGGCCTTACTGGCGAAGACGGCCATCGCCTCGCCGTGACCGCCGTAGGTGTAGGCGTCGGTCACCTTGCACTGCTGGACGCCGAACTCACAGGCGAGGGCTTCCTGCAGGCGGGTGGAATCGAGGGCCGCCAGGGTTGTCACCTTCTCCGGGGAGAGTCCGCTGTGCAGCAGCACCACCAGTCCGGTCAGGTCGGCCGGGTTGAAGATCACGACGACGTGCTTGACGTCCGGGCAGTACTGCTTGACGTTCTTGCCGAAGTCCTCGGCGATCTGGCAATTGCCCTTGAGCAGATCCTCGCGGGTCATGCCTTCCTTGCGGGGGGCACCGCCCGAGGAAATGATGTACTTCGCATCCTTGAACGCGACGGCGGGGTCGGTCGTCCAGGTGATGTTGGCGCCGGGGAAGGCGCAATGGTCCATCTCGGCGACGACGCCGCGCAGGCCGGGCTCATAGATGTCATACAGGCAGAGGTTCGGGGTCAGGCCGAGCATCAGGGCCGTCTGGGCCATGTTGGAGCCGATCATGCCGGCAGCGCCGACAATGACGAGCTTTTCATCAGTCAAATACTTCATAATGTGATATTGAATGTTTTAGTCTTTTGTCAAAAAGTCCGCAAATATAGCATATTTCAGGGACAAATGCTATACATGGGCGCCAGTCCTTCGCTTGCGCCCGTGCAGGGGTTCCCGCCCGGGTCCGGATAGGAGGGCGTTGGCCACCCACATCATCGCGGCCTGCCCGTGCGGGTCCCCGTTGAAGCGGGGCCGGGAGAGGTAGTAATCCCGGTCCGGATAGCGGTTGGTCCCCACGCAGACGTCGGCGATGTTGGCCCGCCCGTCCAGCTTGGCGCAGAGGGCCACCCACGCTTTCCTGGCGGCTGGGCCGAACTTTCGCGGGGCGAGCAGTCCCAGGCGGATCCCCTCCACCAGGGCAAAGGTAAACATGGCCGAGCCGGAGCTCTCGTCCCAGCTCTGCGGATCGTTGACCAGCTGGCCCCAGAGTCCGCTCTCGCGCTGCAGGTCCAGCAGCGTCTCCATCATGAGCCGGTAGCCGTCCTCGATGCGGGCACGGCAGGCGTGGTCCCTGGGGAGGTATCGCAAGATCACCGGCATGGCCGCGGCCATCCATCCGTCGCCGCGCCCCCAGACGAAGGGGACGTCGGGCGCATGGTAGAACAGTCCGCCGGCCAGTTGGAGGGTGTCCAGATACAGGACCATCTCCCTGGCGGCCCGGTCGAGGTATTTCTCCTCGCCGGTGGCCCGGTAGGCCTGCGTCTGCAGCGTGTTGATCATGTACATGTCGTCGATCCAGAACCTGGTCTGGGGAGAATACCCGTCGGCGAACAGGCGCAGCTGGGTCTCGTAGTCGAAGTTGCCGTTGCCGCCGAGATCCTTCTCGACGGGGGCGCTCCACTGCCGGTCGGCATAGGACAGCCCCAAGTCGCGCGCCCTTTCGTCGCCGGTCAGGACGAAAATCTCCAGCGGGAGCGCACCGAAAATGGAGTGATCCACATGGTTGTTGACGCTGCGCTGGTGCTTCCTGGGACCGTAAAAAGGCTCGAAACAAGAGATGAGGGCGGTCTGCAGCGAATCATTCCCGCTGTTGTGGGCAAATTCGAGCGCGTTGATCCACAGGCTCAGGACGGGGTAGGTGACGTATTTGTCCCAGCCGTAGGCGAAAGTCCCGTCATATCCTTCCGGGGCGTAGGCGGCGGGATCCGTCGAGAGGAACTGCGCGGCGATCGCGTCCCCCACGCGCACCGGATCCGCTTCCGGCGGCAGATGGCGGAAAGACGAAAAGACATCCCCGCCGCACGCGTTCCATGCGGCGGCGAGGAATGTCAGGATCAGGACACTGAATCTCCGGATCATCGGGCGGTGAAGTAGCCGGGTGCGTCGGCGGTGTCGATCCGCGCGTAGGTATTGTCCAGCTTGGAAGCGTCGAAGGTCGTCCCGTTGCCGCCGACCAGGCTGGTGCAGCTGTAGAACATGTTGGTGGACTTGCTGACTACGGACCAGTCTTGGGAAGGGCTCGCGTAGATGGTGGTGAGGCTGACGCACTGGCGGAAGAGGTTCTGCGTGTCGGTCACTCCCGATACGTCAAAGCCGGACATATCCAGCGTCTTGACCTTGCTGCAGTTGGAGAACGTGTTCTGGAGCGCGGTGCCGGTGAGAGTGCCGCCCCAGCCTTCGAGGTTCATCTCGACGACCTTGTTGATCTTGTAGAATGTCTGCTTCAGGTTGGTGAGGTTGATGGGCTTGATGCCGGATAGGTTGAGCAGGGTCAGGGCCGTGCAGTCGCGGAAGGTCTCCTGCATCGACTTGAAATTCTTGTTCGAGCCGACGTTCCAGGTCGAGAAATCCAGCGCGGTCAGCGATGAGCAGCCGCCGAACGCCTTTTCCATCGTCTGGACCCGCTGGCAGGCCCAGGCCTTGACGTCGATCTTGGTCAGTGCGGCGCAGTTCAGGAAAGCCTCGTCCATGTTGAGCAACTTGTTGGACGCGGCCGTCCAGCCGCTCAGGTCGATATCGCTGAGCTTGGTGCAGCCGCTGAAGCACTGCTTGATGGACTCGTTGTTGGAGATGTCGAGATTGGCGACGTCCACCTTGACGAGCTCGGTGAACTGGTAGAACCAGAAGCGCATGCTCTTGGGCAGGGTGGTACTGCCGAATTCGACAGCCTTCGCCTGGGTCCGGGCACCGTACCACGGGACCTGGGAATTGGCGGAATAGGACGCTCCGTCCGGCGCCGCGCCATAGCTCGCGCTAAGGCTTCCGTGCCGGGCGGCATTGGCGGCTCCGTCGCTCGCTTTCTCATTGATGACCAGCGTTCCGTCCGCATACAGGACGGACCGCAGGGCTTCGTCCGTCCAGCCGGACTTGGCCGGCAGAGTGATGCTTTTGCCTCCGGTCAGGCTCTTGCCGGAAACCGCGTAGAAGCGGGCATCGGAACCGGATTCGAGCACGAACGTGAAGTCGGTGTCGCTCTCCGGGACGGCGATGCCGTAAAAGACGGCTCCCTCCGCGGCGGTACAGCCGCTGATCGGGGCGTTGCAGTCGCCCTTAAGGGCGGAGAAAGCGTGCGTCGCCGGGTCGAAAAGCACGGCCTTGGACTGCGCGATACCGCTCACATAGGGCTTGCCGGTGGTGCCGTGTACGTTGAGTTTGTCCGTGGCGGTGGCGCCGGGGACGTACACTTCGACATAGTCGGTCTGGGGGGCGCCCAGTGTGATGTTGAGGGCCACAGTGCCGTCGCCGTAGGTGTAGGCCGCTTCGGAAACGGAGAGATAGAAGGCGTCGGCGCCTCCGACGATGACATGCTTCCCTTCGCTGTCAGGGGTGACCGTGGACACGGGGGACGGGGTAAAGACGGCGTCAAACGTACCGGAGGTTCCTCCCACTGCGGTATCGATGTCGCCTTCCGTAGCGGAGGCCTTCCAGGCGGATCCGTCATAGGAGACGGTCAGCCAGGACGCGGCGTTGCCGTTGAAAAACACAAGGATCTGGTCTCCGGCGCTCCAGGCGGTCTTGGCGGCCGACCGGGTCGCGGGGGTCGTTACGGAGATGTCGAAGCGAAGCGCCGTCGGCAAGGAGGAGACGCCGTCGGGCAGGATCTCCGCGGCAGGCTTGGTGCAAGAGAACAAAAATGCGAAAGCGGCTGCGGCCAGCAGGGCGAATAATGATTTTTTCATGATGGATACCTCCTTTTGGTTTACCAAGTCTCTCCCGGAGTGAAAGGATCCGGATAATCACCTACGACGGTCGATGTCGTCAACATGCAAGAAGTGTCGGGCGCGAAGCAGACCAACTTCGCATCGGGACGCAGATAGGGATCTTCTTTTTTCATTGCCTGTAATCGATAATGGGTTTATAATGGATTTCATACAATTCGCACGCACCGTTCCCGAGATGGTCCAGCCTGGCCAGGACGGTCTTGCCGGACTGGCTGTCGGCCGCTTCGACCACGACTCCGACGGCCTCGTTGCTCAGGGCGAGCCAGAAAGGATCCGTCCCTTCGACGGGGAAGGTCAGGGTCTGCGCGCCGCTTCCCGGGCCCTTCAGGCCCGAGCCGGAGACGGTGATGCTCCGGACCGTCTTCCCCGGGACGGCGGGATGGATCAACAGATAGGAGCAGGCGTGCCGGAGCACGCCGGCGGGCAGGTTCTCTTCGCCGACTCCGCCCGGGATAGATGCCCGGGCATAGACCATCCCGGCGGGGATGTCCTGGGAGGCCGGGCAGGTTTCCCCAAAGGCTGCGGCCGACCCGAACTCGGCGGACACGGCGCGGGCGCTGGACGGGATCCGGAAGGTGAAGACGGCGGATCTGCCGTCCGACACGAGCCGGACCGAGGTGGAGGGGATCGAGGCCAGCTCTTCTCCGTCAAGATACTGCAGCGTGAGCACGTCGATCGCGCTCCATTGCCAGTAACGGCCCGAAAGCAGCGGCGACAAGGTCCCCTCCAGGTGCAGCCGGGTGGCGGGGGTGAATTCCGCCAGGAACTGGAACTCCCGCAGGGTGGAGGGCGTCTCCACCGTGCAGGACAGCAGGCAGACCGACAAGGCGGCCGACAGGATCGATCTTTTCATCAGTTGAAGGTTTTGACGACCATCAGGCGCGAGCTGTCACACAGGGGACCGATGGTGCGCATGGTGTCTCGATTGGAATCCATGGCCTCCCAGCGGAGGATGAAGCCTCCGTCGCCGAGGTCGTCCGTATGGTTGACATTGAGCTTGACTTCCGTTTCGGTCTGCTGCTTGCCGACCCAGGAGGGCCAGCGGGCGGCGGTGGAGCGTACGGCAGCTTCGCGGAGGACGACGAGCGTGGTCCCATCCAGCCAGACCTCCCGGCTGGCCTTGGCCCCGAGCTCGGGATAGTAGCGGGAGCACACGACGGTGATCTGCCCGTCCGGCTCCTCGACCGGTGCTCCGACGTTCATCTGGGTGGTGATGGAGCCGCCTCCGCTGAAGTTCCACCGCCAGCCGGTATCCGAGATCCTTGCCTTCTGCCAGGCACCGTCGCGCCAGCGGGCGAGGTAGAAATTCGAGTTTCCGTCTTCCGAATACTTGTAGTAGGAGATCATGGGATTGCCCTGCGCGTCGAAGCCGAGTTTCTGCCCGCCGTTGAGCATGCCGCCTCCGACGGGGGCGTCATCCACGATCAGGCCGGGGTTGTCCACGCTGATCGGCAGCGTCACGGATTTCCCGTCCTGCGTGTACCAACTTTTCAGGTCCGGGCTCCAGGCGTGGCTGAGGTCGTGGTTTGTGGCACAGTCGGGGGTATTGCGCCAGACCCAGACCAGGTGGAAATTCCCGGCGGGATCGGTCAGCGGGTCCAGCATGTAGGCGTTCATCGTCGTGCCGGACGCATCCTTGCCGGCCGTGAGGGGCTGGTCGAGGTAGCGCGACCAGCGTCCGTCCTCGCCGAGCACGTCGTAGATCTCCTGGCCGTTGCCGCTCTGTCCGGTGCGGTAGTGGAAGAGGATCGTGCCGTCCTTGAGGCGGATGAACTTGGGATAGGTGACCTGGCTCTCGTCGGCCCCCGTGAGGGATCTGACCCGGCGGAGCGTGGAGATGTCGCCGCTCTCGTCGGTCTCGAAAAACACGATCGGCTGGGCGTGCATGTTGCCGGAGATGTGCATCACCCCTTTGGCGTCGCGCATCATGGTGATGGAGTTGTGCGAGTCCCACTTCACCTGCTCGTCCAGCACGCAGTACCTCCATGGTCCGGTAGGGAGGGTACGCTGGGCGATGGCCATCTGGTGGTTGGGATTGTAGTAGCCGACCCACTGCGAGTGGCCCGAAGTATAGACGCTCATGTTGACCGGGAAGCGGGCCACGGTCCAGTCCACCGTGCAGGAGTCTGCGCCGGTCGGGACGGTGGTCTCGTAGTAGCCCGGATGCCGGAAGAGGGGTGTCTCCCCGCCCGTGAGGCTGGTGAATGCGGAGAAATCATCCTCGGTCTTCGATCCGGGGGCCGGCGTGGGTGCGGGTTCGGGCCCGACTCCGCCGCAGCCGGGCAGCAAAAGGATCAGGAGCGATGCGGAAAGGATGGGTAAAAGACGATTCCTCATTGTTTCAGGGTTAAATAGCCCGGATGGCCAGGCGCATCGACGCAGAGGTAGTCATACCCGCGCAGGTCCTGGTTGAAGCCGGTCCCGTTGCCGCCCACGAGCTTGGCGTTGGCGTTGAACGGGTAGTTGGCCGTCGGGACGACGCTCTCGGTGCTGAATCCGCTGCCAACATAGATGGTGACCAGGTAGCCGCAGTTGCGGAAGGTGTTCTGGAAATCGGTGACGAGCGAGGTGTCCAGGCCGGAGATGTCGATCACCTGCAACTTGCTGCATCCGGAGAAGGTGTTCTGTAACATGGTGAGACTTCCGGGGCCGAAGCCGTGCAGGTCGAGGGAGGTCAGCTTGAAGCAGTAGTAGAAGGCCTTGCTGGCCTTCCCGCTGACGGCCGGGCAGTTCCATTGCGAGAAGTCCAGCCCGTCGATGGCGGAGCAGGAATCGAACATGGACTCGATGGAGACCAGGCGGACCGGCCGCCACGCGCTGATGTCCAGCGCGGGCAGGACGGTGCAGGACTGGAAGGTGGCCCGCAGGCTCTTGAGGGAGGAAACATCCCAGTCGGAGATGTCCAGCGACGTCAGCGCGCTGCACTCGCTGAACATCATGGTCATGTCTTCCAGCGCGGACACGTTCCATCCGGAAGCGTCCAGGGTGGTGAGTTTCGAGCATTTCTGGAAGGTCTGGTACATGGACAGGCAGGCGCCCGTGTCCAGGTTGGTGGCGTCGAAGGAGGTCAGGTTGGAGCAACCGGCGAACCAGTAGCGCATGGAGACGGGACGGACCAGGCTGCCGAATTCGACGGCCTGGATGTTGGCGCGCCGGGCAAACCACAGGACCTGCGACTGGGCCTCGTTGTCCGTGTCCAGGCTGGCGTTGTCCGGGACCAGGGACCAGTCGTACGTTTCAGCGCCCTTCAGGGCCGCATATTCCGACGATACGCTGCCGTGCAGGGCGACGTCGGCCTGCCGCGACAGGCTCTTCTCGTTGATGATGAGCGTCCCGTCGGCGAACAGGACGGTCGCGTAGGTGACGGGGACAGGTGAGGACGCATCCACCTTGTAGACGCCTTCCGAAGCCTCGGTCCCGGCGGGCATGTCCACGAGGAGATACTCCGAGGGGCCGCATCCGGCCACGATCTGGACGCCGCTCGCGCTTTTGGGGACATACGCGATAAAGGGGCCCTTCAGGGACGAGACGTCAAGGAACAGTCCCGACGTGCCGCTCCCGGAGAGTGAGAGTTCCTGGATGTCAAAGCTGCCGCCCTCGTCCTCGATGCGGTCCGCGTCGATCAGGAAGTACGAACCCTGGTGGACCAGGTCCACCTGGTCGAGGAGCGTCGTCCCGGCCGGCTCATTGATCTCGGCGGCGGCATAGACGTGCTGCTCATCGACTTCGCCTTGCATCATGTCGGTCCTCGAGAGATTGTCGGGTGAACCGCAGAAGATCCCCGTCACCCGGGCTTTCTTCGGCACGCCGGAGAAGACCAGCTCCGCCGCATTGGGATCGGCGGGGTCCACGATGACTTCCGGGCGGGAGTCTTCACCGGTGAATCCGCCGGCGGAGTACCGGAGGGAATAGGTGCCGGTCTCGCTCCACTGCCAGGCGTTGTCCAGCGCGGCGTAGGCCTGGGCCTTTTCTTTCAAGGCGCGGTCCATCGTCGCCTTGACGTGGACGGTGATCAGCTCGGACAGGTCGGACGGATCCCGCACCGGAACGAGGGTGGAGGAAGATATCTCCTTGAGCCAGCTCAGCTCCGCGGAGCTTCCGTTGGTCATCTTGGCGTAGAAGTGGACATCCGTGGCGTCGTTGCTGAGGATGAACCACCAGTGGTTCTTGGGGTTGAAGACGCTGAAGTCCAGGTCGATCTCGCTGTCCTGGCCGTCCGAGAGAAGGGAAGTCCCATATACGTTCAGTCCGGAGAC
Organism: Bacteroidales bacterium; assembly: GCA_017471045.1. GTDB lineage: Bacteria > Bacteroidota > Bacteroidia > Bacteroidales > UBA932 > Cryptobacteroides. Next base: position 19,648 of record JAFUWZ010000015.1, read on the forward strand.
GTCGATGGGGGTCAGCCCGGCCATGATGAAGGGGGCATAGACCTCGAAGTAGGCGCAGCGGCTTTTCAGGACGACCCCGTCGATCCGCTTCGTCCCGGCTTCCGCCGCGATCTCCGCGTCCATCCACAGCGATGAGGAGCCGATCCGGTCCGCGGAGGAAACGACCTGGCCGCAGGCGCTGGGCGAACCGTACACCATGCCGGTCACGCAGGCATCCGCCGGGACGTCCTCAAACAGGAAGGTGGCGGATCCGGGGTCTGCCGCGTCGATGGTGCAGGCGGAGGCGAGGGCGATGCCGGCTGTGCCCTCACGGTCGTAGTGCAGCTCGGGCTTCGCCCCGCTTTCCCAGGTCCATAGGGCGCTGAGCAGCGGAGCCGTCTCCGGATCCTCCAGCAGGGCTTTCTGCCGGAATTCCGCATCCAGGCTGGCCGATACGGTTACTTCGATGACCTCTCCGTCAGCGATCGTGTTTTTGTGGACGACGTCCCCGTCGATGTCTTTGGGCGTGCAGGCAGACATCAGGGACAGCGTCGCCGCCGTCGTCAGGAAGAACAATATGTTTCTCATGTTGGTCATTGTATTTTTATCACTCTGAGTTCGGAAGCAGGGGGGAAAGGAGGACCCTGCAGGGGTTGGTCGCGGTTGCTCGGCAGGCTTTCCCAACGGAGGATCCAGTCGGGGGCGCCGGACAGGTCGGTGGAGAAGCGGGCCTCCATCTTCGGCGAGAAGGAACGGTCCGCCTCCTGGAGGTGCGCCGGCCAGGGGTAGGGGTCGCAATCCTCCTCCCGGATGAACGAAAGGTCCTCCGGGTCGATGATGATGCGCTTGCTCCAGCGACGGTCGGTCGCGGGGTCGAGACGGATGTATATCAGGGAGAGCGTGCCGTCGGGCAGGAGCGTGACCGGCCGGAACCACAGCTCCCGGATGATGGAGCCGCCGCCGGAAAAGTGCCATCCCAGGTCCCAGGTGGTCAGCTGGCGGATCGTCCATTCGCCGTCGGCGGGCCTGGCCAGGAAGATCTGGAGCCTGTCCTGCGGGTCATACTTGTGGTACGCGATCACGGGCCGGCCGGCGGCGTCGAACCCCAGGGTCGCCCCGCCGTTGAGCAGACCGCCATGGATCGGGACGGGATCCACGACCAGCTGCCTGTTCTCCGACGTGATGGGCAGGGAGACCGGCCGTCCGAAAGCGTCCTCCCAGTGCCGGAGATCCCGGCTCCGGGCGTAACTGAGGTCGTGGTTGGTCGCACAGTCGCTGTTGTCCCGCCAGACCCAGACCGTATGGTAAAAGGCGCCGACTACCCTCGGTTCCGTCATGTAGGCGTTCATCCGGTCGCGGCCGTCGGTCAGGGGCGTGTCCAGCCATCGGGTCCAGTTGCCTTCCGGATCCATCCGGTCGTAGATCTCCACGCCGTTGCCGGACCGTCCGTAGCGGTAGTGGAAGAGCAGCCCTCCGTCGGACATCGGGATGAAGTGGGGATAGGTCACCCTGTCTTCCTCCCGGCCGACGAGGGAGTCCACCCGCCGGATCGTGGAGATGTCTCCGCTGCTGTCGGTACACCAGTACTGGAGTTGCGAGACGTGCATGTTGCCGGACACGTGCAGGATGCCCCTCGCATCCCTCACCAGGGTCACGTAGTTGTGCGTGTCCCAGGGATTGGCCACGTGCAGGGATTCATACTTCCAGGGACCGTCCGGCAGGTCGCGCTGCGCCAGGGTCAGGACCTTCAGGGAATCGTAGAAAGCGACGTACTGCCGCGAGCCGGCGGTATAAAGACCCATGTTGACGTAGAAATGGGACTGGGTATATCCGACGAGGCTGTCGTCAAGGCCGCTTCCGGCCGTGACGGACTTCCCGATGCTGCAGGAAAGCAGGACGGTGGCAAGCAGGAACGTATGGAAGATCCTTTTCATCCTGTCAATATCCCGGATTCTGCTTCATCACGGTGTCGTCGTTGTATCGGGAGAGCTCGTCGTAGGGAATCGGGAACAAGACCTGGTAGTCGTTCATGCGGTAGGTCCCGTTGCCGTTGTCGGCCAGGCTGAAATGGTCGGTCATCGCGTCTTGGGCGATTCCCCAGCGCAGCAGGTCCTGCCAGCGCAAGCCCTCGAAGGCAAACTCGATGCGCCGCTCTTCCTGCAGGGCCGTGCGGAAACTGGCCTGGTTGGTCAGTTCCGCGGACGTATAGGGGGGAAGTCCGGCGCGGGCGCGCACACGGTTGAGGATGCGGAACGCCTCGCCTCCGGCGGAGTACCCGTCTTCGTTGAGGCACTCGGCGTAGAGCATCAGCACGTCGGTGTAGCGCAGGATCGGAAGGTTGTTCGCCCAGTCGTCCCGGGCCTGCGGCCGGTAGGAGTAGTGGACATATTTGATGATATAGGAGTACACCGGTTCCTTTACGCCGGCGATGACCAGGTTCTGGACGGTCGAGACCGACTTGCGGATGTCGCCCGGCTCATAGCAGGCCATCAGGTCGAGCGCGATGCGCATGGCGGTGGAGTAGCCGTTGAAGGGCATGAGCGCATTGACGTCCCCTTCCTTGTTGTAGCCTTCGGGCAGGAGACCCGAGATGAACGTGTTCCCTTCTCCCGAAAGGCCGCCGCTGAACTGGACCTCCCACACGCGCTCTTTCCCGTTGTCGTGCGAGTCCAGGAAGCAGTCCACATACTGCTCCTCCATGTCGTACAGGCCGCTGTCGATGATCTGCTTGAGGTAGAACCGCGCTTTGGCGAACTCGGACCGGAACATGTAGAGGCGGGCCAGTCCTCCCATCGCCGCATACTTCGTGATCCGGCCCGTGTCGTCGGCGTCTTCCCAGCGGTCGGGCAGGAGCGCGATGGCTCTCTTGTAGTCGCCCTCCGCGAGGTCGAACGTCTCCGAAGCCTCCGAACGCGGGATCGTGCGGACCTCCTTCAGGGACAGCTCGGAGGTGATCAGGGGCATCCCGCCGAACTGCCAGCAGAGCGTGTAGTAGGCCCATGCGCGCAGGGCATACGCCTCTCCCTTGATGAAGTCGCGCCGCTCCTCCAGCTTGAAGTCGCCTTCGTCGATCCGGCAGAGGATCATGTTGGCGCGGGAAATCATCTGCCACAGATACTGCCAGCCGGCGGCGAGGACGGGCACCTTGGCGTCATCGAGGAAGTTGCTGATCCCCGTCGAGGACGATCCGCCGGTCCCGGCGCGCACCTCGTCGCCGCGCAGGATCATGGCCCGGAACCAGCACTCGGCCCCGGCGTAGAGTTTTTGCTGGGAGTCATACACCCCTGCCACCGCTTTCTCGAAATCGTCCTGGGTTTTGTAGGAAACCGAAACGGTATAGGCGTCCTCCGGCTGTGGATTCAGGAAATCACAGGCTGCCAGCGGAAGCAGCAATGAAAGTATGATCAAGATCCTTTTCATCGTAGTCAGAATTTAATGTTCACGCCCAGGATGAGCCTGCGGCAGAGGGGATAGGTGCTGTAATCGATGCCCTGGCGGGTGGTGTTGTTGCCTCCCGCGCTGGTGTCGTTGGCCTCGGGGTTGAAACCGGGGTAGTCGGAGAAGGTCTTCAAGTTGTCTGCGGACAGATAGGCCCGCAGGGCCTTGATATGCTTGGCGTGGAGGGCTTTCATCGGGAAGTCGTACCCGAGGGTGACGTTCTTGATCCGGACGTAGGTGGCGTCGTACAGGCGCCGGGTGTCGTTCTGCGAATACTTCCCGTAGCAGATGTTGGGCGTCGTGCCGTCCCACTCCATGCTGATCCCGTGCGCTTCGAGATACTCCCTGGGGATGGGGTTCTCGTCCTCCCCGTACAGGGCGTCAAAGTCCGGTTTCCACCCGTTGAGCCAGTGGGAGAACTGGTTGGTCGAGGACGTGGAGCCTCCCGCGCCGTTGTCATACTGGCGGGCGCCCAGGAAGGTCACCTTGCCTCCGAACTGCCCCTGGATGAAGATGCTCAGGTCGAATCCCTTCCAGACGAACTTGTTGGTCAGGCCCCAGGTCAGGTCCGGCAGGCTGCTGCCCTGCGGGATGTAGTCGTCTTCCGTGATTTTGCCGTCCTTGCTGCGGTCCACATACTTGGGATTGCCTTCGCGCTGTCCCTCCATGATGGGCACTCCGGCGGCGATGTCCTCGGCCGTCAGCAGGCCGTCCGCCTGGTAGCAGTAGTACTGCGAGACAGGGCCGCCGACGGCGGTCAGGAACACCCCGTCGTAGGCCAACGTCGTGAAGGACTTGATGTCGCCCATATCAAGGACGACGTTGTAGTTGTGCGACAGGTTCAGGCTGGTCTGCCAGTTGAAGGCACCTTGGAGGTTGAAGGTGGTCAGGTCCACCTCCCAGCCGCGGTTCCGGATCGAACCGACGTTCTCGGTATAAGATGAATAGCCGGAGGTCATCGGGATCGGGACCTCGAAGAGCAGGTTGTCGGTGATGTTGTCATACCAGTCTGCGTTGAGCTGCACCCTGTTCTGCCAGAGGGAGATGTCCAGTCCGAGATCCAGCGAGCGCGTCCGTTCCCATTGCAGGTCGGGGTTCGAGATGTTGGCGGATGCGAGGCCGGGGACTTTCTTCCCGTTCCACGACGCGTTGTAACTGCCCAGCATAGGGATGTATTTGTAGTCTCCGATGCGGTCGTTGCCGGCGACGCCGTAGGATGCCCGGAGTTTGAGCAGCGAGATGGTGGACTGGTGCTTCATGAAGGGTTCGGAACTGATCTTCCATCCGCCGGAGAGGGAGGGGAAGAGGCCCCATTTGGTGTTGGCTCCGAAACGGCTGGATCCGTCATACCGCAGGCTGGCCGTCAGCAAGTAGCGGTCGTCGTAGTTCCAACTGCCCCTTCCGAAGAAGGACAGGCCGGAATAGGTGTTGCGCCGCGTGCTGGAGAGCGTCGGGGTCGTGGCGACGTTCAGCGTGGAGACCGTCTCGTAGGGCCATCCGGTCGCCGCGGTCTCGATCTGGTAGAAGTGCATCTGCTCGGCCGACTGTCCGAGGACGGCATCCAGGGTGTGGCGCGAGGCCTTGAGGTTGAACGAGAGGGTGTTCTGGAGCACCCATTTGTCCTTTTTGTTGGCGTAGCTGCGCCCGTTCGTGATGAACCCCGTGGAGTAGGCGATGTTGCCGGGCTCGAACAGTTCGTACGTCTTGCCGGCGTGGCTCCGTCCGTATTGGGACTTGAAACGGAGGTTCTTCGTGATCAGGTATTCGGCCGAGAGGGTCCCGCCCCAGGAGAACAGCTGGGTCAGGGCCGTGGTGCTCTGGAGCCGGATGAGGGGATTGGGATAGGTCATGCCGATATTTTCCGGGAATCCCAGATCGCGTGTGCCTTCGTCCAGTTTCATCAGCGGCGTCACCTGAAGCGCGTGGTGCAGGGCCGCCTCCTTACCGGAAGCACCGGCTCCGTCCTGGTTGGACGAAGAAAAATTCATGTTGAGTCCCAGGGTGAGGCTGGGCCCGACCTTGACTGTCTTGTTGATACGGCCGTTCATCCGGTTGTAGCTGGACCCCACCACGATGCCTTGCTGGTCCAGGTATCCGACGGAGGCATACGTGCTGCCGTTCTTGTTCTTCTCGGAGAAGGAGAGGGTGTATTCCTGGATCGGCGCCAGCCGGAACACGATGTCCTGCCAGTCCGAATATTCCGTGGCCTCCATCCAGTAGGAGGGGATCTGGTACTGGGCCGGGCGCTCCTCCATGCTGGTCTTGAGCGATCCGCCCGCCCGCTTGTACGAGAGGTTGCGGCGGAAGGTGTTGTACGCGACCCACTCCGGGCCGGACATCATGTCGAGGGTCTTCTCGACCTGCTGGAATCCGAACCACGCGCCGAAGTTGACGGTCGGCTTGGAGGCCGTCCCCTGCTTGGTCTCGATCAGGACCACGCCGTTGCCGCCCCGGGAGCCGTAGATGGACGTTGCCGCCGCATCTTTCAGGATCTGCACCGACGCGATATCCGATGCGCTGATGTCGGTCATGTCGTCCGAGGGGATGCCGTCGATGACGTAGAGCGGGCTGCTGTCTCCGTTGATGGTGTTGGTGCCCCGGATACGGATGGTCAGTTCCTCGCCCGGCACACCGTTCTGGGCCGAGGCGCGCACGCCGGACAGCATCCCCTGGAAGGCTTCGCTCATGGTCGAGAACGCGCGTTCCTTGAACTGGTCGTCCGTCATCTTCGCCACAGCATAGGTCAGGTCGGACTTCTTGACGGAGCCGTATCCCACGACGACGACGTCCTTGAGGGCCTGTACGTCGGGCTCCAGCGTGACGGTCAGGTGGTCTTGCCCGTTCACGGGCACGACGGCGGTGGCGTATCCCATGAAGGACACTTCCACGGTCCCGGACGAAGCCACGTCCAGGGAGAAACGGCCGTCCAGGTCGGTCGTGGTGCCGTTGTTCTTGTTGGCCCGGTCGGTCACGAAAGCGCCCGGCACGGGAGAGAGCGTCTCGTCCACGACGCGCCCTTTTACGTTCAGGGTCTGGGCCGTCGCCGAGACAGCTGCGACGGTCAACGCGATAAACAGCAATAATTTACGCATCCTTTATGGCACATTATAGTTTCAAATCCAGCAAATCCCGGGACAAGTCTAATCTTCGGCCCAGGCCGGCCTGGCGGACAGGATCGCCTTGAGCCGCGCGGCATCGAATTTCTCCCGCCGGTCGTAGGTGTAGATGCCGTTCTGCTCCTGCTCCACATCGGTCAGCTGCGTGTAGCAGAAGCCGCTGATGTAGTCCAGGCTCCGGATCGTGTCCGTCAGCGCCTCCAGGCGCGTGTACACCTCTTCCAGGCTCTCCGGCCCCTTGCCGTAGCCCCAGGTCTTTGACGAATACTGCTCGATCACCCACTTGATGCCGCCGTACTCGTCGAGGATGTAGGGCTGCCCGGAGTAGGCGCATTCCCGCTCGCGGTCGAAGGTCGGCACCGTGCCGTCGCCCTTCAGCGTAAGCACTTCCCGCAGGCGTGCGGCATCCTGCTCATAATTGTGGTAGGTCCAGATGTCTGTCACGACATGGTAGCCGCCGCTGGCGTCGTTGAGCGGACGGTCGTCCAGCGCGTGCGTGATCCGGTACACGTCGGACACCAGGCGGTCGTGTATGCGGGCGCGTTCGTTGTCCCGGTCCCGCCCCCAACTCTCGTTGAAGGGCGTCCAGGCGATGATCGACGGATGGTTGCGGTCGCGCACGACGATCTCTTCCCACTCGGAGATGAAGTTGCGCGCTCCGTCCTCCCGGTTGACGTCGAAGCCCCAGCTCGACGCTTCGCCCCAGGTCAGGTAGCCCAGCCGGTCGGCCCAATAGTGGAAGCGCTCTTCGAACACCTTCTGGTGCAGGCGGGCGGCGTTGAATCCCACCGCCATCGCGCGTTCGATATCGGCCTTGAGGGCCTCGTCGCTCGGCGCGGTCCAGATCCCGTCGGGATAGAAGCCCTGGTCGAGCACCATGCGCAGGTACAGGGGCTTGTTGTTGAGGTAGATGCGGTTGCCCTCGATATGGATCTTGCGCAGGCCGGCGTAGGAGCGGACCACGTCGGTCACGCGACCCTCGCCGTCCAGCACTTCGAACTTCAGGTCGTACAGGTACGGGTCCTCCGGAGACCAGCTGCGCAGGGACCGGGCGGGGATGTCCAGGACGACGGGGACCCCGTCGGAGGCGGTCACGGTCTGGGTGGCGAGGGGACGTTTCGCCCGGGAATGCGCCGGGACGGCGCCTCCGGCTTCCAGCGAACCGGCTTCCCAGAGGGTCACGCGCAGTTTTTCTCCGCGCTGCAGTGCATAGAAACGCGGCTCCACGACGAACCTTCCGCCGTCCAGGTCGGGCTTGACATGGACGGACTTCAGGCCGCACGGATCCACGGCCTCCATCCACACCGTCTGCCAGATGCCCGTGGTGCGCGTGTACATGCAGCTGTACGAAGCGTAACGGGCGCTCTGCTTGCCGGCGGGCTGGTTCCCGCTCCGCACGTCATCCTCGACCCGCAGGACGAGGTTGGCGCGCTGTCCGGCGCTGACATAGGGCGTGATGTCGAATTCGAACGAGACGGTGCCGCCCCAGTGCCGGCCGGCCCTTTGGCCGTTGACGTACAAGGTGCAATGATGGTCCACGGCGCCGAAGTGCAGGATCACCCGCTTGCCGTCCCAGCCGGCGGGGATGTCCACTTTGCGCTGGTACCACAGGCTCGGGATGAAGTCCTTGTAACCCACGCCGGAGAGTTCGCTCTCGGGGCAGAACGGGACCGTGATCTTGCCGTCGAAACCTTCGGACTTGTCGAAGCCTTGCTCCAGGCCGGAGAGGCCGAAATCGAACGTATAGGTCCAGGTGCCGTTGAGGTTCACCCAGTCGGCGCGCTCGAATTGCGGCCGGGGGTATTCCGGGCGGGGGAGCGCCGCAGCGGCGAAAGCCGCCAGCAGAACGGTTGCTACGGAGACAAAAACTTTTCTCATTCTATCAATTTTTCTACTGGAATCACTCAAATATAACAATATTTTTCAATCTCTCACCTCCTGTTTAGAATTATTTTCATTTTCTATGTTTAAGCTGCCTTTTGTGCCCGGCAGCGCGGAGGGAGCGGGGCCAGGCGGGGGAGGGGGCGGGGCCCATTTTCAGGATCAATTCGCCGCCGGCGGCGAGGTCGGCGTGGCGGAGGGTGCTGTAGGGGAAATCCCGGCCGTTCAGGATGACGGACTGGATGAAGCGGTTGGTGTCGGAAAGGCCTTCGGCGCGGATGATCAAGTCTCCGGCGTCCAGGTGCAGGACCGTCTCGGACAGCAGGGGAGCGTGCAGGATGTAAAGGTCCTGGCCGGCGACGGGGTAGAGGCCCATCAGGTGGAAGACGAGCCAGGTGGAGGTGGCGCCGGTGTCGTCGTTGCCGGGGAGGCCTTTCCAACTGTCGTTGAATTCCTTGGCGATGGTCTTGCGGACGATCTCGCCGGTGAGGTCCGGGCGGCCGATCCAATGGTAGAGGCAGGGCACGAAAAAGGCGGGCTCGTTGTTGACGGAGAAGTAGCCTTTGTACAGGAACTCATCGAGACGGGCCTGGAAGGTCCCGGGGCCGCCGCAGGCTTCGATCAGGCCGGGCACGTCCTGGGGCACGGACCAGGAGTAGATCCAGCCGGTGCCTTCGTAGAAGAACTTTTCCCAGTTGGTGCAGAAGGCGTGCGGCTCGCGCGTCACGGGGCTGTAAGCCAGGTGGGGCCAGCCGGGGGTGAGGTCGGCGGTCCAGTCGTAGCCCGCGCGGGCCCAGGCGGTGCCGGCGGTGTTGGAGAGGCCGCCGTCGATGCCCGGCGTGGGATAGACCTTCGAGGGGTAGGCGGGGATGGAGTCGAGCCATTGGCCGCTGCGGTCGCGCGGCATGATGAAGCCGCGGAATCCATTGCTCTCGCAGTCGGCGCGCCAGAGGTTCCGCCAGTTGCCGCTCTGGCGCAGGAACCGGGCTGCCACGGCATCCAGGTCGATCCCCTGGGCGGCGAGGCGCTTGCGGACGAGGGAGTCGCGCCCCAGGCCCTGGGCCAGCAGATAGATCGAATAGTCGCAGCGCGCGTATTCCAGCGTCCGGGTGCCGGCCCGCGGGATGCCGTAGGGGACGTATCCGAGCGTGTTGTATTCGCGGAGGCCGCCGCGGCCCTGCGCTTCCTCTTCGCCGCCCGGCGGCACGTCGGCATCCTTCAATACGGCCTCCAGCGCCAGTTCCCAGTCGATCCCGGGCAGCCCGCGCAGGAAAGCGTCCGCCAGCACGAGATCGGCGTTGGATCCGCCTTGCGTGAGTCCTGTGCAATGTCCGCTGCGACCGTCCGGCAGGTAGCCCTCGTGCCGGTAGGTCGAGAGCAGCGAGCGGCAGAAATCCGCCGCCCGTCCCGGTGTCAGCAGCATCATCAGGGGCAGGGACGTGCGGAAGGTGTCCCACAGCGCGTAATAGTCGTCGAAATAGGGCTCTCCGTCATTCCAGAGCGGATTTTCCCCGGTCTTGTCGACCGGGTGCAGGTAGCAGTGGTACAGGCCGGTATAAAACATCCGCAGCAGCTCCGGCGGCGTCCCGGGAGCGATTTCGACCCGGCCGAGCAGGGATTCCCAGCGGGCGACCAGATCTGCCCGCGCCCGGTCGAAGGACCAGTGCGGCAGCTCCTGCCCGGCGTTCTGCCGCGCCTTGAGGCAGCCGAGGTGGGAAACGCCCAGCTTGATATTGACCTCCTGCGCGTCATCCGCGAAGCGCAGCAGCACGCCCGTGCCTTTCCCTTCATCCGCCTGCCAGGGGCTGCGGCTGATCTCGATCCGGTCCCGGACCACCTGGCTGTCGCGCAGGAGCCGCTCGCCCTTCCAGGTACGGGTCTCGACGAAGGGATGGTCCGCAACGAGGTAGAAATAGCAGGTGTAGGCCCGGCCGCCGTTCCAGCCGCCGCGTACCCGCGTGTAGCCTTCCACTTCGTGGTCTGAGAGGATGCGCACTTCCGACCCGACCAGGTGCTGTTCCTCCTTGGGATAGCCGGTGCCCTGGTTGCCCAGGAAAAAACCGGCATCGAGGGAGAGTGCGTGCGGGCCGACGGCCTCACCGGCCGCTCTGGCCGCTCTGGTCTTCGGGTAGCCGAAACGGTAGAACACCGCCCGCTCGCTCGCCGTGATTTCTGTGCGGAGGCCCGTCCCGGCGTAGTCGCAGCGGTAATAGCCCAGGCAGGCCTCCTCGTCGCTGCGGAGCTGCGGGTGCCAGGTCTCGTCGAGCGTCCCCACGAAGGGCTGGATCAGGATGTTGCCGTATTTCGGGCCGCCGCCCGTACCGCTGTTGTGGGTCTGCGAGAAGCCAAGGACCGGCTTGTCCAGCGCCTGCCAGCCGTAGCCCGAGTTGACCCGGCAGTCCGGCCCGGGCTTGACCATTCCGAAAGGTGCCGCGGGTCCGATCGTCACGCCTCCGTTGCCTTTGAGACCGATGTGGGGATCGACATAGTCGGTAGGGGACTGGGCGGCTGCGAGGGCGCCGGGAAGGCTGCAGAGGAGCAGCAGGACGAAAAGGCGGAAATGCTTCATGGGGCGGGAGTCTTTGCCCAAAGATAGCAAAAATGACAAAAAAACGACCCGCCGGGGCGGGCCGTTCTGTCAGGTAGATTTCTGTGAGGGAATCTGCTGCTCCGGTTTAGCGGGTGACGCAGACGGATACGCGGTTCTCGGCGGGCACGTCGCTGACCTGCTTGGTGTCACCGTAGTAGTTTGTGCTGATGCGCTCGGCCGCGATGCCGGCATCGACGAGGGCCTTGCAGACATTCTCCGCACGCTTCTCAGACAGGTACATGTTGCGCTTGGCGGTACCCGTAGCCTTGTCGGCGTAACCGGTGATGGACACGACGGCTTCCGGATAGGTCTTCATGATGTTGACGATGTTGTCGATCTTGGCGGTCTCCGTGTCACGGATGTTGGTCTTGCCGATGATGAAGTAGATATTCTCCTCGATGGCGCGGGCCTTGGCACGGGCGGCTTCGGCGGCAGCCTTCTCAGCGGCGGCACGCTCGGCGGCAGCCTTCTCGGCGG
>JAFUWZ010000016.1 GCA_017471045.1 Bacteroidales bacterium
CTGCCGTTCTTTGGAAGCCCGACGTCAAGGATGACGCCGGGCTTCTTCGTATCCGGACCTGTACGGTCCGGATACCAAAGCACGGCAGCTGCCTGAGGCCACCATTGATTGGGGAGGGAACTCCCCAAACCCCTCCGGTCGCTGCGCTCCGATGTCTGAAAAACGAAAGAGAACGGCTGCCGGCCTATCGGCCGGGCTGTCCGGAGGGGATGCGGATGGTCTTGCCGGAGGTGTATTGCTTGGATTGGAAGCGGATCCGCGCCCGTTTGGCATCCCAGTGGATCTGATTCTCCTTCAACTGGGCCGGATAGCCTCCGTCATCCTCATAGACGGCGGTCGGGCGCGGATCGTCTCCGTAAACCCGGAAATCCAGGATCCGGCTGTCGGGATCTTCCGTGCTGAGGGTCGCATGGGCCAGCGGCAGGATCGCACCCTCCTTGACGTAGAGGGGCATCCGGTCCAGGGGGAACGACAAGGTCAGCGCCTGGCCGCCCTCGATCCGCTCACCCGTGAAGAAGTCATACCAGGTTCCTGCGGGGAAGTAGATTGTCTTCGTGCCCTTGCTTGTCGCCGTGAGCGGGGCGACCATCAGTTCGTCTCCCATCATGTACTGTCCGGCGATGTCCTTCACGGCGGCCGTTTCGTCCGGGAAGTCCATGACCAAAGCCCGGAAAGGAGGGATCCCCGTCTCATGGTATTTGACGAAGGCGGCGTGCAGATAAGGGATCAATGTCATCCTGAATTCCAGCCACTTCCGGCACGCGTCGGTCATTTCGGGGCTGCCGGGATCCACGATATGCCGCTTGCTTTTCTCGCGGTTCATCTGCTTCCAGGGCGGCATCTGCAGGTACCATGCGTTGACCATCGCCAGGGGGGAGCACATCACCGCCTGGAAGCGTCGCAGGAAGTCTTCTTCACCGTTGGCGTCCCTCACTTCCGGCGTCCAGAGCAAGCCGCAGAAGCCGCTCTGTGCCACGGCATTGATAAATACCTGGCTGTCGTAGAGGTCGCTGTACAGGACGCAGGGAAGCGGAGCGGCCATCGCGCCGGAGCTCCGGACGAGGTGATAGCCGCGCACGCCGCGCTCCCGGTAGAGCTCGTCGATGGTCTGCTGGATGGCCAGGCCGAACAGGCTGTGCATCTGTTCGCCGTCGGCGCCGGAAGGGAATGAGGCGATCTCGGGGAAGCACCAGTTGCCGGTGAAGTCGGAGTTGTCACACTCATCCAGTTTGAAGCCGGACACGCCGATCCCGGTCGTGGCTTGCGCATGCCAGCCCTTGAAGATTTCCCGGGCCTCGGGCAGGGTCAGGTCCGGGACCAGCCCGTTCCAGACGCGGTAGTCTCCGGAGTAGGGTTTCAGCGCATCGTGGATGGGGGCGCTGGGATGGACATAGGCGTGCATCCACAGGTTGGTCCGGATCCCCTGCTCGCGCAGCGTTCCGATCATCGCCGCCGGATCCGGGAACGTGCCCCGCCATACGTAAGAACAGGAATAGGAGGCCGTCTGCCAGTGCGGCTCCAGGCCGATCACGTCGCAGGGGAGCCGGTTGGCGCGGAAATCCTCGGCCAGGGCGAGGATCTGTTCCTGGGTGAAGTCCGTCTCTCCCCGGTACCAGAATCCCAGCCCCCAGCGCGGGACCAGCGTTCCGCCTCCGGCGAAGAGATTGTATCGGGCGACGGCTTCTTTCATCGTGGGACCGGCAAAGACATAGACGTCCACCCCTTCGCTTCTCGGGATCTCAACCTTCACCGCGTCGGAGGCCGCTCCCTCGGGCCGCTTGCTTCCGAGATAGAAGGTCATGTACCGGGCGTTGTCGATCAGGACTCCATAACCGGCCGAACTGACGTAGAACGGGACGGGCGCGTGGGAGTCGCCCGTGTCCACGCGCGGGTCGGCGTTGACGCGGAGCATCTTCTTCTTGCCGCGCTGCTGGAAGGACTGCAGCTGGAGTCCCAGGCCGTAGAGCAGTTCGTCGTTTTTCAGGGGAAGGGTCAGCAGGACGCCCCGCCGCCCGAATTCCGCCTGGGGGATCACCGGACAGGCTCCGTCGCTTCCCAGGGCCGCGATCGCCTCCTGCCGGGGTGGCGCGTCATGGATGGATACGGGGGTGATGCTATCGGGCGTGCCGAAAGTAAACTTCCAGATGCCCGGAAGGATCTCCGTCCCGCCGGGAGTTTGTGCGGCCAGACCGGAGATGGCGATCCACATCAGGGCTGCCAGGGTTAGTAATTTCTTCATTTCGGATCAGAACTTGAAAATGCGAAACCAAAGATAAGACAATAAATCCACATTATCGAGCCGGGTGCGTTTCGTATTTTTAGGGAAAAATGGGCTTATTGGAGGAAAATGGCTACATTTGAAAAGGAAAATGGTTACATTTGCTTAACTTGAACAAAGTGTCATCTAATCGCATGAGGCCATGAGAAAGATCCTGTGTGCCCTGGGCATCGGTTTGCTCCTGTTGTCCTTCTCCGGGCAGCCGGTCCTTGCCCAGAGCCGGAACAATACCGGCGAATCTTCGGTCCGCAAGTTCGGCCGCCGTGTCCGGGATGCCGTCACCGACACCTACCACGACGCGGTCTCCGCCATCCGGGGAGAGTCCTCCGGCTCGTCCGCCGGTGTCCGTACCTCCCAGGCTTCCGGCCGTCCGGACCTGCTCTCCGGCCCGAAATACTATGTCAGCCTGGCCAACGGTTCCAACCGCAGCGAAGGGACGCGCGAGGCTCCTTTCAAGAATATCCAGCGGGCGCTCGATGTCGCGCCCGAAGGGGCTGTCATCCTGGTGGCCGAGGGCAATTATTTCGGTACGCTGCGCAGCGGCAACATCAACATCGAGAAACCGGTCGCCATCCTGGGCGGCTACAACGATGATTTCACCGAGCGGGATATCCTCCGCTACCGGACGACAGTCCGTCCTTCCGTCTCCTCCAACGAGACGCAGAGCGGCAAGGGGACCCTCCAGATCAAGGTCCGCCGCCCGGGATCGAACGTGACCGTGGACGGACTCCTTTTCGACCGGGGCGCCTCGATCGCGTACCATCCGGACGGAGAGGGCCAGCCCGACGGGATCGAGTCGTCCATGATGCAACCGCCCGGCACGGCCGGAAAGGGCGGCGAGGAACTGGACGAGGAGACCAAGACGGCCCAGACGGCCATCGTCTTCCTGGACAACTGCCAGAGCGAAGTGGAGATCCGCAACTGCCTCTTTGCCAACGCACCCGACGGTGCCGTCAAGGGTACGGCCGGAGCCATGGTCACCCTGGAAAACAATGTCTTCGTCGGCATCCGCAAGGCGGCCGTGGAAATCTCCGGCTCCATGCTCGCACGCAATGCGGACATCCGTTTCCGGCACAACACCGTTCTCTTCGTGTGGCCCTCCGCGCCGGAAGAAGGCGAGCTGGGCTTCGGCTTCCGTTTCATGAACGGGGCCAACGGCTATCTCGACCACAACATCATCGGTTGCTGCAGCCTGGCGGCCTTGGACCGCTGCCGTGTGGAGACCATCAAGGAAAAGGAGGCGCAGAAGGTCACCTCCGCCGAGTACAACCTCTTCTTCCAGAATCCCCTGGGCGACATCGCCCTGCCCGGCGGCGACCGCCCGATCCTCGTGCAGGTCAAGGACTTCGATGATGTCGAGCAGCTGACCGGCGTGGCCGGCAACCAGGACCTGGAGGATCCGGGCGTCTTTGACGGCGCGATCGATGAAGCCTATCTCGGCGCCTTCCGGGCCGGGACGATGTACATGAACCGCTACAATTTCGAGAAGGCCCTGGCTTTGTTCGGGGCCGTGGAAGACTACGGCGCACAGGCTTTCCTGCCGGAATCCGTCCCGTACACCGGACGGCGGTAAACCCTTAATCAAGAAAAAGATGTCAACCATTGTCGGACAAATATCCCAGATCATCGGTCCTGTCGTGGACGTACATTTCAACCTGGACCCGGGCGTCGAACTGCCCCGGATCCACGACGCCCTGACCGTGACGCGCAACAACGGACGGACGCTCGTCATCGAGGTCCAGCAGCACATCGGCGAGGACACCGTCCGCTGCGTGGCGATGGACTCCACCGACGGCCTCCGGCGGGGGATGGACGCCGTCGATACCGCGGCTCCGATCTCCATGCCGGTCGGTACGCAGATCCGCGGCCGCGTGATGAACGTGACCGGCGACTCGATCGACGGCATCGGCGCGCTGGACCGTTCGCGCACCCTGCCCATCCACCGGGAGCCCCCGAAATTCGAGGAGCTTACCACTTCGCAGGAGGTGCTCTTTACCGGCATCAAGGTGATCGACTTGCTCGAACCCTACCTGAAGGGCGGCAAGATCGGCCTCTTCGGCGGTGCGGGCGTCGGCAAGACGGTGCTGATCAAAGAGCTCATCAACAACATCGCCAAGAAGCACAACGGCTTCTCGGTTTTCGCCGGCGTCGGCGAACGGACCCGCGAAGGCAATGACCTGCTCCGCGAGATGATCGAGTCCGACGTCATCAAGTACGGCGAAGCCTTTAGCGAGGGCATGGAGCAGGGCGACTGGGATCTCTCCAAGATCGACCGGGACCTCCTCCGGACGTCCCAGGTCGCCATGGTCTTCGGACAGATGAACGAGCCGCCGGGCGCCCGCAGCTCCGTGGCGCTGAGCGGCCTGACCCTCGCCGAGTCCTTCCGCGACAGCCTGGATCCCGACGATCCCAAGGATATCCTCTTCTTCGTGGACAACATCTTCCGCTTCACCCAGGCCGGCTCGGAGGTGTCCGCCCTGCTCGGGCGCATGCCTTCCGCCGTGGGTTACCAGCCGACGCTGGCGACGGAGATGGGTCAGATGCAGGAGCGCATCACTTCCACCAAGAACGGCTCCATCACTTCGGTCCAGGCCGTCTATGTGCCGGCCGACGACCTGACGGACCCGGCTCCGGCAACGACCTTCTCCCATCTGGACGCGACGACGGTCCTGAGCCGCAAGATCGCCTCCCTGGGCATCTATCCGGCTGTGGATCCGCTGGAGTCCACCTCGCGCATCCTCGACCCCAACATCGTCGGCCAGGCCCATTACGACTGCGCCCAGCGCGTCAAGCAGATCCTCCAGAAATACCAGGAACTCCAGGACATCATCGCCATCCTCGGCATGGACGAGCTCTCCGACGAGGACAAGCTGACAGTCAGCCGCGCTCGCAAGGTGCAGCGCTTCCTGTCCCAGCCCCTGCATGTCTCGGCGATCTTCAACGGCTGCCCGGGCCTGATGGTGGACATCGAAGATACGGTCAAGGGCTTCAATGCCATCCTGGACGGCGAAGTCGATGACCTGCCGGAGCAGGCGTTCCTGCTGGTCGGCACGATTGAGGACGCCCGCAAGAAGGCGCAGGAACTGCTGGACGCCAGCGGGCGCGCATGACGGGAAAAACGCTTGGGCCATGCGGATCGAACTGAAAGTACTCTCTCCCGAACGGGAACTGCTCTCCTGCCAGGTGGAGCAGGTGGAACTGCCCGGCATGCTCGGGCGTTTCGTGGTGCAGGAGAACCATGCGCCCATCCTTTCCGCCCTGTCGGCTGGCGTAATCCGCTACCGGATCGACGGGACGGACCGGGATCTGCCCGTCTCCTCCGGATTCGTCAAGGTAAAAGACAATGTCGTGACAGCATGCGTGGAATGATGAAGTGTTGGCAACTGATCGGATTGGGGCTGCTCTTGCTGCTGCTTCCGCTCTCCCTCGGAGCGCAGGAAACCCCGGACGACGAGGTGGACCTGGATATCCAGGAGTACCTTTTCGGCCATGTGGGCGACGCCTATGAGTGGCACATCACGACCGTGAACGGCCACCCCGTCAGCATTCCGCTGCCGGTCATCGTACGCAGCCGGACCACGGGCTGGCACTGTTTCAGCTCCCGCCATCTGGAGGAGGGAAGCTACGAAGGTTTCTTCATCTCCACTTCTGAGAAATATGACGGCAAGATCGTGGAGCGGGACGCTTCCGGCGCGGAGGTGCGTCCCCTGGACCTCTCCATCACCAAGAATGTCCTGGGCCTGATGGTCAACAGCCTGGTGCTGGTGCTCCTGATCCTGCTGGCGGCCCGCTGGTACCGGCGTCATGATGCCGTGGAGGAAGCCCCCAAGGGCTTTGCAGGCCTGGTGGAGATGCTGGTCACCATGGTCGAGGACGACATCATCAAGGAGTGCGTCGGCAAGGACTACAAGCGCTACTCGCCCTACCTGCTGACTGCTTTCTTTTTCATCTTCATCAACAACCTGATGGGGATCGTACCCATCTTCCCGGGCGGGGCCAACGTCACGGGCAACATCGCGGTCACCCTCGTGCTGGCCGTCTGCACCTTCCTGGCCGTCAATCTTTTCGGCAACAAGCATTACTGGAAGGACATCCTCTGGCCCGACGTGCCGACCTGGCTCAAGGTCCCTGTCCCGCTGATGCCCGTGATCGAGATCATCGGCATGTTCACCAAGCCTTTCTCGCTGATGGTCCGGCTCTTTGCCAATATCCTGGCGGGCCATTGCATGATCCTGGGCGTGATCGCGGTGATCTTCCTGACCGCCAATATGAGCGTGGGACTCAACGCCGGCATGGGCGTCGTGGCCATCCTGCTGGGCGTGTTCATGGATTTATTGGAACTGCTCGTGGCCTTCATCCAGGCCTACGTATTTACGATGCTCTCGGCCGTCTTTATCGGGATGTCGCGCCAGGAGCCGGAAACCGAATAATTCATAAACTTAAAATCTTGATATTATGTTACTCTTTACGATTCTTCAGGCTGTCGCCGGTGCGGCGCTCGGAAAAGTTGGTGCCGCCCTCGGTGCGGGTATCGCCGCGCTCGCGGCCGCATTCGGTATCGGCAAGATCGGCAAGGCCGCCCTTGAAGCGGGCGCCCGCCAGCCCGAGCAGGCCAGCCACTATCGCCTGACCGCCATCATCGTGGCTGCCCTGGTCGAGGGCGCCTGCCTGTTTGCCATTGTGGTCTGTCTGATCGCGAAGTAAGCCATGTCCCTGATCACTCCTGACTTCGGCCTGCTCGTGTGGATGACGCTGATTTTCGGCATCGTCTTCTTCGTGCTGGCCAAGTGGGGCTTCCCGATGATCACCGGGATGGTGGACCAGCGCAGCGAGCGGATCAACGCGAGCATCGCCCAGGCGCGGGAGGCCGAGAAGCAGTTCGCCGAAATGGCGGACCGCCAGACTGCCCTGATTGAGGAGACCCGCCGCGAGCAGGCGCGGATCCTCAAGGAGGCCGCCGATGCCCGTGACAAACTGGTCGCGGACGCGAAGGAGCAGGCCCGGGAAGAGGCATCCAAACTCATCCAGCAGGCCCGTACCCAGATCGCCGCGGAGAAGGAGAGCGCCTTGCGCGACGTCCGGGCCGAGGTCGCGAACCTCTCGGTCGAAGTGGCGGAGAAGGTGCTCCGCGAAAAGCTCTCCACCGAAGACGCCCAGCTCAAGCTGATCGACAAGCTGGTCGGCGAGATCAACGTCCCGAAGCCGAATTGACATGGATACCGGAGTCATCTCCAGGCGTTATGCCCTGGCCCTGCTGAAGTACGTGGCGGAAACCGGTCGCGGTGAGGAGGTCTATGCCCAGGTCAAGGCCCTGCTCTCCGACCCTGATGCGGCGCCCCGTCCCCTCTGCGAGGACCTGGAGCGCTTCGTTTCCCTGCTGATGAAAAATGGCCGGATGCCGTACGTGAAGCTGATCTTCCACAGTTTCGTGCGCCTTTATGACGCGCGCAATGGGATCCACGTCGCCCGTCTCAAGACTGCCGTGGACAGTCCGGCCCTGCAGGAAAAACTCCGCGCCTATCTCAGTGCGCAGATCGGCGGCCGCGTGGAGTTCGAGAGCGAGGTGGACCCTTCGCTGATCGGTGGATTTGTCCTGGAAGTGGATGACAGCCGGCTTGACGCCAGCGTGTCTCGCCAGTTGGATGACATCCGGCGCCAGTTTATAGAAAAGAACAAACGAATCGTGTAGCACACATGGCACAGAACCTCAAAGCCAGCGAAATCTCAGAAGTCCTTCTGAACCAGCTGAAAGACATCAAAGAATCCATCGGCCTGGAAGAGATTGGCAAAGTCCTCCAGGTCAGCGACGGCGTGGCGCGCATCTACGGCCTGGTACAGGCCGAAGCCGGCGAGCTGCTGGAGTTCGAGAACGGCGTGATGGCCGTGGTGATGAACCTCGAAGAAGACAATGTCGGTGCCGTCCTGATGGGCCTCACCGACCTGGTCAAGGAGGGTATGTCCGTCCGCCGGACGGGCCGCATCGCGTCCATCCGCGTCAGCGAGCAGATGCTCGGGCGCGTCGTGGATCCGCTGGGTAATCCGCTGGACGGCCTCGGCGCCGTCGAGGGCGAGCTCTGCGAGATGCCGCTGGAGCGCAAGGCGCCGGGCGTGATCTACCGACAGCCCGTCAGCGAGCCCCTGCAGACCGGCCTCAAGGCGATCGACGCGATGATCCCGATCGGCCGGGGCCAGCGCGAGCTGATCATCGGCGACCGCCAGACCGGCAAGACCGCCATCGCCATCGACACGATCATCAACCAGCGGGACAATTTCAAGGCTGGCAAGCCGGTCTATTGCATCTATGTGGCCGTCGGCCAGAAGGGCTCGACCGTCGCCTCCATCGTCGAGACCCTGCGGCGTCAGGGCGCGATGGACTATACGATCGTCGTGGCCGCCACCGCCGCCGATCCGGCCGCCTTGCAGTACTATGCCCCCTTCGCCGGTGCCGCCATCGGTGAATACTTCCGCGACACGGGTCGCCATGCCCTGGTGGTCTATGACGACCTCTCCAAGCAGGCGGTCGCCTACCGCGAAGTGTCGCTGATCCTGCGCCGTCCCTCGGGCCGCGAGGCCTACCCGGGCGACGTGTTCTACCTCCATTCGCGTCTCCTGGAGCGGGCTGCGAAGATCATTGCCCGCCAGGAAGTCGCCGAGCAGATGAACGATCTGCCCGATTCGCTCCGGGGCAAGGTCAAGGCCGGCGGCTCGCTGACCGCCCTGCCCATCATCGAGACGCAGGCGGGCGACGTGTCGGCCTACATTCCGACCAACGTGATCTCGATCACGGACGGTCAGATCTACCTGGAGTCCGCCCTCTTCAACCAGGGCCAGCGTCCGGCGGTCAACGTCGGCATCTCCGTGTCGCGTGTCGGCGGCAGCGCCCAGGTCAAGAGCATGAAGAAGGTGGCCGGCCGCCTCAAGATCGACCAGGCCCAGTACGAAGAGCTGGAGTCCTTCTCCAAGTTCAGCTCCGACATGGACGCCATCACCGCGATGACCCTCGACAAGGGGCGCAAGAACAACCGGCTCCTGATCCAGCCCCAGTACAGCCCGATGCCGGTCGGCGACCAGGTCGCCATCCTGTATTGCGGTACGCATGCCCTGATGAAGGACCTGCCCCTGGACCGTGTGCGCGAGTTCCAGACACTCTTCCTCGACCGGATGCATGCCACGCACGCCGACGTCATCGCTGCGCTCGCGGCAGGCAAATTGGATGACAGCCTGACCCGGGCGATCGAAGAGACCGCCGCCGTTGTCATCGCCTCCATGTAAACCCCGACGCTATGGCTTCGCTCAAGGAAATCAAGGGACGGATCCAGTCCGTCAAGAGTACGCTCAAGATCACCTCCGCGATGAAGATGGTCGCTTCGGCCAAGCTCCACAAGGCGCAGGCGGCGATCGAGGGCATGCTGCCCTACGAGCAGTCCTTGCAGCGGACGCTGGACGAACTCCTCAAGCATGTCCGCCCCGACGGGCGCTATGCCGATGAACGGCCGCTTGGCCACGTCACCCTGGTCTGCCTCTCGTCCAACTCTTCGCTCTGCGGCAGCTTCAACGCCAACATCATCCGGGAAGTGCGGGGCCGGATCGCCTCCCTCCGTGCGGAAGGCGTGGAAGAGATTACCGTCCTGCCGGTCGGCCGCAAGGTGGCCGAAGCCCTGCGCAAGGACGGATTCCTTGTGTCCTCCGACCATGCGGCGCTCTCCGCCAGGCCCTCCTACGAGGGCGCTGCCGAGCTGTCCGACCGGCTGGTCGGGGACTTCCTGGAGGGCCGGACTGACCGCGTGGAGATCCTTTACAACCATTTCGTCAGCACGGCGGTCCTCCGCCCGGTCCGCGAGATCTATCTTCCCCTTGCGGCCGTCCCTTCCGGGGAAGGGGAATCCTTCGACGAGTACATCATCGAGCCGGACAAGGAGGCGCTGCTCGAAGCCCTGCTCCCCAAGATTCTCAAGCTCAAGATCTACACGGTTCTGCTGGATGCTTCCGCTGCCGAACACGCTGCCCGCACCGTGGCGATGCAGACGGCTTCCGACAACGCCGAGGACCTGCTCCAGGAACTCTCCCTCGAGTACAACAAGTCCCGTCAGGCCAAGATCACGGCCGAGATCCTCGACCTCGCCGGCGGGGCGCAGCAATAGTTTTCACCAGACCGTAAAAAAAGGGGTCGGCACGCAAGGCCGGCCCCTTTCTCAATTATTGTCAGGTTCATTACCAGAGATAGTTGTCGCAGAAGTTCATATAGGCTGCCATATCTTCTGGCCAACCGGTTTTCTTCATGCCGACAAAATGAACTGTCTCCTGGGAACCGTCGTCCATGACTAGCGTGTAGTCAAACTCCAGGGAATCAGCCTTGTAACCGGAAGCGGTGTTGATGCCGTCGGTAACGACCTTACCACTGATAGAGGCGGATACGGAGTGTTTTCCACGCCAGGCACCATAAGTCGTATAGGCTCCATAGTTGCCATAAAGGCCTTCGATATAAGGATTCCAGGCTTTGTCCGGTTCTTCGGCGGCGACATTGTCCGCTTTGAAAGTCTGCGCTTTGATATCCACGCTGACAGGGAACTGAACGGCGAATAAGCGCTGCCAGTTACGGCCGTAGGTATCCATGTCAATGACTGTGACCCAAGCACGGTCTGACTCATCATTCGTCGTGTTGGTGATCTGTACGGCATACACGGACAAGGTGTCCGTCGCATCCGACGGATTGAGCGCGAATCCGACAAATTTTCCGTCAATCTGATGGATGGCTGACATCTCAGGTTCTCCAACCTTGTAGGTCTCACAGGAGAACAAGCTGCACAGCATTGCCGCAAAGGCGAAAAGGGTAACTATTTTTTTCATATCTGTTGTCTCCTTTTTTACTTGTGCCACCACATCTTTACATTCACCTCGACCGGAGTCGGAGAATTGGGGTTGTAGTCAGCGGAAGTCTTGGAATAAATGAAGCGGACCGGATAACCGGAAGTCAGGACACCGTGGTAGTCGGTGATTGTCTTGCCACGGGTCGGGTAACCGGTACGGTTGAGATCGAACCAGGACTCGATCGGCATGGAGCGGACATTGGACGCCCACTTCTGGTTGATGATCTGCTCGACCATCGTCTCGACGGGACCCGCTTCGAAAGCGTACGGACCCGCCAGGAGTGCAGCGACATCCTCAGCCTTGATCACGATGGAACTGTTGGAGGTGACGCGGTCGAAAGCGGCCTCTATGGCAGCCTCATAGGTTTCCTGCGCCTTGGCAGCATTGTTCAGGCGGGCATAAGCCTCAGCCTGCAGGAAAAGCGCTTCATCTACCGTGCTGAAGAACACGGGATCCGTTGCCCCCAAAGCCAGGCGGCTGGTTTCGGTAGGATCACCGACCAGGCCATATTCCGTACCGGCAACGCCGGAAGCGGGATTGTTGTCATAGTAGTAGCCCAGACGGGGGTCGTTCTTATCCAGCACATTGAAGATGTCGCTGCAGCAACGGATGTTGTTGGTCGTGTTGAGCTGACGGCGGTCACTCTCATACAGCGGTGAAGACTTGTCGGAGGCATCCGAGAAATTGTCAAAGGCAGCATCCTTCTCCAGGAAGTTGCCCTCGGCAAGCAAGGACTGGATTTTGGACTTGTTGGCGTCGAAATCCCGCATCAAGACCTTCAAGTAGAGGGTGTTGACAAACTGGAACCAAGCATCGGTATCGCCCTTGAAGATCATGTCGCTGGAGACGGTGGTATTGACGATCTCGTCATCGGCAGCCGTCTCGGCATTGATGGAGCGGATGTCTTCGAGGAGACGGACGATCGTGGCTTGGATGTCCTTGCCGGAGTCGAAATGAGGGGTCTGGCTGGGAGTGACATAACCTTCGGAATAAGCGACCTCGTCATACAGACTGGTCAACAGGTAGAGACTGTAGGCCAGCGTGGCCTTGGCCTCCAGGGAGAAATTGGTGGCGTTCTCCGTTTCTTCCGCCTTGTCGATGACCTCGTGGAGGGTCGGGAGTACGCGGGAATAGAAATAAGACCAGGGCCCCGTGAACGTAGAGTTGGTCACATCGTTGGTCATGATGGTGTAGTACTGGTTGGTCGTGCTGCACTGGACTACGTACTGAGACCAGAAATAGCCGTACAGGGACAGGTCATAACCGACCTTGGCGGCCATGTTGAGCTGAGCGGAGGGGAGCAGGAGCTTGATGTCCGCATCAGAGACATAATTCGGATTCGTGTTGATATCCAGCCACTTCTGGCAACCGGTTGCTACAAGCGCCAGGGAAGCGACGGCAATAATGAAAAATCTTTTCATGATCATTCCTCCTTAAATTTAGAAGACCAGCTTCACATTGGCACCGACCGTGCGGACGGAAGGTGCGGAGTAATACTCACCGTACTGGGAAGTCAGATCGTTACCGTAGTTGGTGTTGTCCGGATCGATCAGGCCCTGCTTGGGAGTCCACATCAGGAGATTACGTCCGACCAGACCGACAGAGACGGAGGAAAGCCAGCTGACATGCTGGAACCATCTCTCAGGCATGCGGTAGGTCAGGTTGAGCTCGCGCAGCTTGATGTAGGTCCTGTCGAGGAGTTCCTCGCGGT
Source organism: Bacteroidales bacterium (assembly GCA_017471045.1). GTDB lineage: Bacteria > Bacteroidota > Bacteroidia > Bacteroidales > UBA932 > Cryptobacteroides. The sequence goes on from JAFUWZ010000016.1 coordinate 12,858, forward strand.
ACTGGACGTAGTTATAGTTGGGATAGTATGCACCGTTGACGTTGTACTGCGTCGTGACAGGCAGGTTGTTCTCCTTATACCCGCCTCCGTCGACGGCAACGACGGAGTGAGGCCAAACCCAGGGATCACGCAGGTTGTACATCGTCTCCTCGGCATTGCCGTCGAACAGGACGATACCCTTCGTAGCGGAATACATCAGACCGCCCTTGCGATAGTCAAAGCTGGCACCGAAAGAAAGATTCTTGTAACGGAGGTTGGTGTTCAGACCCATCGTGAAGTCGGGATCGGCCTTGCCCAGCGTCTCATACTTCGTGTTGTCATAAGTCGGAAGACCTGTCGCAGCATTGACGATGGTATAACCGTAGTAAGGGCTGTTCTGGTCCTCGACCGTGTTGATCTTGTAATCTACCCAGGTGGCGATGGACTCGCCGACGATAGACTTAAGCTGGGGACCGGAGGTCAGGCCATAGATCGAATATTCCGTCACATCGTCCCAAAGGGCTTCCACTTTGTTGACGTTCTTGGAGAAAGTGTAAGCGACATCCCACTCGAAGTCCTTGGTCCGGACCGGGACGACACCGACAGTCAGCTCGACACCGCGGTTGCGGATCTTACCGACGTTGCGGACCGCGGAAGTATAACCGGACTCGGGAGCGAGCGTCGCTTGTACGATTTGATTTTCCGTAATCTTGTCATAAAAAGCGAGGTCGAAGTTCAAGCGGTTGTTGAAGAAGCGGGCATCGATACCCAGTTCGGCCTCCGTGGAGATCTCGGGCATAAGGGTCGTGTTAGGGACGCGGGTGCTCCGGATCAGGCCGACATAGCTGTTGAGCGGGAAAGTCAGGCTTCCGAAGGAGAAAGCACCGGACCCCAGGGTGTAATACGAAGACGTATAATAGGTAGGCGCGTCATTACCGGTCTTTCCGTATCCGCCGCGGAGTTTGAGGAAACTCAGCACATCATTCTTCATGGCGGGGAAAAGATCCGTCAGGATCACGGAAGCGTTGGCACCCCAATAAAAGAAGGAATTCTTGTCGATCGGGAGTGTGGAAGACCAGTCATTACGGGCGGAAAGGGTAAGATACACGGCATCTTTCCAGCCGAAGTCGACCTGGCCGTAAGCACCGATCAGACGGCGCATCGAACGGCTGGCACTGGCCTCCGGGATCGCACCGCTGGTGTTCAGGAGACTGGCCCAGCCATCGACAGCCAGACCGTTGAGCGAACCGCTGAGGCTTTGGGAAGCACGCTGGTTGGCATTGACACCCGCCACTCCGTGAATGGACCAGTCCTCACCGATCCGGTAGTCGGCATTGAGGAACACGTTGCCGTCCAGCTGGGAAGAGCGTACCGCATACTGTTCGAAGGTCCCGTTTTCGGGAGAGGCGCCCTCGTCGGCTGCATAGGAGCCGGGATTGAAGGTCCAGAGGTTGTTGAATTCCTTCTCGATATAGTTGGTCACGTCGAGGCCGCCGCGGGCGATCAGCTGGAGACCCTTGATGATCTGGAGGCCGAACTCGGCATTGCCATAGACACGGTCGTCGGTATAGTCACCCCAGTTGTTGTCCAGGATCCACCAGGGGTTCTGGGCATACGGGGTATAGAAGTTGTCGGCATTGTTATAGATGTTGTGCCAATCCCGGAGCTCGGCATAATCCACGTTTACGGGATATTGGAGAATGTCCTGATAAATCGTCGATCCGTTCTGCCCCTGGCCGGTCATTCCGTTGTGGATCTCCTTGCGGATATAGTTCATCGCATAGTTGAGCCAGGCGAGGCCGTCCTTGATCTTCGTGTTGCCGCGGAAAGAGAAGTTGTGACGCTTGTAGATGTCGCTGTTGCCGGGCAGGATGCCGTTGGAATAAATGTTTCCATAAGAAACAATGAAGCCTGTGGACTTGCTGCCGCCTTGAAGCGTAACGGTGTTGTTGGTCTCGAAGCCGGTCGAATAAAAATTCTTCAGCGAATTGGGCTTGTATTCAAACTTGGTGTAAGAAGGATCCGCACCGTTGTACCAAGAGGCACCCGGACGCCACTCTATCTCACGGCCATCGAGCAAGTTACCCCAGGAGCCATTCTCCGTGGGAGAGTAGTTGACAAAGACGTTGGCACCGTCATAGTCGTAGAACCAGCCTTGTCCGAACTTGTTCTGCAACTGAGGAATACGCAGGACACTGCTGGCCTGGACCGATCCGTCGAATGTAACCTTGACGGTCTCGTTCTGCTGGCCGCGCTTGGTGGTGATCAGGACGGCGCCGTTGCCGGCACGCGAACCGTAGAGGGCCGTAGCGGACGCGCCCTTCAGGATGGTGATGGACTCGATGTCCTCGGGGTTGATATCCGCAGCCTGGCTACCGAAGTCGATGGAGTTGTTGAGATCCTGGACACCCATCGTGCCGTTGGACATCGGGATGCCGTCCACGACATAGAGCGGAGAGTTGCTCGAGAAGGACGAATAACCGCGGACAATCACTTTCTGGGAGGTACCCGTCGCACCGGCCGAGGAAATCTGGACACCGGCGACCTTGCCGGACAAGCCGGAAAGAGCGTCGGCGGCGTGTCCTTTCGTGATTTCATCCGAACGGACGGTCGTGGAGGCATAGCCGAGGGTCTTTTCCTGGCGGGTCATACCCGTTGCGGTGACCACGACCTCGTCCAGGCCGATGGCGTCTTCTACCATCTGGACATTGATCGTCGGCTTGCCGTCGTAAGTGACAAGGACATCACGCATACCGAAGAAATTGAACTTGACGGCATCCCCTTCGCGGACGGAGAGGGAATACTCTCCCTTCGCATCCGTGACGGTGCCGACGTTCGTACCCTCGATGTACACGTAAACGCCCGGGAGCGGCGCTCCCGAAGGATCGGTTACGGTACCGGATACTTGTGTCTGGGCAAATGCGACACCGGCCGCCGCCCACAAGACACTGATCGTAAGTACGAGTTTCTTGAACATTTTGTAATGAATTAGGTTAATAAAACAGTTTTTTTTCTTGTCCCATTCCGACACAAAAAAACGGTCGTTTATTATTATGTTCCCTGATAAAAACAGAAAGCCTTATGATTTATGCTTACATCCGGGTCAGCACCGAAATGCAGACCTTCGAGGTACAGAAGTACGAGATTGAGAACTATTGTGCGGGGCACGGCCTGCATGTGGACCAATGGTGCCTGGAGACCGTCTCAGGCACGCGCTCCGTGGAGAAACGGAGCCTGGGAAAGCTGCTCCGGCGGATGCGGGAGGGGGATCAGCTCCTCTGTACGGAAATCTCCCGCCTGGGGCGCAACATGATGATGGTGATGGCCATCTTGAACACTTGCTCTTCCAAGGGGATCGCCATCCACTCGATCAAAGACAATTTTGACTTGTCAGACACCATCAATGCCAAGATCATCGCATTCTGTTTTGCACTGGCGGCGGAAATCGAGCGGAACCTGATCTCGCAGCGCACGCGCGAAGCCCTGGCGGTCAAGCGCCAGGCCGGCATCCGGCTCGGGCGTCCGCCCGGACGATCGTCCAAGAAAACGCAGTTTCTTCAGCGAAGGGCCGAAGTCCAGCAATGGTTGGCGTCCGGTTTAAAGATGAAAGACGCCGCGCGGCGTCTTGGGATCCATGAAAATACGCTACGTACCTATCTTACAAGTACCTCAATAGAAAAATAAATTTTTTATTAAAATATTTATGTTTCTATTTGAAAGGATAATTGGTCATAAAATTTCATTTTTTAACCTTTAAGCTCAAAACTACAGCTTCTTTTAAAGAAAGACACTCAAAAAATAAGCGCAAGTGTCAATATCTCAGCACGTTTTAAGATTTGCATATTATAAAATTATTTGCAACCTTTGTCAGCAAAGTTGCATCATAATAAACGACCGTTAATTGTTTCTGCCCTGGGGGCAGGATGCGTAAATGTTAGGAATGATAAAGAATTTAACACTTCTTTTTGTTTAATTTAACCTTTCATGCTTATGAAAAAAGCACAATTGTTCATGGCGTGTTTGCTGATGACGATTTCCGCGGCCGTGTTCGCTCAGAGCGTCACGGTCAAGGGTGTGGTTACCGATGCGTCCAATGGTGAGCCGTTGGTCGGTGCCGCCGTCGTCGTCAAAGGAAACGCCACCGCGTATGCGCTGACGGATGCCGAAGGTGTTTACACCGTTGTCGCCAACACGCAGGATGTCCTTGTGGTCAGCAACATGGGCTACAAGACGCAGGAGGTGCCCGTCAACGGACGCGCCCTGATCGGGATCGCCCTCGAACCCGATTCCGAATTCCTCGACGATGTCCTGGTCGTCGCTTATGGTACGGCTTCCAAAGCCGCCTTTACCGGATCTGCGACGCAGGTCAAGGGTGAAGAGATCGCCAAGGTCTCCAAGGAGTCCGTCGATAAAGGCCTGATCGGCCGTGTCTCCGGTGTCCGTATCGCTTCCGATAACGGTGACCCGGGTTCCGCCGGATCGGTCCAGATCCGTGGCGTCGGTTCCATCTCCGCCAGCACCACCCCGTTGTATGTGATCGACGGCGTGATCCTGGATCCCTCCACGACCGGTGACATCTCCGCCGGCTACAAGAGTACCGCCATGCTGAACAGCATCAACCCGGACGATATCGAGTCCATGACCGTCCTGAAGGATGCTGCCGCCGCCTCCCTGTACGGAAGCCGCGCCGCCAACGGTGTCATCATCATCACCACCAAGAAGGGTCAGGTCGGCAAGACCACCATCACCTACACCGGTGAGGCCGGTATCACCCAGCTGGCCAATTTCAAGGCCTTCGACATCATGGACGGCCCGACCTTCATGCAGTGGGTCGCTGATTCCTATGACGGCTACTATCACGAGTATGGCGGAACCGATCTCGGCTATGTCACGGTGGATGACCTGAAAGAGGACGGCTGGTTCTGGGATCCTTCGGGAGAAACCAGTACGAAGTGGCAGCACGAAGTGTTCCGCAACGCCCTCACGACCAACCATCAGATCGGTATCAGCGGCGGTAACGAGAATACCCAGGTCTACGCCGGTCTCGGTTTCACCAAGAACCAGGGTATCGTCATCGGTTCGAACTACCAGCGTTTCTCCGGCCGTGTCAATGTGGATCACCGGATCACTCCCTGGCTCAAGGCTTCTGTCCGCCAGATGATTTCCTTCAATACCACGAACGGTTACAACGACCAAAGCGACCAAGGGCAGGGCTGGGGCAACTCCACGCCGACTTCTTCGATTTTCCAGCAGGATCCGACCGCTCCGTCGAAGGACGAGGACGGCGGCTGGCTCAATGGAACTTCCTGGTCCGGCGGCGTAGATAACCCTCACCTCGCTTTCGAGGACAATTCCTACGAGTATTTCAACACCAACACGACCCGCAGCCTGTCCAACGTGGATGTCACGCTGAACTTCGCGCCCTGGCTCTATCTGACCAACAGCACGGGTTATGACTGGACCGACAGCCGCCAGTACATGTGGTGGGGTCCTACTTCCGTGGACGGAGGCTCCTACACGGGCTTGAAGAACGAGTACGATTTCCAGTCCAAGACGCTCAGCAACTCCGCTGTCCTGCACTTCAACAAGGACTTCGGCCAGCACAATGTCTCCGCCCTCGCCGGTTATGAGTATTCCGACCACTATGCGGATTATCTCTATGCCAGCGCCAGCGTTTATTCCCGCGACGACATGACCGCCCTGGATCTGGGTACCCACAGGGGCGTCGGCGGTGCGCAGTACCGCGCCGTGATGAAGAGCTTCCTCGCGAGTGCCAACTACAACTTCGCCGACAAGTACTATCTGTCCGCTTCGTTCCGTCGGGACGGTTCGTCCCGCCTGAGCGCTGACCACCGCTGGGCCAACTTCTGGTCCGTTTCCGCGGCCTGGCGCCTGAGCAAGGAAGGTTTCCTCGAGGGCAATCCGCTCTTCACGGACTTCAAGGTCAAGGCTTCCTATGGTACCAACGGTAACCTGCCGGGCGGGTACTATCCTTACATGGGCCTCTACAGCCTGGGTGCCAAGTATGCCGACGGTGCCGCCATTTACTGGTCTACGATCGGCAATGATGCCCTGACCTGGGAGAAATCCAACAACTTCAACGTCGGTTTCGAATGGAACTTGTACAACCGTGTCATGCTCGGAGTCGAGTATTACAACAAGTACACCAGCTCCCTGCTCTTCAGCCGTCCTGCCTCCATCGTATCCGGCTTCAGCGGCTACACCGACAACATCGGCAACCTGTCCAACTCCGGTATCGAACTGGAGCTGAGCTCCAAGAACATCCAGACCGAGGATTTCTCCTGGACGACGGACTTCAATTTCACCTGGCAGAAGAATGTCATCAAGTCCCTCCCGGATCATGAGGATGTCGGATACGGCGATGGCAACATGTACCTCCTCCGCGAAGGCGAGTCGATGTACACTTTCTATCTTCCTGTCATGAAGGGTGTCAACCCCGAGACCGGTCTTGCCGAGTTCTGGGTGGATCCGGAAGATGAGAGCAAGGGCGTGACCAACTACTATATTGAAGCTGCGCCGACGATCGTCGGCAAAGCGCTGCCGGACTTCATCGGAGGTATGACCAACACCCTCCAGTGGAAGAACCTCGACCTGTCCTTCCTGATCTCCTATCAGTTTGGCGGCAGCCTCTTCGACTATATGGAGTACTTCACCGTCAGTGACGGTATGCGCATGGGTTCCTTCAACCAGCTGGCCAAGGCCGCTGACTATTGGACCCCGGAGCATACGGATGCCAAGTGGCCCCGCGTCATCTATGGCAACCCTTACCGTTCCGACCGCTGGTCCACGCGTCATATCAAGTCCACGGACAACATCCGTCTCCGTGAGGTGACCCTCGGCTATACGATCCCCTTCAAGAAGGTGCTCGAGAGCCTCCGCGTGTATGTTCGCGCTACCAACCCGCTGATGATCTGGTCCGCGACGCCGGATGTCGATCCCGATGTCCCGATCAACGGTTACCGCACGGTTGACGTGCCGGTCACCCGTTCCTTCGTCGCCGGTCTGAACTTCACGCTGGGTGCAAAGGCTGTCTCCGCCCCTCGCGCTGCGGTCACTCCGGAAATCCGGGAGATCGTCCGCGAAGTGGTCAAGGAGAAGGTGGTCGAGAAGCCCGTGGAAAAGGTGGTCGAGAAAGTGGTCTTCAAGGGTTCCAACTTCGACGGACTCTATGAAGATGACCTGTACTTCCTGATCGGCAAGGCGGATCTCCGTCCGGACGAGGCGTTCAAGCTCGGCCGTATCTGCCAGATCCTGAAGGACAACCCGGATGCCAAGATCGCCGTCACCGGTTATGCCGACAGCGGAACCGGTAACAACGACATCAACAAGACCCTCTCCGAGCAGCGTGCCGCTGTCGTGGCCGACATGCTCCAGAAGGCCGGCATTGCCGCCAGCCGTATCACTTCCGCCGCTGCGGGTACCGACAAGGATGCTTCCGCCTCCCCTGAGTCCAACCGTGTGGCTGTCTGCATCGTTAAATAAGTAAGACTCTCAGAACATACGAATTATGAAAAAGATATTCTACTCCCTTCTCGCTGCCGCAGCTTTCTGCGCTTGCCAGAGTCTTGACCAGGTGCCTTCTACTTCCATCCCGGCAGATTCTGCCATCCAGACGGTCCAGGATGTTGCCAATGCCGTCAACGGCGCGTATTACCGGGCTACCTACGGTGACCAGCTGACGATGGCTTCCGAACTGGCTATCTACGCGGATGAACTGGGCCCTGACTCCAATGTGGATAAAGGTTCCGGCCAGTTCGCCGAGAAGATCCATAACCGCACTGTTTCCAGCACGGAGTCCTACAGTGCCTATGCCTACTTGTATCAGGCTATCGCCAACATCAACAAGACCCTGGAGGTGGCGGCCACCTTTGAGGACCAGTCCGAACTGGCTCCCTACATCGCCGAGCTCTATGGCATGCGCGGCCTGTTCCACTTCCATCTGGCGACTTTCTTCGCTCAGATCCCGACGTCCGGCAGCAACAACAATCTCGGTATCGTCCTGTCCACGCAAGTCTATCCCATTGACTACAAGGGAGCCCGTGCTTCCTTGGATGAGACCTACAACCAGATCGTCAAGGATCTGACCACCTGTATCGACAGCAACCAGAACAAGGGTGTCACTCCCGGTCACGTCAACTATTGGGCGGCGCTTGCCCTCCGGGCCCGTGCCTATCTGTACTGGGGCAAGTATGATCTCGCTCTCGCGGATGCGCGCAACGTGATCGCAAACTCTCCCTACCAGTTGCTGACGCCCAAGACCTATGTGGATTCCTGGAAGCAGGATGCTGCCAGCGAGACCCTGTTGGAGTACATCCAGGATGATGACTGGAATGCCCAGCGCTACAATCCCGGCTACTACACCCATCCGGATGGTTACACCGAGTATCTTGTCACGAAGGATTTCTTCGATTTCATGCAGGAGAACCCGAACGACATCCGTTCCGAGATGGTTGCCTGGCGCGATACGGAGAACGGCAAGGGTACGTCCGGCTACTTCCCCATGAAGTACACGGGCAAGGCCGGTGCTTCCGTGCCGCTCTATGCCAACAACATCAAGGTCATCCGTCTCGCGGAGGTCTATCTGATCGCGGCGGAAGCGGCCCTGAAGTCCAGCGGTGCCGCGGCTGCTGTCCCGTACCTCAATACGCTTCGCCAGAACCGTATCACCGGTTACGTGGATGTTGACACGACCGATATCGACGACATCATCAACGAGCGCCGCAAGGAGCTCTTCGCCGAGGGGCAGATCGCGTTTGACTATTGGCGCAACGGCAAGACCGTCGTGAGCGGTGCGTTCACCTGCCCTCCGGGTGACAACCGCAATGTCCTCCCGATTCCGAAAGAGGAGATTGATTTCTGCGGCAGTGTGCTCCAGCAGAATCCCGGATATTGATCCGATCTATCATTCAGCAAGCAGGCTGGTCCTTCCGGGCCAGCCTGCTTTGTGTTTATCCGGACAGGTTGAAGTCGTGCTTATCTGACTGCGGCAGGACGCTTCTGGATCCTCTTGCCGAACTCGGGACGGCGGACCTGGAGCGGCATCTTGTCGGGGCCGGGACTGGCGCTGCGGGTAGCCACCGCCGCAATGAGATCCGTCCGTCCGGCCAGTATCAGGGCCTGCTGCAGCATAGGATCGCGCTCGTCGCCGAAATCGTATCCCAGGTCCGGACGGTCTTCCGCCGCATAATCCGGCTTGAGCCCGTCGGGCATGGCCGGGCAGTTGCCGTTCCGGTCGGCGTAGCGGCCGATCATCACGTAGAGCCCCCAGTTCTTCACCTCTTTCCGGTAGGCAAACAGGTCGGATCCCAGGTCGTCTTTATAATCATTGTACCATTCTTCGGCGCCGTACATGATACCGGTGCAGAACTTGCCATGGGACTGACCGCCGATCAGGGTGATGTCCATGTAGGGCATCAGGCCGACCAGGATGCTTTCCGATGCGGATGCGGTCCCGGAGTCGATGATGGCGTAGATCTTGTCCAGATCCAGATGTCCGGAGCGGGTATTGCAGGAGGAGGGGATCACTCCGTCCTCCCAGGAGAAATCAGTCTTGAAAAAGGTCTTGAGGGCGTCTGAGCCGTATTCCTTGATGAAGAACTGGGTCAAAGCCCCGTTGTAGATCTCCTGCTCGAAGAGCGCACCGCTGCGGACAGCCTCTTTGGGCGCGAGCATGGAAGCGAGGGCTTCTTCGGTCGTGACATAGCCGCCGCTGTTGTAGCGCAGATCCAGGATCAGTTCGGAGATACCGGCCGACTTGAACTCTTCGCAGACGGCCAGGAGCGCATCGATGGAGCGCAGGGTGAAGGCGGTATAGACGAGGTATCCGACTTTCTTGCCGCCGATCTGGAAGACGGAATGGTAGACGACCGGATCTTCATACATCGTGACGGCAGTCATGGTTACCTCGCGGTCAGGCTTGCCGGTGTCCGGGTCAAGCAGCCCCAAGCGGCACTCGGGGCTGTAGAGGAATTGGTCTGTCACCAGTTTATAATAGTTGAGCGTCGTCATTTCCTTATCGTCGATCCGGGCAATGATATCTCCCCGTTTCAAGCCCGCCTGGGCGGCCGGGCTGCCGGCATAGACGACCGTGATGACCGCCTGGACGGACGAGGCCCCCACCTGCATGAGGGTGATGTCGCAACCATACGTCGTGGAGATGCCTTCTACGCTGGATGAGAAAGCCTCGAAATCGTCCGTCATCTCCGTCCAGCGGTCGTAATCCTTGCCGCCCTGCTTGTAGCGGATGGCCTGTACCTTCTTGATCGGGTCTGTCGTCTGGTCCCGGCTGAGCCAGCTGCTGAGCTCCGGCGAGATCTCTTCCGTCCATAGATAATAGAGCGACATGCAGTTGGCTCCGAAATAGCTGACCCCTGTCCGGGTGCGCTCCAGTTGTTCTTTCTGCCGTTCTTCTTCGGTCTTAACTTTCTCCGTACAGGAGAACAAGGTGATGGCCAGCAGGCATCCGATGAGGATGTGCAGCCAGGGATTCAGTCGTCTCATTGTGGCCTGTTTTCGATAATACCTAATTTGTGCAGCAATGCCTCGGACTGCGGGTCGTGTCCGCGGAAGCGGCGGTAGAGGACGGCCTCGTCCTCGGTGGAGCCCTTCGACAGGATGTTGTCCCGGAAGGACTCGGCCACTTCGTGGTTGAAGATGCCTTTTTCCTGAAAGAGCGAGAAGGCGTCTGCTTCGAGCACCTCCGCCCATTTGTACGAATAATATCCGGCACTGTAGCCGCCCGAGAAGATATGATTGAAGGAAGCTGACAGGCAGCATTCCGGTACGTCGGGCATGACTGCGGTCGGGGCGAGGACGGATTTCTCGAAGCGGCGGGTGTCCTCTTCCGGCAGGGCGTCCAGGCTATGCCAGGCCATATCCAGGATACCGAACTGGAGCTGGCGCACCTGGCTGTAGGCAGCCAGGAAATTCTTGGCGGCCTCGACACGGGTGATCAGTTCGTCGGGCAGAGGCTCTCCCGTCCGGTAGTGCCGGGCGAACCCGTGGAGGAACTCCGGCTCGTAGGCCCAGTTTTCCATGATCTGGGAAGGCAGTTCGACGAAGTCGCGGGCCACGTTGGTGCCGGTCTGCGACTCGTAGCGCCCCTGGGCCAGCATCCCGTGCAGGGAATGGCCGAACTCGTGCAGGAGGGTGGTGAGTTCGTCGTGCGTCAGCAGCGACGGGTTCTGGGCTGTGGGCTTGGTGAAATTGGTCACCAGGCTGATGAAGGGCCGCCGCTCCACGCCACCGACGATGCTTTGTCCGCGGAACTCCGTCATCCAGGCACCGCCCCGCTTGCTCTCGCGCGGGAAGAAGTCGGCGTAGAAGAGGGCCAGGTGCTTCCCGTCCGCATCTTTGACGTCATAGACCTTGACATCCTTGTGGTAGCCCGGGATGTCGTCGCGTTCCTCGAAGCGCAGGCCGTAGAGCCGTCCGGCCAGGCCGAAGGCGGCATCGATGCAGTCCTCCAGCCGGAAGTAGGGCTTGAGCAGGGCGTCGTTGAGTGCGAAACGGGCCTCTTTGTAGCGCTCCGACCAGTAGCTGAAATCCCAGGGCTGCAGGACGGTGTCCTCGAAGCCGTTGTCGCGGGCGTAGGCAAGGATGTCGGCGACTTCCTTTTTCGCGGCGGGCAGCGACGGGGTGAGCAGTTTGTCAATCAATTGGTTCACGGTGGCGGGATTCTTGGCCATCCGCTCCTCGGTCGCATAGTCGGCGTAGGTCTCGTAGCCCAGGATGCGGGCGATCCTGGCTCGCAGGTCCACGATTTTACGTACGATCTCCAGGTTGTCGTTGGTCCCGCCCACGGCCTTGGTGTTGTAGGCCATGTACAGCTGCCGCTTGAGCTCCCGGTCCGTGCTGTATTTCATGAAGGGGGCATAACTGGGATAGGTCAGGTCGAATACCCATCCTTCCAGGCCTTTTCCCCGGGCCGCTTCGGCGGCGGATTCGCGGACGAAGTCGGGGAGGCCCGCCAGTTGCGCCTCGTCCTTGAGGTGCAGCGTGTAGGCGTTGGTGGCGGCGAGGACGTGCTTGCCGTATTCCAGTTCCAGGAGCGAAAGCATTTCCTCGTAGCGGCTGTAGCGCTCCTTGTCGGCGGGGGAGAGGAGCGCACCGCTGCGCTTGAATTCCCGGTAGGTGTCGTCGAGCAGCTTGTATTGGTCTCCGGCGAGCCCGAGCGTGTCGCGCTGCTCCCAGACGGCCTTGATCCGCAGGAACAGCGGCTCGTTGAGGGAGACGTACATCTCGTATTCGGTCATCTGCGGGGAGAGGTCCTCGGCGATCTGCTGCAGCTCGTCATCGGTATCGGCTTCCAGCAGGTTGTAGAAGATGCCGGAGACGCGGTCGAGGGTCTGTCCGGCATTTTCGAGCGCCTCGACCGTATTCTCGAAGGTGGGTGCCTCCGGGTTGGAGACGATCCGGTCGATCTCGGCCTTGGCCTCGGCGAGAGCCTGCCCGAAGGCGGGCTTGTAGTGCTCGTTGCGGATCTTGTCGAAGGGGGGCGCTCCGTAGGGGAGCGCGGATTCAGTCAGGAGCGGGTTTTTCATGGTGCAAGAAAGGACTGCAAGCACTGTGCCTGCCAGCAGCGTGAACGGCTTTATGACAGTCAGAGCGTCCCTCGTTTCAGCTTTTCGACATAGCCGTCGATGCGCGCGAGTTCCCGGGGGATGCGGATGTTCTGCGGGCAATGCGGCTGGCACTGGCCGCAAGAGATGCAGTGGTCCGCCTGGCGGATGGTCTCCACGGACTTGTCGTAGAGGGCCAGGTAGCGGCGTTTGAGCCGTTTGAAGTCGGACTGCTCCACACTTTCGGCCACGAGGCCGCTGTTGACGGCGTCATTGTAGCTCAGGAAGATCCCGGGGATATCGATCCCGTAGGGGCAGGGCATGCAGTAGTTGCAGGTCGTGCAGCCGATGAGCGGGAAGTCCCGGATCAGCAGGGCCATCTCCTCCAGGAAGTCCAGGTCCTCCTGCGTGAGGGGCTTGAAGTGGCAGTAGGTGTCGCAGTTGTCCACCAGGTGCTCCATGTAGGTCATGCCGCTCAGGGCTGTCAGCACCCGGGGATAGGTCCCGCAGAAGCGGAACGCCCAGGAGGCGATCGTCTTGCCGGGAGCCTTCTCCTTGAGCCGGACCGCGACCGGGTCGGGGACGTTGCTGAGGCGCCCGCCGAGCAGCGGCTCCATGATGACGATGGGGATGCCGCGGTCGTCCAGCTCCTTGTAGAGGTAGCTGGCATCGACGTTGCGGCCCTGGGCATGGTGCCAGTCCACATAGTTCATCTGGATCTGAACGAAGTCCCAGTGATACTGCTCGTGGAGGCTGACCATGTAGTCGAAGCCCTTGACGGGCCCGTGGAAGGAGAAGCCCAGGTTGCGGATGCGGCCGGCCTCCCGCTCGGCGAGCAGGAAGTCCATCATCCCGTTGTCGATGAAGCGCTGCTTGAACTCCTCTTCCCCGCTGAGGGAATGGAGGAGGTAGTAGTCCATCGTGTCGGTCTGGAAGGCTTCGAACGAGTGGCGGTACATCGCGAGGGATGCTTCCCGGGTGTGGTTCGAGAAGTTGGACATCTTGGTGGCGATCATGTATTTCTCGCGCGGATGCCGCAGCAGGGCCTTGGCCGCGGCGGCCTCGCTCTGGCCCTGGAGATAGACGGGGGAGGTATCGAAGTAGTTGACGCCGTGCGCGATGGCATAATCGACCAGTTCGTTGACGCTGTCCTGATCGACGAGGTCGCGTCCGTTTTCGTCTTTCTTCATCTTCCAGCGCATGCAGCCGTAGCCGAGGATGGAGACCCGGTCGCCGCTGTTGGGGTTGGTACGCATCTCCATCGCTTCCGGCCCCGGGTCGGCGCTCTCTTTCAGGCCGGCGGAAGAGGCGGCTTCCTTGCAGGCGGCTACGCCCAGGGTGGTGGCGCCGGCACCGGCGGCTTTCAGGAATTGTCTTCTATCCATGGATGTGTTCTTTTAGTCCGTTGACGTGGATCGCGCTGTAGGGACGCGACGGGCAAAGGTATTCGCAGGCTCCGCAGCCGATGCACTTGGATTCGATCACGGTGGGGATCTTCGGCGACTGCCGGTCTTTCGGATCGGTCGGGACCATCTTGATGGCCTCGGCGGGGCAGTGACGGGCGCAGTTGCCGCAGGAGACGCCGTCCCGGTTCACGACGCAGAGGTCGTAGTCCACGGTGGCTGTGCCGATGTGGATGGCCGTCTTCTCCTCCGGCGTGACCGGCAGGATGGCACCGGCCGGGCAGACCTCGGAGCATTTTGTGCACTCGGGCCGGCAGTAACCGTTTTCGTAGGAGGACTCGGGCTGCATCAGATGCTGCAAGTCCGTGGAGGGGTGCAGGACGCCGTTCGGACAGGTGCTCACGCACAGCTGACAGGCCGTGCAGCGCTCGTAGAAATACTTGAGACTTTGGGCGCCGGCGGGGACGATGCGCTCCGTGCGCTCGGGCTTTCGCTTGGCTTTGAGAGCGGCCAGACCCCCGTCCAGTTTCTGCTCCTGCGCCCGAACCGTGACGACACTGAGCGCCAGGGCGGAGCCGGTCAGGAAGGCGCGTTTGGATGAATCCACTTGCAGCGCTTGCTGTGCCTGCTGTGCCTGCTGCGGCGCTTCTTTCCCGTCCTGTCGTACTTCCTTTGCCTGCGTGAGCTGACGGCCCCGGCTGGCGGATCCCCAGGTATTGCCCAGGCGCATCGCACCGAATTTGCAGTCACTGATGCAGTCGAAGCAATCGACGCAGCGGCTGTAGTCGATTTTCTTGCCGGCTACGTCGATGCAGGAAGACTTGCACTGCTTCTCGCAGCTTTTGCAGCCGGTACACTTGTCCGTGTCGATCACGGGGCCGAAGAGCGTGAAACGGGAAAACAGGCCCAGGGTCGTCCCGACGGGGCAGATGGTGTTGCACCAGGTCCGTCCGCCCAGCCAGGCGAGCAGGCCCGTCGCAACGAGGGTCACGGCCGCGATGGCGACGACGGCCCATCCTGTTCCGACCGGGTGGAGGACGCTCTGCACGATCCGTCCCCATGCGCTGTACGGGGCCAGCAAGGCGATGACGACTTGTACGCCGGCGAACAAAGCCGCCACGTAAAGGCACCATACCGTATTACGCAGCCAGTGGGCTTCTTTCTTGTAATGGAAACGGCGTTTCTTGCCTTTGCGGCGGCTGCTGAGCCAGTTGACGATGTCCTGCCATACGCCCAGCGGGCAGATGACGGAGCAATAGATCCGCCCCATCAGCAGGGCGAGCACGACCAGCCCGGCAAGTACGGCAATGTTGAGCGCAGTGGCGCTGCCGACCGTCCTCATCACGGCCGGGAGGAACTGGACCTTGGCCATCCAGCCCCACCAGCCGGCGCCGATGCCGGCGAGCAGGAGCGTGATCCCTGTGAAAAAGATCGCCGCCAAGGCGATGCGGAGTTTCTTCAACATAAGTTCAAATATAATAACCCCGCAAGGTACAAAAAATCTTGAAACCCTGTTTCCTTTTGTGAATGATCTGCTGCGATCACTGCCTGTTTGTGCCCGGCGTCCCGCTTTTCCTCCCGGATCCGCTAGCCGAGAATGACCAGTACCGGGGCGGGGTGGGAAAGGGCGAGGGTGATGCGGTCGGCGGAGGCGCGGTTGAGGGTGGCCTTCCACCAGTTGTCGAAGCGGACGCCGTCCGTGGGCCATTGGAGTCCTTCGGATCGGATCTGCAGGGAAGGGTCCGGGGTGAAGAGGGAGACCGGGCGCCCTTCCCCGACGTCCAACGTGGCACTGTCCGAGAGGGCGAGGGCTGTCGTGTAATCGGAAACCAGGTCGAGGGAGATGCCCTGGCCGGAGAGGTCGTACTGCCGTTCGAACTCCATCAGCAACGCGAGGTTGCCCAGGGTGTGGTCCTCCCGGTAGCCGGTGGCAGCCAGGATGTGGATACTTCCGCCTTCCGCCGGAAGGCCTGCCGGCTCTCCGGCCGTAGGTCCCGTCCCAAACACTTGTCCCATCACCCAGCGGAAGGCCTTGGTCAGGTCATTGGTCTCTTGGTCGTCGACCCGGACCACCCGGCCCGGGAAGCGTTTCAGCGCCCGGCCGCAGACCGAGTCCAGGTCGCCGATCACGACGTCCGGCACGATCCCGCGTTTCTCCAGGGTCTGGAGGGCCCCGTCGCAGCAGACGACGACGTCCGCGCTCCGGAGCAGGTAGCGCGGATATTCCGTGCGGGGGAACTGGCCGTTGCAGACGATGGCGACAGACTTCATGGGCGTAAGGAATCCGGTGAAAAGGCTTCAGGCTTCGGCCGCAGGGGCGGGCCGGGTCTTTTCTATTTCGGCCTTGGAGCTGCCCGGCGTGCAATGGTACCTTTCGGCGTCGCGGAAGCCCAGCAGGAATGCGCTCACATTCATCCGTTTCTTGCCGGCGAGCTGCACGCTCTTGAGGCTGAGGGCGCCGTCCGCGGTCCGGACCGCAAGGTAGCTCTTGCCGTCGGTCAGCACTTGTCCGGGCGCCTCGGGGCCGTCCCAGGCCATCTTCTCAGCGGAGAAGATCTTGAGCTGCACGGGCGCGGAAGATCCGTCGGTCAGCTCCGTGTAGGCCGCCGGGTAGGGGCTCAGGCCGCGGACCAGGTTATAGATGTGGCGGGTCGTGTCGTCCCAGTCGATGTGGCAGAGGGCGCGGGTGAGCTTGGGCGCGGGCCGTAGCACTTCGGAGCCCTGGATGAAACTGCGCTGGACGCGGGTCTCGGCCGTGCCTTCCAGTATACCCCGGACCGTATCGAGGACCAGGTCGGAACCGATCCCCATCAAGGCGTCGTGGACGTCGCCGGCCGTGTCGGTCTCGGCGATCTTGTGCTCCTCGCGCAGGATGATGCCGCCTGTGTCGATGTCCTTGTCGATCATGAAGGTCGTGACGCCAGTCATGGATTCGCCGTTGATGACGGCCCAGTTGATCGGCGCGGCGCCCCGGTACTGCGGCAGCAGGGCGGCGTGGAGGTTGAAGGTACCCAGTTTGGGCATGGTCCAGACCTCTTCCGGCAACATCCTGAAGGCCACGACGACAAAGAGGTCGGCCTTCCAGGCTTTCAGTTGGGACAGGAATTCGGGATCCTTGAGCCTGAGCGGCTGCAGGACGGGGATGCCGTGCTCCACGGCGTATTTCTTGACGGCGCTCTCGTTGACGGAGAGGCCCCGGCCGCTCGGCTTGTCAGCCACGGTCACGACGCCGACGACCTTGTAGCCGGCCTGGACCAGCTTGTCCAGCGGGGCGACGGCAAACTCCGGCGTGCCCATATAGACGATGCGGCTCTTATGGAACAGGTTCATGATCTTTCGTTTGAATTTGCGCCACTGGTTCTTCAGCGTGTCATTGCCGGACAGGGAGGCGTCGTTGACGGCCTTCCAGGTCAGGAAAGCACCGATCGGCAGCAGGACGGCCGCAGCGATGAAGGCGCCCTCCGCCCCGGTGATGGCACCGTCCTTGGCCAGCTTGGCACCGATGGTGTCCACGATGTAGTAGAGGACGAAGAAAAGGACGGATACGATGGCCGGCACGCCCAGGCCGCCCCGGCGGACCAGGGCGCCGATCGGGGCTCCGATGAAGAACATGATGAAGCAGGCCAGCGCTTCCGCGAATTTGTGCAGGAACTCCAGGTCCGCCCGGCGGAGGTAGAACATGTATTCGTACGACTCCCGGTTGAAGGCCATGATCTGCGAGACCATCTGGCTGGCATTGTCGGCCGCGTTGCGGTAGGCATTGCTCTCTGCGCTGATGTCGTCCCATCGAAGCATGCGTTCGGATCTGTAATCCCGGTCGATCCGGTTGACGAAGGCGGTGTCGAGCTGCTGGTATTTGGACAGGATGCCGTTGCTCATCAGCTGCTCGAACTGATGTTCGCGGGTATCCCGCTCGATCCGGCGCAGCGAATCCTTCTCCTGCTTGAGCTGCAGGACGTTCATGCATTTGATCTGGTCGCTGTACTTGGTCGAGTCGGTCTTTTCGAAGGCGTAGTTTTCGAGGGAGATCAGCAGCTCCTGCCGGGCGAAATTGATCTTCTGGAGTTCCAGGGAGGTGTCCCGGTATTTCATCGAGTTGGTCTCCTGGTAGTTCGTCCCGTTGAAGAGGGTGAAGGTCAGGTACTCCTTGCTGTCCGACATCTTCAGCAGGGCGGAGTCCGCCAGCATCAGGCCCGTGTTGCCCCGGCCCTTGCTGTGGTCATAGACCATGATGCCGTGCATCATCCCGCTTTTCTCGTCCGTGCTTTCGGTCCGCATGACATAGCCCTCGATGCCGTCGTAGAAGGTTCCGGCCGGGATCTTGATCTCTTCCTTGGTCTTGAGGATGTCGTCGTGGAGGGTGTAGATCTTGTTATAGGAGTAGGGGACGAGATTGTTGGAGGAGAAGAAGGCGCCGACGGTGATCAGGGCGGAAGCCACGATGATGGGCGTCATCACGCGCGTGACGGAGACGCCGGCGGCCTTGAGGGCTGTCAGCTCGTTGTGCTCGGCCATCTGGCCCATCACCATCATCGAGGACAGGAGGGTGGCCAGCGGCAGGGCGAGCGGCAGGATGAGGAAGCTGCCCCACATCAGGAACTCCGCCACGACGCGCAGGCTCAGGCCCTTGCCGACGAGTTCGTCGATGTAGAGCCAGAGGGACTGCATCATCAGGATGAACAAGACGATGAACAGGATCGCGAAAAACGGTCCTATGAACGACTTGAGGATGTAGCGGTCGATTCTTCTCATCGTCTCTCCGGGGCGGGGTTAACGGGTGGCGGCCTCCTTGAGCGCTTCGAGGGCGGCGGACAGTCCGGAGACGTCCTTGCCGCCGGCGGAAGCCAGGCCGGGCTGTCCGCCGCCGCCGCCCTGGATGAACCGGGCGGCTTCGCGGATGTCCTTGCCGGCGTGCTTGCCTGCGGCGACGAGGTCCTGGGAATACATCAAGAGCAGCTGGGGCTTGCCCTCATGCTCGAACGCGGCGATGCAGGCCAGGTTCCGGGCCTGGGCCTGGACGGCCTGGGCGGTGTTGCGCAGCAGGACCGGATCCAGGCTGAGCGTCAGGACGGCGAGCCGGATGCCGCCGGTCTCCTGCGCGCTCTCTTCGATCTTGCGCGCCAGCTCGGCGGCTTTCTGCTTGGCCAGCTCTTCCGCCTGCTTTTTATAGGTGGCATTCTCGGAGATCATCTTCTGGATGGCGCCGGTGAAGTCCGGCACGTTGTTGAAGAAACTCCGGGCCGTCTTGATCGACTCGGCCATCCCGTCCACGAGGGCTTCGGCCTCTTCGCCGGTCACGGCCTCGATGCGCCGGATGCCGGCCGCGATGGCGGCTTCGCTGACGATGCGGAAGAAGCCGATGTTGCCGGTGGCGGAAACGTGGCAGCCGCCGCAGAGCTCGATGCTGTCGCCGAACTTGACGACACGCACGACATCGCCGTATTTTTCACCGAACAGGGCCATTGCGCCCATCGCCTTGGCCTGGTCCATCGTGGCCGTGCGGTTCTCGTCGAGCGGGTTGTTGGCCCGGATCAGGGCGTTGACGCGGTGCTCGACCTGGAGGAGCTGCTCGTCGGAAAGCTTCTCGAAGTGGGAGAAGTCGAAGCGGAAGTATTTGTCGCAGACATAGGATCCCTTCTGCTCCACGTGGGAGCCCAGGATCTCGCGCAGGGCCTGGTGCAGCAGGTGCGTGCAGCTGTGGTTGCTCTCGATCTTGCGGCGGCGCGCGGCGTCCGCGACCAGGGTGAAGCTGCCCGTGCAGTCCGAGGGGATGCGCTCGGCGATGTGGATGGTCAGGTCGTTCTCCTTGACTGTGCCCAGGATGGCGATCTTCTCGCCGTTCTTCGCAAGGATGTAGCCGGTGTCGCCGACCTGGCCGCCCATCTCACCGTAGAAGGGTGTGCGGTCGAAGACGAGCTGGAGCATCTCCTTGTTTTTCTGCTTGACAGTGCGCTGCTTGAGCAGGACGGCGTCCTCGACGGTCGTGGTGTCGTAGCCGACAAATTCCACCTCGCCCGGATGGTACTCGATCCAGTCGCCGAACTCGTTGGCGGTGGCGTTGCGGGCGCGCTCCTTCTGCTTCTGGAGCTCAACGTTGAAGCCGTCCAGGTCGACCGTGAAGCCGTTTTCGGCTGCGATCAGCTGGGTCAGGTCGATGGGGAAACCGTAGGTGTCGTAGAGTTTGAAGGCGTCCGGGCCGGCGATGCGTTTCGTCTGCCGGGCCTTCTCCATGTATTCGTCCATCAGGCTGATGCCGCGGTCGAGGGTCTTCAGGAAGGCCATTTCCTCCTCGCGGATCACGCTCTCGATGAGCTTCTGCTGCGCGACCAGCTCGGGGTAGGCCTCGCCCATGTCGCTCAGCAGCTGGGGGACCAGCCGGCAGAGGAAGGGCTCGCTGAAGCCGAGGAAGGTGTAGCCGTAGCGGACGGCCCGGCGCAGGATGCGGCGGATGACGTAGCCGGCCTTGACGTTGCCCGGCAGCTGGCCGTCGGCGATGGAGAAGCTGATCGTGCGGATGTGGTCGGCGATGACGCGCATCGCGACATCCGTGTCGGCGCTCTCATGGTACTTGTGGCCGGAAAGCTGCTCGATCCGGGTGAGCATCCCGGTGAAGACGTCGGAATCGTAGTTGGAATTCTTGCCCTGGAGCACGGCGCAGAGACGTTCGAAGCCCATGCCGGTATCGATATTCTTGGCCGGCAGCGGCTCCAGGTGCCCGTCCGCCTTGCGGTTGAACTGCATGAAGACCAGGTTCCAGATCTCGATGACGTGGGGATCGCTCTGGTTGACCAGGTCCTTGCCGGGGATGCCGCTCGCCGCCTTCTCTTCGGGCGTACGGATGTCAATGTGGATCTCGGAACTCGGGCCGCAGGGACCCGTGTCGCCCATCTCCCAGAAGTTGTCATGCTTGTTGCCCAGGATGATGCGCTCGGCGGGGAGGTGCTGCAGCCAGGCGTCGCGGGCCTCCGTGTCCATCGGCGTGCCGTCCTCGGCGCTGCCCTCGAAAACCGTCGCGTAGAGGATCCCGGGATCGATGCCGTACACCTCGGTCAGCAGCTCCCAGGCCCAGTCGATGGCCTCTTTCTTGAAATAGTCGCCGAAGCTCCAGTTGCCCAGCATCTCGAACATCGTATGGTGGTAGGTGTCGTGGCCCACTTCCTCGAGGTCGTTGTGCTTGCCGCTGACGCGGAGGCACTTCTGCGCGTCCGTGGCGCGCGGGAATTTCGGGGCGGCGTTGCCCAGGAAGATGTCCTTGAACTGGTTCATGCCGGCGTTGGTAAACATGAGCGTGGGGTCGTTCTTGACCACCATCGGTGCGGACGGGACGATCGTGTGTCCTTTGGAAGCGAAGAAATCCAGGAATTTCTGTCTTATTTCTTTTGATGTCATAGTCGGTGCAAGTTGATGCAAAATGCAAAATTAGCATAAAAAATATAAAAAAGAGGTATATTTGCGTTCTACAGTCACGCATTCCGATGTCCGAACCCAAGAATTTCGACCTCAATCCGGAAACGCTCCTGTACGAGATTTCGTCGGAGCCCCGGCTCAAGCGCTTCGCCCGGTACGGGCTGATCTTCCTGGTCAGCCTGCTGCTGGCGGTGCTGTATTTCTGGATCTTGTTCGGCGTGCTGGGACTGGATACGCCCAAGACCGCCTGGCTCAAGTCGCAGAACGAGAAGTGGAGCGCCCGGATGGCCCTGCTCAACCGCGACATGGACCGGCAGGAGGATACCCTCCGCGACCTGGAGATGCGCAACGGCAACGTCTATCGCTCCATTTTCGGCATGACGCCCCTGACGGCGGGCGTGTTGGGCGGGGAAGCGGAGATGGTCGGCGACTACGGGGTCCTGGATGAGATCGGGCACACCAGCCGGCTGCGGGAGTCCTACATCCGCCTGGACCGGCTGATGATGCGGACTTACTTGCAGAGCAAATCGTTCGACGAAGTCGCCGCGCTCTCCAAGCGGGCGGGGCAGATGGCTTCCTGCATCCCGGCGATCCCCCCGATCGACCCGGATCCGCGCCACTTCAACATTTCCAGCCCCTTCGGCGTGCGCACCGACCCGGTGTACGGCGGCGAGCGCATGCACTCGGGCGTTGATTTCTCCACGAAAAAGGGGACCCCCATCTATGCGACGGGGGACGGCGTGGTCAAGGCCGCCCAGTTCCTGTTCTACGGCTACGGCAACGTCGTGACCATCGACCACGGTTTCGGCTACGAGACGATGTATGCGCACATGAACGAGGTCTTCGTCGTGGAGGGGATGCAGATCAAGCGGGGCCAGTGCATCGGGACGGTAGGCCGCTCCGGCAAGGCGACGGGCGACCATGTCCATTACGAAGTGCTGTACCGCGGCACGAAAGTCAATCCGGCCAATTTCTACGATCTTTCGATGAGCAAGGAAGAGTACGCGGCCATGGTGCAGAAACGGGAAGAAGAGTCTCCGGCGGTGCTCAGGTCGGGATTCCGGGTCAGAACGAGATAAGCAATGGCAGAAGGCAGGATCCGAAATATCTTCAACCTCCTCGTGGGCGTGGTCAAATACGCCCTCCTTTCCGTGCTGCTGGCAGCGGTGTATTATCTGGTTTTCGCTGGTTTCGTCAGTACGGATACCGAGAAGCGTCTTCGGACGGAGAATAAACTGTACGAAAAGATGTATCCCGAGATGCTGGAACAGTCGGCGCTGGTCTCGGACGTGATCGACAACCTTGAGCTCCGGGACGCCGTCATCTACAAGGACGTCTTCTATGCGTCCGCCCCGAGCCTGGACCCCCTGTCCGGGACGGATTTCTTCTCCGGGAGCGACACGATCCCGGACCGCAACATTCTGAAATACACGGCCCGGAAGGCGGATGCCCTGCTGGGTGTCACCGGCCGCGTGGAGGCCGCCTTGCAGGAAGTTGCCGCCCGCATCGGGCGAGACGGCGCCGTCCTGCCGCCGCTGTCGCTGCCGCTGGACGGCGTCTCCTTCGTCCAGGTCGGCGCCTCGCTCGGAGACAAGATGAATCCCTTCTACAAGGTGAATACGCGGCACAACGGACTGGATATCATCGCCTCGCAGGGCGATCCCGTCCTGGCTGCTGCCCGGGGGTGCGTCAGCCTCGTCGTACGCTCGTTCAAAGGCGAGGG
Organism: Bacteroidales bacterium; assembly: GCA_017471045.1. Lineage (GTDB taxonomy): Bacteria > Bacteroidota > Bacteroidia > Bacteroidales > UBA932 > Cryptobacteroides. The sequence continues at coordinate 35,951 of JAFUWZ010000016.1, forward strand.
CAGCGTCGTGGAGATCACCCATGAGGGCGGCTATGTGACCCGGTACTGCCATCTGGGCGACATCCTTGTCTCGCAGGGCCAGACGGTCCCGGCGGGCCGGAAGATCGCTACGGTCGGCATCTCCGGCAATTCCTTCGTCCCGCATCTTCATTTCGAGGTGATCCGGGACGGGGAATACCAGGATCCCGTCCACCACTTTTTCGCTTCGGTCACGCCGGCCGGGTATGCGAACATGCTGTTCATGTCGGTCAACACTGGCCAATCAATGGACTAAACTTCCGCAAGATGGAGAAACTATATTATACGATCAGCGAAACCGCTGAGATGCTGGGGGAAAGCACCTCCCTCATCCGCTTCTGGTCCAATTCGTTCCCGAAGTACATCAAGCCCTACCGCAACGCCAAGGGCAACCGTCTTTTCACCGTCGGGGACATCGACACCCTCAGGCAGATCCATTACCTGGTCAAGACCAAGGGCCTGACGCTCGAAGGAGCCGCCAGGCAGCTTGCGTCCGACCGCAGCAGCGTGGACAAGCGCGTCCGCGCCCTCGACTCGCTCAAGGAAATCCGCGCGCAGCTCGTGGAAGTGCGCAAGTCCCTATGAGAGTCCGGGACGTCACGGCGGCGCTCGAGGCCTTTGCGCCGCTCTCCCTTCAGGAGAAATGGGACAACAGTGGCCTGAGTGTCGGGTCGCCGGACCAGGAGGTCCATGGCATCCTCCTGGCCCTGGACTGCACCCCGGCGCTGGTCGATGAGGCAGCCGCGTGCGGCGCGGACCTCATCGTGACGCACCATCCGCTGATCTTCGGCGGCCTCAGGCAGGTCGCGCCCGAGGACCCCGTGGGCCTGTCGGTCATCAAGGCTGTCCGCGCCGGCATTGCGGTCTATGCCGCCCATACGACGGCCGACAAAGTCCCCGCCGGCGTGAGCGGGGCGATGGCCCGCCGGCTCGGCCTGCAGAACCTCTCGGTCCTTGACCCTGAGGGCACCCGTTTCCTGTCCGGCAGCGAACAGGCCGTGGGCCTGGGCATCGTCGGCGACCTGCCCGAGCCGCTGGACTGTGCGGCGGCGCTCGATCGTGTCAAAGCGGCTTTCGGCCTGCGGCTCGTGCGCTGCTCCCACTTCATCGACGCGCCCATACGCCGGGTGGCGGTGTGCGGCGGGTCCGGCTCCTCCCTGATCGAGGCCGCCCGGAAGGCGGGCGCCCAGCTGTACCTGTCGGGCGACATCTCCTACCACCATTTCTTCACCCCGGAGGATTTCGTCCTGATGGATATCGGCCACTTCGAGAGCGAAGTCGAGATTGTGGACATATTATATTCTTTGTTAAAGAAAAATTTTCCTAACTTTGCAGTTCGCATCAGCAAGACGCTGAGAGACAGTAATCCGATACAATATTTATAGAACTTATATGGCGACAACGAAAATCAAGAAAGTCGAAACTCCCATCGACGAGCGGGAGACTTTCGTATCCCTCCAGAAGTCCTTCGCCGATTCCGAGGCCAACATCCAGGAGAAGCTCAAGACCCTCTATGCCCTGCAGGAAGCCGACAACGAGATCGAGAAGATCGTCCAGCTCCGCGGCGAGCTGCCGGCGGAAGTCGAGGCGCTCGAAGGGGATGTGGCGGCGATCGAAGGCAAGATCGCGCATGTCAACGCCCTGATTGAGGAGTATCTCCGCAACATCGACCTGAACAAGCAGAATATCGTCGATTACGACGCCCAGATCGAGAAGTATCGCGAGCAGCTGGAAAACATCAGCAACAGCCGCGAGTATGACTCCATCAACAAGGAGCTTGAGAACCAGGACCTCCTCCGCCAGATCGCCGTCAAGAACATCGGGGAGACCCGGATGGCCATTGAGGAGAAGCGGGACCTGCTTGAGGAGCTCGGCCGCCGGCTCGAGATCCGCCAGGAGGACCTCGCCGCCAAGCAGGAGGAGCTCTCCGTCATCAAGGACTCCACGGCCGCCGAGGAGGAGAAGCTCCAGGCCCGCCGGGACAGCCTGGCCGCCAAGATCGACGCCCGTACGATGAGCGCCTACACCCGCATCCGCCAGAGCGTACACAACCACCTCGCGGTGGTGCCCGTGTTCAACGGCGACTCCTGCGGCGGCTGCTTCAACACCGTCACGCCCCAGCGCCTGATCGAGATCGCCAGCGGCAGGAAACTGGTCATCTGCGAGCACTGCGGACGCATCATCGTCAATCCGGACGCCGAATAGGACCGGCCGGAACAGAAACGCATAATCATTATGCCTGAAGCCAACCAGAGGACTTCTTCGCGCAAGAAGAACCAGGCCGTTGACTTGGACACCATAGGGCTTGAGATGGGTAACAAACCCCCTCAGGCTCTTGATGTTGAAGAAGCGGTCCTGGGTGCGATGCTGATCGAGCCCGCTTCCATCGACGAAGCGATGGAGGAGCTTTCGGTATCCTGCTTCTACGACAAGCGGCACCAGACGATCTTCGAGGCGATGTCCGCCCTGGTCCTGGAGCACACGCCCATCGACATCATCACGGTGAGCCAGAAGCTCAAGGAGAAGGGCACGCTCGAAGAGGTGGGGGGGTCCGTGTACCTGGCCGGCCTGTCGCAGAAGGTCGGGGCCGCGGCCCACATGGAGTACTACATCAAGATCCTCAAGCAGAAGACCATCCAGCGCGACCTGATCACTGCCTCCCACGAGATCCTCAAGAAGTCATACGACGACTCCGTCAAGGTGGACGACCTGATCGACATCGCCCAGACCCGGGTCTATTCCGCGATCCAGAACAATGTCAAGAAGGAGGTCCAGGATATCGGTTCGATCATCAACGCCGCCATGGACGACATCCAGGAGATGCAGGGTCAGACGGGGCTCAACGGCGTCCCGTCCGGATTCCCCTCCATCGACCGGATCACCATGGGCTGGCAGAAGTCGGACCTGATCATCCTGGCGGCCCGTCCCTCGGTCGGTAAGACGGCTTTCTCGCTCAACCTGGCGCGCAACGCCGCCGTGGACCATCACATGCCGGTCGCCTTCTTCTCCCTGGAGATGTCCGCCATCCAGCTCGCCAAGCGCCTGATGACCTCCGAGTCCGGGCTGAGCGCCGACAAGATCAAGGGCGGCACCACGCTGGAGAGCTACGAGTGGGAGCAGCTGGAGTATAAGCTCAAGAACCTGATCAAGGCGCCGCTCTACATCGACGATACGCCCGGCATCCCGGTGATGGAGTTCCGCACCAAGGTCAAGACCCTGGTCAAGAACAAGGGCGTGCGGCTCATCTTCGTGGATTACCTGCAGCTGATGCAGGGTCCCGCCGAGCTCCGCGGCATGCGTGAGCAGGAGGTGGCCGCCATCTCCCGTACCCTCAAGGCCACGGCCAAGGAGCTGGATGTCCCGATCATCGCCCTCTCGCAGCTGTCCCGCAACGCGGTGCAGCGCAGCGGCGGCAACGGCAAGCCCGTGCTGAGCGACCTGCGCGAGTCCGGCTCCATCGAGCAGGATGCGGACATGGTCCTCTTCATTCACCGCCCCGAGTTCCTCGGCATGTCCGAGAATCCCGAGGACAAGGAGGTCACGCAGATCATCATCGCCAAGCACCGCAACGGCGAGACCGGCGAGATCCCGATGCTCTTCAAGAGCGAGCAGGTCCGCTTCGTCGAGCTTGACGATGCGCTGGCCGCCCAGGCGCTCAATATCCCTTCCGGGATGAACCAGGCTCCGCAGGAAGCGGGCGCCTATGACCCCTTCGCCGGGGACGCGCCGTTCTCCGGCGGCTTTCCCGACGGATTCGGCGCCCAAGGATTTTAGCGTATGGCACACATGGAAACGGTTTCCCATTCCGGGAAGGTCCTCTCGGCCGACCCGCAGTTCATCGAGGTGGAGATCCTCTCAGAGTCTGCCTGCAGCGCCTGCCACGCAGCCGGATTGTGCGGCCTTTCGGAGGCGGTAGCCAAGAAGGTGACGGTCCCGACCCCCGTTTCCGAGTTCTATGAGCCCGGAGAAGAGGTTTGGGTGGACCTTCGGGCGTCAATGGGTCACAAGGCCGTCTGGATCGCTTATGCGATACCCCTTGTCGTGTTGGTCGCCGTGCTGATGATCCTGCTCCGCTTCGGGGCGGGTGAGCTCGTTGCCGGCCTTGGCGGCATCGCCGCCGTGGCTGTCTATTATTTCGGCATCTGGCTCTTTCGCGACCGGCTCCGCGACCAATATGTATTCACGATCAGGAAAAAGAATTAAACACGATATTATCCATGACGACAACATTCTTATGGACCATCGGAATCCTCGCCGGCCTCGGCCTGCTGCTCTCCCTTGTCCTTTTCTTCATCGCGAAGAGGTTCAAGGTAGAGGAAGACCCGCGCATCGATGAGGTGGAGGCCGTGATGCCCGGCGCCAACTGCGGCGGCTGCGGCTTTGCCGGCTGCCGTGCGTTTGCGGATTCTGCGGTCAAGGCGCCCAACCTGGACAATCATTACTGTCCGGTCGGCGGCGATGAAGTGATGAAGAAAGTGGCCGGGATCCTGGGCTTTGAAGCCCAGGCGAAGGCTCCGATGGTGGCGGTGGTGCGTTGCAATGGCACTTGCGAGAACCGCCCGACGACCAATATCTACGATGGCGTCCAGTCCTGCAAGGTCAAGGCCGCCCTTTATGCGGGCGACACCGGCTGTCCTTTTGGCTGCCTGGGCTGCGGCGACTGCGTGAAGGCGTGCCAGTTCGGCGCCTTGTCGATGGATCCCGTGACAGGCCTGCCGGTCGTGGACGAGAGCAAGTGTACCGCGTGCGGCGCCTGCGTCAAGGCTTGTCCCAAGAGCATCATCGAGCTGCGCAACAAGGGTCCCCGCGGCATGCGCGTCTATGTGTCCTGCGTCAACAAGGACAAGGGCGCCGTCGCCCGCAAGGCCTGCAAGGCGGCTTGCATCGGCTGCGGCAAATGCGCCAAGGTCTGCGCGCACGAGGCGATCACCGTTGAAAACAACGTGGCCTACATCGACTTCACGAAGTGCAAGCTCTGCCGCAAGTGCGTGGCCGAGTGCCCGACCGGCGCCATCCACGACGTCAATTTCCCGAAACCCCTGCCGCCCAAGCAGCCCGCTGCGCCGAAACCGGCCGCGGCCCCGGCTGTCGCTCCGAAGCCTGTCGAAGTAAAAAAGGAGGAAAACAATGGCTAAACTGACTACATTCTCGATCGGCGGTGTCCATCCGGACGACAGCAAGATCGCCCGCGGCTGCGCCATAGAGGTGCTTCCGCTGCCCTCGACCGTCTATATCTCGATGGCCCAGCATCTGGGCGCCCCGGCCAAACCCGTCGTCGCCGTCGGTGACAAGGTCAAGACCGGTACCGTCATCGCCGAGCCTGGCGGTTTCATTTCCGCCTTCGTCCATAGTTCCGTGTCCGGTACGGTCAAGTCCATCGGTCCCCGCAAGGACATCGCCGGCAACCCTGTCACCCACGTCGAAATCACCGTCGAAGGCGACGAGTGGGAGGAGTCCATCGACCGCAGCGACACCCTCGTGACCGCGATTCCGGAGGATCGTGCCGCGATCCTCGACCGGATCAAGGCCTGCGGCGTCGTGGGCCTGGGCGGTGCGACGTTCCCCACCCACGTCAAACTCAATCCGGCACCGGGCAGCAAGGCTGAGTGCCTGATCCTGAACGGTGCGGAGTGCGAACCCTACCTGACCAGCGACTACCGCATCATGCTGGAGCGCAGCCGGGAGATCGTCGTCGGTGCCGCCATCATGCAGGCAGTCCTCGGCGGCTGCCGCTGCGTGATCGGTATCGAGGAAAACAAACCCGAGGCCATCGCCGCGATGGATGCGGCCGTCCTGTCCCTGGGTTATCCCGGGATCGAGGTGCTGCCGCTGAAGAAGAAATATCCGCAGGGCGGCGAAAAGCAGCTGATCGACGCCGTGATGCACCGCCAGGTGGGATCCGGCGCCCTGCCGATCAGCGTCGGTGCGGTCGTCCAGAACGTCGCCACGGCCCTGGCCGTCTATGAGGCGGTCCAGAAGAACAAACCCTTGATCACCAACACCCTGACCGTCACGGGCGACTGCCTGCCGGTCGAGAGACAGCACAACTACCTTTTCCGCATCGGCATGCCCCTTTCCTTCATCGCCGAACAGGCGGGCGGCGTGCCCGAGGCGGCGGCCAAGCTGGTCAGCGGCGGCCCGATGATGGGCAAGGCCATCGCCAACCTGGACGCCACGACCGTCAAGGGCTCGTCTTCCATCCTTTATCTCTCAGAAGCGGCGACCAAGCGCGGCAAGGAGAGTTACTGCATCCGCTGCGGACGCTGCGCCGACGCCTGCCCGATGGGCCTGGAACCCTTCCTGCTCCGCCGCCTGTACGTGGCCGGCGATCTCGAAGGCCTCGAGAAGGAAGCGGTGCAGGATTGCATCGAATGCGGCTGCTGCCTGTACAGCTGCCCGGCCTACATCCCGCTCCTGGACCAGATCCGCATGGCCAAGGGCCAGGTGATGGGCGTTATCCGCGCACGTGCCGCGGCAGCCAAGGCGGCCGCCGAAGCGGCCAAAGCCGCCAAACAATAGCCGAACTCCAAAAGCCACTTCAATATGGATAAACATCTGGTTTCACCCAATCCCCATATCCACGCGGCGGTATCGACCGAGTCCCTGATGCGGGACGTCATCATCGCGCTGCTGCCGGCGATCATCGTGTCCGTCCTCTTCTATGGCTGGGGCGAGCTGCTGATCCTCGCGGTCAGCGCCCTGTCCTGCGTACTGTTCGAGTGGGCGATCGCCAAGTTCCTTTTCAAGGATACGGCCCTGTTCTGCTGCCCGGCGGCCCTTGTGACCGGCCTGCTGCTCGCGATGAACCTTCCGGTCTCCACGCCCTGGTGGATCGTGGTCCTCGGCGCCCTCTTTGCCATCGGCGTCGTCAAGATGTCCTTCGGAGGCATCGGGCAGAACGTGTTCAATCCGGCCATCGCAGCCCGCGTCTTCCTGCTGGTCTCGTTCCCGCAGCAGATGACGCACTGGACGGCCCCCGCCGGCTTTATCCACAGCGTGGACGCTTTCTCCGGGGCTACCCTGCTGGGCCAGGTCCCCGTCCTGGGCGCCCTGGAGGCCGACAAACTGGTGTCCTTGCAGACGCTGCTGTACAACATCGGCGGCTCCGCTGGTGAGATTTCCGCGCTCGCGCTGCTCGTGGGCTGGGCCTATCTGCTGATCCGCAGGGTGATCAAGCCCTGGATCACGCTCAGCATTTTCGCCACGGTGGCCGTGGTCGCGGGTATCTTCCACCTGGCCGATCCGACTCTGTACACCGGTCCGCTCTTCAACCTGCTGACCGGAGGCGTCATCCTCGGCGCCTGCTTCATGGCGACGGACTACGTGACCTCCCCGATGAGCACCTGGGGCGGGGTCATCTACGGCGTCGGCATCGGCTTCCTGCTGATGATGATCCGCTATTTCGGGTCCTACCCCGAGGGCGTTTCTTTCGCGATTCTTCTGATGAACATGACCGTGCCCCTGCTCAACCGCTGGTTCCACGGCAAAAAATACGGGAGGGCATAAGCTATGGCTGCACAATCCACTTTGAGAAACATGGTCCTTTGCCTGACGCTGGTCTGCCTTGTCTGCGCGGCGGTCCTGGGCGGCATGTATGCGCTGACCTACGAGCCCATCCGGAAGGCCAATGAAAACATCCTGAAGGCTTCTATCGGCGCCGTCCTGCCTGAGGGCGTGGAGATCGGCGCGCTGGAGAGCGTTTCTTCCGACGGGGGGACCTTCGAGTATTATCCTGCGGTCAAGGACGGTGAGGCCGTTGCCTACGCGGTCAAGTCCACCGCCATCGGTTTCGGCGGCCCGCTGAGCCTGATGGTCGGCGTGCTGAAGGACGGCACTGTCTTCAATACTTCGGTGCTTTCCTGCACCGAAACGCCCGGTCTCGGCGCCAAGTGCCAGGAGAGCGGTTCCCACTTCCGGACCCAGTTTCAGGGATTCGGCGCGGACAAGGTCTTGAAGGTCACCAAGGACGGCGGCGACGTGGATGCGATCACGGCTTCCACGATCACCTCGCGCGCCTATGCGCTGGCGGTGAGCAACGCCGTTGCGGTAGCGAAATATCTGGCGGGCAGCGCCGAAGCCGTGGATACGGCGAGCGGTGCCTCCGTGCCGGAAGAGAAAAAAGGGGAGGAATAGACTATGGGTAAGAAAATGTCATTGATCCTGGACGGATTCGTCAAGAACAATCCGACCTTCGTGCTGGTGCTGGGCATGTGTCCGACGCTGGCGACCACCACATCGGCCATCAACGGCCTGGAGATGGGCCTGGCGACGCTCTTCGTGCTGGTCCTTTCCAACATCGCCATCTCCCTGCTGGCCCCCATCGTCCCGGACAAGGTCCACATCCCGGTCTATATCGTGGTGATCGCGACTTTCGTGACGGTCCTGCAGCTTGTGATGCAGGCTTATACGCCCGGGGCCTATACTACGCTGGGCCTGTTCATCCCCCTGATCGTCGTCAACTGTATCGTCCTCGGCCGCGCCGAGGCGTTCGCCAACAAGAACGGCGTGCTTGACAGCGCACTGGACGGCCTGGGCGTCGGGTTGGGATTCACCCTCTCGCTGACGGTCATCGGCATCATCCGGGAGATCCTGGGCAGCGGGTCCGTGTTCGGCTGGAAGTTTATCCCGGGTGACGGGATCCTTGCTTTCGTGATGGCGCCGGGCGCTTTCCTGGTGCTGGGCTACCTGATGGTTTTGTTCAACAAGTATCTCAAAAAGTAGCGCCTTATGGAATATTTTGCCATTATCATTTCTGCGATATTCGTCAATAACATCCTCCTGGCGCAGTTCCTCGGCATCTGCCCCTTCCTGGGTGTTTCCAACAAGATCAGTACGGCGACGGGCATGTCGGGTGCCGTCTGTTTCGTCATCACGCTCGCCACGCTCGTGACCTACCTGATCAACCAGTACCTGCTGGTGCCGTTCGGGCTGGAGTTCCTGCAGACGATCGCCTTCATCCTGGTGATCGCCTCTCTCGTGCAGATCGTCGAGATCGTGTTGAAGAAGATCAGCCCTTCACTCTATCAGGCCCTGGGTATCTTCCTGCCCCTGATCACGACCAACTGCGCCGTGCTGGGCGTGGCTATCACCGTGGTGACCAAGGAGTTCACCTTCGGCGGTACCGCCCACATGCTGAATCTCGGCCAGGCGATGGTCTATGCCCTCGCCACTTCGGTCGGCTACGGCATTGCGATGATCCTTTTCGCCGGCCTGCGCGAACATCTGGCGGGCAACGAGGTCCCGAAGCCCTTCCGCGGCCTCCCCATCGCCTTGATCACCGTCAGCATGATGGCGATGGCTTTCCTCGGCTTCTCGGGAATGGTTTGAGTGGTGCCGTTGTGTGAAATCGCTCGTTTCGCACACCGTATCCTCTATCTCTGGCGGGCTCGGGCGACGAGGTCCTGAAAGATCTTCAGGAAGACCGGGTCGCCGGCCTGGGCGAAGGCTTCGGGGTGGAACTGCACGGCGAGAATCCGTCGGCCGAGAGGCTTCCCGTACGGGTCCGGGGCGGTCGGGAGGCTCTCGTACGCTTCCACGACCCCGTCTTCGGCCCAGGCGGTGATAAGCAGGCCCGGAGCCGGGTCCTTGACGGCCTGGTGGTGGAAGGAGTTGACGCCGATCTGCGTCGTGCCCAGGATGTGGGCGAGACGCGAGCCGGGCTCGATCGTAACGGTCTGGGTGGCGACCGCGGCGGGCTCCGTCTGCCGGTGCCGGAGCCCGGAGGCCGGGATCTGGGACGGGATGTCCTGCCAGAGCGTGCCGCCCAGCACGACGTTGAGGACCTGTTCGCCCCGGCAGATGGCCAGGATGGGTTTTTCCTGCCTCAGGGCCGCGCGGATCAGCAAGACGTCGAAAGTGTCGCGCGGGGCGTTGACCTCTCCCAGTCCAGGCAGGGCTTCCTCGCCATAATATCGGGGATCGATATCCTCGCCGCCGCTCAGGATGACGGCGTCGAGCCGCCGGAGCAGTTCGGAGAGGGTCGTACTGTCCCGCAGGACGGGGATCAGCACAGGGACGCCGCCCGCAAGGCGCACGGCATCGCTGTAGGTCGTCTTGAGGGTGGTCATCGTCCCGCTGCCCCCGCAGCTGATACCGATCAGGGGCGCGTCCTGGGCCGGGTGTGCGGCAGATTTCTGTCCATTCACCCCTATTGTCCTTCCCGGCACATTGGAGGCTGTCCGAACCGTAGCGCAGGCGGTCAGGAGCAGGGTGATTATCAGTAGAAAGAACAAACGTTTCATAAAACAACAGTAATGCGGGGCAAAACGGGCCACTTTTGCCCCTCAGCATGCGATTTATTGTGCGTTCAGATAGGCGTCGATGGCCTTCGCTGCCTTGCGGCCGGCGCCCATCGCAAGGATGACTGTCGCGGCACCGCTGACGGCGTCGCCGCCGGCGAAGATGCCCGGGCGCGTGGTCGCGCCGTTCTCGTCGGCCACCAGGACACCCCGGCGGCCGGTCTCCAGCCCCACGGTAGTCTGGGCGATCAGCGGGTTGGGAGAAGTGCCGAGGGCCATGATGACGGTGTCCGTCTCGATCTCGAACTCGCTGCCCGGGATCGGGACGGGGGAGCGGCGGCCGCTCTCGTCGGGCTCGCCCAACTCCATCCGGATGCACTTGAGCGCGCGCACCCAGCCTTTTTCGTCGCCCAGGACCTGGACAGGATTGGTCAGCAGGTCGAAGACGATGCCTTCTTCCTTAGCGTGGTGGACCTCCTCCCGGCGGGCAGGCAACTCGTTTTCGGTCCGGCGGTAGACGATGTGGACTTCGGCGCCCAGGCGCAGGGCCGTGCGGGCCGCATCCATCGCCACGTTGCCGCCGCCCACGACGCACACTTTCTTGCCGGCGTGGATCGGGGTCAAGTAGTCCTCGCGGAAGGCCTTCATCAGGTTGTTGCGGGTCAGGAACTCGTTGGCCGAGAAGACACCGCAGAGGTTTTCGCCCGGGATGCCCATAAACTTGGGCAGGCCGGCGCCCGTGCCGACGAAGACGGCCTTGAAGCCTTCCTGGCCCATCAGGGCATCGATGGTGACGGTCCGGCCGACGATGACGTCGGTTTCGATCTTGACGCCGAGCCGGGTGACTTCTTCGATCTCATGCTTGAGGACCGTCTCTTTGGGGAGGCGGAACTCGGGGATGCCGTATTCGAGCACGCCGCCGGCCTTGTGCAGGGCCTCGAAGATGGTGACGTCGTAGCCCCATTTGGCGAGGTCGGATGCGCAGGCGAGGCCGGCGGGACCGGAACCGATTACCGCTATGCGCTTACCTTTTTGGACTGTTTCTTTGGATTTCTCCGGAACCATTTCTGAATGATTAGCCTTCTGCGCGTGCGCCCAGTCGGCGACGAAGCGCTCGAGCTTGCCGATGGCCACGGGCTCACTCTTGATGCCGAGCACGCAGCTGCCTTCGCACTGCGTCTCCTGCGGACACACGCGGCCGCAGACGGCCGGCAGCGAACTGTCGCGGGCGATGACTTCCGCCGCGGCGGCAAATTCGCCTGCGGCGACCTTGGCTACGAAGCCGGGGATGTCGATGCCCACGGGGCAGGCGCCTACGCAGCGCGGGTTCTTGCAATGCAGGCAGCGGGACGCTTCCAGCTGCGCCTCGGACGTATTGTAGCCGTAGCAGACTTCTTCGAAATTGTGTGCACGGACCTTCGGGTCCTGTTCCCGGACGGGAACGCGGGGTATTCTTTCTGCCATGGCTCAGCTCCTCCCGATTTTACATTCGTGCCGCTCCATCGTCTCTCTTTCCTCCGCCATATACTGTCTCTGGCGGCGCATCGCTTCGTCGAAATCGACTTCGTAGCCGTCGAACTCCGGTCCGTCCACGCAGGCGAAGCGCGTCTTGCCGCCCACGCTGACGCGGCAGGCGCCGCACATGCCCGTCCCGTCCACCATCAGGGTGTTGAGGCTGACGGTGCAGGGGAGGCTGAGCTTCTTGCACGTGAGAGTGGTGAATTTCATCATGATCATCGGGCCGATGGCGACGGCCTGGGTGTAGGTCCGGCCTTCGGCGACGAGCTTTTCCAGCAGGGCGGTGACCATTCCGTGGAAGCCTTCGCTGCCGTCGTCGGTGCAGATGTGCAGCGCGTCGCAGACGTCCGTCATTTCCTCCTTGTAGATCAGCAGATCCCGGGTTTTGGCGCCGATGATGACCTCCACGGGTACGCCGTGCTCATGGAGCCACTGGGCCTGCGGATAGACCGGTGCGGTGCCCACGCCGCCCGCGATGAAGATGAAACGCTCTTTGCGAAGCTCTTCCAGGGGTTTGGCCACAAACTCGGAAGCCTGTCCGAGCGGACCGACGACGTCCCGGAAACGCTCTCCGGGTTCCTTGGCGATGATGTCGGCGGTCGAAGCACCGATCTTCTGGGTAACGATGGTGACGGAACCCCGGGCGGGGTCGTAGGCGCTGATCGTGAGCGGGATGCGCTCACCTTTCTCGTCCGGCAGGACGATCAGGAACTGTCCCGGAGCGGCCGCCCGGGCCAGCCGGGGGGCCTCCACCTCCATCCGGCAGATGGTCGGGGTCAGCATCTCTTTCTTGAGGATAGGGTACATAGACGGTACAGATGGGTTAAGCGGGTCAAAGATACGTTTTTTTCCATAACATTGTCCCTGTATCCAGACGCTTGTCCCATGAAGTTCCCCGCCAAGTCGGGGGTCCGCGCCCGGGCCGTCCTGTCCATCCTGTGCCTTTCCTGTCCCGGGACGGGGAGACAGAAAGGCTCTTTAGTCTGATTTTTGGAAAAATAACGGAGAATAAAGTGCTTTTTATGTGAATAATCCATATATTTGTTAGGATAGGGTGACAGAACCCGGAAATGTGTAGAATTTATTCAACAAAACTCCAGCAATATGATTTCCAGAAGAGACTTTCTCAAGACGGCAGGCGCCTCTGCGGCGGCCTTGGCTGTCAACCCCTTGGGTGCGCTTGAAGCGTCCGCCAAAAATCGCAAGGAGGCCGTCGGGGCCAGCGAAAAGATCAATGTCGCCTCCATCGGCATCGGCTATCGTGGCAATGAAGACGCCCGCCACGTCCTTGAGACGGGGATGGTCAATGTCGTCGCCTTGTGCGATGTCAACATGGGCGCCCCCCACACGCAGCAGATCATCGGGATGTGCCCCGGTGTACCCCAGTATAAGGATTTCCGGAAGATGTTTGACGAGATGGCCGGCAAGATCGACGCCGTCATCGTCGGCACCCCGGATTTCTCCCACTTCCCGATTACGATGCGCGCGATCAAGGAAGGCATCCACGTCTATACCGAGAAGCCTCTGAGCCGTACCTTCCACGAGAACCAGCTGCTGATCGACGCGGCCCGGAAGTATCCCCACGTGGTCACCCAGATGGGCAACCAGGGCCACTCCGGCCCCAACTACTTCCAGTTCAAGGCTTGGGTCGAGGCCGGCATCATCAAGGATGTCACCCACATCACGGCCCACATGAACGGCGCCCGTCGCTGGCATGGCTTTGACGTCAACATCAAGAAGTTCCCCGATGCCGATCCGATGCCCGAAAACATGGATTGGGATGTCTGGCAGATGCAGACGATGTACCACGACTACAGCAAGAAGTTCGACGAAGGCAACTGGCGCTGCTGGTACGATTTCGGCATGGGTGCGCTCGGTGACTGGGGTGCCCACATCTTCGACACATGCCACGAGTTCCTCGAGCTCGGCCTGCCCTACGAGGTCGGCATGCTCAAGTGCGAAGGCCACAACGACTATTTCTTCCCGATGGCTTCCACCATCCAGTTCAAGTTCCCGCGCCGCGGCAACAAGCCGGCTTGTGACATGACCTGGTATGACGGTGTGGGCAACATGCCTGAACTCCCCGTCGGCTTCGGCAAGAGCCAGGCGTCCGACGTCCCGACGGTCAACGGACAGGCCTATGTCCCGACCAAGCTCAATCCGGGCAAGGAGATCTACACCAACGACCTGATCTTCAAGGGCGGTTCCCACTCCGCTACGCTGGAGGTCATCCCTGAGGGCCTGCACAAGGAGATGGATGCCAAGGGGCTGCTCCCGCATGTCCCCGAGGACTACCACTACAACCACTACATCAACTTCTTCAACGCGATCAAGGGCACGGAGACGGCCCATTCCCGCTTCGAAGTTTCCGGCCCCCTGTGCCAGGTCATGAACCTGGGCGTCATCGCCCAGCGGCTCAACACCACCTTCCACTTCGACCGCGCCACCTGCGAGATCACGGACAATACGTTTGCGAACTCCCTGCTGACCGGCATCCCGCCGCGTCAGGGCTGGGAAGAGTATTATACCGTCTGAGCGTATGAAGAAACTATTGCTTGGGGCGTCCCTGCTGGTCCTGACGCTGACGGGCTGCGGCCCGAAATGGACTTCCCTCTTCAACGGCAAGGATCTCACCGGCTGGCACCAGGCCGTCGGTGAGGCCACCTACGCCGTAGAGAACGGCTGCATTACCGGGACGACGACCGTCTCGGGCGGTCCCAATTCCTTCCTGGTCACGGATGCGACTTATGGCGATTTCATCCTGGAGTTCGAGTTCAAGATGGAGGAAGGCGCCGGCAACAGCGGCCTGCAGTTCCGCAGCTTCTTCAACGAGCAGCGCGGCCGTGTGATGGGTTACCAGTACGAGTTCGATCCCAAGACCGACCGCCGTTTCACCGGCGGCATCTACCACGAGGGCGTCGAGTGGATTTACCGTCCGACTTTCAACGAAGCCGGCCGCGACGCCTATTATCCCGGACAATGGAACAAAGGCCGCATCGAGGCGGTCGGCGACCAGCTCCGGACCTTTGTCAACGGTGTGGAGACGGCGAATATCCTGGTCGATATCTACGATGACGGCTTCTTCGGCCTCCAGGTCCATGCGACGCGGGACTCCTCGACCTTCGGCAAGAAGGTCTGGTGGCGCAAACTCCGCATCTTGACCGGGGATCTCGACAAGTATCTGACGCCCGCCAATCCGGACGTCCACCAGGTCAACTGGATCCCCAACACCCTGACGGAGCAGCAGAAAGCCGAAGGCTGGAAGCTCCTCTTCGACGGCAAGACCTCCGATGGCTGGCGCAGCGCACGCGGGCCCGAGTTCCCGGTCGAGGGCTGGACCGTCGGTGACGGGATGATGTGCGTCTGGGAGAACGGCGGCGCCGAGTCCACCCATGGCGGTGACATCATCACCGTGGACCAGTATGAGAATTTCTGGCTCTCGGTCGATTTCAAACTGACCAAGGGTGCCAACAGCGGCATCAAGTACTTCGTGCGTCCCGACCTCTACAACGTGGTCGAGGCTTCCGCCATCGGCTGCGAGTTCCAACTGCTTGATGACAAGAATCATCCGGACGCCCATCTTGGTGTCAATGGCAACCGTACCCTGGGTTCTCTGTACGATCTGATCAAGGCCGACAAGAGCGATGCCTGGTACAACCCCGGCCAGTGGAACACGGCCTGGGTCAAGGTCGAGGGCGACCATGTGGAGCATTGGCTCAACGGCGTCAAAGTCCTTGAATATGAGCGTAACAACCAGCTGTTCAACGCGCTGGTCCAGTACAGCAAGTATAAGAACTGGGAGAATTTCGGCAACCATCGCAAGGGCCACATCCTCCTGCAGGAGCATGGCAACGAGGTATTCTTCCGTAACGTGATGATTAAGGAGTTCCCGGCTTCCGAGCCGGTGGAGAAGCCCGTGGCGAAGCTTTCCGAGAAGGACCTGACCGAGGGCTGGACGATGCTCTTCGACGGCACGAGCCTCGAAGGCTGGCGCAGCGTCGCGGAAGACAAGCTGCCCGGGCAAGGCTGGGCGATCGAGGACGGTGTCCTTGTCGCCAATCCGGTGCCCGGCGAGCGTGGCGGCGACCTGATGACGGCCAAGGCCTATGGGGACTTCCTGTTCTCTGCCGAGTTCAAACTCACGGAAGGGGCCAACAGCGGCATCAAGTATTTCATCAATCCCGGTGTCTTCAAGGATCCTTCCATCGGCTGCGAATTCCAGGTGCTGGATGACGCGAAGCATCCGGATGCGAAGCTCGGTGTCGCAGGCAACCGGACCGCCGGCTCGCTATACGACCTGATCCAGGCCGACAAGGCCGGGGCGGACTTCCGGCTCTATGACTGGAATACGGCGCTGATCAAGGTGCAGGGCAACCATGTCGAGCATTGGCTCAACGGCGTGAAGGTCGTGGAATACGACCGCAACAGCCAGGAGTTCGATGCCCTGGTGAAGTACAGCAAGTTCCGCAAATGCGAGGGCTTCGGCAACTTCCCGACCGGCCACATCCTGCTCCAGGACCACAAGGACAAGGTGTATTACCGCAACATCCGCATCAAGGAGCTGTAACGCTCCTTATACGCGCCGGGCGCCGCTGCATTTTCGGAAACAGAAATGAACCCTGTCGGGGAATGTTTC
>JAFUWZ010000017.1 GCA_017471045.1 Bacteroidales bacterium
AATGCAGAAGCGTCCGTCGTTCACGTAGCGACTTAACCTTGGCATCAGAGGCAGCGTATACTTGATGGCTCTCCCAATGCGGTTCTGTTCCGTTGTCTTCCGCGCAGTCTCATACATCCACTTTTCGAACTGGAGTATATAGGGGTAGGCTTCTTTCTGACGTTTATCTCTCAACTCGTCAAAAGAGAGACCGGCTTCCTTGCCCTCGCTCTCTACATGATAGAACCGGTTGATGTAGGCCAAGCCCTCACTGGCTGTATGCTTGTCTTCTTCCAGCGCATCCACCCATTTCCTCCTGGCGTGTGCCCAGCAGCCCAGCACTTGGATACGAGGATCGTTTTCAAACTGGTCGTAAGCATCATAACCGTCAGTCTGGATGGTACCGCGATAACCGCGAAGGAGTTTGCGGGCCGTTTCGTAGGAGCGGGAGCCCATATCGTAGTAGAACGCCACCAACTTCTCGATTACAGCGCGCGTACACCACATGTAACCCTTCACCGCACGGTGCTTCTCATTGTCTATGACAGGCAATGTACTTTTGTCTACTTGTATGTAGTTACTGGACAACACTTTTCGTAGCAGGATGTCGTACGACAGTTTGAGTTTTTCGCAAGCAGCCGCGTACCAGTCGTTCATCGTGGAGTCGCTTATCTTGACTCCCAGTTCCTTGTACTTCTGGATTACCCGGTAGAACGGCATGTGGTAGAAGAACTTCTGCAGGATGATATCCGTCAGCAGACTCTCCGAAGCCATGCACTTTGGCAGTGGCATCACCGGCAGCGGGGCAAGTTCAAACGGCTTTCTGTCTGGATCCTTTATCTAAAGGTTTGACTTCAGAACCAGTTTGTGCCGGACGATACGGCGCACGTAGATTTGTGCGGGAACCAGGACCAGCGTGTCAGTCACTTCCGGCTCAAGTTCCGTATAGTCTTCACGGTTCTCTACTTCGGGGTATATATGTTCCTCGTGGACTTCCAGGCTTGCAGTATCAATGGCCTTACGAGGTTTACGTTCAAAGCCTTTTACCTGTATGAGTTTTGCGGTATCCTCTTCTTCTTTCCTAATGGCGACATCCAGTTCTGCCCGTTCTTCGTCTGTGAGCGGTTTGTCAAAGAGTCCGGGCTCGCTGAGTACTGTAGGATCCAGAGGAAGGTTTTTCTCGCTCATCTTTCCGAACATCTTCTTGCGCAGCCAGTAGAGCTGGTCCTCCAAGCTGGCGACCTTGTTCCTGAGTCGCTCACTTTCAACAATATAAAGGTGCGAAAAAACGGCGCTACATGCAAGTCTACGCGCGATTCTCTTTCACTTTTTCTTACTTTTCCCACATATTTTTCAGTTCGTCCAGACGAGCCTGCAGGCTGTCCGGATCTGCCAGGATTCCCTCCACCATTTTGAGCAGATCTTCCCATCTGATACTGCTTGTTGCTACGTTTTTTTTATCCGGGTAATGGCATTCCGAAGGTTCCCCCGTCCAGCATCTTGGCGTAGATCACCATCCCGCCTGTTTCATAATGGAGAAGCTTGATCCGATTCCGGCGCTTGTTCACGGAGATGTACACGTCTCCGTTCATCGGATCCCCACCAATCTTGTTCCGTACTACACCTGAGAGCGTATGGAAGCTCTTCCGCATATCCGTTGGCTCGCTGTAGAGCCAGTCGCGCAATCCGCGTTCCAGACTAAACATGGGTGGATGACGCTATAATGATATCCTTTAACTCATTTCCGGTCAGGTCGCCAATGATCCGCATCATCGTTCCGGTGGGTGTCCTGAGTTCGATGCATACAGATACCAGGCCTTTTCCGGTTCCCTTCTGCTTACTGCTTTTAGACCTTGACGGTTTGATGGGGTTGGGCAGGAACATTCCTCCGGGTATTAGCTGCAAGAACTCTCCAGCATTGTCACCTTCCTGTTTGGGTGCGTATTTGCGTTTGGCGTCATAGAAGCTCCACGGGCTGATCCCAAGCTCAGAAAGACGCTGTTTGTAACTGACTTTATTCTCATCGCAGTGGCAATCACCTGGGCGACCTCTTCCTTTGTCATCATGGCTAATAGTCTTTTGATGCAAAGGTAGACACTGCACGCCAGACCTAATAGACGTGGTTTATCGGGTGCTTACCAAGCTCTTATTGCTCAGCGTGTAATACTCTCCAAACGTATATTCCGACGTATCCAGTTCCGGAGCAATATTACTCGTTGCAAAGATCAACTGATAGTCGGGCTCGGAGGAACTGGTTTAAGGATTCAGGTTTCAAGTCACACAGAAAACACAAAAAGAATCGAAGTTCTTCGATGCTTCTTTATTTCAGAAAGCCAATACTGTGAGTATTATCAGGTATTTGAGAATTAAACAGTTTAGTGTCCTCACAGATTGCTATTTAAGAAATTCCGGCAATTGAAAGGAATAACCTTCAAAAGTACAGAATGAATCCTTGTAGTCAACTGGTTTCATGGAGGTTCCTTTTCTTGCTATGTAAATATCTCTGATGGCTATCATTCGCATTTCTGGAATAAAGTTGGTATTCTCAACTCTGTTTAACGTATTAACGATATATTGAGCAAAATTTCTTCCAGCATCTAACTGAGTGGTCACCTTTTCTGTTCCATGCTTAAGTTCTATCAAGAGTACGAATAGTTTCCCACTATCCCAACAAACAAGAAATAATCACACATTGATTTCACGCCCTCGTTTGCTTTGAAATAAGGCTGCAAGTCGATAGCCTTTCCTCCTTTTGCAGGCTTAACTATTTTGTCAAACTGGTATAGGAGATACTGCTTACCATGATCTACAATGTCCAAAGACATCTTTGCTTGAGGTTCCTTTAACTTACCTTCTCTCTCTCGATAAGAATCAGAAATCAAACTTTCCACTTTATTCAAATTATTCCTTGTCGTCATACTTTATTCCATAATAAAGTTCTTCTGCTATTTTATTTTGACTCTCTATGGTGGTGTCTATGGATTTAACAGAAAAGCCACTCATACCGACCTTCACCTTTTCCACCTTCACTTGTTTACTGCGAGAAGAAGAGTAATTAAAATAATAAACCCCCAAATCCTCAGGATTTATATAGTCGTTTTCAGTATAGGTTTCACTAGCCAAAAGACCTTTTACCACTTTTGAACCTCTATGGCTCATCATAACCATATTGTTGATTTCACGGACAATATAATCGCTGTGAGTACTTAATAAAACCCTGAAACCACTATTCATTAAACGTACCAGCATTCGAGCCACCATAATCTGATTGTCTGGATGCAGGTTAATCTCCGGCTCGTCTATGATAATCAGATCGTTAATAGCGGCAATGTGTTTCAAATATAAATCAAGGCTAGAAAGCGTCTTTACAACTGAAGCCGTCATCTGAATGGGTAGCGTTGTTCGCAGTGACTGGGAGGGCCTGAATTGTATTTCACCTTCATTAGATACCTGCACCCTTCCGTGTAATAACTTCTCCTCAACGAAAGAAGAAAATGGCAAGAATTGACATTCTTTTTTCTTAAGGTTTACGAGATTGTCTGCCGTTTCTAGTCCTATTCTTATCGGCAATGGATACTTATAATTATTTCGGAAATATAAGTCAAATCTGTCAACCTTCTTTTCCTTATCCATCAAAAGAAGCACATTATCAAGAGCCTCTTGTTTACGCACAGATAGTTCCTTACTGAATGTATAGATGGAATTTCTTTCTACAGGAAAAATTTCCACATTCCCAATGGGATGGGTCGCTAAATAATTATAAATGTAGGAGTCAAGGAGAAATTTCAGACCGCGAATAGAATCATTGGGAATTGCGTCATTCAAAATCGATACTCGGAGTTGGGTACTTCCAGATTCCTTACTAATCTTCACCTGAACACCTTGAAGTTTACTTCCATCTTCAAACGCAGTATCTACTATATAGTGCTTGAAATCTTCATTCCCAATAGTGAACTCACAATGGAAGTCTCCAAATAATTTCTTAATATCAGAATCGCCTATGCCAAACAGTTCATCCAAACTTGACTCCACTGTACTTATCATATTGTTTCTATACTGAAATAACTTCTCAAAGTCAATTTCAAGAACTGCCTCTTTCTCGTTTATAAGTTTTTCAGCAAAAACTTCGCTGCCCTGAATATGCAACCTTCTCTTTAGTAGACCATATATTACGTATGAAAGGTAGGTTTTCCCAGTTCCATTTGGTCCACAAAAGACAATAAACTTCTGAGAAAGATCAATTTCTCCCTCTTTTATCGCACCCAAGTTGTTAACCTTCAGTTTCATATCTTCATGATTATTTAGTTATAAAAAACTGAAAACACTATTTCTCTTAATTTATTCATTGCTGTCCACTAAAAGTTGTGGACAGCAATGATACTTTTCCATTTCTTAACTCTCCCCTTTATAATTGAACAACGCATTGACCATATCCATCTTACCATTCTCATAGACGGACTTAATCTTGTCGTTGAAGTATTTCAATACCCAAAGATTAACTCCCTCATCGGCCATATTTGACAGAAGCGAGTCTCGCATGGTGTCGCTAATCTCTTCCACTTTCTTGCCTAGAGATGGAGTAGTAGCATTGAGAGCAATAATAAAGTCTGATCGAAACAAGGCGAACAAGGCTTGTATCTTAGGCTCAATACCTTTTTTAACTGCTTCCTCCTTATCTGCGTTCTTGTCCACATCGTTTTCAAGTTTTAGCTTTTCCAATTCTGTCCAAAGCTTATCCAAAAACCTGTACATCTTCTTGAGGTTAGGTATAAGTACTATGGTTTTCAGCAAATCCATTCTACGTTCTGACTCTCGCTGTTCTTCTTTGTCCAGGTTCTGCGCTTTGTTTA
This sequence comes from Bacteroidales bacterium, assembly GCA_017471045.1. Taxonomy (GTDB): domain Bacteria; phylum Bacteroidota; class Bacteroidia; order Bacteroidales; family UBA932; genus Cryptobacteroides. Next base: position 4,830 of record JAFUWZ010000017.1, read on the forward strand.
ACTTAATAACATATAGAATGTTGAATGCAGCAATTGCTACCATAGACAACTTATATGCAATATCAACAACACTGCCAAATGTAGCAGGAGATACGTCTTGAACTGTCCTCACCACTTGGGTGGTGTCCGCGACTGTGACCGCTTGTAATAGAATCATTAAATTAGACATAACCGGCCTCCCCTACTTCTGCAAAGCATTTTTATCTTGAAGAATCCTATCAAGTGCTTCCTCCAACGGGACTTCTATATTGTAACCGTTAGGCTCAATATGAACAGTTTCACGAAACTTCTCAATCCCATATTTTTTTACGATATTTGTAAAGAGTTCTTCAAGAAAAGAAGGCGTAATAGAGAATGTTCCGATTGGGATGATTACCTTGATTTCTCCCCCTTCACGATACAATTCGTCTATCTTCGACTCGTTTCTAACGGTCTCACCTCTGTCTCGACCGGTAAACACCTTGGCAACCTTGCCTCCAATCCGAGTGCAATGGTCTTTCAGATCAATTGTATTCATATTTTTTGAACGTCATCATCATTGATTAATAACTGGGCACTAATAAGCGTGCCCGGGAAATAATGCTTGGTATTATATACATATTTCGAATCCGGTTTGTCTTCCAAAGAGTTCGACTTATTGAAAGTCATTCGCTCTATTTTACGTCCATCTGTTCCAAAACTCTCTGATATCTGATATGTACCATCAAAATCTATGCGTGTATTCCCTGACAATATGGTCATCCGTGAGATATTGTCGACTTCTGTTGATCCCTTCAAACTGAAGAAACTCTTGATAAGCCCAATGGTTCCATTACCTCTGTTCCGAACTTCTCTTGGAACAATTGAGACACCTCCTTGTAAAGAATAGAGCGTCCAAAGGTTTTCTTCTGTAAACTTATTAAAATCGAAAAAACCTTTGTTGATGAACATCTCGGAAAGAGCCTGCATTTGATTCACGCATTCCATATTGATTTTCTCGTTCACATCAGGATACTTGAAGCGCTCATAAATAGTACTGCCAGTGTTCATTATCACCACATTGAGTAACCCATAATGCGACTGCTTATCATTGGTTTCTTCCATATACCCTATCAGATATCGGTTGTGAAGAGTGGAATGTTCTTCAGCATTTGCAAGAGTTTCACCAAGAACAATACCCAATGCCTGACGAGCATCTTGGGTTAGCGTTTTGTTAAATCTTGACAAACACTTCTCCACGTATTCTATCAGATCGGTAGCATCTATCTCTTTCTGTCCAGCAAATCTTATCCTTGTAACATCTCTTGAATCAACTAGTCGTAAGCGGAATGGTTCCACATCTTTATACTGCATACTGCGATTTATCAGTTCAACGGGCGAACCGACTGAATTGATCATTTTCTGTAAAGAGGTGTTATGTATATTATCACCGCCAACCTTCCCAATTCTTATAAAACGAGTAATACCAGCTGCCTTGCATAACTGGATGTACTTATCAAAACTCTTTAAGATAGAATCAAGAAATACCTGCGTTGCGAGGTCGCAATTAGTGCATTTCTGATAGTCCAGACAGAGTTCATCACAATTCTGGAATGTTATAGCCTCAACCAACTGCTTGAGTACCTTGTAAGAGGGCTCTGGATTGGACAATATAGAGAAGCTCTCCGGTATGCGTATGACGTTTCGCTTTAGGATACCTGCATTATCTAATTTGCCTTGATAGAAAGGCGATTTCTCTGTTGTTATCAGATGGAGGAAGTGGCGATTCATAAAGTAAGCTAATGCCTCGCTACTATTATGTATTAACCTTCCTTGATGGCGTATGACCTTGTCGCGAAGCAACTCTTTCAGTTTTGCCTTGCGTTGCTCTGTCTGCTTCTTCTTGCTTTTAAGACGGCGCCTGAACCGCTTCTGCTGCAAAAAGAGGGATGCTTCTTTCTTCATCTTTAGCCTATTCAGGATTTGAAATTCGTCTTATCCGATCTCCCATCGTAAACGAAGATGCTGCTGTCCCACAGCGGTGTCTTGTCGTTCTCTTCGAGATACGACCGCAGACATGCCGTGGTATCGGCAAAGTCGCGCACGGCATTCATTGCATTCCATTCTTTCATCGCTGTGGTGGACAATACGTTATTTTTTTTAGTTTCAGAGCGCTCAGATAGCATCGATGCGAAAGCTCCCGTTAGAGAGCCTTCCGCAAACAGAGTTTATGGGTTATTGCTAAAACAATTGCTGCACATAGTATGGCAAAAAGCCATTTCATTAGAGTCATCGATGAGAGGTTATTGGTTCTAGATCCGTCCGTCGCTGCGGGAAGTGCGTGTGCAGTCGGTAATCTGCACCAGCTTGGGGTGTCGCCATGCGGGTCTGGATGTTGGCGCCTCTAAAACTCCTTCACCAGCGGGCACATCTTGATGGCCTCCGGTCGGGTGCCGAAGGCTAGCAGTATTCTTTTCATAAAGCTCATGTCCGGTTGAAAAAAGAGTTTTATGCGCCTCGGCCTTTTTACACTCTGAAAGCCAACCCGTCATCGCCGAGAAATCAATCTTGTCACAAATTATTTGTTCGCCGCTGTCTTCTTTGTTTTGACGTAGTTAACTAAAGCGCTGCAAGTAATAAGCATATATAAGGACTCGGCAGAGGTCGGAACATAGTTGGAATCTGTTTCCATCAGCGGATGCCGTATGCCGGTATCTGGCTGGTTTGTATAGGCATAGAGTTTTATCAAAGCTTCTTCCATCCTGGGCTGGAGTTGGATGCTTTTTTTCTTCAATGCCTTGACGGCATCTTTGAAATTGAGTTCTCCTGTATCCAGCCGCACCATTGCTTCCACGGCCGAAATGGATTCCTTGATGCTGTTGACATAATCACCTTTGGGGCGTTTTGTATGTAGTTCGAGAGCTTTGGCCAAATGGTTTGAAATGGCTTTTCTGCTCTTGAGGATGGCGTCATCGATCGCTTTCAGTTCGGGCTCGGAAACCGTATCAACGACGCAGCCGTTCAGGATGCGGTAGCCAAACCCCAGTGATTCAAAACGCTCGGTGAGTTCGCTGATGAACCGCTCCCGGAGCGTGGCGGACTCAACTCTTGCGAGAACAAACTCTATCAAGTCAAGCTTTCGGAACCATTCGGTATCCATGGATTGAATCCATCCGGCAATGGCTTCGCGTCCATCGTGGAACGCTGTCTTGTAATCGATCAGACTCTTCCCCATCAAGTGGGTCCATATATACTGGCCCAGTTCATCCGCTTGCGATGTGTAACCGCCAATTATACTGTTGTCCATCGTTTGCATCAGGCGAGTCAGGGCAGAGCTGATGGCATTGGCAACATCCTGTGGCACGTCCCCAACAATCAGGACTTCACTCGGCTTGGCATAGCCGTTCCTTTCTGAAAACAGGATCTGGTGATGGGAGGTCATAGCTTGGCTATATTGAAGATTGTAGTTCTAAGTGAGTTGAGGGACAGGCTTGACTTACATTGCGGAGGACGGGGCATTGAGCTGTCGCTGATTGATCCACTTGTCGGAGTATCCCAGGCGACGGTAGTCAGCGTATGCCTGCTCGAAGTTAAGCTCCGGGTCTTGCATCTGGTCGATGCGCTGCGCAGCCACTTCGGCCATCCACAGCTTGAAGGGCTCTGCCTTGGGCGACGGAATGCTCTGGATGAGGCGAAAAAGCTGCGCGGTGTCAGCGACATCGGTTAAGCGCATCTTACCGTCGGCAGCCTGCATCTTCAAGGCGTTACAATTCGGCAGCGAAGTCCTTGACCTTGTCTATCACGTTATTGAAGTTACGCCACTGGGATACCCAGCAATGGGTACAAATCACGTGCGCTCCAGCACTCAGTATCGTCTATCATGCAAACGATGCCTTCAAAGTTCTCAAACAGAGCTTGTATGTCCTCATGAATAGGAAACGCCTAATCTCCTCCTTTGCCAGAGGACCCGTCGGAACCATAGCTGCCATAAGAGGACCCGTACTTGCCGTAGGCGTAGCCGTACTTGTAGCCGTACTTGTAGCCGTAGCGGCCGGCGGACTCGGTGCCGTTGAGCAGCAGGGCCATGTTGTTGTATTTCTTGGAGGTGTAGTATTTGTCGATCTGCGGGAGCATGGAGCGTTCGAGCAGGCCGGCGCGCACGACGAAGAGGGTGATGTCGGCGAGCGGGGCGATCAGGTCGGCGTCGGTGACGATCTCGATCGGCGGGCAGTCGAGGAAGACGTATTCGTATTCGGCGCGCAGCTGCCCGATCAGGGCCCCCAGGCGCGGCTCGGCCAGCAGCTCGGCCGGGTTCGGAGGCATCGTGCCGACGGGCAGCACGTCGAGGGGACTGCCGTCGATCCCGTGGACCACGAGCGAAGCCCAGTCGTCGGTGTGGCCGTTGAGGTAGTCGGCGATGCCCCGCTTGGGCTGGCCGGCCAGGGCGCTGAGCGAGCGCTTGCGCAGGTCGAGGTCCAGGATGAGGACTTTCTTCTTCTTGATCGCGAGCGCCGTGGCCAGGTTCGAAGAGACGAAGGTCTTGCCGGATCCGATGTTGAACGAGGTGACCATCAGGACCTTGCTCGCGGTGTCCTTGCCGCGCATGAACTCGAGGTTGGTGCGCACGACGCGGAACGCCTCGTTGATGACGTCGCGGCTGTGCGGCTTGACGACGATCTTGCGGTCCTCGGGATTGTCGGTGATCTTGATGCGGTCAAACATGTTCTTGCGCTGGTAGGTCGACGGCAGTTCGCCCAGGAACGGGGCGGAGAGGTTCTCCAGGTCCTTGCGTCCGCGCACGGCCGTGTTGAGCACCTCCTTGAGGTAGAACCAGGCGAAGGGGACGGCCAGGCCCAGGAGCAGCGCGACCAGGTAGATCATCTTCTTGTTGGGGGTGACGGGGCGGTTGGATCCGCCGGGGGTCGCCACGACGCGGGTGTTGTAGGCGGTGAAGGCCTGCGAGAGTTCGTTCTCCTCGCGCTTCTGGAGCAGGTACAGGTAGAGCGACTCCTTGACCTTCTGCTGGCGTTCGTCGCTCAGCAGGCGCCCGGCCTGGAGGGGAATGTCGCTGACGCGCGCCTGGCTGGAGCGCTGGGCCTGCTGGGAGGAGCGGATCTGGATGTTGATGGACTTGATGTAGTTGTCCAGCGAATTGAGGATCGTCGAGCGCAGGGCGGCGAGCTGCTGGTCGAGGTCCTTGACCAGCAGGTTCTCTTCCGAGGAATTCTCCACCAGGCGGTTGCGCTGGAGCATTGTCGTGTTGAACTGGTTGATCTGGGACTGGGTGCTGGCGTCGTTCAGGCCCACGTTGCCGGGCAGCAGGGCGTCGCGCGAGGAGCCGGTGATGTCGGACTGGAGGAAGCGCGCGATCGAGAGCTGGTTGTTGAGCTCCATCAGGTGCTTGCCGGCTTCGGCCGACAGCTCCATGTCCATCCGGGCGGCGGAGGTGTAGTCGGGCAGCCGGTGCTCGGAGCGGTAGGAGGTGATCGTCTTGTCGACGCTGCCGAGCTCCTGCTCGATGATGCGGAGGCGGTCGGCGATAAACTCGTTGGTCGAGGTCGTGATCTGGTTCTTGTCCTTGATCCAGTTCTCGTTATAGACGTTGATCACCATCCTCAGCACATCCTCGGCCCGCTGGGTGTTGACGTCCTTGAAGCCGAGGTTGATCACGGTCGTGTTCTTGTCGCTGAGCGTGGCGGAGAGCCTCGAACGGTAGCGGCGCGCGGCGCCCTGGAAGCCGGAGCGATAGACCTGGATGGGGAAGCGCAGTTCGGGCGCATCCAGCCCCGCCTGTTCGACTACGATCGGGCCGGCGGCCGTCTCCACGGTGTCACCGTACGCGACGTTGAGGCTCTTGCCCTTGACCTTTTCTCCACGGAACGTGAAGTCGGAGAGCTTGACGCTGCCCGAATCGGCGGGGCTGACGACCAGGCTGGCGCCCTGGTTGCGCCCGATGCCCAGGAACCGGACCCGGATCGGCAGCGAGTTGCCGTAGAGGGTGTGGTCGTGGAAAAATCCGTTCTTGCGGTAGTCCACGTCCAGGTCGAGGTTCTGGACGACCTGCAGCATCAAGTCTGGCGAAAGGAAGTTGACGATCTCGTTGTTGACGTTGACGCGGGTCTGCCCGAATCCGAGGTCGGAGAAGGCCGCGGAGATGTCGGACGACACCGTGCCGGAACGGCGGTCTTCCTTGATCAGGACCGAAGCGCTGCGGGTATAGACGGGCGTGGTCTTGAGGATGTAGAGGGTCGCGGCAAAGAGGCAGACGGCCAGCGATATGGCGAACCATTTCCATTGGTTGATGCAAAGGGCCCAGATGTCTTTGAGGGAGAGGTTGCTGTCTTCCTGCTGGGGGTTGACGTCGGTTTTGTAGTTGTTGTCCATTCTTTTTTCGGCTACTTGAAGATGAGTACTGCGATAGAGGTGGCCAGCGAAGCGATCGACACCCAGAAGGAGGTGGACCGGACGTTGTTGCCGTTGATGGTGGACTCGCGGCGGCGCTTGTCGTTGGGCGTGACATAGATGATGTCGCCCTGCTGGACATAGAAGGCCGGCGAATCATACAGCTGCCGGGTCTTCAGCAGGTCGAGTTTGTAGATATGGTCCTTCTTGCCGTCGTGGCGGATCAGGGTGACGTTTTCCCGCTCGCCGTTGATCGTCAGGTCACCGGCGAGGCCGATGGCGTCCAGCACCGTGAAGCGGTCGCGGTCGATCTTGAAGCGGCCGGGGCGGTTGACTTCACCCAGCACCGAGAAGCCCAGGTTCATGAACTCCACCGTGACGACCGGGTCCTTGATCTGCTTGCTCTCGATGAGCAGCCCCTTGATGTGCTCGGCCGTCTGCTCCCGGGTGCGGTCCGCGACCCGGATTTTCCCGAGGACCGGGAAGTCGATGTAGCCGTCGTTGTCCACCGTGTAGCCGGAGATGCTGTTGGACGCCGTCAGGGACGAGCCGGTCCCGGCCGTCGAGGTGAGCGTCTGGCTTTCCCCGATGCGGGTGGTGTAGTAGGGGAGGTTGAACATGGCGGTGACCTGCGGATCGCGGCTGTTGACGATCACCGAGATCTGGTCCATCGGCTTGAGCCGGATGGGCTGCACCTTGGTGGCGACCAGGGTCGTGTCGTTGGGGGCGTCCTGGAAGTAGGCGATGTCGGCCGGAGTGGCGCAGGAGAAGAGCGCCGCGAGCGCGAGCGCAAGGACAGAAGCCCGGAGCGGGCTGAATAGATGTTTCATCGTTATGATTGTGTTTTTGTTTGTATTCACTTTAGGAGCGGCGCCCGAAATCGGTGGTGCAGTTGTATTCGGGCACGGTCTCTTTCATCAGTTCGACCATCGCGGGGATATCGACGTCGCGCGCCAGCTGGATCATGCGGTGCAGCATGTCCTCGACGTCGGCGAACGCATAGGAACGCACCTTGGCGACGCGGATGCGGGGGTGGAAGGAGGGGAGGGTGTTCTCCTCGTTGGCAAGGACCTCCTCGTAGAGTTTCTCCCCGGGCCGCAGGCCGGTGTATTCGATCCGGATGTCCTGGTCGGGCTCGAACCCGGCGAGGCGGATCATGCGGCGCGCCAGGTCGTCGATCTTGACGGGCGTGCCCATGTCGAAGACGAAGATCTGGTTGCCTTCGCCCATGGTGGCGGCTTCCATCACGAGGCGGCACGCCTCGGGAATGGTCATGAAGAAGCGGTTGATCTCCGGATGCGTGACGGTGACGGGCCCGCCCTTGGCGATCTGCTCCTTGAAGCGCGGGATGACCGACCCGTTGCTGCCGAGCACATTGCCGAAGCGCGTCGTCACGAACCGCGTCGCCGGCTGCAGAGGCTGCGGGTGCAGGGAAGCATTCCCCGAAGGGATGCTATCCTGCTTCCCGTCGCCCGCAGCCTCTGCAGCCGCTGTCGCGAGGCCGAGCGACTGCACGTAGATCTCGGCGAGCCGCTTCGTGCACCCCATGATGTTCGTCGGATTCACCGCCTTGTCGGTCGAAATCATCACCATGCTCTCCGCCCCATACTCCAGACACTTGCTCGCCACATTCTGCGTCCCATATACATTGACCAGCACCGCCTCGCACGGATTCTCCTCCATCAGCGGCACATGCTTGTACGCCGCCGCATGGAATACGATCTGCGGCCGGTGCGTCCGGAACGCGAAATCCAGCCGCTCCGGATGCCGCACGTCGCCGATGATCGGCACGAACCGCAGCTGCGGGAAACGTTCCTCCAGCTCGAGCCGCAGATTGTGCATCGGCGTCTCGGCATTGTCGAAAAGGATCAGCTTGCCCACGCCGAAACCGGCGATCTGCCGACACAGCTCCGAGCCGATCGACCCCGCCGCCCCCGTGACCAGGACCGTCTTGCCCTGCAGGTGGCTGCTGATCGCATCCAGCGAAACATGGATCTCGTCCCGTCCGAGCAGGTCCTCGACCTTGATCTCCCGCGGGCGCAGGATCGCTTCCCCTTCGACCACCTCATCCACCATCGGGATGATCAGGCACTTGATGCCCTTGAGGCTGCAGAAATGGATCAGGCGGTCTTCTTCGTCCTGGGCCTCTTTCTCCGTCGGGAACAGGATCGCGTCGATCCGGTTGTCGATCAGGGTCTTTTCGACGGCCCCTTCGTCCTTGGGGCAGAAGACCGGCAGGCCCTCGATCTTGCGCCCTTCGGCCTGGCTGTCCAGGAAGCCGATGACCTTGTAATGCGGCGAGTTCTGCAGGCGCATGATCGTGGCGACGCTCTTGTCGGAAGTGCCGTAGACGATGACGCGCTTGTGCTCGTATTTTTCCTGGATGCGGCTGTTGAAGTGTTCCCAGACGCGGATCATCAGGATGCGGACAAAGACCAGGGCGGCGGCGGTGACAAACACGTCGAAGCTGGTCAGCAGCAGGGCCGTGCCAGAATACTGCTGAGCGGCCAGGATCACGCCAAACAGGAGCACTCCCTTGAGGAGGGAGGCCGAGGCAAAGACGGTCAGATCCTTGGCGGACAGCCGCCGGATGATGATACGGTAGGGCCGGAACACAAGGAACGCGATCGCCGAGGCAACTGCGGCCAGCAGGACGTAGGCAAACTTCTGCCGGGGCTCACCTACCGGGGATATCTGGTAGTGGCCGAAGATGATGTCCGCAGCGAAGAGGACCAGGATGGAGGCCAGGACGGACAGGATCAGGTCCATCGTGACGATGAGGGTCCGGCTGAGGTAGCTTTTGTTGAGACGTTGGACGAGAGAACGAAGCATGTTACAGTCAGGCAGTTAGGTCATTTTTTCGAAGTAGTTGGGCCCGGGTCCGGGATCCTTTCCAGGAACGCTCCGGGTATGTGGGAGACCGCGACGACGACGACGCCCTGGATGGCGACCAGCAGTTTGCGGTCCTTTTTGATGCGCTTGATGATGCCTTCCGCGCCTTTGAAGGGTCCTTCGGTGACGCGGACCCGTTCGCCGGTCTTGAAGTCGAAGCGGTCCCCGACGTATTCGAGGGCGGCGCCCTCTCCGGCGGAGGTGACCAGGATGAAGATCTCCATCTCCCGGTCGTCGATCGGGGCGGGTTCCATGCGGTCCGCCTGGCGGTAGAGCATCAGGTCGGAGAAGTGGTCCTGCTTGAAGCGGAGGAGCTCTTCGCGCGTGCAGCGGACAAACAGCAGCGACGGTGCCAGCTGGATCTGCCGGGTGACGAGGCGGCCGTTGACGCTTTCGTGGAGGGTCTTGACGGCCATATAGGTCCGGATGCCGCTGGCTTCGAGTTCCTCCTTGATACGCAGGATGCGGTTGTTGAAGACGCGCATCGCATACCAGCGGGGCCCGGCGTGTCGGGAAGATCGTTCGGCCATTTTCTCTGTGTTGTCAAAAGGGCACACTTGGAGTGTCGGAGCCTCGCAAGTGTTTGCGCCCGACGCCCAGGGTCCATCTGCCTATGGCGGCGAAAAACGGCCGGCTTCCTTACCAGGAACCGGGACGTGGACCCTACGAGACTACGCGCGTGCAAAAAATAATAGTCCCGTAATGCAAAGATAACTAAAAAATGGGTTTGGCAAGAGGGTCAGAAGCAGATTTCCCCCAAAATGCTAACGTTCTCCGTCCATGCGCTCACGCAACGCCTGCAGGGCGGCGGTCTCTTTTTTTGTCAGGACGGGGTCGGAGATGGCCCGCTGCCAGGGGGAGAGGCGGTGCAGGTCGGAGCCGAAACAGTCGTACAGGCCGTCCAGCAGCAGGTCGGAAGCCTTGTCGGCGGCGGTTTTGCCGTACATGCCGACAAGCGACATCAGGTTGAGCTGGAAACGGACGCCGGAATCCTTGAGGCGGGCGTAGTCCCGACGGCCCATGTAAACATAGCGTTCCGGGTGGGCCAGCAGGGGATGGAACCCTTTCTGCCGGATCTCGTCCAGGGTGTCCTCGAAGGCCATCGGAGGGCTGAAATAGGAAGTCTCGACGAGAAGGATTTCCCCGTCGGGGCCGGGGATGTCTTCGGGGCCTCCGATGGTGAGCAGGTCTCCCGCTTCGAAACGGTGGTCGAAGAGGGTGTCGATCATGTTCTCCGCCGCCAGGTGGAGGTGGATGGGGGACCCGGCCTGCGGGTCGCGGGCGGCTTCGTAGGCGGCCCGGAGCTCGGCGTAGCGCTGCCGCAGGGCGGCGGTCTCGTTGGGGACGTCTTCCATGATATGGGGCGTCAGCCAGACCTCCCGGATACCGGTCTGCTCGTAGAAGGCGAGGACTTCGAGGGAGGACTCCATCGTGCGGATGCCGTCATCGACGCCGGGAAGGATGTGGCAGTGCCAGTCGGTGGCGCCGCCGAGGACGCCGCTGTCGAGGATGGAATAATGTTTGGTGAAGGGCCACATCGCTACGCTGCCGTTTTTTGCCGTGCAAAGATAAGCATTTTTGTTATCTTTGTCACTATGATGTTACGGGCTATATGCGCAGTGCTTCTCTCGCTGCAGGTCGGTATGCTCCCGCCGGCGCGGGTGGTCCGGCTGTATCCGGAAGGACAGGCGGCCGGCGGCGGGATCGTCGAGAACGGCTTGGAAATTTCGCGTGGGCCGGGCGAGATCACGCGGCCAGACACGACCGAATTCTACTGGCAGCGGGACGGGAGCCTCAATGCGGTCTCGGACAGCGCCCGGGTGGTGCTCTACTTGCCGCAGGGGTGCAACGGTCAGCTGATCCTGGTCTGCCCGGGCGGCGGGTACAATGAACTGATGTTCCGCAGCGAAGGAACCTATGCGGCGCAGTGCCTGACGGAACGCGGCTACGCGGTCGGGATCGTCTGCTACCGGATGCCCGTGGGGCATGCGTCCGCCCCGCTGACGGACGTGCAGAACGCTTTCCGGTACTGCAGGCACCATGCCGGCGAATGGGGTATCACCCAGATCGGCGTGATGGGCATGTCGGCCGGGGGACATCTCGCAGCTTGCGCCTCGACCCTGTACACAGACGAAGTGACGCGGCCGGACTTCACGATACTGTTCTACCCGGTCGTCTCGTGTGACACCGGCCTGATCCACCGCGGCTCTTTCCGCAAGCTGACCGGCCTTCCGGCCGACCTGATCACGGCTGCGGCGGCGCTGGGGGGAGAGGTTGGGAGTGGCTTCGGCGCTGGCCCGGATGCCGATTTCGCTGCCGCCGTTCCGACGGGCTATACGGTCGAAGACGTACGGGCGGCCCGCATGGTGCTGGAGCACTATTCTCCTGTACACAATATCACGGCTGACACCCCGCCGGCCCTCCTGTTCCACAGCGCCGACGACCGCGGCGTCCCCTACGCCAACAGTGTGTCATATTTTGACCGTCTCCGTACCGCCGGCGTTCCCGCCGAACTCCACATCTTCCCCTCCGGCGGCCACGGCTGGGGATTCAACACCCTGGAGACCGCCGGCCGCGACAAACTCGAGCCCTACCGCGCCACCTTCTTCTCCGCCCTCGATGCCTTCCTGAGTTCCCTCCGGCCCTAACGGACCGGCCAGGTTCATCTCAGAGTCGGGGGTAGGGAAAGGATGTCAGTCGAGCTTGAGGACGGCCATGAAGGCGGACTGGGGGACCTGGACGGTGCCGATCTGGCGCATGCGTTTTTTGCCTTCCTTCTGTTTCTCCAGGAGCTTCCGTTTGCGGGTGATATCGCCGCCGTAGCACTTGGCGGTGACGTCCTTGCGGACTTGCTTGACGGTCTCGCGGGCGATGATCTTGGCGCCGATCGCGGCCTGGATGGGGATGTCGAACTGCTGCCGGGGGATCAGGTCCTTGAGTTTGACGCACATCTTGCGGCCGAAGTCGTAGGCGTTGTCTTCGTGGATCAGGGACGAGAGGGCGTCGGCGGGTTCGCCGTTCAGCAGGATGTCCAGCCGGACCAGCCGGGCGGGCCGGTAGCCGGTGATGTGGTAGTCGAAGGAGGCGTAGCCGCGGGAGACGGTCTTCAAATTGTCATAAAAGCCAAAGACAATCTCGGAGAGGGGCATGTCATAGTTGAGCTCCACGCGGTCGGCCGTGATGAAGTGCTGGCCCACCAGGGTGCCGCGCCGGTCGAGGCACAGCTTCATGATCGCGCCGAAATAATCGGCCTTGGAGATGATCTGGGCGCGGATATAGGGCTCTTCGATATGATCAATCAGGGTCGGGGCGGGCATGCCCGAAGGGTTGTGTACATCCATGACTTCGCCCTGGGTCGTGTAGACTTTGTACGACACATTTGGTACGGTCGTGATCACGTCCATGTTGAATTCCCGGAACAGGCGTTCCTGCACGATCTCGAGGTGCAGCAGCCCGAGGAAGCCGCAGCGGAAGCCCGACCCGAGGGCCAGCGAGGACTCGGGCTCATAGACAAAGGAGGCGTCGTTGAGCTGGAACTTCTCCAGCACGGCGCGCAGCTCTTCGAACTTGGAGGCATCGACGGGATACATGCCCGCGAAGACCATGGGCTTGACTTCCTCGAAGCCCGCGATCGCCTGGAGGCAGGCCGGGTCGGTGTGGGTGATGGTGTCGCCGACCTTGACTTCGGTCGCGCTCTTGATCCCGGAGATGATGTAGCCCACGTCGCCGCAGCCGATTTCGTCGCGCGGCTGGAGCCGCAGCTTGAGCACGCCGATCTCGTCGGCCTCGTAGTCCATGCCGGTGTTGAAGAACTTGACTTTGTCGCCTTTTTTCAAAGTGCCGTTGAAGATCTTGAAGTAGGCGATCACCCCGCGGAAGGGGTTGAATACCGAGTCGAAGATCAGTGCCTGCAGGGGCGCGGTCGGGTCTCCGCTCGGGGCCGGAATCTTTTCTACAATAGCGTCCAGGATGGGTGGAACCCCTTCGCCCGTACGGGCGGAAACTTTATGGACGTCTTCGGGATCGCAGCCGATGAGGTCGCAGATCTGGTCGGTGACGACATCGACTTGGGCGGCCTCCATGTCGATCTTATTCAAAATCGGGATGATCTCCAGGTTGTGGTCGATGGCAAGGTAAAGGTTGGAGATCGTCTGGGCCTGGATGCCCTGGGTGGCGTCCACGACGAGCAGGGCTCCTTCGCAGGAAGCGATGGAGCGGGAGACTTCGTAGGAAAAGTCCACGTGCCCGGGAGTGTCGATCAGGTTGAGCAGATACCGCTCCCCGTGGTAGAGGTATTCCATCTGGATCGCGTGGCTCTTGATCGTGATGCCTTTTTCGCGTTCGAGGTCCATGTCGTCAAGGACCTGGTTTTCCATATCACGGTCGCTCAAGGTGCTGGTCAGCTCGAGCAGGCGGTCCGCCAAGGTGCTCTTGCCGTGGTCGATGTGCGCGATGATGCAGAAATTGCGGATGTGTTTCATATAGTTTTACCTTGTCATCTGCAAATATAATCGTTTTTTTTCGTAGCTTTGTATGATGCGGCGCGAAAAGCGTCGCGCCGCATCCGATTACATTCAAACACAACTTACATTTAAATATGGCAAACATCGAAAAATTGACTGAAATCGCTTCGCAGGTGCGCAGGGATATCGTCAGGATGGTCGGTGCGGCCGGTTCCGGTCATCCGGGCGGCTCCGTCGGCAGCGCTGACATCATGACTGCCCTCTTCTTCGAGGTGATGAAACAGGACCCCAGGACCTGGACGCGCAGCGCCAAGGGTCAGGATGCGTTCATTCTTTCCGCGGGCCATCTCGCCCCCGTGTATTATTCGGTTCTCGCAAGGGCGGGTTACTTCCCGAAGGAGGAGCTCGGCACGCTGCGCAAGTTCGGCAGCCGGATGCAGGGCCATCCCTCGACGGAGGCCGGCCTGCCCGGTATCTTCCAGCCTTCGGGCTCGCTGGGCCAGGGCCTTTCCGCCGCGGCGGGCATCGCGCTGGGCAAGAAGCTGGACGGCACTTCCGAGCGCGCGTATGTGCTCTGCGGCGACGGTGAGAGCGAGGAGGGCCAGATCTGGGAGGCCGCGATGTTTGCGGTCCACCACAAGCTCGGCAACCTCGTCGCGATGACGGACTGGAACGGGCAGCAGATCGACGGCCCGACCACGACGATCACCGCCATCGAGGCGCTGGACGCCAAGTGGACCGCCTTCGGCTGGAACGTGATCATCGCGGACGGGCATGATTTCACCTCGATCCTGAGCGCTTTCGACCAGGCAAAGACCAACATCGCCACGGAGCGCCCGACGATGATCCTCTTCAAGACGGAGATGGGCCACGGGATCGACTTTATGGCCGGTACGCACAAGTGGCACGGCAAGGCGCCGAAGCCGGAAGAGGTCGAGGCTGCGCTCGCACAACTGAAAGAGACTTTGGGGGACTATTAAATCTTGCGCATTATGAAGAAATATATCGATACAGGCAAAATCGACACCCGCAGCGGTTTCGGCGCGGGTCTCCTCGAAGCCGGCAAGCAGGACAGCCGGGTGCTGGCGCTGACGGCGGACCTCAAGGGTTCGCTCAAGATGGACGCCTTCGCCAAGGAGTTCCCGGAGCGTTTCATCCAGTGCGGCATCGCCGAGGCCAACATGGTCGGCGTGGCGGCCGGACTGGCCCTGACGGGCAAGATCCCGTTCTGCGGCAGCTTTGCGGAGTTTGTCTCCGGGCGCGTCTATGACCAGATCCGCCAGGAGGTGGGATACGGCCACACCAACGTCAAGCTGGCTTCTTCCCACGCGGGCGTGACCCTCGGTGAAGACGGTGCGACGCACCAGACGATGGAGGACGTCGCCCTGATGCGGGCGATCCCCGGCATGGTGGTGATCAACCCTTGCGACTACAACCAGACCAAGAACGCCACCATCGCGGCGGCGAAATATGAGGGCCCCGTGTACCTGCGTTTCGGCCGTCCTTCCTGGCCCAACTTCACGGGTGCGGACGAGCCCTTCGAGATCGGCAAGGCCTATGTGATGAATGAGGGCACGGACGTGACGGTCGTCGCTTCGGGCCACATGGTCTGGGAGTCCCTGCAGGCGGCCGAGGCCCTGGAGGCCGAAGGGATCAGCGCGGAGGTGATCAATCTCGCGACGATCAAGCCGCTGGACGAGGCGACGCTCACGGCCTCAGCCGCCAAGACCCGTTGCGTCGTGGTGGCGGAGGAGCACAACAGCGCCGGCGGCATCGGCGAACTGGTAGCCGGCGTGCTGGCCGCTTCCTGCCCCGTCCCGATGGAATTCATCAACGGCCGCGACCGTTGGGGGCAGTCCGGCACACCGAAGGAGCTGCTGGCCGCGTACGGTCTGGATGCGGCGCATATCGCCGAAGCCGTGCGCAAGGCGGTCGGCCGGAAATAAGGCTGTAATTTGCAAGCGTCTGTAAATCAATGATTTGAAAAAAGTCCTCTCCGCCAATCCGGGAGAGGACTTTTTGTTCTGAATTGAAAATGAATGGTTTAGCCAAAACGGCTAAACTTTGGGGCGGGGCGTGTGTCTAACCATACGGCGCATCCCTGACGGAAATGATGTCTGACGAAGAGATACTGGGACTGTATCGCGCAGGTGAGCGGGAGCGGGCCTTCGGCGAATTGGTAGGGTCGTACAGCGAACGGCTCTACTGGCACGTGCGTGGGCTCGTGGGAAGCCATGAGGATACGGACGACCTGCTCCAGGATATCTTCGTCAAGGTATGGACCGGCCTGGACGGCTTCCGGGGAGACGCCCGCCTGTTTACCTGGCTGTTCCGGATCGCGACCAACGAGTCGCTCAATTTCCTGCGGAAACGGAACCTGCGGCAGGCGTTGGGGCTGGAGTCCCGGGGCGCCGGCGGCGGGACCGGGGCCGCAGAGACGCAGGACGGGGATGCCGCTGGCGTCCCGGCCGAACGGATCGCCGACCGGGACCCCTGGTTCAACGGGGATGAAGCGCAGCGCCTGCTCGCCCGGGCCATGGCCCAACTGCCCCCCAAGCAGCGCGCCGTCTTCCAGATGCGGTATTTCGAGGAGATGCCCTATGAGCAGATGGCGCAGGTCCTGGGGACGAGCACGGGCGCGCTGAAGGCGTCGTATCATTTTGCTTACGAGAAGGTTAAGGATTATTTATTGAAAAACATGACGGGCGGATTTTAAACCTTTCCGGACCGGCCCTGTCTAAAAAAGTACTTATGGATAAGAAACAAGACATACTGGATCGTGAGGATCTCCGTCGGAGTCCTTATTCCGTCCCGGAGGGGTATTTCGCCCAGTTGCAGGAGCGGCTGCGCGCGATCCCATCGCAGCAGGCGGAAGTCACCTGCAGGAGTGTCTCCTTGAAGCAGCAGCACCCGGAGCAGTCCGGCAGCAGCCGGAGTCGGATCCGTTCGGCGATGAGTTGGGCTGTCGGAGTGGCCGCTGCACTCGCCCTGGGCGTATTTGCCTTCCGCGGCGGGGATAGGGGAGATGCCATGCCCGGTGTGTCGGAAGTCCCTTCCTATGAGCAATATGCCTACGCCGATCTGATCCCGTACACGGAGCCATATCTTTATTATTCAGAGGAAGAGGCCCCGGCGGCGGCCGACCCGGCCGAAGAGGAGATGATCGACTATTTGATGCAGTACCAGAATTATTGACCCTAAACAATTAAGAAAAATGAAACGAATGATGATGTTGCTCGCGGCTGTGACGGCGTTTGCCTTTTCCGCGAATGTGTTTGCCCAGGACCAGCAGAAGCAAGGCCGTGAGGACCGCGGCGCCGGCTGGCTGGAGAAAGTGAAGGCGGCCCGCGTGGCGTTCCTGACCACGGAGCTGGACCTTTCTGCCGAGGAAGCGCAGGCTTTCTGGCCGGTGTACAACCAGGCCCAGGAGGAGAAGGATGCGGCTTTCAAGGAGACCCGCACGGCTTTCAAGGCGATGAATGCGGCGATCAAGGACGGCAAGTCCGACAAGGAAGTGGCCGCCCTGCTCAAGGCCTATCTCAAGGCGGCGAAAGTGCCGGCCGAACTTGACGAGGAGTACGCGCCCGAGTTCCTGAAGGTGCTGCCGGCCGCAAAGGTGGCCAAGCTCTATGCCAGCGAGGAGAAGTTCCGCAAGATGCAGTTCCAGAACATGCAGGGCGGCCGCGGCCAGGGTGGTCCCGGCATGCGTGAAGGACAGGGCGGTCCCGGCGGCAACCGCGGCCAGTTCCAGGGCCAGCGCGGCCCGGTCATCCGGGGCAACCGGAGCGGCCAGGCCGAAGGTGCCCGGAACGCCGAACTCTAAACGTTGAAGCTTTTCGCTTAACAACTGAATGGATTGCGCCCGGTGGGACATCTCTCGTCCCATCGGGCGCACTGCGTCGGGAGTAAGTGACTCGAACACTCGACCCCCTGGTCCCAAACCAGGTGCGCTACCAACTGCGCCAACTCCCGCGAAAGGGGTATAAATGTACGGCCGTTTCGCAAATCCGCCAAATTTTCAAAGAATTTTTTCTAACTTTGGCCTGCTATGATCATCGAAGCGAAAAACATCGAAAAGTCCTTCGGCAGTCTGAAGGTGCTCAAGGGGATCGACTTCAGCGCCGGGAAGGGGGAAGTGGTCTCCATCATGGGCGCCTCGGGCGCCGGCAAGTCCACGCTGCTCCAGATCCTGGGTACGCTCTCGACCCCGGATGCGGGCTCGCTGGAGATCGACGGGACGGATGTCCTGCATTTGGGCAGCAAGGAATTGTCGGCCTTCCGCAACCGCAAGGTGGGTTTTGTCTTCCAGTTCCACCACCTGCTGCCGGAATTCACCTCCCTGGAGAACGTGATGATCCCGGCGTATATTGCGGGACGTCCGGATAAGGAGGCCCGGGAAGCGGCCGCCGCGCTGTTGGAAGAATTGGGCCTGAAGGATCGTCTGACGCACAAGCCGTCCGAGCTCTCGGGCGGAGAGCAGCAGCGGGTTGCGATCGCGCGGGCGCTCGTCAACCGGCCGGCGATCCTCTTTGCCGACGAGCCGTCGGGCAACCTGGACTCGGTGACCAAGGCGGACCTGCATCAGTTGTTTTTCCGCTTGCGGGATAAGTTCGGCCAGACGATCATCATCGTGACGCACGATCCGGAGCTGGCCGCGATGTGTGACCGGAGCCTGTTTATGCGCGACGGTCTGTTTGTCTGACCAGGTCTGCCGGGAGCATCGCTTGTATGGAATCGAACCGAATACCGGACGGAGAAGACCGCGGCGTACGCCGCGGCTGGCTCCCCGTGCTCAAGCGCATCCTGGCGTTTCCGTTCATCCTGCTGATCAAGTTCTATCAGCTCTGCATCTCTCCCTTGAAGCCGCCCAGCTGCCGCTTCACCCCGACTTGCTCGCAGTACGCCCTGGAGGCTTTCCGCAAGTACGGTCCCGTCAAAGGCTTCTATCTGTCGCTGAGGCGGATCCTGCGCTGCCATCCCTGGGGCGGTTCCGGCTACGATCCGGTGCCTTAACCTGTCTGCCGGAGCTTTTTCGTTACCGGGAGCGGATTTCGTCGAGGATGTACGCCACATCGGCGCGGATCTGTGCGGAGCTGCGGATCTCGGAGCTGTTGTAGCTGAATAAAATATCACACCCCGCCAGGTCGGGCTCCAGGCGCCAGGCCTCGCGGATGCGGCGTTTGAGCAGATTGCGCTTGACTGCGCGCTTGAAGAACTTCTTCGGGACGGAAACGAGGAGGCGGCTGTGGTCCAGCCCGTTGGGAGACAGGCAGCAGAAACGCAAGCATCCGTGACCGCCCCAGCGGCCACCGGCTATCAGGCGGCCGATGTCTCGCTTGCCGCAAAGCTTTTCCGCCTTGGGGAAAGGATGGCGCTGTGCTGCAGGTTCCATGGTCTGCATCCGGTCAGGCGGTGTCCGGGACCGGAAACGGAGGCCCGTCGGTCCCGCGCCTGGAATTCTACTGGGTACTCAGGTATAACTCGATGGCTTTGGCCGCGGAAGGCACTTCCGGGGTCGGGGCCTTGATGGCGATGTTCAGGCCGGCTTCTTCCATCGCCTTGACGATGGTCTTGCCGTAGGAGATGAATTTCAGGTCACCCTGCCGGAAGTCGGGGAAGTTCTCATACAGGGACTTGACGTCGGCGGGATTGTAGAGGACGGCGAGTTCGTAGGCGCTGAAATCGACGCCTTTGAGATCCTGGGAAACGCTCTTGACGAAGACGGCGGTCTTGTAGTTGAGTTTTTTCTCGTCGAAAAGACGGGTGATATTCTCGCTGTTGGAGGAGTCGGAGGTCACGATCAGGAAGGTCTCCCCGGCATGCTTGGTGCCGATCAGGGAGAGGATCGAGGCGGGGGTGCCGTCTCCGAAGAAAATCTTGCGTTTGCGGTACACGATGTGCTTCTGCAGGTACATCGCAACGGCTTCGGTAGTGCAGAAATACTTCATCGTCTCGGGCACTTTGACCCGCAGCTCCTCGCAGAGCTGGAAGTAGGCGTTGATCGCATGGCGGGAAGAAAAGACGACCGCCGTGTAGTCCAGGATATTGATCCGCTGGGTCCGGAATTCACGGGAAGTGAGAGGCTCGACGATGAAGAACGGTTTGAAATCAAACCGGACGCCGAATTTCTCGGTCAAGGCCTCGTAGGGGGCCATGTTGTGGGGCGCATTCTGCGAAATGAGTATCTTCCTGACAATTGCCATATTTCTCTCTTTTTCAGTCCGGACCGCGCTCCTGTACCCTACAGGCAGAGGCAGGCGGTGATCAGGATTCCTGCCGGAATCAATTCAAGGCCGCAAAGATACAAAAATGTTGTCAATGGATTGCAAACTGAACCTAAAATTTCTCCTTTGATGACAAGAAACACCGTGTAAACCACTCCGATAACGATGTAGAGCACACGGCGGGCGGTCTCGTCCGGCGAGCCGAAGGCGTAGAGGATGCCGACCGTGGCCAGGAGGACAAAAGTGAGGATGATGAAGAAGTTGCGCTCGGAGCGCCGGGCGACCTGGAAGGTGCCCGGATTGACGAAACGGGTCTCCAGCAGCATGTAGACCAGGCTGCGGACCAGGTACCAGGCCAGCAGCAGGCCCAGTACGGCGAGGGTCCGCCAGGCCTCGCCCACATGGCGGAAGAGGTCCATGTCCACGATGCGGTAGCGGCTCAGGACCAGGCAGCATGGCGCGATGCACAGGATGGCGATCCAGTCGCGTGTCCGGGCCAGCTGGAGACTCGCCTCGATGGTGAAATGCCATCTCCAGCGGCTGAAACTCTTGGCCAGGTGCGGGAAGATCCGGTAGAGGTTGGGGAGATTGAAGGCAAAGAAAAGCGCCGACGCGATGATGAGCCCCCAGTTGAGCGGATCGTCGCCCCAGGCGCCGCCGAGGGCCTGTCCGGCCCGCACCGCCTCGTCCGACATCGCCAGGGTGCCGGAGCGGAACGCTTCCTCCATCGGACGGAACAGCTCGCTTTGCAGGAAAACCATCAGTTGCCTCTTTTCGCGGGGTAGCCCATCGACTGCAGGAGGGCGGTCACCTTGTCGCGGAGGTCGCCCTGGATCGTGATCTCCCCGTCCTTGGCGGTCCCGCCGACGCCGCACTTGACTTTCAGCTCCTTGCCGAGGGCCTTGAGATCCTCGTCGCTGCCGGTGAATCCCTTGACGAGCGTGACCTGCTTGCCGGCCCGCTGCCGGCGGTCCAGCGTGACGACAAGGCGCTGCCGCCCGGGTGCGAGGGTCTCGACGGCGGGCTGCCGCTCCGTTTCGAAAACGAAGTCCGGGTTGGTCGAATAGACCATGCCGAGGCGCTTCTTCCAGTCGTTATCTGCCATAGATGAGCATCTTTTTTTGCAAAGATAAAGAAATCCTTTCGTATCTTTGCTTGGTTATAATCAGAATTCAATGGATAAAAAGAAGTTCAATCTTTGGAACAGGCTGACCGCCGCCCTCGTTTTTGTCATCTCGGCGTTCACCTATCTGTCCACCATAGAGCCGACGGCATCCTTCTGGGACTGCGGTGAGTTTATCGCTTCTTCCTACAAACTGGAAGTGGGTCACCCGCCGGGAAACCCGGTCTTCCAGCTCTTTGCCCGCTTCTTCACGATGTTCGGGGACAAGATGCATGCGGCCGTCCTGGTCAATGCGATGAGCGCCTTGTGCTCGGCCCTGACGATCTTCTTCCTCTACCTGACCATCGTTTTCCTGGTGAAGCGGGTCGTGCCGAAGGGCAAGGACGGCAGCTGGACGACGGCCGGCGCGGTCGCCATCTTCGGCAGCGCCGCGGTCGGGGCGCTGGCTTACTGCTTCTCCGACACCTTCTGGTTCAGCGCCGTGGAGGGCGAGGTCTATGCGATGTCGTCCCTTTTCACCGCCTTGGTTTTCTGGGCGATGACGCGTTGGTACGAAGTGGCGGACGAGCCCTATGCCAACCGCTGGATCGTGCTGATCTCCTTCCTGATGGGCCTGTCGATCGGCATCCACCTGCTGAACTTGCTGGCAGTGCCCGCCCTGGTCTTCATGTACTACTACCGCAAGCGGGAGGAGGGTACTTACACCTTCTGGGAATGTATCAAGATCATGCTGGTCTCCGTCGTGATCCTGGCCTTCCTGGTCTTCATCCTGATCCCGTACCTGCCGAAGCTGGCGGCTTATGTGGACCTCTTCTTCGTCAACGTGCTCGGCCTGCCCTACAACAGCGGCGCGGCTTTCTTCATGATCGCCCTGCTCGCCCTGTGTTTCTGGGGCCTGTTCGTCACGCTCAAAAAGGAAAAGGTGTTCTGGAACACGGCCCTGCTCTGCCTGACGACCATCGTGGTCGGCTTCTCGCTGTTCAGCATCGTGATCATCCGCTCTGCGGTCAAGACGCCGACCAACGAGTACCAGCCGGACAATGCCTTTACCCTCGTCCGCTATCTTTCGCGTGAACAATACGGCAGCACGCCGCTGCTGTACGGCCAGTATTTCGATGCGCCCTACGATCTCAAGGAAGGCAAGTATTGGGCACCGCTGGACGGCAAGTACAAGAAGGTGGACAGCCCCGTGGACGCGCATTACCGGGCCTCGGGCAAGATGCTCTTCCCGCGGATGTGGAATTCCGATCCGCGTTCCATCGAGTTCTACGAGGGTTATATGAACGGCAAGGGACGCCGCGTCGCCGGCTCCGATCATAAGAAGCCGACGATGGGCGCCAATCTGGCGTTCTTCTTCGATTACCAGATGAACTGGATGTACTGGCGTTATTTCATGTGGAATTTCGTCGGCCGCCAGAACGAAATCCACGGGCAGACGCCCGGCGACCTCGACTACGGCAACTGGGAGAGCGGCATCAAGCCGCTCGACGAGATCCGCCTGGGCGACCAGTCCCTGGCGCCGGAGGCCCTGCGTCACAACAAGGGCAAGAACCACTATTACTTCCTGCCGCTGCTGCTGGGCCTGCTGGGCCTTTTCTTCCAGTTTGCCCGCGACAAGCGGGGCTGCTGGCTGGTCTTCCTGCTGTTCTTCATGACTGGCATCGCGGTGGTGGTGTACCTCAACCAGCCGCCCTATCAGGTCCGTGAGCGGGACTACGCCTATGCGGGCTCGTTCTATGCATTCAGCATCTGGATCGGGTTTGCGGTAGCCGCGATCTACACCTGGATCCGGGATGCGATGAAGAAAGAAAACAGCGTGGCGCTCGCGGCTGCGACGACGGCCGTCTGCCTCTGCGTGCCGGCCTTGATGGCTGCCCAGAACTGGGACGACCATGACCGCAGCCATCGCTACACGGCGGTCGAGATGGCGCGCAATTATCTCAATTCCGTCGGTCCGGACGGCATCCTGATCACCCACGGCGACAATGATACCTTCCCGCTCTGGTATGCGCAGGAAGTCGAAGAGGTGCGCCCCGACGTGCGCATCTGCAATACCTCCCTGCTCGGTACGGACTGGCACATCGACCAGATGACCTGGGCGGTCAACCGGTCCGCTCCGCTCGACCTGAGCATCCCGCACCGCATGTACCTGTACGGGACCAACGAATATGTCTATATCAATGACGCCAAGGAGCAGCCGATGCTGCTTTCTGACGTGATCAAGATCTTCAAGCATCCGGACATCAAGGTCCAGCTGTCGAGCGGCCGGAAGGCAGATTACATCATTGCCCGCAAGCTGATCATCCCGGTCAACCGGGAGAACGCCCTCCGGTCGGGCATCGTGCCGGCTGGCATGGCGGACCGGATCCAGGATACGATCACCTTGGAAATCCCCGCCGGCAAGAATTACCTGACCAAGCCGGAGCTTTTCATGCTCGATCTGCTGTCCAATTATCAGTGGGACCGTCCGATCCATGTCCTCAGCCAGGGCGGAGACCTGGACATCGGGCTGAAAGAGTATCTGATGTATGACGGATTCTCCTGCCACCTCATCCCGTTCAAGAACAAGATCGGTTCTACGTATCCGGGGCTGGTCGATCCGGACCGGCTGTACAAGCAGATGACCGAAAGCTTCAGTTGGGAAGCCCTGCGGCGGGATGATTATTTCGTCGACTACCAGAACCTGATCACGCACTTGGGCGTGCTTTCCGAGCGGAGCATCTTCGTCCAGGCGGCCAACGGATTCCTGGACAACAGGCAGTATGACCGGGCGCTGGAGATGCTGGACCTGTGCCAGAAGTGTGTGCCGGACAGCCTGTATCCGCTGGAGTCCGTCTGCCTCGGCTTCACGGGCAACGACTACATGGTCATCACGATGGTGGACCAGTACCTCCTGCTGGGCCAGCGCGAGAAGGGCCTGACCCTGGCCGCCAAGCTGGGAGACGGACTGCTCACCGACATCCGATACTACATGCAGAGCTATCCCTATACGAAGGGCAATATCGAGACGTGTTCGAATTATATTTCCTATCTGGCGGAGACGTTGCGGGACCGTCACGAACTGGAGATGTCCGGTATGCTGCTGGACAACCTGAAGGCGCTGCTCAGCGGGGAACCGTTGCCGGGCCGCGGCGATCCGGCCCCGGCCGCAGCGCCTGCCGGGGAGGCCGGCGGGGCGAGTTAGCGCTTCAGGCGCACGAAGATGGAGAGCGGGAGGGCTTTGCCGAAGCGGTCACGCAAGGCGAGCTCCCCGCTTTCCATTTGGCATCCGTCCTTCAGGCGGAAGGCTTCGCGGAGCGTGGTCTCGCCGAGCAGGGGAGAGTAGCCGTTGGAGTAGAGGTTGAGGACCAGGAAGCTGTCCTTCGGCGCCAGGATCTGCGCGACGGTCCGGAGCATCTCGAAGAGACACTCGTCGAGTTTCCATTTCTCGCCGTCAGGGCCGTGCCCATAGGCGGGCGGGTCCAGGATGATCCCTTGGTAGATATTGCCGCGCTTGGCTTCGCGGCGGGCAAATTTCATCGCGTCCTCGACGACCCAGCGGATGTCCTGCAGGCCGCTGCGCTCCATGTTGCCGTTGGCCCAGGTGACGACCTGGCGCACGGAGTCGAGATGGGTGACGTCGGCCCCGGCGGCGCGGGCGGCCAGGGAGGCGGCGCCGGTGTAGGCGAAGAGGTTGAGGACCCGCGGCCTGGGGGCGCCGGACTGCCGGGAAGACACGACGAGCGTGGAGGTTTCCCGGTAGATATATTCCCAGTTGGCGGCCTGCTCGGGAAAGACGCCCACATGCTTGAAGGAGGTCAGGCCGAGGCGCAGGCTGAAATCCAGCCCTTCCTGGGCGCCCCGGTAGCGGATGTACCACTGGTCGTCCATCTTGCGCAGGCGCTCCCAGGTGCCGCTGTCTTCCTTGCCGGCCTTGGCAAATCCGGCGCCGGGCTTGAAGCGCGTGTGGGTGGCCCTGGCCCATTCCTGGGCGCTGAGGGTCTTGTTCCAGAGCGCCTTGGGCTCCGGGCGGGCCAGGACGTAGCTGCCGAAGCGTTCGAGCTTCTCGCCGTCGCCGCTGTCGAGCAGTTCGTAGTCTTTCCAATAGGTGCCGGGATACTCGATGGTCATGGCTCAGAAGCTGAGTTTGCAGATGAAAACCTGGTTGTCGCCGACGCGGCCTTCCACATAGTGGACCGGACCGTCGCAGGCGTGCAGGAGCCCGACCGTTTCGCCGGGACGGGCTTCCCGGTTGAAATTGATCTCGATCTCCTTGAGCGAGTGGTTGAATGTCAGTTCGTCCGGCAGGCAATCCATCGCCCAGGAGGTGTATCGGGTGTTGTTGACGTGGTGGTTGGAGTCCACGTCGGAGTATCGGACGGGATGGTCGGCGACTTTTCGGAGGGGCAGTGCGCGGGGGATGACGATCTTGCCGGCCGGGCTTTCGATCGCATGTCCGGGATGCTCGGGATCCGCGGGGATGATCTCGGCGAGGCCGTCGGGACGCAGCATCCGGCGCTGGTCGATCTCCATGATGACCCAGGAACTGGTCGCGCTGACGAGGACCTGGCCTTCCGGGTCCAGGACCTGATAGTCACGCAGGAAAAAGACCGAATGGACCCCCTTGTGCCAGGTCTTGAGGGTGATGGGCTGGTATCGCACGGGCATCCGGTCGAAGCGCACGTGCATCCGCGCCAGGACCCAGACCGCATGGGCGGCCTCCAGGGTGACCGTGTCGTCGAAATGGCGCTCCTTGGCGCCGATGGTGGCGATCTCCTGGGCGATTTCCATGAAGGCGGCCGGGCGCAGGCAGTCGCGCACATCGGTCATATAGGTCGTAACGTTGAGTTGCTGTTGGGGCATAATCACTTGGGTTGAGGTGACAAAGTTAGCAACTTTGCCGCAAACGGCACCAATATATTTTGTGTTCGTGGAATAATTCTTAAATTTGTAGGCTTTGTGAAAATAATTGTAAATAGCAGTATATTTTATGCAACAGTACATTGATTCCTACGATTTCGCCGGCAAGAAGGCGATCGTCCGCGTGGATTTCAACGTCCCGCTCAACGAAAACTTTGAGATCACTGATGATACCCGCATCCGGGCGGCCATCCCTACGCTCAAGAAAGTCCTCGAGAAGGGTGGAGCCTTGATCATCATGTCCCATCTCGGCCGTCCGAAAGGTGTGGATGCCAAGTTCTCCCTCAAGCACATCGTGGACCACGTCTCCGAGAAGCTCGGCGTACCCGTCCAGTTCGCGCCCGACTGCCAGAAGGCCGATGAGATGGCCGCTGCGCTGAAGCCGGGTCAGGCCCTGCTGCTGGAGAACCTGCGTTTCTACGCGGAAGAGGAAGGTAAGCCCCGCGGTCTCAAGGAAGATGCGACGGACGAGGAGAAGAAAGCGGCCAAGGCGGCCGTGAAGGAGAGCCAGAAGGCGTTCACCGCCAAGCTCGCTTCCTATGCCGACTGCTACATCAACGACGCGTTCGGCACGGCCCACCGCGCCCACGCCAGCACCGCCCTTATCGCCAAATATTTCCCGAATGACAAGATGTTCGGTTACCTGATGGAAGGCGAGATCAAGGCGATCGACAATGTCCTCAAAAATGCCGAGCGCCCGCTGACGGCCATTATCGGCGGCTCCAAGGTGTCCTCCAAGCTCGCCGTCCTCAAGAACCTGGTCGGCAAGGTGGACAACCTGATCATTGGCGGCGGCATGGGATACACCTTCATCAAGGCCCAGGGCGGCCAGATCGGCCTGTCCCTGCACGAGGATGACCTCATCCCTGATGCCCTCGCGATCCTCGAGGCGGCCAGGGAAAAGGGTGTCAAGGTCTGCATCGCCCAGGATGCCGTCTGCACCCAGGAGTTCTCCAACGAGGCCCGGACGGAAGTCTTTCCTTCGACGGCCATCCCGGCCGACTGGGAGGGTGTGGATGCCGGTCCCGAGACGCTCAAGGGTTGGAAAGGCGTGATCGATTCTTCCAAGACCATCCTCTGGAACGGTCCCGTCGGCGTGTTTGAGATCCCGAAATTTGCCAACGGCACCCTGACGGTCGCGAAGGACCTCGCCGAAGTGACGGCCAAGGGCGCCTACACCCTGGTCGGCGGCGGTGACTCCGTCGCAGCCGTGACCAAGATGGGCTTCGCCCAGAAAGTAAGCTACGTCTCCACCGGCGGTGGTGCGATGCTCGAGGCGATCGAGGGCAAGGAACTGCCCGGCATCGCCGCCATCCGCGAATAAGCGATAAAGACAAGATATGAACCTGCTTCTCGTCCATTGGCACGTCGATCCCGTGCTCTTCCATATCGGGAGCCTGGAGATCCGCTGGTACTCGCTGCTCTTCGTGGCGGGATTCATCCTCGGCTGGTACATCTTCAAATGGTTCTTCAAGCGGGAGGGGATCCCGGAGAAACTGCTGGATCCGTTGCTGTACACCCTGCTGGGTGCGACCATCGTCGGTGCCCGCCTGGGTCACTGCTGCTTCTACCAGCCGGACTACTATTTCGGCAGCTGGCAGGGTTTCTGGGAGATCTTCATGCCGTGGAAAGGAGGTCTCGCGAGCCACGGCGGCGCCATCGCGCTGTTGCTGGCGATGTGGTGGTTTGCCCGTCACTATGGCAGGAAGCACGATTTCGACTACCTCTGGATCATGGATCACCTGTGCATCGCCGTGGCGTTCGCAGGCTGTTTCATCCGCCTGGGCAATCTCTTCAATTCGGAGATCTACGGCGATGTGACGAGCCTCCCGTGGGGCTTCATCTACGAACTGCGGGGTGAGACGGAGCCGAAGCATCCGACGCAGCTGTACGAGGCGTTGAGCTATCTGATCCTCGGGCTGGTGATGGTCTGGATCTACTGGAAACGGCTGGACAAGGTCCACCGGGGCTTCTTCTTCGGTCTTTTCCTGGTGGGCTGCTTCGGGATGCGCTTCCTGATCGAGTTCATCAAGGAGCCCCAGGTCGGCTTCGAGGAGGGCATGGTGCTCAACATGGGTCAGCTCCTCTCGATCCCGTTCGTGATCGCCGGTATCGCACTGCTGGTCTATGCGGCGGTGACGAAGCGTCCGGCGCGGGCCGTTCACCCGGAGGAAACGCCAAGAAAGCAGGCGCCTACCCACTATGCAAAAAGTTTGCGTGGATAATGAGTATGGTGTAATCTTTGTAGCAAATCAGTGCCGCTTCTTCGGGAGCGGCACTGATGGTTAGTTATGTAGAAGGAAAGGTTGGTTTCTATGAGGAAATATGTCCTGACGGCAGCATCCCTGCTGCTTCTGCTGCCCCTTGAGTCGGGGGCTCAATTCAAGGAAAAGGAGTTCGTGGATCCGGGCGGATCCAATCGGCTGGTGGACAAGACCGGCCTGTCGCAGGACCGGACGCTGGTTCTTACGCTCGAAGATGCGCTCAAGATCGCGCTCAGCGAGAACGTGTCTGTCAAGGTGGCAGACCGGGAGATCGAGCGCTCGCAATATGCCAAGCGGGGGACCTATGCGTCCCTGTTCCCGCAGATCGACGGTTCCGCGTCGTACCAGCGCACCATCAAGAAGCAGGTCATGTACATGGATTTCGACATGGGCGGCCTCTCCGGGATGGCGGCCGGCGGGGATGAGCAGACGGCGGCCGCCGAACTGCCCGGCGCCGGCAGCGGTTCCGCGATGAAGGACGGCTTCGAAGTCGGCCGGTGGAATACGTTCTCGGCCGGTGTTTCGGCCTCGATGCCGCTGATCAACGCCCAGCTCTGGAAGAATCTCCAGATCGCGGGCCAGGATGTTGAGCTGGCTGTCGAGAAGGCGCGCTCCTCGCGCCTGTCGATGATCACCCAGGTCAAGCAGGCCTTCTACACGGTCCTGCTGGCCAAGGAGGCGGTCAACGTGTATCAGGAAGTCTATGACAATGCGCTCGAGAGTTTCACACAGACCGAGCGCCGCTTCAATGTCCAGAAGGCTTCCGAACTCGATTACAACCGGGCTAAGGCCACGGTCCAGAATGCGATCCCGCAGGTCTATGAGTCCGCCAATTCGGTGGCGCTGGGCCTGTGGCAGCTCAAGGCCGTGCTCGGGATGGACCTGGATACGGACATCGACGTCGCCGGGTCCTTGCAGGACTGGGCGGACCAGATGGTCTTCGATGTCGTGCCGGGAGATGAGGTCTCGCTGGACGACAACTCGACGATGCGCCAGCTCGCCATCCAGGCCGAGGAACTGGCCAATGCGGTCAAGATCCAGCAATATGCCGCCCTGCCGAGCCTGGCGCTGAGCTTCAACTACAGCATCAATGCGATGACCAACGATTTCAATTTCAGCGAGTACCGCTGGTCGCCGTATTCGTTTGTGGGCCTGAGCCTGCAGATCCCGATCCTCGCCGGCGGGCGCCGCTACCACGCGGTCCGCCAGGCGCAGGTGCAGCGGGATGAACTGAACATGCAGCTGCGGGATACGGAGCGTCAGCTCCGGATCGCCATCCGGCAGTACCTCAGCCAGATGGAGACCAAGCTGAAGAGCTACCAGTCCGCGCAAGTGGCCGAGCAGACGGCCCGCAAGGCCTACGAGATCGCACTCAAGTCCTACAACGTGGGCCGGAGTACGATCACGGACCTCAACAGCGCCCAACTCGCCCTGACCCAGGCGGAGCTTGGTATCTCGCAGGCGATCTACGACTTCGTGCTCGCCAAGGCCCACCTCGAAGAGACCCTGGGCCACGATTTTACGGAATAATCCTCCCGATAATAAAGAAACGAAATATGAAACGGATTTTTCAATTTGGATGGATCGCAGTCGCGGCCGTGACGGTGGCTGCCTGCGCCGGTAAATCTTCGCAGAAAGCCTCCGAGCCCGCTTCGACGGCCTCCGCCGCTCCGGTCCAGGCAGGACCGGTCAAGGTCGAGACGGTCCTCGCTTCCGCGCGCGATGTCCCGCAGGACGAGACCTTCTCCTCCACGGTTCAGGCCTACGCGATCAACAACATCGTTCCGCAGACCGGCGGACGCATCAAGAAAATCAATGTTGAAGTGGGCGACTTCGTCCGTGCCGGCCAGGTGCTGGCCGAAATGGACGCGCTCAACCTCGACCAGGCCCGGCTCAAACTGGTCAACGACTCGACCGAGCTGTCCCGCCTGCGCACACTCTTCCAGGAGGGCGGCGTGTCCCAGTCCGACTTCGAACAGGTCGAGCTGGCCTATAAGGTCAGCAAGTCCCAGTATGACAATTTGTTAGAAAATACGGTCCTGCGTTCGCCCATCAGCGGCGTGGTCACGGCCCGCGGTTATGACAAGGGCGACATGTACGCCATGGCTTCTCCGATCTACGTGGTCCAGCAGATCACGCCGGTCAAGCTCCTGGTCGGCATCTCCGAGACGGACTACACCAAGCTGCACCGGGGCGACGCCGTGACCCTGACGGCCGATGCCCTGCCCGGCCGGGAATTCACCGGCAAGGTGGGCCGGATCTATCCCACGATCGACCCGGCTTCGCATACCTTCACCGCCGAGATCTTGGTGCCCAACAACGACCGGGCACTCCGTCCGGGCATGTACGCCCGCGTGAAGGTGACCTTCGAAGTCAACCACAGCATCGTGATCCCGGATGCCGCCGTCGTGAAGCAGCAAGGCTCCGGCGTGCGCGTGGTCTATGTCGTCGGCCCGGACAATACGGTCGATCTCGTGGAGGTCAGGCCCGGTCGCCACATCGGCCGTGAGTATGAGATCCTGGAGGGCCTGTCCGAGGGTGACCGGGTGGTCGTCAAGGGCCATTCCACCCTGCGCAACGGGTCCCAGGTCACGTTTTAAGGGGGAGGCGCGCGTATGAGTATCTATAGAAGTGCAGTCAACCATCCGGTCACGACGGCGCTGATCTTCATCGCTTTCATGATCTTCGGCATCTTCTCGCTGTCGAAGACCTCGATCGCGCAGTTCCCGGAGTTCGACGCCAACGTGATCATGGTGATGTCGTCCTATCCGGGTGCGAGTGCCGCGGATATCGAACAGAACCTGACCAAGACCCTGGAGAACTCGCTCAACGACGTGGCGAACCTCAAGAAGCTGAACTCCCGCTCCCGCGAGAACATCAGCCTGTTGACCCTGGAGTTCGAGTACGGCATTGACATCGAGGAGGCGACCAACGACGTCCGGGACAAGCTGGACATGGTCAATTCCCTGCTGCCCGACGGCGCTTCGGTGCCGGTCATCTTCAAGTTCAGCGCCGACGACATGCCGATCATGATCCTGTCGGCTACGGCCGACGAGTCGCTGCCCGGACTGGACAAGATCCTGGACGACAAGGTGGCGACCCCGCTGGCCCGCGTCAACGGCGTGGGAACGGTCGGTATCAACGGTGCGCCGACGCGTGAGATCCAGGTCTATTGCGATCCCAACAAGCTGCAGGCCTACGGGCTGAGCGTCAGCACGATTTCCCAGGTCATCGCGGGGGAGAACCGCAACCTGCCTTCCGGCAACATCGACATCGGCTCCGAGACCTACAACCTGCGCGTGGAGAAGGAGTTCAAGGATCCTTCCGAGATCTTGGACATCGTCGTCGGCGCGGCCGGCGGACGCGCGGTCTATCTGCGCGACGTGGCCACCGTCCGGGACGGCAAGGAAGAGAAGGAGCAGGAATCCTATACCAACGGCGTCCGTTCCGCCGGCATCGTGATCCAGAAGCAGAGCGGCGCCAACACGGTCAACGTCATCCGGGGCGTCAAGGCGCAACTGGAGCGGATCAAGCCCACCCTCCCGTCCGACATCGAGATCGTGACGGTCGTGGACTCGTCCGACAACATCATCCATACGATCAACACCCTCAAGGAGACCATCCTGATCACCTTCCTGGTGGTCATGCTGGTTGTTTTCCTCTTCCTCGGACGCTGGCGTGCGACCTTCATCATCGTCCTGTCGATCCCGATCGCGCTGCTCGCTTCGCTGGTCTATCTCTTCGCGACGGGCAACACGCTCAACATCATCTCGATGTCGGCCCTGTCCATTGCCATCGGCATGGTCGTGGACGATGCCATTGTGGTGCTGGAGAATGTCTCGACCCACTTGGAGCGGGGCGAGAAGCCCAAGGAGGCGGCTGTCCATGCGACGGGCGAGGTCGGCATTTCGGTCATCGCTTCTACCCTGACGATGCTCTGCGTCTTCCTGCCCCTGACGATGGTCAAGGGAATGGCGGGCCTGATGTTCAAGCAGCTCGGCTGGATCGTCAGCATCATCATGATCGTCTCCACGACGGCGGCGCTGACCCTGGTCCCGATGCTGTGTTCGCGCATGCTGAAAGCCGGTCCCAAGACGGGCAAGCTGCACAATGCCATCTTCGGCCCCATCAATAAGGCGCTGGACGGCATCTCGCACGGCTACGCCCGCCTGATCGGATGGGCGACGTCGCACCGGACCCTCGTGATCCTGGTCTCGCTCGCGATCTTCCTGCTGACCGTCGCCACGCTGGCTCCGGGCCTCAAGACGGAATTCTTCCCCTACAGCGACAACGGCCGGCTGCAAGTCTCCGTCGAGCTGCCGGTCGGCACGGCGCAGAGCGTGACCGCGGAGGTCGCGGAGCGCCTGTACGAGCGCATCACCGAAGCGATGCCGGAGATCGTGCGCCTGAGCTACACCTTCGGCCAGGCCGACTCTGACAATACCTTCGCTTCCATGCAGAACAACGGCACGCATGTGCTCTCGATGAACATCAACGTGGGCAGCATGGAGGACCGCAAACGGAGCACCGCCGAGCTGGCGGACGTGATCCGGGGGATCCTTGCCGACTTCCCGGAGATCCGGAAGGCCAATGTCACCGAGGGCGGGGGCGGCATGGGCGGCATGTCGAGCGTGGCCGTGGAGATCTATGGCTACGATTTCGAGACCACCGACCGGGTTGCGGCCGAGATCCGCGAGAAGATGGCCGCCGATCCTTCCTATACGCAGGCGATTGTCTCCCGGGACCAGTACACGCCTGAGTACCAGATGGATTTCGACCGTACCAAGCTGGCCATCAACGGACTCAACTCGAGCACGGCGGGCGCGGCTTTCAGCGCGGCGATGAGCGGATCGGTGACCTCCTTCTACCGGGAGGACGGCGAAGAGTACAACATCCGCGTGCGTTATGCGCCGGAATACCGCACCAGCATTGAGGACCTCGAAAACATCATCGTCTATAACCCGCAGGGGCGGGCGATCCGGATGAAAGAGCTCGGCTCCATCCGGGAGACCCGGGTCCCCCCGACCATCGAGCGCAAGGACCGTGAGCGCCTGATCACCGTGACCGGCATCGTGGCGCGGGGCAAAGCCCTGAGCGAGGCCGTCGAAGCGACGCAGCGCATCATTGATTCGTCGGATGTGCCGACCGAGTTGTCGGTCGTGATCGCGGGCGACTATGAGGACCAGCAGGAGATGTTCTCCGACCTGATGCTGCTGATCCTCCTGATCATCATCCTGGTCTATATGGTGATGGCCTCACAGTTCGAGTCCTTCATGGCCCCGTTCGTCATCATGTTCTCCGTGCCGTTTGCCATCGTCGGCGTCCTGCTGGGCCTGCGGGCCACGGGCACGGCCCTCGGCATCATGGCGATGGTCGGCGTCATCATCCTGCTGGGCATCGTGGTGAAGAACGGCATCGTGCTGATCGACTATACGATCCTGTGCCGCGAGCGCGGGATGGGGATTGTGGAGTCTTCGGTCACGGCGGCCCGCAGCCGTCTGCGTCCGATCCTGATGACCACGCTCACCACCGTCCTCGGCATGCTTCCGATGGCGCTGGGCCGGGGCGAAGGATCGGAACTGTGGCGCGGCCTGGGCATGACGGTGGTGTGGGGCCTGTCGATCTCGACCTTGGTCACCCTGGTCCTGATCCCGACGGTGTACTGCACTTTTACGACCTGGCAGGAGCGGCGGAAAGCGAAAAAAACGGCTAAAGCGAATGTACGATGAAAGCGATCTTCATATCTTTCAACCAAGCTTATAACGACGAGATTGTCGAACTGTTGGAACGTCACGGCCAGCGTGGATACACCCGCTGGAACGACATCCTCGGCCGCGGCAGCGCTGACGGTGAGCCACACTACGGCAGCCACGCCTGGCCGGTCCAGAACATGGCCATCCTCACGGTCGTCGAGGACGACCGGGTCGATCCCATCCTCGCGGACATCGCCGAAACCGACCGCGCTTCCCTGGACCTGGGCCTCCGCGCCTTTGTCTGGGACATCACGGATCAGTATTGAAGCCTGGCCGCCGCACCACTCGGGGGGCAGCAGAAAGTTTTACCCCTTCGGGGAATGCTGCCCCAAGTGGTGCGGCGGCCTGGCTTGCAAAAACACACGAAATTAACTATATTTGTCAAATACGATAAACAACTGTTATTATGGCTAACGTTATTACCAATACGAATTTCCAGGAACTGCTCGCCGGTGACAAGCCGGTGCTGGTCGATTTCTGGGCCACCTGGTGCGGCCCCTGCCGCATCCTTTCTCCCACCGTGGATGAGATCGCGGAGGAGTATGCCGACCGGATCACGGTCGCGAAGTGCAATGTCGATGACGCGGAGGAGGTCGCGATGCAGTACCGCATCATGAGCATCCCTACGCTCCTGTTCTTCAAGAACGGGGAAGTCGTGGACAAGCGTGTCGGCGTCGTCTCCAAGGATGAAATTGTGTCAATCATCAACTCGATCGCTTAAGTCATGAAGAGATTGTTCGTCGCTGCGCTGGCCCTGTTGCTGTCGGTTGGCGCGTTTGCCGAAGGTTTCGGACTCGTGGGAGGATTTACCTCTTCCCAGATGGAGATGAAGGACGTCAATTTCAAGTCCAGCGCCGGCATCCATGCCGGTCTCGCGTACAACCTTCCCCTGGGCGCGGGCTTCGCGCTGCAGCCGGAGTTGCTGTACAATGTCAAAGGTTTCAACTGGGGAGCCGAAAGCAGCGATGTGCTCAAGGAAAAGGCCAAGTTCGGCTATGTCGAGCTTCCGGTCCAGCTCCAGTGGGGACTCGATCTGGTGATGCTGCGTCCCTATGTCCTGGCCGAGCCTTTCGTCGGCTATGCCGTGTCGGGCAAGAAAGTCCTGGGTGGCACAGAGGCCAAGGTGGACTGGGAGGGCATGAAGTCCCGTCTGGAATACGGCTTGGGGATCGGTGCCGGCATCGAAGTGTACAACCGGATCCAGGTCGCCTTCAAGTATTACTGGAACTTCGAGGACGCTACCCAGTGGAACCAGGTGAGTGACAAGGTCAAAGCCAAGAGTTTCAGCGGCCTGGTCTTCACGGCCGGAATCTTCTTCTAGCCGATGGAGGGGAAGGTAGCTGTCTTTTACTGCTCGGCGAGTTTCGATATCGACCCCAAATACAACCAGGCTGCCCGGGAGTATGTCCGTGCCGCTTGTCGTCACGGATACGCCATCTCGTCCGGCGGGACGACCAAAGGCACGATGAAGGTAGTGGTCGATACGGCCCGGGAATGTGGCGCCCCGACGAAGGGCGTCATTCCCCGTTTTATGAACGAAGTGGTCCACCCGGATCTGGACGAACTGATCTGGACGGATACCATGGCCGAGCGCAAGGAGCGGCTGCGGGACGATGCGACGCTGGTTGTCGCCCTGCCGGGCGGCATCGGGACGCTGGACGAGTGGTTCGAGACCCTGACGCTGGCCAAACTCGGCCGCTTTGCCGGCAAGGTCATCGCCGCCAACGTGGACGGTTTTTATGATCATTTGAAGGAATTGCTCGACACTTACGTGGAGCAGGGGATGCTGGATCGGAAGTCTCGCGGATTGGCCCTGTTCGTCGACTCGGTCGAGGAGTTCGAAGCTTTGCTGTAGATGGATTTCATTCGGGAGTACCAGGCGTTTCTCCAGCCGGACTGGAGCGAGGTGGCCGGCTTGATGCAGGAGGCCCTGCAGAGCGACATCCGCCTGCTGAACCAGGCCAACGCCCACATCCTGTCGCACAACGGCAAGATGCTGCGGCCTGCGCTGTCGCTGCTCGTGGGGCGCGCCTGTGCTGGCTCCGTGGACGGGAACGGCCGCAAGATCGCCGCCGCCGCGGAGCTGATGCACAACGCGACCCTGCTGCACGACGACGTGGCGGACCGCAGTGCCGAGCGCCGCGGCGTCCCGACGACCTCCTCCCTGATGGGCAATGACGCCGCCGTGTTGCTGGGCGACTACTGGCTGGTCAAGGCGATGGACCTGATCCTCTCCTGCGGCCCCCACAGCGAGCGCTGCATCCGGATCTTCTCGAAGACGCTCTCCGACCTGGCCGAAGGGGAGATGCTGCAGTTGCAAAAGGCGGTCCAGGGGGATACCTCCCGGGATGATTATTTCCGGATCATCTACTCCAAGACCGCTTCGCTTTTCGAGGCGGCGTGTGTCTCGGCGGCGGTCTGTGCGGGTGCGCCGGACGAGCTGCTCGAAGCGGCGCGCGAGTTCGGCATCCGGGTCGGCATCGCATTCCAGATCCAGGACGACATCCTGGACTACACGGCGACCGATGCGCTGGGCAAGCCGACGGGGATGGACCTGAAGGAGAAGAAGATCACGCTGCCGCTGCTGGGCGCCCTGCTCGCCGTCAGCGACGAGCGCAACCGGCTGGTGCGGCGCATGGTCTGCGAGATCGATTCGCACCCGGAGCACCCTGCGCGCATCCGGGAATTTGTCCTGCAGGAGGGCGGCATCGCGTATGCGGCCTCCGTGCTGGAGGAGTATGTCGCCAAGGCGCAGGAAGCGCTCCGCGTTTTCCCGGCCGGGGAAGCGGTGGCGATGCTTTCTGCCCTGACGCGTTTTATCGGAACGAGAACGGTATGAGGTTTTGTGAGATACAGGGGAACGACGACGTGAAGCGGGCGCTGGCCGGAATGGTGGACGCCGGCAAGGTGCCGCACGCCATCCTCTTCCACGAGGATGACGGCTGCGGTGCGGTGCCGATGTGCGTCGCCTTCCTGCAGTATCTTTTCTGCCCGGACCGGGCGGGAGGGGATTCGTGCGGACGCTGCCCGTCCTGCAACAAGGTTGCCAAGCTGATCCACCCGGACATCCATTTCGTCTATCCGGTGACGGGCGGATCGCTGATCCCGTCCAGTGCCAAGCCGACGGCGCTCTCCTATGTCAAGCAGTGGCGGGATCTGGTCCTGGGCAACCCTTATTTCACCGAGCGCGATCTGGGCGAGGCGCTCGGGATCGAAGGCAAGGCGTCCCTGATCTCTGTCGCCGAGGCGCGGGAGATCCTGGGCCGGCTGTCGTTCCATTCGCTGGAAGGCGGATGGCGGGCGGTCGTGGTGTACTTGCCGGAGAAGATGAATGCCGATGCGGCCAACCGGCTGCTCAAGTCGATCGAGGAGCCGCCGGAGCGGACGCTGTTCCTGCTTGTGACCCATGCGCCCGAAAAGGTCCTGCCGACGATCTCATCCCGCTGCCAGCACATCCGGCTGATGCCGGTGCGGCGTCCCGGTGCGGCCGCGGGGGCCGAGGAGGCGGAAGAGCGCGAATTGATGACGGCCTTGCTGTCTGCCATTCTGGCGAGGGACCTGTCCGAAGCCCTGGAGACGGGGGAGGCCATTGCGGCCCTGCCGTCCCGCGAACGGATCAAATCCTTCCTGCACTATGCGTCCCGGATGCTGCGCAACGTGTTCCTGATCCAGCAGCATCTCCCAGCCCTGTCGGACGCGGAGGACGTGGAGGAGGAAGACCTGCACCGCTTCGCTTCCGGCTTGAAGCGTTCGTATCCCCGGTCGGTGCTGCCGCTGCTGGACCGCAGCGCGATGTTGATCGACCGGAATGTCAATGCCAAGATCGTCCTGTGTGATCTGGTCAACAAAATGTTCGTGTTATGAATAACGAGAAAGAATCCATACAGTACGATTGCTACCGCGGCTGCACGGTGACGACCGATGCAGCAACCGGGGAGCAGACGTGTACCTACCGGCGGGGCTGCTGCAAGCTCCGGGATTACGATTATCTCAGGGGGGTGCCCCAGGAGCGCTACAAGGACCTCTATGAGGTGCGCTTCAAGAATACGCGCAAGGGCTTCTATATCAATGCGTCCGGCCAGAGTGTCGGGCAAGGTGACATGGTGGTCGTCGAGGCGATGAGCGGGCATGATCTGGGCATCGTGACGCTCGAGGGCGCGATGGTGGCCCGGCAGATGAAGTGCAAGGGCGTGGATCCCGCGACGGCCGAGTTCAAGAAGATCTACCGCAAGGCGCGTTCCTTCGACATTGCGAAGTGGCAGGAAGCGATCGCCCGTGAGCACGAGACCATGATCAAGGCGCGCCGGATCGCGACGGAGATGGGTCTCGAGATGAAGATCGGGGACGTGGAGTTCCAGGGTGACGGGACCAAGGCCATCTTCTATTATATTGCGGACGGCCGTGTGGATTTTCGCCAGTTGATCAAGGTCTTCGCCGAGGAGTTCCGTATCCGGATCGAGATGAAGCAGATCGGCGCGCGCCAGGAGGCGGGGCTGATCGGCGGCCTGGGCGTGTGCGGCCGCGAATTGTGCTGCGCCAATTATATCACCAATTTCCAGTCGATTACGACCGGTGCGGCGCGGGTGCAGGACCTGTCCCTCAATCCGCAGAAGCTCGCCGGGCAGTGCGGCAAGCTCAAGTGCTGTCTCAATTACGAGGTGGCGACCTACCAGGATGCGCAGTCCCGGATCCCCCGGGTCAGCGAGCCGCTGGAGTTCGAGGACGGCCTGGCGTACCTGGTCAAGACCGACGTGCTGCGGGGCATGATGTTCTTCTCTTATGAGAAAGGATCGATGGCTGACCTGTATGCGCTGACGGCCTCCGAGGTACAGGAAGTGATCAAGATGAACCGCAACGGGCTGAAGCCCGTATCCTTGAAGAGTGAGCCGGAGCTCTCGGCTCCGGATTTCGTCAGCGCCGTGGGTGATGACAGCATCACACGTTTCGACAAACCGAAGGGCCGGAAAGGCGGCAAGGGCCGCCGCAACCGTCCCAAAGGAAACGGGGGCAAGGAGAACGGCAAGGGAGGCCCCGGTCCGGGGGCTGCATCTTAAAATTTCCGGGCTATGTGGTTCGACCGGTTGATCATCGCGTGCTTGGGGGTGCTGCTCCTGGGGGGGGCGGCGGCCTGTTCGCGGCCGGCGACCGATGAGCAATACGTCTTCGACGATGGCAGCGGGCAGTTCGACTTCGATCTTGACCTGAGTGATTCGCTGTGCGTCTATGACCTGTTTTTCTATACACGGCTTGAGTCCCGGCTCGCACCGCCCGGATTCCCGGTCCGGGTCTATCTGACGTCCCCGTCGGGGGAACGTTACAGCGAGTCGCTGTTCTATGACGCATCAGCGTCGCTGGTCGTGCCCTACCGCACGGACTTGGAGCCGGTGGAATATGGCCTGTGGCAGCTGTCGGTGCGGGCCCGGGCCGAGGGGCTGAAGGGCCTGGGACTGATCTGTACGCGAAAATATTGATATGGGACACGATAAACTGAGGAAGTTCGCGGAGAACGAGCAGTTCTCCTGTCTGCTCCAGCCGTCGGCGTCGGAGCTGCTTGCGGACGGTTTTTTCTCCCTGCGGGACCATGCCGTCAAGGGGCACTGGAACGAAACGATGTTCGATGCGGCGCGGCCGATCGTGCTGGAACTGGGCTGCGGCAAGGGCGAATATACGATCGACCTGTCGCAGCGGGATCCTTCCTGCAACTACATCGGCGTGGATATCAAGGGCGCGCGGCTGTGGAAGGGAGCGAAGTATGCCCACGAGCATCAGCTGGGCAATGTAGCGTTCCTGCGGACGCGGATCGAATTCATCAGCGCTTTCTTTGCGCCCGGCGAGGTGTCGCAGATCTGGCTGACCTTTTCGGACCCCCAGCTCAAGAGCGAGAACAGCCGCCTTACGTCGCCGGTCTTCCTGGAGCGGTACCGCCGCTTCCTGCAGCCGGGCGGGGTCATCCATCTCAAGACGGACAGCCGCTTCCTGTACGAGTATTCCCGGGCCGTGGCGCGCTGCAACGGCCTTCCCGTCCTCGCTGCGACGCCGGACCTGTATGGCACGCCGCGCGAGGCGCTTTTTGACGCAGGCATGCGCCAGAACGGCACCGGGCTGCAGCGTGCTGGGCTTTTTACCCCTTCGGGCGGATCGGTCGATGCCCTGTACGAAGTGCAGACCTTCTACGAGCGGATGTTCCGCGCCCAGGGCTACAAGATCTGCTACCTCGCCTTCACCCTCGACGACGCTCCTTCTGTCGGTTCGGCCGTTCCTTTCCGCCATCCTACCGTGGAGGAGTTCGACCCTGCCTGGTGGCGCAGTGTCGAAGGCCCCCGTCACTTCGCTACACCGCCAGACTCTGTTACCACCCCTTTCGCGGCTACGGATCCCGGCGGTGCAGGGCAATGATGGCTCCGGATTCGGAGTGGTGGATCAGTGATCGCCCGATCGGCTTGGCAGAGAAGTAACGGGTAATTAATGAAAAAAGAGACTGTGCCCCTGCTGTTTTTAGAGGGGTCGTTAAGTAGTATCTCTCAGTGATTTATAGATAATTAAGCGCCACGATGCCACACGTTAGAATGACCATGCCGGTGGAGCTGCCGGAGCCGGAAGTGATCGACGTACCGGCGCTGCTTGCATCATGCCTGTCCGGTGAGACCGAGATGATCTGCGTCCTTGGCCCCACCGCCTCCGGCAAAACCCGCTATGCGGTCCGGCTGGCCCGCGAGATGAAGCGGCTGATGGCCTCGACCGTCATTCCCAGCTCTCTCGTCGAGATCATCTCCGCCGACTCGCGCCAGGTGTACGTCGGCATGGACATCGGCAGCGGCAAGGACCAGGAAGAATACGGCGAGATCCCCGTTCACCTGATCGACATTGCCCCCGCAGGCAGCAAATACAACGTCTATCGCTACCAGCAGGACTTCGCCCGCGTGTATGCCGACATCCGGCGGCGTGGCGCCATTCCGCTGCTCTGCGGCGGCACCGGTTTGTATATTGAAGCGGCGGCGCGGGGCTATGATTTCGGCAAGGATCAGCCCACGGTCGACCCCGCCCTGCTGCCCTCCCGCACCTTCTTCATCGGTACCCTGGTCTCTCGCGAAGTGCGGAACGAGCGGATAGACGCACGGCTCCGGGACCGGTTGGGACACGGTCTGGTCGAGGAAGTCCGGGGCCTGCTGGACAGCGGCATCCCGGCCGAAGACCTGATCTACTACGGCCTGGAATACAAATTCGTGACCCAATATGTGCTGGGGATCCTCAGCTACGACGAAATGTTCACCCTCCTCTCCCACGCCATCCATCAGTTCGCCAAACGCCAGATGACCTGGTTCCGCGGCATGGAGCGCGACGGCGTCACGATCCACTGGGTGACGGTTTAGCTGCATTTGCACTTGTTCAGGCCGTCGGTTCCGCCTTTGTTCTGGCGGAAAGGAAATAATTACTATCTTTGCAGCCGTCATGCCCAAAGCCAAGAGCAAAATACAGGTGACCAACCGCAGGGCCTCGTTCGACTACGAGTTCCTCGAGACTTATACGGCCGGGATCGTGCTGGTGGGGACGGAGATCAAGTCGATCCGCACCGGCAAAGCCTCTCTGCAGGACGCCTATTGCTATTTCGACCTGTCGGGCCAGCTCTATGTCCGCGGCCTCAACATCGCGCAGTATTTCTGGGGATCCTGGGGGCAGCACGAGCCCACCCGCGACCGCAAGCTCCTGCTGACCAAACGCGAACTGAAGCACCTCAGGAGCGCCTACAAACAGAAAGGCCTTACCATCGTGGCGGTCAAACTCTTCGTCGCCGACAACGGCTACGCCAAACTGGTCATCGCCCTGGCCAAGGGCAAAAAGGAATACGACAAGCGCCAGTCCATCAAGGAGAAAGACATCCGTCGCGAGCTGGACCGCGCCTGATCCGGACGGTTACCTGTACTTTTCCGGCGGGCAGACATACTTTTCATGTCACTGACCGGCTTTTCCCGATGGGCCTATAGCACTTTTTGCCCCAAAAAGCCAAAAGTGCTGTTCGACCCCCTCTTCAAAGGGACCTCAAACAGCAAAAACCCTCATCAGTGGCCGAAACTGTCGTCCCCTTGCCGGAATATCCTCTTTTAGCGGCCGAGATTGCCGTTCGCCTGTCGGCAGTTTTCCTGGTAGAGGTCGAAAAAAACGGTCGTCTGCTGGTATAATTCAGTATAATCCGCCCTTTCTGAGATGTCCGGGACCTGCCTGACGGGGTTGTGCGCCCTGTTTTTCAGATTATCCGTGTAATATTTTCATAAACGGATCGTTCTCCTGACCTTTGTAAAACTTAAACTGTGACTATGGAATGGATAGAAGAAACCGTAGAAAACTACTGGCATATATATTCTGACGGGAAACGGGCGGACATTCCCTTTCTCACGGATGAAGATAAGGTTTATGCACGGAATTCCGTTGCGATTTGTGCTTTTCAATGCAGAGTGACCATCCTGGCGGTCACCATCAACGATACGCATCTCCATGCCGTCGCCCGGGCTCCGGAGGAAAGGGCCCTGAGATTCAAAGAGCGTCTTCGAAACCGCCTGTATAGTTATCACAAGAAAGGAGGACATCCGGAAAGGATAGGGGGTGGGTTGTATTTCGCGTGTGACCCGATCCCGACCCGTACGAAGTTGAAACAAAAGATTATCTATGTCCTTCGTAACTGCTTGGATTTCTTTCCTTTTCTTCCCGGAGAGTATCCTTGGGGATCGGGGAATCTCTATTTCGCCCGTTCGGAGATAAGACTTGGCAAACCGCTGTGTGATTATTCCCGGAGGGAACAAATCATGATCCTGCGCACCAATACCTTGTTGCCGCAGGATTGGCGCATCGACGGACAAGGGTCCGTCACGCCAGCCAGTTTTGTCGATTACCGCCAAGTGGAATCCATCTTTGTGACCGTCCGTGCATTTATCGCATTCTTGTATGTCCGGAAGGAGGACGAAGAGGCCATGAAAAGGGACGTCGGCCGGGCCTACCTGGAATACCGGAAACTGGATGACCTCCGACAAACCGGGAACCGGTTGTCACAAAACCTTTGTAAGCACAATCTCCGGATGGCGCCCTTCGAAGCTCGGCTCAAGGTTGCTTCCCGCATGATCCGTGAGCGGGTGGCCGTTAAATCGGAGAGCCTGGCGAAGGCCCTGTATCTGAAACTGGAGGACCTGGATCGTTTGATCTGATCAGGCGGCACTTTCCGACGGGCTGACAACAGTTTTTGCTTCTACAGGCAATTATTGTCGTTCGCCCCCCCTTTTAAGAGGCCCCCGAACAGCAAAAACCTTCATCAGCGGCAGAAACTGCTGTTCGCCTACCGGAAAAGGCGGGGATCCTTTCTGAAGGAGGGTGTGGCTCAGAGTCCGAAGGCGGCGCGGATCTCATCCACCC
This sequence comes from Bacteroidales bacterium, assembly GCA_017471045.1. Lineage (GTDB taxonomy): Bacteria > Bacteroidota > Bacteroidia > Bacteroidales > UBA932 > Cryptobacteroides. The sequence continues at coordinate 48,207 of JAFUWZ010000017.1, forward strand.
GGTCGAGCTTTTCCCAGGGGAAGAACTCCACTTCGCGCCGGACCCACTGCCCGTTGCGCAGCAGGCGCATCGGCTGCGTGTAGGGCTGCTTGCCGAAATGGCCGTAGGCGGCGGTGGGGGAGTAGATCGGATTCTTCAGGCCGAAACGGGAGATGATGGCGGCGGGGCGCAGGTCGTAGAGCCGGCGCACCTGGGCGGCGATCCGGGCGTCGCCCTGCTCGTCGAAGGCGCCGTAGCTGTCCACGAAGACGCTGACCGGCTCAGCGACGCCGATGGCGTAGGCGAGCTGGACCAGGCATTCGTCGCAGACGCCGGCTGCGACCAGGTTCTTGGCGATGTGCCGGGCGGCATAGGCGGCGCTGCGGTCCACCTTGGAGGGGTCCTTGCCGGAGAAAGCGCCGCCGCCGTGGGCACCGCGGCCACCGTAGGTGTCCACGATGATCTTGCGGCCGGTCAGGCCCGTATCGCCCGCCGGCCCGCCGATCACAAACTTGCCCGTCGGGTTGACGTGCAGGGTGTAACCTCCGTCGAAGAGGGCGGCTGTCTGCGGCGGGAGGGACGCGATGAGGCGGGGGAGCACGATCTCCCGCACGTCGGCCTCGATCCGCCGCTGCATCGCGGCGTCATCGTCGGAGAAGGGGTCGTGCTGGGTGCTCAGGACGATCGTATCGACCCGCATGGGCCGGTGCCGGGCGGTGAAATTGACGGTGAACTGGCTCTTGGCGTCGGGCCGCAGATAAGGCATCAGCTCCGGCTCGTTGTGGCGGATGTCGGAGAGGATCCGCAGCATCCGGTGCGAGAGCGAAACGGCCAGGGGCATGTACTCCTCGGTATCGCGGCAGGCGTAGCCGAACATCATCCCCTGGTCGCCGGCACCTTGCTCAAGGGCTTCGGCGGCGGAGCGGGTCACGCCGCGGGAAATGTCGGCGCTCTGCTCGTGCAGGCGCTGGATGATCTCGCAGCTGTCGGCGTCGAACCCCAGTTCGGGGCGGTCGTAGCCGATGCGGCGGATGGTGTCGCGGATGATGCGCTCGATGTCCAGGCCCGTGGCCGAGGAAGTAATCTCGCCCGCGACCATCACGCAGTCCGTGGTGCAGAAAGTCTCGCAAGCCACGCGCGCATCAGGGTCGAGCGTGAGGTAGGCGTCCAGGATGGCGTCCGAGATCTGGTCGGCGACTTTGTCGGGGTGTCCTTCGGAGACACTCTCCGAGGTGAAAAGATAACTCTGTTTCATCGTTTTAGCATTTTTTAGACGTGGTTGCAAGCAGTCAAATCTGTCCACGTATGTCAAAGCGGGGCAAAGGTAGTCATTATTGTTGAAAAAACAACTGAAAATATCTTCGCGCGCGATTGCAAGATAAGAGAAATTAGTGTAATTTTGCGCCGCGATTTTGGATGACAACTCAAAATCAATCATACTATTTCTATCATCTTATGAGAAAAGCTTTTAAAAGCATGTTGCTCGCAGTCACGATGTTGATTGCGGGTACGGTTGCCTATGCGCAGGTGACCACCTCCTCCCTGGCCGGTAAGATTACCGACACCAAGGGTGAAGCTGTTCCTGGTGCTACGGTCATTGCCGTGCACATCCCCTCCGGTACCCAGTATTATGCCGTGGCGGGCAATGAAGGCCGTTACGCGATTCAGGGCATGCGCCCGGGTGGCCCCTATGAGGTCACCGTCAGCCTGCTGGGCTACGAAGAGGCCAAAGTCTCCAATGTCGCCCTCCAGTTGGGTGAGACCAAGACGCTTTCCCAGGTCCTCGCCGAGACTTCCATGGCGCTGGATGAGTCCGTAGTCGTGGCCAATGTCGATGCGGCCAAGACAGGCGCTTCCCAGGCGATCGGTCAGCGTACGATCCAGGAGATGCCGTCCATCACCCGCGGTATTGCGGATGTGGCCCGTGTCAATCCTTTCGTCCGTACCGACCAGAACGGCGGTATGTCCTTTGCCGGTGCTTCCAACAAGTACAACAGTTTCCAAATCGACGGTGCGATGAACAACGACGTGTTCGGTCTGACCAACAGCGGTTCCAACGGCGGACAGGCCGGCACCCAGCCGGTTTCCATGGAAACCATCGAGCAGATCCAGGTGAGCATCGCTCCCTTCGATGTACGCCAGAGCGGTTTCACCGGCGGTTCCATCAACGCTATCACCAAATCCGGTACCAATGAGTTCCATGGCAGTGTCTATGGTTACGGTTACAACCACGACCTCGTCGGCCAGTACACGCTTGCTGACGGCAACAAGAGCAGCAAGTATTCCGATGAACTGACCTATCAGGCCGGTGTCACGGTCAGCGGTCCGATCGTGAAGGACAAACTCTTCTTCTTCGCCAGCTACGAGAAGTCCGACAAGTCTAACCCGAACGCCTATGGCGTCGGTTCCACGCAATCCAAGATCGACAAGGCCGTTGCCGAGGACGTTTACAAGTTCGTCAAGGATCAGTCCAAGGCCCAGGGTTACGAGTACACCGGTGAGCTCCCCAATGATCTGCAGGTCTATACCAAGTCCGACAAGATCACGGCCAAGCTCGACTGGAATATCAACAACCGCAACCATGCTTCCTTCCGTTACAGCCTCGTGAGCGCCAAACAGCTCAACTCCGTCAGCAAAGCTTCTTCCCTCAGCGCCACGGATTACAGCTACGATTTCGTTTCTAATACCAACAGCTTCGTCGGTGAGCTCCAGAGCCGCCTGAGTGACAACCTCTCCAACGAGCTTCGTGCTTCCTACGTCCGCGTCCGCGACCAGCGCGATCCGCTCGGCGCCAAGTTCCCGATGATCCAGGTCAACAATGCCGGCGGCGGCACCATTTACCTGGGCAACGAGCGTTCTTCCGAGGCCAACCACCTCTATCAGGACATCTATTCCCTGACCGACAACCTCAGCTGGTATCTCGACCGCCACACGCTGACTTTCGGTACCCACAATGAGCTGTACCGCTTCTCCAACCTCTTCCTTCAGGATATCTACGGCACCTATTATTTCAGCAGCCCCGAAGATCTGAAGGCCGGGATTGTCAACCAGTACCGTTATGCGCATCCGAATACCAACCTGCCCGGTGTGACCGAGAACTGGGAGCCTACCTTCCGTGCCGGTCAGTTCGGTTTCTATGCCCAGGACAAATGGGCTGTGACCGACAACTTTGACCTTACCTACGGTATCCGTATGGACATCCCTGTTTTCTTCGACAAGCCGACGGAGAATCCTGACCTGACCACGCTCTCCAACGCGAAGGGCTGGGGCCTGAATACGGCCCAGACTGCCAAGTCCACTCCGCTGGTTTCCCCTCGCCTGGGCTTCCGTTATGACATCGCCGGCGACAGCCGTTATGTCCTCCGCGGCGGCTTCGGTCTCTTCACCGGCCGTATCCCGTTCGTCTGGTTCTCCAACAACTACTCCAACACCGGTGTCCAGCTGACTTCCTTCAATGTTTACAGCCCGAAGATTTCCGTCATCTACGATCCGGCCAAGCAGAGCCAGAATGAGAAGGCCCTTTCCGCTGGCGGAAGCCAGACGGTCAACACCGTGGATCCCAAGTTCCAGATCGCCCAGACTGCCAAGGCCGACCTCGGCTTCGACTTCGAACTCCTCGGCATCAACTGGACCCTCGAGGGCATCTTCACCAAGACTCTCCACGACATCCAGTATACCAACCCGCTTCTGGAGAAGACCGGCCAGACGGTCGGTGACACCTATGCTTCCCTCAGCTACGACACCCGTCCGATGTTCCAGAAGATCTCCGATGCCGGCAAGATCGGTTACCTGTACAACCTGACCAATACCGACAAGGGCTATGGCTACAACCTGATGGTCCAGGCCGCGAAGTCTTTCCCGTGGGGACTTGACCTCAATGCCTCCTATACGTTCACCCGGAGCAAGAGCGTGTTCAATGGAACCTCCAGTGTCGCCCAGTCCAACTTCAATTACAACTACCATCACTCGGATGTCAACGATCCGGAGCTTTCCTATTCGGCCTACAACATTCCTCACCAGATCAAGGTCTCTGCTTCCTGGCACGCTGACTACGGTCACAACGACCGCTGGACCACCACCCTCGGCGCCGTCTATATCGGCACCTCCGGTGCGGCTTACAGCATCTACTATTATGGCGACCTCAACGGTGACGGCTCCAACGGTAACGACCTGATCTGGATCCCGACGGATGCGCAGATTGACGCTATGACCTTCACGCCCGGTACCGGCGGCAATGCCAAGTACACCCCCGACGTCCAGAAGGCCAACATGAAGCAGTGGCTGGCCAACTCCAATTACATGAAGGATCATCGTGGCGAGTATTTCGACCGTTATGCTGCCAACATGCCTTTCGAGAACCATGTTGACCTGCACCTCGGCCAGAAGTTCAACTTCAACGTCGGCCGGCAGCGCCACGGCATCGAGCTGGTTGTCGATATCATCAACTTCACCAACATGCTGAATCCCGCCTGGGGCCGCAGCTTCGGTATGGGTATCAACTCCTACTTCAGCCCGATCAACTTCGATAAGGGTGCTTTCACCTTCTATCATCCCGGCGACTATCAGATGTTCGACTATGACGACTACTATTCCCGCTGGAAGATGCAGCTGGGCCTGAGGTATTCCTTCTAATCCGGCAATTCTCCGTTTATAAATCAGGCACCTCTTGCACGGAGGTGCCTGATTTTTTAAATTTGTCAGTCAAAACAAATTTCTTATGAAACGCTTACTCCTTCTCCTTGTCTCGGTATTGGCCATCGTTCCCGCCTGTACGCAAAAGCGGGCCAATCTGACCGTCATTGTCTCCCTGGATGCATTCCGCTGGGATTTTACACAGATTCATCAGGCTCCCTGGCTGGACAGTATCGGCCGGGCCGGCATCCAGGCCGTGATGCGACCGTCTTATCCTTCTTCGACTTTCCCGAACCATTATACGATCGCTACGGGCCTGCGTCCTGACCACCATGGGATCGTCAACAGTGCTTTCTGGGACAGCGAGCGGGGTGTCCTGTATTCGATGGGTGACTCGGTAACTCGGAATCGTCCTTATTACTACGGCGGGGAGCCGATTTGGGTGACGGCCGAGAAGCAGGGCGTCCGTACGGCGAGCGTGTATTGGGTCGGCTCGGATATCCCGATCGGAGGCGTGCTCCCGGCGGATTATAAGTATTGGTATGACGAGCCGCGCTTGACCTATCCGGAACGGGTGCAGGAGACGCTTCGTCTCGCTTCACTGCCCTCGAAAGAGCGTCCAAGCCTGATCATGCTTTATTTCGACGATCCGGACTGGGCGGCCCATCAATTCGGACCCTCCGGGATCGGGACCGGGATGATGATCAGCCACCTGGACAGTCTGATGGGTGTGCTCTACACGGGCCTCCATGCCCTCCCGCACGGGGATAGGATCAACCTGATCGTAACGGCAGACCACGGCATGACGGACATCAGCGATGAACGTTTCATCCCGATCCCGGAAGTGATCGATACGGCGCTATGCGAACACATCGTATCGACCAATCCGACTACGATTTTCTCGAAGCCGGGTTGCAGGGAACAGATCCTGGATCAGCTCTCTAAAGTCGGACATATCAATGCCTGGAAATCCGAAGACGTGCCGGAACATCTGCATTACGGGACCAGCCCGCACCTGGGAGATATCGTGGTGGCACCTGATCTGGGCTGGCAGTTTGCTTTCACGCCCCGGGGGCTGCTCGGTGCGCATGGGTATGATCCCCAGGAGCCGGACATGCAGGTACTCTTCCGCGCTGCGGGACCGGACTTCAAGAAAGGATATATCAAGCCGGAGAAGTTTGACAACGTAGACATCTATCCGCTGCTGGCCCATTTACTGCACGTGAATCCTGCCCGGACGGACGGGACCTTGGTTGAGGTCCAGGACCTCCTGGCACGATAACACTGACTTGAACTGAAAAAAGTGTCAACTTTTTTCAGTTCAAGTCATCTCGAATATGCTTTCGAAAACCAAGTGCCGCTCTGGATGTTTGGATTTCTGTATTAGCTTTTTTTGTGGTTTTGACTTTATTTCTTAACTTGCATTGTTATACCCGCAAAAAAACAGCAAAATTAATAAGCCATTATGAATCAACAATTTAAACTTAAACGATCCTTGATCTTCCTCCTGACGATGCTGCTGGGTATCTCCGCAGCAGCGCAGGTGACGACCTCCAGTATGGTCGGCCGCGTCGTGGACGAGGAGAGCGAACCCCTGGCCGGGACGGCCGTCGTCGCCGTCCACCAGCCCACCGGTACGCAATATTATGCCGTGACCAACGGCGACGGCCGCTTTTTCATCAACGGCATGCACGTCGGCGGCCCCTACAAGGTGGAAGTCTCCTTCCTGGGCATGGCGACGGTCGTGTACAACGACGTGCAGCTCAAGCTGGGCGAGGCCTACGAGATCAACCCGGTGATGAAATCGGTCAATGAGCTGAATGCCGTCACCGTCGTGGGCGAGAAGCCTTTCAACGCCAGCATCACGGGCGCCGGGTCGAGCTTCAACCTGGAGCAGGTCGAAGCGATGCCGACGATCAACCGCAGCGTCTATGACGTGGTGAAGTTTACGCCGCAGGCCTCGCTCAACAAGAACGGCGGCATCTCCTTCTCCGGATCGAACAACCGCTACAACTCCTTCCTGATTGACGGTGCCGTCGCCAACGACTCCTTCGGCCTGGCGGCTTCCGGTACCAACGGCGGCCAGACGGGCGCCAATCCGATCTCCTTCGATGCCATCGAGGAGGTCCAGGTCGTGATCGCCCCCTTCGACGTGCGCCAGAGCGGTTTCACGGGCGGCGCGATCAACACGATCACCAAGTCCGGTACCAACGAAATCAAGGGCTCCTTCTACTCCCACTTCTTCAACGAAGACTTGATCGGCACCACCCCCGGCAGCGCGGCGCAGATGCTGGACAACTGGAACCTGACCGAGCGGGCCAAGTACGAGAACGAACTGTACCAGACCTACGGCTTCACCCTGGGCGCCCCGCTCATCAAGAACAAACTTTTCCTCTTCACCAGCGGCGAATACTTCTCCAAGACCTACCCCAACGCCTATTCTCCGGCCCTGGGCAGCTACGAGAACCGTCCGCTCAGCAAGCCGGTCGTGTACAAGGGCGAGCAGCTTGGCGACATCTTCAACGCTGCGATGGCTGATGCCGTGATAGAGAAATACAAGGCCACTTACGGGCCGGATACGGATTTTGCTGAGTCTTATGGACAGCATCAGGTCAAGGACCGCTCCATCAACCTGATGGCCCGTCTCGACTGGAACATCGACGATGCCAACAAGTTGATGTTCCGCTATCAGTTCGCGGATGCCTATTCGGACAAATATGGCTCCGGCCGCTATACGTACTATTTCAACAACTCGTCTTATCTCCAGGCCAACCGGACCAATACTTTCGTGGCCGAGCTTAATTCGCGCCTGTCCGACCGGATGTCCAACGAGCTGCGCGCCACGGCCGTCCTGGTCCGCGACCATCGCGACGTGCCTTACCAGGGCGCCACGATGTACATCCGCGACAAGATCACCTTCGACCTGGGCACGGAGTACTCCTCGGGGGCCAATTCGATGGCCAGCGACACCTACACGCTGACGGACAACCTGTCCATCTTCGCCGGCAAGCACAACATCACCCTCGGCACGCACAACGAGTTCTTCAAGTTCAACAACGTCTATCTCCAGTACGCCAACGGCGAATACACCTTCGCCTCGCTGGCAGACTTCTTCGAGGACAACTACAACAAATTCGACTACAAATACGCGGATCCCTTCTTCACGGGCGGCGAAACCCGCTGGGCCGCGACGACCTACGCCCTTGAGCTGGGCGCCTATGCGCAGGATGAGTGGAAGCCTACGCGCAACTTCACCCTCACCTACGGCTTGCGGGTCGATGTCCCGATGCTGCTCAACAAGCCGACGGAGAATGCTGATTTCAACGCGACCGCCTTCGCCCGGGACAACAATGAGTATGTCGGCGTCGTCCCGAAGGTCCAGCCGCTCTTCTCCCCGAGGCTCGGGTTCCGTCTCTTCATAGACGATGCGCACAAGTCCCTGCTGCGCGGCGGTGCGGGTCTCTTCACCGGCCGCGTGCCGTTCGTATGGTTGTCCAACGCCTACAACAACACCGGCATCGAGACCAAGTCTGTCACTTCGACGGTAACCGGCCTGCCGCTCACGAGCAATCCGTACACGGATATCATCAAGCCCGGCATCATCACCGGCACGACGGCGGGTGCCACGATCAACACGCTCAACGAGAACTTCAAGTATCCGCAGGTGTTCCGCGCCAACCTCGGTTTCGACCAGGATTTCGGCATGGGCTGGAAGCTGACCCTGGACGCGATCTTCTCCAAGACGATGAACAACGTCTTCTTCGAGAACCTGGCGATCCGCAGCGACCATTCGGTCTATGGCGTGAACGCCGCCGCCGGCGTGGCCAATCCCAACAGCGTCGCTCCCTACTATTCGATGGTCAGCAGCGCCTATTCGACGATCGTCGCCCTGATGACGACCAACAAGGGCTATAGCTACTCGCTGAGCGCCAAGCTGGACAAGCACTTCCCCTGGGGCCTCGACCTGATGGCTTCCTACACCTTCGGACATTCCTTCTCCGTCAACGACGGCACCTCCTCCGTCGCGTACTCCAACTGGAAGTACAACTACGCGGTGGATACCAACTCCCCGGACGAACTGTCCTACTCCTTCTTCGACCGCCCGCATCACGTCAACGCCGTGGCGTCCTACGTTTCCCCGATGTACGGCCGCTTCCGCACGCACGTGACCCTGACCTACCAGGGCGATTCGGGCACCCGCTTCGCCTATACGATGCGCGAGTCCAACGAGGATTTCAACGGCGACGGCCAGTTCGGCAACTCCCTGATGTACATCCCGACCCAGGCCGAACTGGTGCAGATGAACTGGACCGATGCCGAGAGTGCGGCGAAGTTCGAGAACTTCATCCGCCAGGACGAGTACCTGAGTTCGCACCGCGGCGAGTGGTCCCGCCGCTACGCCGGCATCGCTCCCTTCGAGCACCATTTCGACTTCCAGGTCACCGAGGACTTCTACTATGACAAGAAGCACGGCCGCAAGGTGCAGCTGATCGCCAACCTGATCAATGCTTCCAACCTACTCAACCGGGCTTGGGGCATGTATTACAGTTCCACCTACAACCGGACCATCCTGCAGCTGGACGCCCTGACCGCAGATGCCCAGGGCAACATGACTCCGACCTATTCGTTCTACGATGACAACCGGATCGGCCTGAACGACTTCAATTCCAGATGGAGATGCCAGCTCGGTGTCCGTGTCACATTCTAATCAAAGGAGGAAAGCGTTATGAAACATATTTTCAGATTTATCACGGCGGTTCTTTGCGGCGCACTGCTGCTGTCCTGCGATTTCGACCCGTACCGGATCAACCTGTTGAGCGAGGGGATCAGCGTCAGCACGCAGGAAATCACCTTGGAGAGCACGGGCTCCGTCCCGGCCACTTTCGATCTCCAGGCTGCGGGCGACTGGATCATCGTCGCCCCGGAGGGACTGACCGTCTCCCCGAAATATGGCAATGGTCCCGCCACCGTCACAGTGACGGCTCCGGACAACGTGGACGAAGTCTGGCATGAGGTCCAGGGCCCCCGTTCGTTCAAACTCTCCGTCTGCGGTACGGACACGACGGTCCCGGTCCTGGTCAACCAGAAGGGCGAGGCCGGACTCGACGCCTCCCGCACTTATTCCAAGATCACGGCTGCGGATGCGTTCGAGAGCGGCATGGGCTACCTGATCGTGGCCCCCGACAAGGACGGCGCCTACAAGGCCTGCGGCCAGGTCCCGGCTTCGCGCACCTACGGCTGGCCCTCGCTGGTCGCCCTCGAGGGCGACGGCGAGACCTTTACCCTGCCCGATGCCAGCCGCGCGCTGACCTTTGTCGGTACGCCCGATTCTTTCCTGATCCGTCAGGCGGACGGCCGCTACTGGTACCAGACTGGCACCTATACGAGCTTCAATGTGACCAATGATCCCGAGACGGAGGGGTGCCTCTTCAAACTCAGTTTCGAGGACGACGGCACGGTGCGCATCGTCAACCTCGCGGTCAACAAGACGCTCCAGGCTTCGATGAAGGTCAACGGCGCCTCCTATGACGAATATCTCTCAGACGCCGGCCTCGGCGACGGATGCGCCTGGCCCTTCCTGTACAAGGACAGCAAGGTCGCGACGGACGAGGTCCTGCTGGTCGCCGATGCGACCGTGGATGCGATGGCCACCTCCGTTGACATCCCGGTCACTTCCAACGCCGCGACGGGCTGGCGCGTGCGCTGCCACGACGATTGGGTGAAGGACTTCACCCGGAGCGGCAGCGGCAACGGCGTGATCCACGTCGAGTTCGACGCCAATACCCGTTACGATGCCGACCGCGTGGCCCAGATTATGGTGCTGGGCGAGACGACGGGTGCTACGATTACGCTGACCCAGGGCAAGTACGTCCCTTCGATCGCACTCGAGCCCGAGACGCTGACTGTGGCCGCCGACGCAACCACTGCCAAGTTCGCCGTCAAGGCCAATACTCCCTGGACGGTCACCTGCCCGGCGGGCGTGAGTGCCGATCCGGCCTCCGGCGAAGGAGATGCGACGGTTACGCTCTCTTTCGCGGCCAATGGCGGCGCCGGCGACCTGACGCATGAGATCAAGGTCAGCGGCAGCGATCCGCACCTCTCGGTCAAGGAGTTGACGCTGACCCTGACGCAGCGCAGCGCGTCCAGCAAGACGCTGCCGTACAGCGAGAGTTTTGCCGATTCGTTCGGTGATTTCACCCTCAATGACGTGGCCCTGCCGTCCGGCTCCACCTATGTATGGAAGATCGACGCATCGAACCATTACGCGAAAGGCTCATCCTATTTCGGCGGCGCCAACCACGCTTCCGAGAGCTGGCTCGTTTCCCCGACCCTTGACCTGTCCGAGGCGAAGAGCGCCCAGGTTGCCTTCCAGTTCGTCATGAACTACGGCACACCGGCCCTTTATCCCGAGGCCTTCTACGGCTATGTCATCGAGGGCGAAAACAAGACCCGGATCGATTTCAAGGGCATCCCCGCCAAGGGCTCCTGGACCTGGATCGAAGAGGTCGTGGACCTGTCCGCCTGGGTGGGCAAGAGCATCAAGTTCGCCTTCGTCTATACCTCCACGGACGCTGCGGCCTGCACGGTCGAGATCAAGAACGTCGCCTTCGACTTGAAGTCCTTCTCGGCCGCCGAGGTCCTCGCCGCCGCAAAAGACAAGGAGGTCCTGATGAAAGACGTCATCGTGACGATGGTTTACGGCAAGGGCTTCATGGTGCAGGACAAGACCGGCGCCCATGTGCTTGTCTATCCGAATGCCGCCCCGTCCGTCCAGGTGGGAGACCGGATTGACGTGAGCGGCAAGATTGCCGTGTATGGCAATCTCAACCAGATCGGAAAGCCCGTGGAGACGAAAGTCCTTTCTTCCGGCAATACCATCCCCTGGCCCACGCCCGCGACGCCCTCGGCTGCCGAGGTGGATGCCTTCACCAATGACGTCCCCGGTTATCTCTACGCCAAGGTGACGGTCCAACTCGACGCCGGCAAAAACTATGAGGGTAAGATGGACGGCGGTTCCACGACGGTCAACATCCAGTACGACAATGCCATCACGACACCCGAAAAGGGCGCGACCGTGACGGTGGCAGGCTATTTCTATGGCCATAACAACAAGGCTTATTTCTACGCGGTCTCCGCGGAGTAACCCGAAACTAATAATACGCGAACCATATGAAATGTAAACATTTGCTATTGGGCTTGATCGCCGCGTGTGCGGCGGTCTTCTCCTGTCAGCAGCCGGACCGGGACCTGTCGATGCCTTCCATCGAGATCAACCAGCGTTCCGCTTCCGTGGACATGCCGGCGTCGTCCTTTACGACGATGATCCTGACCAACCGGGCCTGGCGGGCTACGGCCGACGTGCCTTGGATCGCCATTGATCCGGAGAGCGGACAGGGCGATGCTTTCGGACAGACCGTCACGATTACGGTGCAGAAGAATATGGGCTACGACCGGACCGGCCACGTCACCTTCGACATCGTCTATGACAGTGCTACACTGCCGGTCTCGCAGGCCGGCATCGGAAACCCGGACGATTTCCTCATCTTCTACAACGACTTCGACCTCGAGACCGCGACCCAGACCTACGGATCCGGCGGATCGAGCTGGCCGTTCCTGGACCAGTTCGGCGGCTGGAAGAACGAGAAGGGCGTCGGCATCGCCAACCTCGAATATGCCTTCGGAGGTTTGTCCTGCCGCAACAACAGCAGTTCGAACGGCAGCTACTCGGATTACAGTGGGTCGGGCCTGAACAACCTCTTGTTCGGAACGGCCAATTACCTGGCCGTCAAGAACCTGGACCTGAAGGGAAACTCCACCTTCCGCCTTTCCTTCGGCTCGGAGAAGTATGACAACAACAACAAAGACTCCAATTTCAACACGAACGAGTTCTTCGTCTATGCCAGTGACAACGCGGAGCGGTGGGTGCCCATCAGCTACAGTTTCAACGGGACGGCGGCCGGCCGCTGGAACCTGGCCGAAGCCATCTTCTCCGTCCCTGCGGGCACGGAAAAGCTGAGCCTCTACCTGATGGCCAGCGTGTCGAGCGTGTACCGCGTGGACGACCTCAAGCTGGAAGTCGTGCAGACTTCCGGCACCCTGCTGGATTTCTCTTACGGGATCGAGCTGGGCAGCGGCTCCGGCACCGGTGGCGGCGGCACGACGCCTTCGGACGACTATGGGGACGCACCGGTCAAGACGGTCAAGGAGTTCATCGACGCGGCCGACGGGAATACGTATTACAAACTCACCGGCAAGGTCAGCCGCTTCAGCTCCACGTACTGCAGTTTTGACCTGACGGATGACAGCGGCACCATCTATGTCTACAGCGTGGACAATAAGGACAGCTGGTCTTCCAAGATCAAGGACGGCGGCACAGTCACCCTCGCGGGTAAGTACTCCTACTATGAAAAGAACAGCCAGCACGAAGTGGTCAACGCCCAGATCCTCTCCTTCGACGGGGAGAGCGGCGGTAGCGGCGGGTCGGCCGGCGAGGTCCCGTTCAAGAAACTCGACCCTGCCTCCTTCCAGGAGGGTAAATACGTGATCGCATACCCCTCCGGCAGCAGCTTCGCCATCATGAAGAACGCCGTTCAGTCCAATTACTATGTGGCGGCTTCCACCTTCGACCTGTCGGCCGGAACGGCCCCTACCGAGGAGCATATCTTCACCGTGGCCAAGTCCGGCAGCGGTTACACGATCCGGAACCACGAAGGCGGCTATGTCGGCGTGGAGATCAGCGGGACGCATTACAACCTCAAGCCGGGTCTTGCGACGCCTTATGTCTGGACCTTCACGGCGCAGTCCGACGGATCCATCGAAGCCCGTGGCAGCGACAGCGGTGATTATGTCCTGTCGTTTGACGCCGGCCACAACGACTTCACCCTCTTCAACAAGACTCCTTCCTATCCGACGTTCTACTATGTAGAAGGCGCTCCCTCCGGCGGTGGCGGCGATACGCCCGGCGGTGGCGGCAGCACCGACGACGGCTCGACGATCACCTGGGAAGTCGGCCTGTCCAATCAGAACTGGGCGGTGTCCAACAGCGCCGAATACGGCGCGGGCTTTGCCGCGACGGATGGCGGGATGACGGTCGCCTACTACAAGGCCGCTTCCACGACGACGCCCATCATCGCCTCGGACAACCATATCCGTGTCTATAAAGGAAGCCACTTGTCCATCAGCGTGCCCGGCAAGACCATTACGGGCGTGGAGCTGAGTTGCCTCAAGGCCGGATCCTCCGTCTATTGCTATGACTTGACGGTAGCGGGCGGATCGACCGCCACGGCCGACAAGGATGCCCTGAAGGTGAGCTGGTCGGGCAGCATCTCGTCTTTCGAGGCGGATTCGCCCAACGGCCAGATCCGGATCTCAGAGATCAAAGTCACTTACAAATAATCCAGACGCACCATGAAACAGCATATCAGACTCTTTTCCATCCTTGCGGCCCTGGCCGGGCTGGCCGCTTGCGTGCAGACGCAGGACAAGGCCCGGAAACTGGAAGTCTCCATCGTGGAGCCTGCCGTCACCTTCGATGCGGGTTCCGTTTTCGTGCGGGTCAGCTCCGATGTAGATTGGACCCTTGCCTTTGCCAACCCCGTCGATTGGGCAACGCTCAACACCACTTCCGGGACCGGCGACAAGAACAGTGTCATCATCGAGTACGACGCCAACGAAGAGCCCGATGACCGCTCCGTGACCGTCGTCGCCCTGTCCTCGGACGGTGCGCTGGTCTCGGAAGCGACCCTGACGCAGGCCGGCTATTCGGTCGATGCGCCCGAAGTGCCGACCAACGCCAACGACGGCGTCCAGTCCACGGCTCCCTTCAACTGGTTGGAACTGCCCGCCACGGATGCGTCGGACGGGAAAGACTTCATCTGGCACTACATCCGGGTCGGGGCCAACTCCATCCGCAATTTCTCCTATTATTGGGATTATTCCAACCTGGTTGCTTTCTGGGTCGCTTATCCGCTGACGGACAGCTATATCAATAAGTACGCCGGCTCGATGCCCTATCGCTGGGGACTGGAGCCGCTTCTCCCGCGGGACAAGCAGTCCGTGCTGACGAGCGGTTTCCGGACCGGCAACCATACCGTGGACGGCGCGTTCTATGCCCGCGGCCACCAGATCGCGTTGGCGGATCGCAAGATCACCGCAGAAGCCAACATCCAGACCTGCTACGGGACCAACATGACGCCCCAGCTCAACAAGTCCGACTACGGCTCCGGGGCGCAGGACTTCAACGGCGGCATCTGGGCCAGCCTGGAGAGCCGGGTCCGTGACTGGGCTTCGTCGAGCGACACGCTCTATGTCGTGACGGGCTGCACCGTCGCCGGCAGCACCTACTATGCCCTGGACAACGACGGCAAGAAGGTGACGGTCCCGAGCGGTTACTTCAAGGCTGTCCTGCGCTATGCTCCGTCCTCGACGGTGGGCCATGACGGCTACATGGGATGTGCGGTCTATCTGGACCACAAGCTATACTCCTCCTCCGCCAAGGTGGACAAGAGCTACGCGATGTCCATCGACGAATTGGAGAAGAAACTCGGCATCGACCTCTTCGTCAACCTCCCCTCGGTGGTCGGAGACAGCCTGGCCGCGACGATCGAGGCCGAGGATCCCAAGTCTGTCAACTGGTGGTGGTGATAAAGCGGACGGGTTATGATGCGTAAGACAATACTGGTATGGCTGCTGAGTTGCGCGGCCGTCTTCGGCGCCTTTGCGCAGAAGATCGGGCCGGGCTACATCATCGGCTTCTACAACCTGGAGAACCTCTTCGACACCTATCATGACGAAGGGAAGAACGACTATCAGTTCCTTCCGGACGGCTCCAACAACTGGACGGAAGTGAAGTACGAGAAGAAACTCCACAACATGGCCACGGTCATCCGCACGATGGCCGAGGACAACGGCCGCTTCCATACGATCCTGGGAGTCAGCGAGATCGAAAACCGGCACGTCCTCGAGGACCTGGTGAGCCAGCCTGAGATCGCCCCGGCCAACTTCCAGATCGTCCATTATGACGGTCCGGACCGTCGCGGCGTCGACGTGGCCCTGCTCTACCGGCCGGATCAGTTCACCGTGCTGGAGAGTCGCTCCATCCCGTTCACCTTCGACAGCGAGATCCCCTTCGCGTATACGAAAGAAGAGCAGGAGCAGTTCCGTACCCGTGACATCCTGATGGTGCGCGGCATGATCGAAGACGAGATGTACGCGTTCTTCGTCTGCCACCTTCCTTCCCGTTTGGGCGGCAAGGGCAACGACCTGCGCAGCCGGGGCGGCGAGATCATCTACCAGACCTCGATGGAGCTGATGCGCCTGTATCCGGGCATCAAGATCGCGGCGATGGGTGACATGAACGACAATCCGACGGACGACTCGATGGCCATCTATCTCCACGGCCGCGAGACCCTGGACGAGGTCGGGCCGGAGGATTTCTTCTCCCCCTTCCTGTCGATGCTCAAGGCCGGTTACGGTTCGCTCGCCTATCGCGGGGAATGGAACATCTACGACCTGATCCTGGTCAACGAGGCCATGGCCAAGGGCACTTCCGGCAAATACCGTCTCCAGCCACTGGTCAAGCAGCGCAAGAAGGTCTTCTACGGGCGTATCTTCCAGAAAGATTTCATGACCCAGCAGGACGGCCCCTACAAGGGGACTCCGTTCCGGACCTTCTCCAACGGCGCGTTCGTGGGAGGCTATTCCGACCACTATCCCACTTATATTCTTATCGGTAAAAAATAAATGCACAATATGGTCAAGAAAGTATTCCTTGCCGTTTCCTCTCTCCTGCTCGGCGTCTCGCTCCTGGCGCAGGTGACCGGTGGTGTCAAAGGCACCATCGTCAGCCGCGTGGACCGGAGTCCGGTCTCCGGGGCGGTGCTGAAACTGACGGGCGGCACGGAATTCGTCTCGGAGACGGTCTCCGCCCAGGACGGAACCTTCTTCTTCGGGGATCTTCCGGATGGAATCTACAACCTGACGATCGCCCACGACGAGTTTTTGGAAACGCAAGTCAATGTAACGGTCAATGACGGTTTCGTCAAGAACCTGTTCAACCTGTCGCTCTCTCCGCGTTCGGTCGGACAGGAGCTGGACATGTCCAATTTCGCCGAATTTGACCTCGAGGACTCCGGATACAGCGACAACCCGACGCTGCTCTTCAGCCAGAACGACGTCTTCTCCAGCATGGCGGGCTTCAACTTCAGCTCCGTCCGCTTCAAGACGCGCGGCTACGGCAGCGAGTCGCAGGACGTGTACCTGGCCGGTGTCCGGATGAACGACGCCATCACCGATTACAGTCCTTTCTCCCTGTGGAGCGGCCTCAACGAGGCGACCCGGACCAAGGATGCCACGATCGGACTGGAGTCGTCCCGCTACGGTTTCGGCGGCATCAACGGCATCACCAACATCCCGGCCAACGCTTCTTCGATGCGGGTCGGCCTTCGCGGCAGCGTGCTGACCAACAGCGCGATGTACCGTCTTCGCGTGATGCTGTCGTACGGTTCCGGCAAGCTGGACAACGGCTGGGCCTACGCCTTCAACATTTCTACCCGGCTGGGCGGCAACGACTGGATCCAGGGCGTGTACTACAAGTCCTTCGCCTACTACGGGGCCGTCGAGAAGTTCTGGGGCGACGCGCATCGTCTCGGCTTCGTCTTCATGGCTTCGCCCGGTGAGCGGGGTGCGCAGAACTCCTCCACGCAGGAGGTGTACGACCTGGTGGGGGACAACATGTACAACTCCAACTGGGGCTGGTACAACGGGCAGATCCGCAATGCGCGCGTCCGCAAGACCCACGAACCGATCGCGATCCTCAAGTACGATTTCACGCCTTCGGACCGGTTCCAGCTGGCGGCGACCGTCCTGTACCGCTTCGGCAAGAACGGATATACGGCGCTTGACTGGTACGACGCGGCGGATCCGCGTCCGGACTACTACCGCAACCTGCCCAGCTATTTCTACAACGAGGATCCCGACTATGACCGGACTGATATGCGCAAGGCGGCCTGGGCCCGCGAGGCCTGGGTCAACGACTATACGCAGATGACCCATGTCAACTGGGATCGTCTGTATAATGTCAACAGGCAGAGCCTCAATGAGTTCGGCTATGCCCGGTCGAAGTATGTGCAGGAAGAGCGCCACGTCGACCAGCAGGACCTCAACTTCGCCCTCTCGACGCAGTGGAAGCCCGCACGCTGGTATGAGCTGGATGCCGGGCTCAGCGCCAAGGTCAACCGCACGGAGAACTACAAGAAGATCGCCGACCTGCTGGGCGGAGACTATTTCGTGGACCTCGATAATTTTGCGGAGCGGGATTTCGCGTCCAACCGTGCCCGGGTGCAGAATGACCTGGACTACTATTTCATGGCCGGCGCCGCCCGCGTCCTGTACAAGGGCGACAAGTACGGTTATGACTACCTGGCGCACGTCCACAAGTACAACGCCTGGGTGGACAACCACTTCAAGGGCCGCGTGCTCAGCGGCAACCTGGCCGCCTCCGTCGGCAACCATACGCTGTGGCGCGAGGGTCTGGTCCGCAAGGGCCTCTTCGCCGGCCTGGATGAAGGCGGCAACCTGATCTATGACGAGGACGGCAACCTGCTCACCTCGTATGATTCCTACGGGGAAGTCATCACGTCCAAGGGCAATTCGAAGAAGGCCCATTTCCTGACCTGGGCGGTCAAGGGAGGTCTCGAACTGGTGCTCAGCAACCGCATGCGCCTGTATGGCAACATGGGGTATTTCCACGATGCGCCGACCTTCAACCAATCCTTCCTGTCGCCGCGTACGCGCAACAGCCTGATTCCCGACCTGACGACGATCAAGACGTTCTCGACCGATGTCAACTTCCAGTACTCCTACGGCGGCGTCAACGCCCGCGTGACTGCGTTCTACACCAACATCATGGACCAGAGCACGATGCGCAGCTACTACAACGACCTCCAGGGTTCCTTCGTCAATGCGGCCATGAGTGGCATCAACGAGATCCACAAGGGGATCGAGCTTGGCGTCAAGATGCCGACGCCCGTGACCAACCTGGCCCTGCAGGGGGTGCTGAGCTGGGGCGAATATTACTATTCGTCCAACCCGTATATGACGATGACCGTGGACAACAGTTCCGAACTTGTGACAGACCACCAGATCGTCCCGTACTGGATGAGCCATCCCGTCTTCAAGCGCGATCCTTCCGGCCGCATCCTGAGCGAAATCGACCATTACCAGAAACACTATGTGCCTTCGACGCCGCAGCTTGCGGCAAGCCTGGGCCTGACCTACAACAAGAACTACTGGTTCATCGATGCGGATGTGGACTACTTCGCCCATTCCTATCTGGAGATGAGCCCGCTCAGTCGGACCGATATGGCGACGGCCGGCGGCGACGGCGTGATCACGCCGGTGGAAGTGGAGGCGATGGGCTCCCAGGAGATGTTCGATCCGGCTTTCCTGGTCAACTGCAGCGTAGGCAAGTCCTGGTACCGGGGCGGCAACCAGATCGGTTTCTCCCTGCAGGTCAAGAACCTGCTCAACAACCGCGGCGTCAAGACCGGCGGATACGAGCAGACCCGCCTGATCGACGACACCAAGAGCGGCGAGCGTTATTATCCCTTTGACCCCAAATACTTCTATATGAGCGGGATCAATTATATGTTGAACATTTATTTCAGATTCTAGGCGTATGAAAAAGACCTTGATCGGGCTCGTTGTAGCCCTGTTTGCCTTGTTCTCTTGCGAGAAGGCCCCCGAGGATCCCGCTTTCCTGAGCGAGACCCCTCAGGTCAATACGACCATCGCCCAGCTGAAAACGCTCTATACCAAGCCCGGGACGCCGGTCGTGATCGAGGACGACCTCGTGATCGGCGGCCAGGTGATCTCTTCCGACCTGTCGGGCAACCTGTACCGGAGCTTCTACATCCAGGATGAGACCGGCGCCATCGAGATCAAGATTGGCAAGTCTTCCTTGTATAACGACTACAAACTCGGCCAGTGGGTCTATGTCAAGTGCAAGGGCCTTGCCCTCGGACAGTACGGCGGCATGCTTCAGATCGGTTACCGGACGGACCAGCCCGAGTGGCTGAAAGTCAAGCCCTCCTACGAGACGGCGTACATCGACGTGCAGTACCTGATCGACCAGCATATTTACCGGGGGAAGCTCGATACGCCTGTCGCTCCGGAACTCATCGATGAGGCCGGCATCAAGGCCGAAGCCAATTACGGCAAGTTCGTCCGGATCGAAGGCCTGACCTACGGAGACGAGATCTTCGTGATCCTGTATGACAAGGCCGACAATGCCACCTACCTGAGCGACAAGTCCTACGGTGTCCATACCTGGGCGATGACCCAGAAAGGCTTCATGGCCTACATGACGCCCAACGGCAAGGTCGAGCCGCAGGAGGCTTTCGACGGGATGGTGACCAAGGAGACCTGGCAGCCCCTGTATGATGCCGCGGCCGCCTACACGGTGAGCCAGTACTTCAAGATCGGCAAGACCGACCTGCAGGTGCGCACCAGCGGCTATGCCAAGTTTGCCGATACCCCGATCGACCGCAGGATCCTCGCCGGCGCCAAAGTCAACCTGACCGGCCTCCTGACTTATTACAACGGCAACAACCAGTTCACGCTGATCGACCTCGACGGCGTGGAAATCGCAGACTGATATGAAAAAGATCTTATTGTTTCTTGCTGCAGCCATGGCCCTTGCTTCCTGCGCCGAGCGCACCAATCCTTTCCTGGCGGAGTGGAAGACTCCGTACGGCATTCCTCCTTTCGAGCAGATCCGGTATGCGGATTACATTCCGGCCGTGAAGGCGGGGATCAAGGCCCAGCAGGCCGAGATCGATGCGATCGTCGCCTCGCAGGAGGCGCCTTCTTTCGACAACGTGATCGCGGCCTTCGACCGCAGCGGCGGCCTGCTCGCCAAGGTGACGGGCGTGCTGTACAACGTCTCCGAGACGGAGAACGGTCCCGAGATGGAAGCCATCATCGAGGAAGCGACGCCGCTCCTGTCCGCCCACGAGGACGGCATCTTCATGAACAAAGCCCTCTACGGGAAGGTCGCAGCCGTGTACAACGCGGACCAGAGCGGCCTGACGCGGGAGCAGCAGATGGTCCTGAAGAAGATCTATGAGACCTTTGAGCGCAACGGCGTCGGCCTGGACGAGGCGGCGCAGGAGGAACTCAAGCAGATCAACGCCGAGATGGCTTCCAAGATCAACAAGATCGGCAACAACATCCTCGCCGAGTCCAACGCTTTCAAGCAGGAGTTCGGCCTGAGCGTGTCGGCGTATCCGGTCGCGATGGCCGAGACGGCCGACCGGGCGCTGCGCGAGCGGATCTTCAAGGCTTATTCGACGCGCGGCCACAACGGAGGTGCCAATGACAACCGCGCCCTGATCCTCGACGTGATGCGCCTGCGCATCCGTAAGGCCCGCATCATGGGCTTCGACAATCCGGCGGACTACATCCTGCAGGACAAGATGGCCCATGACCACGGGACCGTGGACGCCTTCCTGGACGACATCATGAAAGCGGCCGTCGCCAAGGCCCGGGCCGAGATCGTGGACATGCAGGCCGTCATGGACGAGGATGTCAAGGCGGGCGTGTTGCCGGCCGGCAGCAAGATCGAGCCCTGGGACTGGTGGTACTATGCCGAGCGCGTGCGCAAGGCCAAGTATGACCTGGACGAGAACCTGACCAAGCCTTATTTCGAGGCCGGGCAGGTCAAGAAGGGCCTCTTCGAAGCCGCCAAGACGCTGTACGGCGTCAACGTGGAGCCGCTTTCGGACGTGCCCGTGTACAATCCGGCGGTCGAGACTTACAAGCTCAGCTACGGCGACGGCTCCCTGATCGGTATCTTCACGACCGACTATTTCCCGCGCGAGAGCAAGCGCGGCGGGGCCTGGATGAACAATATCCGGGAGCAGTATGTGGACGCCGAAGGCCATGACGTGCGCCCGATCATCGTCAACGTGGGCAATTTCTCCGCCCCGGATGCGGACGGCGTGGCGCTGCTGAGCGTGGACAATGTCGAGACGGCGTTCCACGAGTTCGGCCATGCGCTCCATGGCTTGCTGACGAAGTGCCACTACAAGACCGTCAGCGGCACGGGTGTGGCCCGCGACTTTGTCGAGACTTTCTCGCAGTTCAATGAGAATTTCGCCTTCCAGCCGGAACTGCTCGCCCGGTATGCCCGTCATTATCAGACGGGTGAGGTGATCCCTTCCGAACTGGTGGCCAAGATCCATGCCGCCCGGACCTTCAACCAGGGCTTCATGACGACGGAACTCTGCGCCGCTTCGATCCTGGACATGAAGTGGCATGAACTGTCGGAGATCCCTGCCGATGCGGATTCGTCGTTCATCGATCGCTTCGAAGAGAAGGTCTGCCGCGAGATGGGCCTGATCGACGAGATCATCCCGCGCTACCGCACGACCTATTTCAACCACATTTTCGGCAGTGGCTACAATGCCGGGTATTACGGCTATCTGTGGTCGGAGGTGCTGGACAAGGATATGTTCTCCCGCTTCGAGGACCACGGCGTGTGGGATCCGGACCTGGCCCGGCAGTTTAAGGAGACGTTCCTGGAGAAGGGTGGCGGCGAGGAGCCGATGGTGCTCTTCAAGGAGTTCATGGGCCGCGAGCCGGAGACGGAATCGTTCCTGCACGGCCGCGGACTGATATGAAGGGGTGAGACCATGGGTACGTATGGCTACGACAAGGATTTCTTCGCTGCGCGGGGGATCAATACGGTGGAGCTCAAAAGCGTGGACGGGGCTGCGCGGGTGCTGATGGTACCCGCCTGGCAGGGCCGCGTGATGACTTCCACGACCGGCGGCAGGATCGGTCCGAGCTACGGCTGGATCAACCATGATTTCATCGCTTCGGGGCAGTTCAATCCGCAGTTCAATTCGTACGGGGGAGAGGAACGCTTCTGGATCGGTCCGGAGGGCGGTCCTTTCTCGTGGTTCTTCCCGAAGGGGGCGGAGCAGGTGTATGCACACTGGAACGTGCCTTCGATCCTCGATTCCGATCCCTTCACCGTGGAGGCGGTCTGCGATACGGCGGTCCGTTATGTGGCCCGCGCTTCGCTGGAAAATGCTTCGGGACGGCGTTTCGAGATCGGCTTCCGGCGGGAGGTCAGCCTGGTTTCCGGGCAGGAGGCGGAGTCCCTGCTGGGCGTTCCGCTGGGTGCGGGGGTCCGGGCGGTGGTGTACCGGACAGACAATTCCCTGACCAACGAGGGCTCCTTCGCCTGGTCGCGGGAGACGGGGATGCCGTCGGTGTGGCTGCTGGGCTGCTTCAACCCGACGCCCACGACGACGGTGTTCATCCCTTATGATCCCGTTTGTCCGGGGCGGATCGTCAACGATGCGTATTTCGGGAAGGTTCCCTCCGACCGCCTGAAGGTCTCGGACGGGGTGGTCTATTTCAAGATCGACGGGGCCTTCCGCTCCAAGATCGGCCTGCCGGCCGGGAGCGCCCGGGATGTGTGCGGGAGCTACGATCCGGTCGCGGGGGTGCTGAATATCCTGAAATACACGGCGCCCTCGGGGCCCTGCGACTATGTGAACAGCCAGTGGGGAGAGCAGGAGGATGCCTTCGGGGGAGACGTGATCAACGCCTACAACGATGGTCCGACGGAGACCGGCGTCGTGATGGGCCCCTTCTTCGAGATCGAGACCTCGTCACCGGGCGCGGCGTTGGAGCCGGGCCAGACGCTGACGCACACGCAGTACACGATGCACCTGGAAGGCTCCCCGGCGGCCCTCGACCCCATCGCCCGCGCTGTCTTCGGCCTGTCGCTGGGCACGGTCATGTCCCAGTTCTGATCCGAGCGTGCATCGGAAGCGGAGGTTATTTTTAAGAAAACGAACGGAGTATGGAATTCTCTAAAGTAATCGCTGCGCGGCACAGTGTCCGCGTCTTCAAGGATACTCCCGTGGACCGGGAGATGGTGGAAGCCATCCTGGACCAGGCGGCGACGGCGCCCTCGTCCAAGAACAGCCGCAGTTCGGCTTTTGTTGTCATCGATGACAAGGACACCTTGCAGGCCCTCTCTGAGATGCGCAGTTACGGGTCGGCGCTGCTGAAAGGAGCCGCCTGCGCCGTGGTCGTCCTCGGCGATACGGCCAAGACGGACCTGTGGGTCGAGAATGCGGCGATCAGCGCGACCTACATCCAACTCTGCGCGACCAACCTGGGCCTGGGCAGCTGCTGGGTCCATGTCAACGGCCGCCTGCGGGATCAGAAGGATCCTTCGAAAGGAACGGCAGAAGACTACGTGCGGGAGCTGCTGGGCCTGAAAGACGCCTTCAAACCGCTCTGCATCGTCGCCCTCGGCTACGAGGGCTGAGCCGTGAATCCGTATCTGGACAAGCGCCGGATGGTCCATTTGCATTTTTGCCGACATTTTTCTAAGATTGCAGAAAAGTGTCATCGGATGCGCAGTCGGCTCTCTGTCCTTATGGTATTGCTTCTCAATTTTCTGGTGTTCGGCCAGGAGTTGGGCGGCAAGTCCCTGCCCTCGGCCAGGATCCGCTTGCCGGAAAGGACCATGACGGTCGGGCACTTCTTCCGCTCCATCGAGGAGCAGACCCGTTTTTTCGTCGTTTACAGCGAGGCTCAGGTCTCCACCGACTCGTTGGTCCGCTTTTCCCGTACGGAAGGGACCCTGGTCTTTTTCCTGAATGAATTCTCCCGGCAGACCGGCTGGCGGTATGATTATTCGAAGCGCTATATCATCGTTTCCAGATATGCACCCGGCCGTCTGATCCGCGGGCAGGTTTTGGACGAAGGAGGCCATCCCGTTTCCGGGGCGGACGTGCTTGAGTGGCCGGACCGGAAGCATTGGGCCGCTACGGACCCGGATGGTTGGTTTGAAATCGTCGTGGGGAAAAAAGACCGGCTGTCGGTGTCTTGTCTGGGATATAAAAGCACCGTCGCGGAGATTTCCGACACATTGAAGGTCGTTCTGCGGGAAGATGTGTCCCCGCTCGATGATGCCGTCGTCATCGGTTATGGCCGGCAGCGGAGGACGGACCTGACCGGGGCGATCAGTTCCGTGAAGATGCCGGAGCTGCGAGACATTCCCGCACACTCCGTTGCAGAAGCTTTGCAGGGCAAGGTCGCCGGTGTTTATGTGAACAGGGGACGGGGCCCCGGCGCTTCTGCCGACATTTTCATCCGCGGGGCGGGTTCCATCAACGGGTTGAAGCCCCTCTATGTGATCGACGGCATGCCGGGCGGCGGTGAATTGGGCTGGAACATCAATGACGTGGAATCCATCGAAGTCATCAAGGATGCTTCCGCCGCCGCCATCTACGGGGCGAATGCAGCCGGAGGCGTCATCCTGATCACGACCAAAGGCGGCCATGATGCTGAGCCCCGGGTGTCTTTCTCCGCCAAGACCGGCTTGACCAGGCCCGGGCGGCCGTATGAGCTCCTTCACACCCAGGATTATATCGCGGCCCGGATGGAAGCCACCGATGCGTATGATCTCCTGTGGGATGACCCTGGCTCGCTTCCCGATACGGACTGGGCGCGGGAGTTGAATCTATATGGGACGGGTTGGGATACGGAGTATTCCCTGTCCCTGAGTGCCCGTCAAGGAAGGATGGCCTATTATCTGTCCGGCTCTTTCGCGGACGAGGAGGGCTTGCAGACCGATTTCTGGCGGAATTTCTATCTGTTCGGCAAATTTGATTACTCCGTGACGCCCAGGCTCAAGGTCGGCACCTGGATCTCGGCGTGGAAAACAAACTGGAACGACAATGCAATCGGCTGGAGGACCTTGTGGCGGTCCATCCCTTACATGAATGTATACGAGGAGGATGGGTCTTTCTCTCCGATCCCGTCGTCGTCTCCCTTCACGGCCTGCCGGAACTATGTGGCCGAGCTCTCCTATGGAGACCATCAGCGGAAAGGGCGGACCCGTTCGGAGGCGCGTCTGTCCTTGGAATGGAACATGACGGATGCGTTGAGACTCAGTTTTATGGGGAATGCGTTTTTCTCTTCGGAATACGACAATGTATATCAGGAGCAGACCTATACACGCAGGACCAACGTCTCCGACCAACTGACGATGAAGGCTTCGCATGCGGAACGTTACCGCTTCTTTTCGACGCTGACTTACGAGAAAGCCTTGGCCCGGGACCATGACCTGTTGCTGATGGCCGGTTATGAGGCCTGGCTCCACATGGACGACAAGGTCTCTGTTTCAGGCCAGAACTCCATGGTCAGCGACCCGCAGTCCATGTCCATGACCAGCGAGTATTCGCGTACGGGAGATGGGCTGTCTGAGTGGAACGGCCGGGGACTCTCGCAATTTGCCCGCCTGAACTATTCTTATCGCAGGCGGCTGCTTCTGTCCTTGAATCTCCGCCGGGACGGCTCCACCAAATTCGGCTCCAGTTACCGTTTCGGCTGGTTCCCGTCTGCTTCTGTCGGGTGGAAAATCCATGAGGAGCCCTTTTTCAGGCGGTATGGATCGGATTGGATCGATGTCCTGAAACCCAGGCTCAGTTACGGCTCCCTGGGGAATACGGATGCCTTGTCGGATTATATGTGGCAGGCGGCCTATTCCGCCGGCATCGGTTCGTATTCCTTTGACGGGACGGCGTCGGGCCGGGAGTCGGGCTTTTCCATGGTGAAGCTGATCAACGACGACATCAAATGGGAGGAGATCGTCACGGCAGATGCCGGACTGGATATCGCACTGTTCGGGAAGAGGTTCTCGGCCAGTATAGACTGGTATGACCGCAGGTCCAAGGACATGCTCTATAACCTGCGGGTGCCTTCCACCTCCGGCTCATCCGGGACCATGCCCGTCAATCTGGGCTCGATCCAGAACCGGGGGATCGAAGGCGTTTTTTCATGGTCGGACAGGAAGGCTGATTTCCAGTATGCGATCTCCGTCAATCTCGCCCACAATGTCAACCGGGTGCTCAACCTGGGGCAGATCAATGCGAGGATTTCCGACGGGGATCTGTCCACGACCAACGGCAACTCCGTCCTGTCTACCGGATCCGATACCCACGTCACGGTCAACGGGCAGCCTATCGGTGCGATATGGGGTTTTCAGACGGCGGGCATCATCTCCAGTACCCGGGAGTTGGAAGATCTCAATGCCTTGGCCCGGGAAAAGGGCTTCGCTTTTTACCAGACGGCTGACACCGGAGTCGGCGACCTGCGCTATGTCGACAGGAACAAAGACGGCCACATCTCGAAAGAAGACGCCACGTTCCTGGGATCCCCGTGGCCTGACCTCCAGTATGGAGGCACCTGCTCCGCCATTTGGAAAGGGTGGGATCTGGCGGTTTCCTGGGCCGGCATCCAAGGTCGGGACGTCGTGAACTGCATGAAGCCGTTCGAGTATGTTTTCCAGACAGACTATCAGACGACCCGGAAGATCTTCGAAACGTCTTTCATGTCCGGCAACGGTTTGACGGACTATCCCCGTGCCTATGCTTCCCAAGGGGACGGCGTGGTCGTGGACCCCAATGGAAACTACAACCTGATGTCCGATTTCCTGATGGAAGATGGATCCTACCTGAGGATCAAGGATATCGTGATCGGATATACGCTTCCGGCCCGTTGGTCCCGGAAATGGTACATGGACCGTTGCCGGCTCTATTTCGACGGCAGCAACCTTCTCACTTTCACCCGCTTCACCGGCCTTGATCCGGAGTTCCGGGGCTCTGTCACCAAGTATGGCTCGTATTTGGAAGGCATTCCCATGATGCGGACCTATACTTTCGGCCTGAATATCGTGTTCGGAGGATGGAAATGAACCGGGTTGCTGTCTTCTGTCTGTCGTTGTCGCTGGTCCTGTCCGTTTCGTGCCGGGAAGCGGACTTCCTCTCGGTATACAATCCGGAGGAGATCTCTGATGCGGATTTCCCGGAGTCTCTCCAGGATGTCCGTTCTTTGTTGACGGCGGCCTATGGCGCCATGCACAGCTACGAGTTCCTAGGTTCTTACTGGAGCGGATATGCGATGTACAACCTGGATCATACGGTGGATTTCCTGTATCGGAATGACCAGAGCTGGATCTCGATCGGCGCCGGGACGTTGGAGATAGAGAACGATAAGATCTCGGCGGAATGGAAGGTGATCAACCGGGGGATCCATTACGCGAACATTGCCGTCGAGGGCGCACAGTCGTTCCGGCAGAAAGCGGATCCGGGGGAACGGGACCAGGTGGATCTGTATGAAGGCGAGGCCTTGTTCCTGCGTGCGTTGCTCTGGTGGCACATGATGTCCCTGTATGCGGAACCGGACCCGGATGGGGTCGGGATCCCGATCCTCAGGCACTCGGCGTCCAGTTTTGCCTCTGCACAAGTCGGCAGGGAAGCGACCGGCGCCTGCTACGAAGCGATCGTCGGGACGCTGCTTCAGGCCATTCCTTTGCTGGAGGGCCAGCACGTCAAGTCCCGCGCAGATGTCTGGTCGGCCAAGGGTCTGCTGGCCAAGACGTACCTTTTTATGGAGAAGTATGCCGAGGCCGGGGAAGTGTTGTCCGATATCCTGGCCCATAGCGGGAAGACCCTGGTCAGTTTTTCCCATCTGAGGAATATGTATAACGGGGATCCCGTTTTTGAGCATCCTTCGGAGTCTTTGTTTGAGATTGAGAATGCCCTGTTCCCATCCAATCCGAACACCTATGGATCCGGCTGGACCTGCGGATCTTCCTTGTCCCGCTGGTTTACCCATTTCTATATCCGGCAGGACGGTGTCCGGGAGAATTGTGATTTCAGCAACCTGTACTGCCATGACCGCAATCTGGTCCGTTTCGGCTATGACACGCCGGCACCTTTGAATTTTGTCCGGCGGAGCGACGATCCCCCGTCTGCTTCCGTCGGATATGTTCCCTTCAACACGACGTGGCAGGGGTATTATCTGGATGCCGCCTATGTGGCCGGCCAGCGTGCCATGAAGGAGCGGGCTCTTGCGGGCACCGTCCTGCCCTCGGATCCGGATCCGCGGATGTATCTCAACGTGATGATCCCCTATATTGATTCCTGTCGTGCGGAGGGGGGGATGGAGTGGGCCCCTGTCGCCCAGTCTGCCAAGGGAGGATGGTATCTTCCCGGATCCGGGAATGATCCGGCGTCTTACTATGCCTTCCCCCTGCGCAAATACCAGTTCCTGGATGGCAAGCTCGTCAAGGACGGAGGTGATTGTACGGGAGAAAACGTGTACTTCATGAGATTGTCGGAAGTCTATCTGATGTATGCGGAAGTCCTGGCCCGGTCAGGGGATGAGTCCCTGGCGTTGGAGTATATCAACAAGGTACATCGCCGCGCCTATGGCCGTCATCCGGACCGGCCGTCGGAGTATGATTACCATTCGATGAGAGACAGGACGAAGACCGCCGATCCGGCGGACCATCTGGCCAACGATCCCCTGAAGTATGAGTATTTCATGGAATTGTTCGGCGAATTCCGATGGTGGGAGTACATCCGTCATTTCAGGATGGGTCAGGAAGAAGCCTCCTTTTATCAGACGCTGCGGGGCCCGGGGGATGCCGGGGTCACGGAGATCGTATTCCCGGACCGCCATTATGCCCAGCCCATTTTCAATACCGAATTGGACGCCAACCCTGCGCAGGAGCAGACCCCTGGTTATCGGTGATTTTTATTATATTTGTCCGACGTCATGGTCGCTTGATATCAATCCGGATGGGAGAAGGCTTCGATTATAAGGATTTTTACCTCACATGGTACAGCCGTTCCAAGGCATTTGCCCGCGAATATGTGGGCGATGTGATGGAAGCGGAGAATATCGTGCAGGAGGTATTCCTGCAGATTTATCAGCGGCGAAAGTCCTTCCCGGAGGATATCAACTGGGTTTCCTACCTGTTCACGGCGATCAAAAACCATTGTCTGGATTATCTGAAAAACAGACTTCGGCGCCGGACTTTGTCGTATGACGGTTATGACCGTCAGGCCGTAGATACGCTCCGCATGCAGGCCTTGGAGCAGCTGGATGTGGATTTTCCGGACCAGAACAGGATACAGGAGCGGATCGAGAAGGCCTTGTCGGCCTTGCCTGACCGGTGCCGCCAGGTTTTTGTCATGAACAAACTGGAAGGGAAAAAGCAGAATGATATTGCCGCCGAACTGGGTATATCCGTCAATACGGTCGAGTCCCAGATGGCGAAGGCCTACAAGATTCTGCGGGAGGAATTGAAGGACTGTATCCCGATTTTGTTCTTCTTGCTGAATATCTTTTAGTTTTTCCGCCATTTCCCGTGGCGGATTTTTTGTCTTTGCTCGTTGTAAGGATAAGCATGGATATCCGCGTTGTCAAATATTTCGATCAGTCGCTCCCGGATCAGGAGTGCCGTGAACTGTTGCAGGAGGCGTTGGAGGATGAGGAGATCCGAAGAGAGATGATCGCGTGCCGTCAGTTGAGTTCTTTGCTGGCGTTGGACGAATCCAGGATAGACCGGGTCTCCGGCGAAGAGGCTTATAAGCGCTTCATCCGGCATCGCAGGACTTCTTCCGGAAGGGTCCGCTCCGTCCGTTGGATCGGTTCCGTGGCTGCTGCGGTCCTCCTTTTCATCGGAGTCCGGGCGCTGTTCCACCCGGCGGTGGGCCTCCATCCTGCCGCAGAGGCGGAGTGGGTACAGGCCGAGGCCCCTTCTCCCGGCGGGGTACGGGACCTTACGCTTCCCGACGGGACGCTCGTCTGCCTGAATTCCGGCTCGTCGCTCCGCTATCCCGGACAATTCAAGGGGGAAAGGCGGGTTGAGCTGGAGGGCGAAGCGTTTTTCGATGTCAGGCCGGATGCGGCCCATCCCTTTGTCGTATCGACCGGCAAGATGGATGTCAAAGTCCTGGGTACCCGGTTCAATGTGTTCAGTTATCCCGGCAGGGACCTTGTCATTTCCTTGTTGGAAGGTGCCGTGTGTGCCTTCCGTCCGGAATCCCCGGAGGAGGTATTCCGCTTGAACCCCGGGGAGCAGTTGGAAGAGAGGGAAGGACGCTTTCTTTTACATGGTTTAGAGGAAGATCCCGTCACGTGGATGGACGGCTATTTTTCATTTACGGACCGCACGCTCGGTTTCATCCTGTCCCGTCTGGAATGCTATTACAACGTCAGGATCATCGTCGCGGATCCGCATCTGCTCGAGTACCGGTACACCGGCAAGTTCAGCCGGTCGGATGATATCATCTCGATCCTGGCGGTCTTGAAAAAGATCTATCCTTTCTCGGTTTGTCCGACAGATGATCCGGATGTGATCCGGCTGGAGTCTATCTGATGAAAACAGTTACTACCATATTATTCTTAACACGTTATTTTATGAAGAAACGTTTCATCCTTTCGGTAGTGGCAATCGCTTGTCTGGCGATTCCTTATGCCACAGTGTCCGGAGCGTCTTCTCCCGCAGCTGAACTGCAGCAGCAGGGACGTAAGACGGTTTCCGGAGTCGTGACCGATGCCGGGGGCCAGCCTGTCATCGGTGCGGTCGTGATGGTGCCGGGGACGACCCTCGGAGCCGTGACGGATGCACAAGGCCGTTATACGCTTTCGGTCCCTGCAGGGACACCGGTCCTGGAGGTCTCCAATGTGGGATTCAAGACCCAACAGATCCCGGTCGGATCTCCGGCCGCTTACAACGTGACGCTCGCGGAGGATGCCCAGATGCTTGAGGAAACGGTGTTTGTCGGTTATGGCGTCCAGAAGAAATCCAATCTGACAGGGGCCATCACGTCTGTCAAGTCGGATCAGATCGTCGATCTGCCCGTGACGTCCCTGACCGATGCCATCCAGGGCAAGGTGTCCGGTGTTTCCGTGACCCAGGCCAAAGGTGTCGGCCAGGCCGCATCCATCCAGATCCGTGGCGCCGGTTCGACGGCAGGCATGGCGCCGTTGTACATCATCGACGGTATTCCCGGAGGAAGCGAAGCCGGTTTGAACCTGAATGATGTCGAATCCATCGAAGTGATCAAGGATGCTTCCGCCGCCGCGATCTACGGAGCCAATGCCGCGGGCGGCGTGATTCTGATCACCACGAAGAAAGGCCTGATGGGGCGCCCGACCGTCAGCTTCTCGTCCAAGAATACCTTCTCGACGGTGGGGAACAAATACTACCACCTTCTGGAGACGCCGGACTTCATCGCAGCCCGGCGGGAAGCCTTCGGCGAGAATTATGTGGAGTATAATGATGCGGCCGTAACCGGCGTCAATACCAATTGGGGCGACGTCCTGGGCCTGACCGGTCATGGATACAACCAGCAGTATACGCTTGCCGTCAGCGGGGCGGACGAGCGCTTCAATTACTACGTTTCGGGGCAGTACCAGCGTCAGGATGGCTTGCAGACCGACTGGTGGCAGTACATCTCCGCATTGGCGAAAATGGAGTACAAGGTCGCCCGCAACGCCACGTTGGGCGCCCGTGTCAACATGGCGCGTACCACAAAGAACTCCTATACGGTAGGCTGGCGGACCATGATGCGCACGGTCCCTTTCCTGGATCCGGTCGCAGAAGACGGATCTTTCAATCCGTTCCCGGCCTGGTATTCCAATGCCGGCGAAAACTATCTGGCGGATCTGAGCCGCAATGGCGGGCATCGTGACGAAGCGGGTGTCTCCACCAACGGGCGGCTCTATTTTGACTGGGAGATCCTCCCTGGCCTGAAATACAATATCACGGGAAGCGCCTCTTTCGGAGGGTCTTACTCGGATGTATACACTCCGGAAAACAATACCAAGCCCACAGCTTCTTACGACAGTTACAACAAGAACCAGAGCTATTCGGAGAACTACCGGGTCTTCACTACCCTGACGTACGACAAGGTGATCGCTGACATCCATGAACTGAGCCTGATGGCCGGCTACGAAGCCGGATGGTGGATGAGCAACGGCATTGACATCACGGCCAAGGCCGGTTCCGGCAACGGGTTCGTGGTCTCGGATCCGAAGTCCTACTCCGTCGGATCCAGCCTGACGTACAGCAATGTCAAAGCGACGCTCAACAAGAACGGGCGCCAGCTTTCCCAGTTCGCCCGTCTCAATTACGCCCTGCTGGGCCGCTACCTGCTTACGGCAAATGTCCGTCGGGACGGATCCACCAAGTTCGGCCGCAACAACCGTTTCGGTATTTTCCCTTCCGTTTCTGCGGGATGGAAGATCTCCGAAGAGCCTTGGTTCAAGGATCTGGGCGCGGACTGGGTCAGCCTGGTCAAGCCCCGTATCAGCTGGGGTGTTCTGGGCAATACCGACGCCCTGGCCAACTACAGTTATCTGAAAGAATACACGGGCGGCGTGGCCGGCCCGGCCTATTCCTTCGACGGATCGTCCATCAACACGGGATATGTGTCGGCAAAACTGATCAATAACGACATCAAGTGGGAGGAAGTCCGTACGTTTGATGTCGGTATTGACATCAACCTGTTCAAGGACAGGCTCGAGTTCGCCTTTGACTGGTACAACCGGAACTCCAAGGATATGCTGTACAACCTGTCCGCTCCGACTTCATCGGGTATCAAGAGCTTCTTCTATGGCAACCAGTGGTGGTATGGCTGGAACACCGGTTCGATGCCGCTCAATATCGGAAGCGTATCCAACAAGGGTATCGAGTTCTCCATCTCCTGGCGCGACCGGGTCGGTGACTTCCATTATGGCGTCAGCTTCAACGGTGCTCACAATGTCAACAAAGTCATCGATATCGGAGAGGAAACGGCCAGCATCCTGACCGGCACGCTGAATCTGCCTACGGGCGGTGTCATCACCTCCCCGAGCAAGACGGTCAACGATTCTCCCATGGGTATGCTGTGGGGCCTCAGGACGGACGGTATCATCCAGACGCAGGCGGAAATCGACGCGCTCAATGCCCTCGCCAAGGAGAAAGGATTTGATTATTACTACAATGCCAATACGGGTGTCGGCGACTTGAAGTACGTGGACGTGGATGAAGACGGCCACATCACCAAGGATGATGCCGACTTCATCGGCAATCCCTGGCCGAAGTTCCAGTATGGCGGGAATGTCTATTTCGAGTGGAAGGGAATCGATCTCAGCGCCAATTTCGTAGGCGTTCACGGCCGGGATGTGATGAATGGCATGATCCCTTGGACCTTCCGGTTCCAGTCCGACTACAATACGACCTACGATATCTTCAAGACGTCCTATTTCAAGGGCAACGGCCTGACGGAGTATCCCCGGATCTATGCCAAGGTGGGGGACAATACCTATTCTGATCCCAACATGAACTATGGCAACACCTCCGATTTCCTGGTCGAAGACGGGTCGTATTTCAAGGTCAAGAATATCACCTTGGGTTATTCCCTGCCGACCCGGATCATCGAGAAGATCAATCTGTCCCGGGCCCGGATTTATTTCTCCGGACACAACCTGGTCACACTGACCCGGTTCACGGGTCTCGATCCCGAATTTGTCGGTTCTCCGACGAACTCCGGCTATTATGAGGAGAGCACTCCGCTGACGAAGTATCTGACGGTGGGGCTGGACATCACTTTCAGCGGACGTCATCGCGGCGTGGAACCGCGTCCTTCGGCGGCGGCTCCCAATGCCCGGATGGCCGAAGCCCTAGCTGCTGCCAATGCGCTGGCCGACCGGCTCCGTGCGGAAAACGACGGCCTCAAGCGTTCGCTCAAAGAGGCGGATGACGAATTGGCGGCCTGCCGTGCGGCGGCTCCCAAGAATATGGCTCAGAAGCGTGCGGAAGCCCTGCTGGTGGAGGATATCTATTTCGAACTGGACCAGTATGTCGTCCGGCCTTCCGAAATGCCGAAAGTCGATGCGCTGATCCGGTGCATGAAGGATCATCCGGAAGCAAATGTCAGCATCTTCGGCTATGCCGATCAGGCTACGGGGACGGAGTCCCGTAATCTGGTGCTTACGAAAGAACGTGCCCTGGTGGTGGCGAATGCGCTCAAGGCTGCCGGGATCGACGAGAGCCGTATCTCTACGGAGTTCTATGGCACGGAGAAGGATCCGTCCTTCTCTCCGGAGAATAACCGTCTCGCTGTCTGTATCGTGAAATAATCAATCCCGTACGATGATGAAAAAGATCCTTTCCATTTTACAATATGTGGCCGTCTTCTGTGCGCTCGGCGCCATGTCGGCGGCTTGTAACGAGGACAAGTTCCTGGAGGTCTCCAACCCGGAGGCGATCGGCGAAGGTAACTTCCCGTCCAATATATCTCAAGTAGAGAGATTCCTGGCAACCGCTTATGGCTCCTCGCATTGTTATATGTTCCTGGGCAACCAGTGGCCCGGGTATCTTCCTTATGCCCTTGACCATACGCTTGATTTCCAACACCGGGAGGATGACTGGAACCAGATGGCTTCCTGCCGGGTCACGTCCAGTACGGCCAAGCTCGGAACGGGCTGGGATGGCCTTGCCGTAGTGATCCATAATACCAATACGGCGCTCGAAGCTATCCTCAATTACCGCGAAAGCGGGTATATGAAGGACGAAGAGGCCTCCCTGGTCGATGTGTACGAAGGTGAGGTGCGCTTCCTGCGTTGCATGTATTGGTGGTGGTTCCAGGAGATGTTCGGCCAGCCGGACGCCGATGGCGTCGGCATCCCGCTCTTGACCCATTCGGTGGATTCATACGCCGCGTCGCAGGTGGGCCGTGCCAAGTCGGGTGACGTGTACAACACCATGATAACGGAGCTGAACACGGCCATCGGTCTGCTTGCCCGCCAGAGCGGAAGCAAGACGCATGCGGACCAGTGGGCGGCCAAGGGCCTGCTCGCCAAAGTCTACTGGGCCTTGGAGGATTACACCGATTGTGCCAGCGTCTGCCTGGATATCATCAAGAACAGCGGCAAATCCCTGGTCAGTTTCAAGCATTATTACAACATGTACAACGGGGACGCTTCCTACGAGCATCCGAGCGAGTCGCTGTTCGAGATCGAGAATACGCTGGGAACGTCCGGACAGGGTTATGGATACTGGAATCCGGGGACTTCCATGTCGATGTTCTATTCCCAGAAGGTCATCAATACGGCCGGCGCCCGTAAATCGGTCTCCTATTGCAACCAATACGCGCACGACCGCAACATCACGCGCTTCGGGTATACGGAGCCGGCTCCGCTCCACTTCCTGGCAACCAGCAAGACCGAGCCGGATTCCGAGATGAAGACCTTGTCCGGCGATACCTGGTATTATCTGCCTCAATCCTATCTGGATGCAGCCAAGGCCATGCAGCAGCGCTCCGTGGACGGGAAGGCTGTTTATGCGACGGATCCTGATCCCAGGTTCTTTGTGGGTATCTTCTTCCCATATATCAATTACTCCAAGGATACGTCCAACGGGAAGGAGGACTGGCCCATTGGCCAGAACTATGGCTCCGGCGACTGGTGGACGACCGGGAGCGGCAACAGCATCGACGAATACGCTTTCTCCACGAGGAAGTATCAGTTCATCGAGGGTGCCTTGCAGGCTCACGGGATGCTTTCCTCCCCTGAAAACACCTATTTCATGCGTCTGCCCGAGATCTATCTCCTGTATGCCCAGTGCATCAAGGATTCGGATCCGGCGACCGCGCTGGAATATGTCAACAAGGTGCATAGGCGGGCGTATGGACAGCCGGTCGATGCCAAGTGGACCAACGACTATGCCTCGCTTTCCGCACGGACCAAAACCGCGGATCCGACCGACCATCTGGCCAACGATCCTTTGCTCTATGAAGTATGGGCGGAACTGTTTGCCGAGATGAGATGGTGGGACTATGTCCGCCATTATAAACTCGGGCCGGAAGAGTCTGCCTTCTACAAGACCGTCCGCGGACCCAGTACGGACGGGTCCACGGAGATCGTCTGGAACGACCGGATCTATACGATGCCGATTCCGGATTCGGAGTTTACCAAGAATTCCAATCCGGAGATGGTCCAGACTCCTGGTTATTGATCATCATCCCATCGGGCCGGCACTGCAGATGCTGCCGGCCCGATTTTTATCCCCAGTTTTGTCATGACTCATCGTCTTTATCTGCCAGTCCTTTTCGCCGCCTTGGCCGCGATGCTCCTGTCATCCTGCCGCGGCTCAGATCCGGGAGCGGAGTCCCTGGACCCGGTTCTTTTTGCTGATCCGCCCCGCGAATTCGGCGTAGATACCTGGTGGCACTGGTCCGGCTCCAATATCAGTCGGGAGGGCATCCGCAAAGATCTGCTCGCCATGCACGCCAACGGCATCAAGCGCGCGACGATCCTGGATGTCAACGGTCCCCGTATCAGCGACGTGCCTGCGGTGGAGTTTGATTCGCCCCAATGGCATGAGATGTTCCTGTCCGCCTTGGAGGTGGCGGACAGCCTGGGTATCCAGATCGGAGTACACAACTGCGCCGGCTGGTCTACCAGCGGAGGCCCTTGGATCACGCCGGAAAAGTCCAACAAGACCTATGTCTGGTCGAAAACTTATGTGTCGGGCGGGACGCTTGACCTGACCCTTCCGGAGCCGCCGTCCCTGATGGACTATTATGAAGATTATGCCATCCTTGCTTATCCGGCCCGCACGCCCCGGAATCCTTTTGCCGAGGCCCTGGTCCGTGCCGGGCACGGCGGGAAGGACATCGGCCGTGTCCTGACGGATCTGAATCCCAAATCCGTGGTCAGGCTGAGCTGGGGAGACCGGATCGATCTCGAACTTGACGCTCCGAAAGCGGTCTCGAAGCTGGCTACGTTCATTTACAATGCCGAAAACAACTGGTCGGACGTCGATCATGAGGGACATCGTTTCATCTTGTATTCCTCTGATGACGGGCAGCGGTATACCCGGGAAGACGAGGTCCTCTCAATGGGTGTCAACAAGCTGGTGACGGATGAGGTGAAGCCATTCCGGCACCGCTTCGTGCGGATCATTTATGAAGGTCCTCCCGTGAATCTGGCGGAAGTCGAACTCTGCGGCCCGGACGCGGACCCTGCCTACCGGGAGGATATCCCGGGTTTCCTGCAGCGCCTTTATCATGTGACGGTCCGCAAGATGTCAGATTTCCAGACCCGTTTCTCCGAGACGGCCGTTCCGGTCCCGGAGGAGGAGATCCGTGACTTGACACCGTTCCTGTCTGAAGACGGGAAGCTGCGCGCTGAATTACCGGAAGGGGAGTGGTGCATCCTGCGCTTCGGCTATACCACGACAGGGGTCACCAATGCTCCTGCAACCGATGCGGGACGCGGGTTGGAGAGTGACAAGATGGACGGGGAAGCGACGGCTTTTCATTTTGACCGCTTTGTCGGGAAACTCGTCCGGGAAGCGAGCCCCTATGTAGGGCGGGCGTTTTCTTTTGTCTTGACAGACAGCTGGGAGTGTCTCTATACCGGATGGACGGCGGGATTTCCGGCCTCTTTCCATCAACAGCACGGTTATGACATCCGCCCGTGGCTTCCTGCCCTTTGCGGAGAGATTGTCGGGGACCGGGACAAGACGACCCGTTTCTTTGAAGACTACAGTGCCACGATCGCGGATCTGGTGGACCGCAATTATTATCGCAAGATGATGGAACTGGCGCACCAGGCCGGTCTGGAGTTTCATTCGGAACCGGTTTACGGCGACATCGGGCCGTATCCGCCCTTGGATATCCTCCAGGCAAATGCCTGGTGCGACCTGCCCATGTTTGAATTCTGGGCCAATGTCAGCGAGGAATCGAAAACCCCGCAATACAAGACGGGCAAGACCTTATGGTCCGGGTTCCCCATCGAATCCTCTCTTTTCACGGGGAAGAAAGTCGTCGGTTCGGAAGCGTATACCGGCTTCGCCCATTTCAGTGACACCCCCCAGTCGGTCGCTCCGTTCGGCAATGCCGCCTTCTGCGCGGGAATCAACCAAATGATCATGCACAGCTATGTCCACCAGCCGTTGGACGGGGCGCCGCATCTGACGCTTACGGGCTATTTCGGCGGGCATTACAACCGGAACAACCCCTGGTACAATCTGGCGAAGGGCTGGTTTGACTATCAGGCCCGTGTCCAATATGTACTCCAGAAAGGCGACCGGGTGACGGACGTGCTGTATTATGTCGGTGACCAGCTGCCTCAAGATATCAATTTTGCGTTCCGCCTTCGCGTTCCGAAAGGATACCGTCCCAATATTGTCAATTACGGATACCTGGACCAGGCGGTGCGTTATCCCGTGCTGGTGATCCCCGTCGAGGCTGTCGTAGGGGAAGAAACGGCCCGGAAACTATCCGCGCTGGAGAAGCGGGGCCTGAAGGTCATCCGCGAGAAAGAAGGTGAACCCCTCTCGTTTGATTTTTTGCCGGACCTGCAGAGTGAGTGTGAGGAAGATCATTTCATGTACATCCATAAGACCATCGGCGAGGACGAGGTTTATTTCCTGTTCAACCAGGAACCGGATACCATCTCGACCCGTTTCCTGTTCCGTGTGGAAGGTAAGTCGGCCGAAATCTGGGATCCGGAGAGCGGAGCCGTATGCTCCGCCCGGGAGCAGGCTCCATCCGGAGACGGGCGGACTTGCCTCCCCTTGACGTTCCAGCCGTACCAGACGAAGTTTGTCGTGTTCAAGCGGAAGGCCTCTGCCGCTCCCAGGGAGCTGGTGGCCGTGCGCGCCCGTGAAATCTCCGGCTGGCAGGGACGGATGGAATTTGACCCGTGTTACGACGGGCCGCTGGCTCCGCTGGACATTACATCCTTGAAATCTTTGTCGGAATTTGAGTCGGAGCCCATCCGGCATTTTGCCGGAGTCGTCACCTATCATTTGAAATTCGATCTTCCGGAAGGATTGGATGCGAATGCTCCGCTGGCGATTGATTTCGGGAAACTGTCCGCGGCGGCTGAAGTGATGCTCAACGGTGCCCCCTTGCGGCCTCTCTGGCACGACGGGAGCCTGGTCTTGACGGATCGGCTCCGAGGGACGGGCAATGAACTGACGGTCCGGGTCGGAACTTCCCTGCGGAACCGGATGGTGGGTGACCTGACCCTCTACGGTAAACTTACCCACGTCCCGTCGCCGACGGCTCTGTCCCATCTCAAAAAGGGGGATGAGTGGCTTCTCCCTTCCGGCCTGATCGGACCGGTCTCTATCGTTCAACTGGCTGACTGATCCGCATCCGATGAGAAAAACGAAGGTAGTTTTATTGTCTTTCCTGTTCAGCCTCCTGTGTCTGGGATCGGAACCGGGTGTCACCAGGAAAGTGGTCTGCTGGGGGGACAGCCTGACCGCTCCTCACCCCGGATGCTATCCGGATTCGCTCTCCCGTCTGCTCGGACCCGGATATGAGGTGGTCAACCGCGGCGTGGGAGGCGAAAACACCCTGACCATCATGGCTCGTCAGGGAGCGCGTCCCATGGTGCTGGCTCATGATGTCACTGTCTTCAAGAGTGCGGAGGTGCGCTTCGACAAATGGCTGGGGGATTCAGACGTCCCGGCCTTCCTGTCCTCCGGGGACCAGTCTGTCGTAAGGCCTTTGATCCAGCATGGCTGGGAGGAGGACGGCCCGTCGGGCGTGAACCCGTGCCGGATAGGCGGGAGGTTGTTCCAGATCCGCTCGGAGGCTCATTTCTGGTACGAGAAGTCCTTCATGTTCGAGTACAACTATTTCCTCTGTCCGGCGGATACCCTGTCGGAAACGCTTGTCCTCCGGAAGGGAACTCCGGTTGAAACCGCTGCCATGCGGGAGCCCCGGCCCGCCTATGCCAACATCTTTTTCATGGGTCAGAACGGCGGCTTCGAGGATCCGGACGACCTTGTCCGGCAATACAAGGAAATGATTGCATACAGCGGCTGCGACCGTTATGTCATCATCGGCTTCCATTCTCCGAATTATTGCGTCCCTGACATACGGGAGATGAAAAGGATGGAACGGACGATGAAAAAAGCTTTCGGAGCCCATTATATCAACAATCGGGAATATCTTGTCCGGTACGGACTGAAGGAGGCAGGCCTGGAGCCGACGCCCGAAGACGAGGCTGCCATGAAAGAGGGGCGCGTCCCTCCGCAGTTAACGACGGATGGCGTGCATTTCACCCCTGCCGCGTATGGAATCCTGGCCGGGGAGATCGCGCGTCGTTTTGCCCGCTTGAATTATACAGAATAATCACTACTTTCGTTACGGTTAATCATTATTCGAAGTATCTGCGTATGAGACAAAGAATGGGATGGATGGTCTTGCTGGCCTTGGCGGTATCTTGTGGGAAACCATCCGTAGAAAAGTTGCCGGCCGACGGGCTGCAGGCCCCTTATGGCGTTTATTCCGAAGGATGGATCGGACAGATCACGCCTCAAGGCTGGATCAAAGAATTCCTGGAGCGTCAGCGGACGGGCCTTACCGGACATCCGGAAGCGTTGTGCTATCCCTACAATACCTGTCTCTGGGACGGGGAAATCACGCGGGAAACCGAAGAGCATGGTGACGACTGGTGGCGTTATGAGCAGACGGCCTATTATACGGACGGTCTGCTCCGCCTGGGCTATCTGTTGGGAGATGAGGCGTTGGTGCAGAAGGGAAAAGCAGGGATCCATTACACGCTGAACCATCTGACGGAAGATGGCAGCTATGGCTTCCGGGAGCGGAGCGGCGAACCGGAGGGCGTCAACGTCGCCCGGGACATTGCGGCCGGGAAGTGGCTCCTGATCTGGCCTCAGGCTGTTTTCTTCCGGGCGATCCAGGCCTATTATGAGAAGACGGGCGATCCGGCCATACCGGCGGCGCTGGAGCGCCATTTCCTGAATTTCAAGGGATCCAATTATGGGAGCACGCGCAATATCGTCAATGTGGAGGGCCTGTTGTGGACCTACGGTATGACGGGGCAGCAGCGGCTTCTGGAACTGGCC
Organism: Bacteroidales bacterium; assembly: GCA_017471045.1. Classification (GTDB taxonomy): domain Bacteria; phylum Bacteroidota; class Bacteroidia; order Bacteroidales; family UBA932; genus Cryptobacteroides. The sequence continues at coordinate 89,584 of JAFUWZ010000017.1, forward strand.
GAAGAGGGCTGGAAGGACGGTCATTTCGAGCTGAACGAAAAGACTTGTCTCAGCGACAAGCCGTTTTTCCTCCATGGGGTCAGTGTCTGCGAGGAGTTGAAGGTGCCGATGATCCTGTATGCGTGGACGGGTAATCCCCATTACAGGGATCTGGCTTTGCGCGTGGAACAGAAGCTGGAGGATGAGGCTATGCTGCCGGACGGAATCCCTTCCAGCGCCGAGCATCTGGCCGGAAGGGTGGCCAACCACAGCCACGAGACGTGCAACATCACCGACTTCTCCTGGTCCATGGGCTACTATCTGATGACGACGGGACAGGCGAAGTGGGGAGACCGGATCGAGCGTGCCGTCTTCAACGCGGGTCCCGGGGCTGTCGGGAAGGATTTCAAGACTCTGCAGTATTTTTCTTCCGTCAACCAGTTCATCTCGACCGGTACCTCCAACAACAACGAGACCATGAAGGGGAAAACCTGGATGCAGTACCGGCCGGTCCATGAGACGGAGTGCTGTGCCGGCAATGTCCACCGGTTCATGCCCAACTATGTCTCCCGCATGTGGCTCCGCTCTTCGGACGGAGGTGCCGTGGCCGCCCTGCTGGGCCCGTCGGACCTGACGCTTCCCCTGTCGGACGGAGTCTCCTGCACCATTGAGGAGCAGACCTGCTATCCTTTCGAAGATGAGATCTCTTTCCGCTTCTCTTTCCGCCGGGCAGACGGAAAGACGGTCCGGAAGCAGTATCAGTTCCCGTTCCAGTTCCGGATCCCGGAATGGGCCGAAGAGGTCCAGGTGGAATTCAACGGACATCCTTTGACTTTCGAGCGCACGGAAGGCGGCTTTGCGCGGGTGGTGCGCCCGTTCCGGAGCGGCGACGTCATCCGCGTCTCGTTCGGCTGCCGGATCGAGACTCCGGAGTTTGCCGGCCAGGGGCGCTATGTCGAGCGGGGGCCCCTGCTGTATGCTTATTCAATCCCGACCCGGACGACACAGGACACCGTCACGTATGCCAATATCCATGGGAGGGTCTCGGCCCATCCGGATTTCAAGTGCTGGAGCAAAGTGCCTGTCGGGCCATGGAACTATGCCTTGAAGGATGCGGCAGCGGATGGCTGGAAGGTGGAGCGGGTGGACATCGGCGAGGCCTTTCCCTGGGAGGAGCCCTGCCTGAAGATCAGCGTCCCCGTAGTCAAAGTCAAGGACTGGCAGCTGGATGAAGGGAACTATACTCCGGAGAACCCGGCGGCCCCCTTTGACTGCGATCCGGATGTGACCCGGATCGACCTGGTCCCCTACGGCACAACCTACCTGCGCCTGACCGTCTTCCCGGTCGCGGATTAGCGCAGGTCCCTCCCGGCGCGAAGACCTCCATCGAAAGTCCAGGGCCGTGACTGCGGAGTGCATTCCCCGAAAGGGGTAAAACTTCAGCACTCCGCAGTCGCGGCCCTGGACTTTTCATTGACCAATCCCCAACGCATCGGATATTTTCGTGCCATTTCTAGATAACCCGTCCCGATGTTTATTGAGGTATAACAATGGTCCGGACCTGTCCCGCCATTCTTTTGCGA
>JAFUWZ010000003.1 GCA_017471045.1 Bacteroidales bacterium
TCTTTGCTTTTCAGGGGCACAGCGGCACTTCGACTCAGGCTTCTTCCGGCCAGCCGGGGGCGCGGAAGGGCAGTTCTGCGCCTTCAGGCAATACAAGGGTGGTGCCGACGGCGGGATCGGCCAGGTGGCCGATGATGTCGAAAGTCTGGAAGTCGCGGCGGAACTTCTCCAGATGGAGGATCGGGACGGTGAAAAGGAGTTTGAAGTCGTCTCCCCCGTTCATCGCGGCCGCGATGGGATCCACATCCAGTTCGCGGCCGAGCTGGAAGGAGTTGCCCTCGAAAGGGATGCGCTCCGCATAGATTTTGGCGCCCAGGCCGGTCGCCCCGGATAGGCGTTTCACGGCGTCGGCGAGGCCGTGTGTGATAAAGCAGCCGGCGGAGGGATAAATCTCGGCATCTTCGAGGGCGGAGACGGCGCCGGCGGGCACTTCCGGCTTGAGATAGGAGCCGACCAGCATCCGGTAGGTTTCCAGACGGGAGGGTGCTGCGGCCTGGGCGGGTGCCGCTCCCGAGGCTTTCTGCGCCCCGGAGCCGTCAAACGTCTTTTTTTCCTCCTCCAGCAGGCGCAGACCCAGGTAGGCTGCGCCGAGGCTTCCGGACACGCAGAGCAGGTCCTTGCTCTTGGGAGCGGGGCGCCGCTTCTCCGTCAGGAAAGCGGTCTTTCCCGTCGCAGCGACGCTGATGGCCAGTCCGTTGCGCGAGGGCATCAGGTCCAGCGCCAGCTGCGTGATCCCGTGCTCTCGGGCCCCGGCGATGATGCCGCTCCAGATTTCCCGGATCTGGGTGAAGTCCAGCTTGGCCGAGATCCCGAGCACGACCGACAATGTCTGCGGATGGGCGAGTGCGGCATACAGTTCGCCGATGACGGCGACCACGCTCTTGTAGCCCAGGTGCTTCAACGGGAAATACACCAGGTCGAAATCGATCCCTTCCAGCAGCAGCCGCGACGCCTGGCAGACGAAGGCGCCTTTGGAGGGCGTCTCGAAGCGGTTGTTGCGGGTCTCCGAATAGGGGGTGCCTTCGTAGAGGCGGTGGATGGCTTCCACTTTGCCGATGTCTGCAAAACGTGTCTCTTCCATAACTGGGTGGCCTGATTTGTGCAAAAATAACAAATATTTTAGTACATTTGTGTTTCAGCACGATAAAGAAAAACCCTGTTATGAGAAAGTTGACCACCGTTCTGGCACTCTTCCTGTGCCTGCTTCCCGCCACGGCCAAAAAGGAGTCCAAGACTTCGTTCAACGGACTGACCGCCATGTCCTTCAACATCCGGACGGCCAACGCCAAGGATGGCACCAACTCCTGGGAGATGCGCGCCGACGCCGTCCTGGAAATGATCAAGGACCAGCATCCCGACGTGATCGGCATGCAGGAGGCCCTCCTGCGGCAGGTCCAGCCCCTGGCCTATTTCCTGGATGGTTACAAGTGGATCGGCGTCGGCCGCGAAGACGGTAAGAAAGACGGCGAAATCATGGCGATCTTTTACAACAAAAAGACGACTTCGCTCCTCAAATGGGGCACTTACTGGCTTTCCGAGACGCCCGAAAAACCGTCCAAAGGCTGGGATGCGGAATACATGCGCACCGCCACCTGGGCCCTCTTCAAGGACAAGAAGTCCGGCAAGAAATACTTCATGGTGAACACCCATCTGGACAATTCCGGCCCCGAGGCCCGCAAGAACGGTCTCTCGCTGATCCTCGATCGCATAGCTGCGATGAATCCGGGCGGTCTTCCCCTACTGCTGACCGGCGACTTCAACATGACCCTCGGCGACGCTTCGATGGAGCCCGTCAAGGCAGCCATGCACAACTGCCGCGACATCGCCGCCAAGAGCGACGGCCTGGACACCTTCCACGACTGGGGCCGTAGCCGCAGCTCCATCGACTTCATCTGGGAAAAGGGCTTCGGCAGCTGCATCGAGTATCAGACCCTCACCAAGGAGTATGGCGGCCGCGCCTTCGTCTCCGACCATTTCCCCATCCTGGCAAAACTGATTTTTTAAAATGGATATCTCTTTATGAAACGAACCCTCCTTTCCCTCAGCGTCCTGCTGATCTCCCTGGGTGCATGGGCCCAGACCCCCAAGTATGTGTTTTATTTTATCGGTGACGGCATGGGCACCAATCAGATCCAGCTCACCGAGATGTACCGGGCATCCATCCAGGGCCGGCTCGGCATCGAACCGCTCTGCTTCACGCAGTTCCCGGTCGCTACGATCGCCACGCACTATTCGGCGAGCAGCGACGTGACCGACTCGGCCGCTTCCGGTACCGCCCTCGCGGCCGGCGTCAAGACCAAGAACGGCTACCTGGGTGTCGATCCTGACGGCAACCCGGTCCACAACATGGCCGAGATGGCCAAGGCAGCCGGCAAGAAAGTGGGCATCGTGACCTCCACCGCGGCCAACCATGCCACCCCGGGCGCCTTTGAGGCCCATCAGATGGACCGTGGCATGTACTACGAGATCAGCCAGGACATGATCGCCAACGGGTTCGATTTCTACGGCGGAGCCGCCCTCTACAACGAGGAGCGCACCTATGACAAGCAGCCTGCCGCCCCGATCCGTCCCCAGTTCGAGGCCGCTGGTTACACGATTTGCAACCCGACGGAGTTCCAGGCCGGCTGGAAGGACATGAAGAAGGTCCTGATGCTGCCCGGCGAGGGCCAGTACATCTCCTACTCCATCGATGCGGTCAACGAGGTCCCCGAGCACAAAGCCGACCACGTCACCTTCAAGCAGCTCGTCGAGAGCGCCGTCACCTTCCTGATGAAGGACAACAAGAAGGGCTTCTTCCTGATGGCCGAAGGCAGTGAGATCGACCATGCCTGCCACAGCCACGACGCCGCCACCTGCATCCAGGAGGTCATCGACTTCGACGAAGGGATCCAGGTCGCCTTCGAGTTCTACAAGAAATACCCCAAGCAGACCCTGATCGTCATCACGGCCGACCACGAGACCGGCAGCCTCACCCTGTCGCCCCACAATCCCGGCGACCTGGCCCGCCTGCAGGTTCAGAAACACAGCATGAATGTGCTTTCCTCGATGCTGCGCAAGCAGATGGAGGAGCGTCAGGACATCCTCTCCTGGGAAGAGATCAAGACCTTCCTCGGCGACGAACTCGGCCTCTGGAAGGAGGTCAAGGTGGACTGGGAAGACGAGAAGATGCTCCGTGACATCTACGAGGGCACGGTCGCCAAGCGCAAGTCCGGCTCCGTCAAGGACCTCTATGCCGACAATGCCAAGATCGTCTCGGCCGCCGTGGGCCTGCTCAACAAGCGCGCCCGAGTCTATTGGGTCGGCTCCCACAGCTCCGGCTATACTCCGGTCTTCGCCATCGGCGCCGGTGCAGACCAGTTCACCCACAAAACCGACAATGCGCAGATCGCCCGCGACATCATGCGTGTGGCCGGCTACAAGTAGGCCGCGATGCGCAAGGCGCTCCTCATGATTTGGGCCGTGACGCTGGTTGCGGCGACGGCAGGTGCCCGACCGGCACCTGGCGTCTTTTATGTGGCTCCGGACGGGGATGATGGTGCTCCCGGCACCTGTGAGCGGCCCTTCGCTTCGCTACAGCGCGCCTTCGACGCCGTCGGGCAGGGCGACACGATCCGCCTGAAAAGCGGCATTTACGTCCTTTCCGGGCCCCTGGACCTGCATGACGCCAACGGGATCGTCGTGGAGGCTTGTGCGGGCGGAGAGCCCGTCTTCCGCGGCAGCACGGCCATCCGGGGATGGAAACGGGTCCGCGACCGCAAGGTTCTGGGCCGCGTCGCCCCGCAGGCCCGCAAGTCCCTCTGGTGGACCGACCTCGGCGCGCAGGGCATCACGGACTGGGGAGACCCGGTCAAGGAGCGCAAACGCCCGGTCCTCTATTGCGACGGGCAGGAGCAGATGCTGGCACGCTACCCCAACGAGGGCTTTGCGTACGGTGGACGCGCGCTCGGTCCCACCCCCATCCCCCCGGTCGAAAACGGCAATTCCGGTACTGTGGAGGGCATCTTCGAATACATGGATGCGACGATCGACCGCTGGGCGGAGGAGCAAGACCCCTGGGCCTGCGGCTACTGGTTCTACGACTGGACGGACGCCTGCCGCGCCATCACCCGCATTGATGCGGCGCACCGCGTGATGGAGGTCCGGGGCGGCCGTTCCTTCCGCCACGGCCTGCGCTTCTTCGGCCTGAACCTCCTCTGCGAGATCGACGCCCCCGGCGAATGGTACCTCGACCGCAGCGATGGCCGCCTATACTGGTATGCGCCCGAAGGGGTGGACCCGAACCGGGTCGGAATGACGCTCAGCACCCTCGGCGCGCGTTATATGCTGCAAGTGCGGGATTGTGAAGACGTAGCGTTGCGCGGCCTCGGCCTGCGCGAAAGCCGCGGCGGCGGCATCCGCATCTCCGGGGGGCGCGACGTCCGGATCGAAGGCTGCACGCTGGAAAACCTTGGCGCGGCCGCGATCGTGGTGGACGGCGGCGAGCGGCACCGCATCGAGGGCTGCGCCCTGCGCCATCTGGCCACCTCCGGCATCACGATGCGCGGGGGAGACCGCGCCCGGCTCATCCGGGCCGGCCACGTGTGCGCCAACACCCTCGTGGAGGACTACGAGCGTTTCAGCCGCACCTACAACGGTGCCTTCACGGCCGAAGGCTGCGGCATCACGCTCCACCACTGTGTCCTGCGCGACGGCCCTTCTTCCGCCCTCTCCCTGGCCGGCAACGACCTCGTCGCCGAATATAATGTCATCGAAGAAGTCGCCAAAGAATCCGACGACCAGGGCGGCTTCGACCTTTATCTCAATCCCTCGATGCGCGGCATCGTGATGCGCTACAACCTCTGGCGCAACATCCGCAGCGGCACCCGCTACGGCGTCGCCGGCATCCGCCTCGACGACCTGATCTCGGGCGTACAGATCTACGGCAACGTCTTCGACCGCTGCGGCTCCATTGAGTTCGGCGGTATCCAGATCCACGGCGGCAGCGAAAACGTCATCGAAGACAACGTCTTCTACGACTGCCCCTACGCCGTCTCCTTCACGCCCTACGGCGACTCCCTCTGGCATGCCACCTGGGACCGGATCCGGGACCGGATCCGGTCCCAGGTGGACATGGACTCCGAAGACTTCCTGATCCGCTATCCCGAGACTCGCCAGCTGGGCCGCCGGATCGACGTCAACGTCGTGCGCAATAACCTCCTCGTCGATTGCGGCTCCCTTTATTTCCGCGCCACCGTGCCCCAGATCGAGGCCAACAACGTGTCCGTCCCTTCGGAGGGACGGACGCTGGCCGACTTCTGCCGCCCGGAAGTCCTGGACCCGCTGGGCATCCGGCGCATCCCGCTCGACGAAATCCTATCGACCCCATGGCTATGAATAGAATCCTCCTCCCGGCCGTTCTGACCGCCTGCCTGACCTTTTCCCCGGCCACCGGCCTGAACGCCGGCTCCAAGGACCGCACGAGTGCCGTCCGGCTCACGGACCTGACCACCGAGCTCCGGCACGATCCGGAAGGGATCGACTGCGAGACGCCCCGCCTTTCCTGGAAGGTTGTTTCGGACAAGAACAAGACCCTCCAGACGGCTTACCGCATCGTCGTCCGCCGGGGCGCCGACGGCAAGAAGGTCTGGGACAGCGGCAAAGTGTCCTCGTGGCAGTCTGTCCTCGTCCCCTACGGCGGGCCTGCGCTGGAGAGCGAGACCGACTACGACTGGTCCGTTTCCGTCTGGACGACGGCCGGCCGTTCCCCCAAGGCGACGGCACACTGGTCCACCGGCCTGCGCGATACGCTGGGCTGGATGGGCGCCCAGTGGATAGGCATCAGCGACAAGGCCTCCCTCAAGGAAGACCCCAACCACCTGCCCGCCAAGTATCTGCGGAAGGATTTCCGGCTCTCCGGCAAGGTCGCTTCCGCCAAGCTCTATATGTCCGCACTCGGCATCGGAGACGCCTCCATCAACGGGACGCGCGTCTGCCCGCAGATGTTCATGCACCCGCCGGTCCTGTTCGACAAGACCGTCTATTACCGGACCTACGACATTACGCCGCTGCTCCGCAAGGGCGACAATACCCTGGCCCTGCTGCTGGGCTGCGGGCGCTACCAGTCCCTTTCGGCGCGCACCCTGCGCAGTGTCTCGGATCCCCGCGTCAAGCTCGTGCTGAAAGTGCGGTACGAGAAGGGGGGAGAGGAGACGCTGATCAGCGATACGTCCTGGATCGGCACCAACGGCGGCCCGATCACCAGCAACAACGAGTACGACGGCGAATACTACGACGCCCGCCTCGAAATGCCCGGCTGGAAGGAGGTTGGATTCACCCCGGACGCCCGATGGCGGGGTGTGGACCTGATGGGCAAGCCCAAGGGACGGCTGCGCGCGATGACGATGGACGATATGGCCATCCAGGACCACATCATGGCCGAATCCGTGCGTAAGGTCGGCCTGGACCGTTACATCGTGGACTTCGGCCAGAACATGACCGGCTACGTCATCATGACCCTCGAAGGACGGGCCGGACAGCCCGTGGTCTGCAAATATGCCGAGAAACTCACCGATGCCGGCGACAGCCTCAATATGGCCAGCCTGCGCCGCACCCTTGCGACGGACCAGTACACGCCGGCCTCGGACGGCCGCTTCACCTGGACGCCGACCTTCCCCATGCACGGCTTCCGTTACATGGAGATCCAGGGCGTCAGCGCCGCTCCGATCTGCCGCAACCTCGTCGGCCAGGTGATCTGGGACAAGATGGACCTCGACGGATCGTTCGAGTGCTCCGATCCCCGGCTCAACCGCCTCTACAAGAACGTCTATTGTGGCCTGCGCAGCAACTACCGCGGCATGCCCATCGACTGTCCCCAGCGGGACGAGCGCCAGGGCTGGATCGGTGACCGCGGTGGCACGATCTGGGGCGAGCCTTACCTGTTCAACGTCGCTCCGCTCTACCGCAAATGGATGGACGACGTCTATGACTCGATGAAGAACGGGCAGCGCATCTCCGTTGTCTCCCCGCGCTACTGGAGCATCTACACCGATGACATGTCCCACTCGTCCGTGTTCCTGTACATGGCTGAGATGCTCTGGTCCCGCTATGGCGACGACAGCGGCATCCGGACCTACTACCCGGCGATGAAAGCCTGGTTTGAATACGCGACGGGCAAGAACCTGCGTGAGGGCGGCATCTTCCGGATGAAGCACGACGAGTACAAGGACTGGATCGTCCCGCCGGAATCGCCCGAACTCATCCACGCTACCGACCCCTCCCGCATCACCGGCAGCCCCGTGCTGCAGACCGGCATCCTCTGTGGGACGATTGACCTGCTGGTCCGCTTCGCCCGCCTCACCGGCAACGAAGGCGACATCCCTTTCTATCTGGGCATGAAAGAGCGGGTCGTTGAGGCCTTCAACCGCGAATTCTTCGATCCGGAACGCAACTGCTACGATAACAACACCCTGACCGCCAACCTGATCCCGGTCTATTTCGACATCGTGCCCGCCGCTCACAAGCAGGCCGTCGTCGAGAATATCGTCTCGCGGATCGAGAACGACTTTGACGGGCACCTCTGCGTCGGCAACGTCGGGATGCGCTACGTGATGGAAGTGCTGACCCGCAACGGACACGCCGACCTGGCCTACCGCCTCTGCACGATCGATACTTACCCCAGCTGGGGCTACATGATCAAGAAAGGCGCCACCACCGTCTGGGAACTGTGGAACGGCGACGAAGCCGGTCCCTCGATGAACTCCGGCTGTCACGCCCATCTCATCGGCGACCTGTTGCGCTGGTTCTACGAAGACCTCGCCGGCATTGCCCCCGAGCCGTCCGGCGCTTCGCCCTTGATCGCCGCCGCCCCCGCCTTCAAGAAGATCTGGATGGAACCCTGCTTCCCCGAAGGCCTCGACCACGTCAAAGCCTCCTTTGACTCGCCCTACGGTCGCATCGGCAGTGAATGGACCCGCATCGGATCCAAACTCGTCTGGCGTATCGAAATCCCCGTCGGTGCTACCGCCACCGTCGTCGTCCCCACCGGATACCACTTCAACACCGCCGAAAAATCCGCGTACACCGAAGACGGCAAAACCAAGATTTTCCTTGCCTCGGGGAAATATATTTTGCAGAGCAAATAGTTTTTGTGGCTGGTTGCGAGGCAGTTGACGTTGTTTGCGATCCGCTCCCAGAAAGCCCGGCAAGTGACACTTTCAAAAAAACATCTTGCAAAGCAAAAAAAAGTCCCTATCTTTGTAATCCGATTTGGCAACAACCAATGGACCTGGAGAGGTGGGTGAGTGGCTGAAACCACCGGTTTGCTAAACCGACGTACGGGTCATTCCGTACCACGAGTTCGAATCTCGTCCTCTCCGCAAAAAGTCCCTAAATCACACAAAATCAGCGATTTGGGGACTTTTTCAACAAAAAACGGGACAAAATCGGGACAACCGGAATCATCCCATAATCTTTCCGACAACAGCCTGTATCAAGCAATGCATGATCTGTCGGAAAGAAAAAAAATGCATTTTCTCCAACCCGTCGCGTGCGTTAATTATATGCCTTGCCGCCTTACTGAAGGCAAAGAATGGTATATCACGTATTACGTCCAGGACCCCGAAACCCGAAAATTGAAGCGGATTCGGATCAAGCTGAACCGGATCAAGTCCATATCACAGCGGCGAAAGGTTGCGAAGTCTATGATGGCAGCACTGGATCAGCGCCTGTCACTTGGCTGGAACCCTCTCCTGGAGGAAAAGGCCCCACGGGCAAACACGCATCTTTTCGCAGCAATGGATTCCTTCCTGAAGGTCAAGGGAAAGGAAACGGAAGACAATTCCATGAGAAGTTACCGGTCCTTCATCAAGACCTTCAAGGCATGGCTGACGGCCCAGGGCTTCAATGAAGACACCTATTGTTGTACGGTCACAAAGGACGTAGCCCTTTCCTTCATGGATGATGTGGAAAGCGAGCTGTCGGCCAAGACCTTCAACAATTACGTAACCTTTTACAGAACGCTTTTCAACTGGATGGAAGCAAAGGGATATGTGGACGGAAACCCGTTCAATGACATTGCCAAAAAGGCCCGGCGTCTTATCAAAAAAGTGCGCCGGGTGATGACGGACGGGGAGCTTTCCCGGCTATGGTCGTTCCTTCAGGGAGAAAATCCGGAATACCTTACGATGTGCCTGATCTGCTATTGCTGTTTCATTCGCCCAAAAGAAATCGCACTGCTACGGTGTGCCGACATCGACCTGGTTCATCAGGTCATCCATGTGAAGCAGGAAGTGGCCAAGAACGACAATGATTCCTTTCGGACCATTCCGGATGACCTGATGCCATTCCTGCGTCGGCTCGACCTCTCACACCCGGACTGGTTTGTCTTCGGCCAGCATAGTCACAGCGATTTCCGGCCGGGACCGGTGAAGATGTGCAGCCGTAAAATTTCGCAATGGTGGAACCTGCATGTCCGCCCGGCCTGCTGCTTCGGGATGGATATTCAGTTCTATTCCCTGAAAGATACGGGAATCACAAACATGATTGGAGAAGGAACGGCAATCAATCTGGTACAGCAACAGGCCGACCATTCATCCCTTGCCATGACAGCAATCTATGTCGGCAAGAAACCGGACGCAGCGGAGGAACTGAAAACAACCAGAATTCTGAATATCCCGAAACCGGACCCAAACTTGACCCCCTGACACAAAAAAGCCCCGGACGAATCCGGGGCCGGTGGCTATTCAAAAAGGTGTCAAACATTAAGAGATAGCCGATAATTGTTCCGCGATGGAGTGAATCCCATCCACGATCTTCTTTCTCATTGCAGGGCGCGGCGTACGGTATCCAGTTGAATAGTGCGTAAGTTGCTGCTGGTTGATGCCCGTCGCTTTGGAGATAGCCGACTTGGACACAAGCCCTTCAGTATAATGTAAAAGGGCTTTGGTGGTCAACTGCCAGTCAAATACCCATTCTCCTTCAAACTCAGAAGGAATAGCATCGCCGTCTTCACGCATCCAAGCGATGTGATCCCGCAAGGCGGATTCAACTTCCTTCTTCAGTTCCGGGAACGTGCGGGCCGTAACCACGCACGCAATGTCTTCATTCACGGGAGAAGCCGCAAAATTGTCAGTGTAATCAACTAAAATTCCAATCTTTGCCATAATCGTTTTCGTTTTCGGGTCGTGTTTACTTTGGTTGGAAAGGTAGGGTGGTTATTTCCACCCTGCCTGTTTCCAGATGCTGTTCAGATTGTTTTGTGATACCGTGTCGCTCTCTTTTCCGTTCACTGTCACCTTACCTGCTTTATTCGGATTTGTCAGTTGGCGATGGTCTCCTTTCCAATTCTTAATTGTCCATCCATCTTTTTTCAAAAGGTCGAGGACTTGTTTTACTTTGTATCTTTTCATATCTCTTATTGTTTGACAATACAAAGATATAACTTTTTTTAACAAAATCCAAATTTTTGATAAAATTTTTTATACTTTTTTCGCAAAAATTCCCGCATACCTCACGGCATCCGGGAATCACAACTTTATGAACAATCAAATCAAAAAACTGTTACTCTTATGTTTTCAGAAGCCATTTCCTGACCGCCCAACATCCGACAGCTGCCAGCACCAGCAGTAGGCAGATCCGTCCGAAAACGATGCTGAATGACTGCCATTTGGTCAATGGCCGTGCCACCTCTTCGATGCGGGTTTCCGTCAATGTCAGCGTATCGGTGCTATGGATGTAGGTCGTATCGTGAAGATAGCGGAAACGGTCCCGCCACCTCTCGACATATTTATAAATGGTATCGCCTTTTTCCTTGATATAGATGGAATCCCGGCGGTACACGGAATCCACTTTCACCCTGTCTATGCGGATCGTGTCATGCTGCACGTGGGTTGCCGCCTGAATGATTTTCGGGCTGCATCCGTCCAGGATGAAACAAGGGAGAAACAAGATGGCAAAGGCCATCGGGATGATGCAAATCTCGCTTATGGACCGGCGGCTATGCGCTTACTCATTGATTTCTTCGTCTTTGCCATATTTTTACTATATTTGACTAATCAAATAACTAATCAACTATGCATATTTAACCCATTAAAGTTAAATATGCAAGAAAAAGGTTAAATTTTTGGTAAAATTATTACGCTGTGTCTGATTTTCAACAATTTATAGAGATAAACGGGCTAAAAAAGAAGGATGTTGCGTCTTTCTTAGGCGTGTCTAACGCCTTTATTACTCAACTTTGCGATGGAACTAAACCTCTGCCACCTGCAAAGTTGGCTTTAATTAAAGCAAATAAATTTGGGTGGGACATATCCATGTTTGAAAGCCCAACACAAGTAACTATTGGCAGGGATGCATCCGGTGTTATCGTCAATGGGAACAATGTTTCGTCTCCAATACAACAAGACAATCGCCAGTATTACAGCGATAGCCCGGATGTGCTTCGGGCTACGATTGATTTGCTTGATGAACGGATAAAAGAGAAGGACGCCCAGATAAAACAATTATTGGATATCGTTCAGGGCTTGAAGAAATAAGGTTTAGCCCTTTATAATGTTTTGAATATCAAGAAATAAGGCCGTAAAAACCGGGACAAAATCGGGACAAATTAAGCTATTATTTGGCCTTTTTACCAAATAATATAGCATTGATTTTCAATCACTTAAAAAGATTAAACCAAATGGCTAAAATCTCGTCCTCTCCGCCAAAAATCCCTTACAGAGCATTCTGTGAGGGATTTTTCGTTTCTAGTGTATCAAAAAGTGTGACAAAAATGGGTTTTCGTGTCCAAAAACAGGTGTGTGGAGATACGTACTTTTCGTCATTAGTGTCCACTAAAAATTTATATATAGGTCTTTGAAAATATTGATAGTTAGATAGTTAGGAGATGTTTGAGGAGTAAACGGTTTTCAATCGTAACTTTGTCTGTAAATCAGAGAGTTATGCATAATCGATCATACGTTTTCGCTCAATTAGCATCGCATCTTGACCGGAATAAGTTCAACTATCTCGTCCGTAAGTATCAGGGTGACAGCTACATAAAAGTTTTCTCCTGCTGGAATCAGCTGAAAGTCCTTATGTTCGGTCAACTCTCACGGCGTGAAAGTCTGCGCGATTTGATCGTAGCTGTTGAGGCACATAGCGGTAAAGCTAAGTTCCTCGGTTTCGGGGACTCGGTGACCCGCAGTAACCTGGCAAAAGCGAACCAGAACAGGGACTGTCGCATCTTCGAAGAGTATGCCTTCTACATGATGGAACTCGCTCGTAATCTGAATGATACAACGATATTCAATCTTGGCGGAACGGTCTATGCCTTCGATTCTACAACCGTCGAACTCTGCCTTGCAGTCTTCTGCTGGGCGAAGTTCCGCAGGAAGAAAGGCGGGATAAAGATCCATACTCTTTACGATGTTGAAGCCCAAGTGCCGGCGTTTTTCCATATTACGACAGCGTCCGTCCATGACTCCCAGGCGATGAAGGAAATACCGGTTGAGTCCGGTTCCTACAACATCTTTGACCGTGCGTACAACTTCTTTGCGCAGCTCTATCGGTTCCATTGTGCCGGGGCTTTCTTCGTGGTGAGAGCCAAGAAGAACCTCCAGTACAAGGCGGTCAAATGGAAGAGAAGGATGCCCCAAAACGTGTTGTCGGACTCCATCATCGAGTTCACTACGTACAAGAGTCACAACGATTATCCGGTGCAACTCCGGCGTGTTGAATACTACGATGAGGAGCAGGACCGACACTTTGTTTTCTTGACTAATGCAATGGAAACCACCGCTTTAGAAGTAGCGCTCCTTTACAAGAACCGTTGGTCCGTAGAGCTGTTCTTCAAGTGGGTGAAGCAGCATCTGAAAATCAAGAAGTTCTGGGGAGACTCCGAAAACGCAGTCCGCATCCAGATCTACACCGCAATCATCTCATACTGTTTGGTAGCCATTGTTCACCACAAGATGGAACTCAAGATGTCGGTCTACAACACGCTCCAGGTACTGGGAATCTCGCTCACGGATACGACTCCTCTTGAAGACCTCTTCAACAAATCTAACCTCAATATTGACAAAGAACTTGACGGGTTCTATGAACCCACGTTATTTGATGTTTAACTTTTAACTACGTCCACAACTTTTAGTGGACAGCAATGACTTTTCGTATGTACAACTATACTATACTGGTATACCGCTTTGAGAGACCGCCGTAGGAGACCAAGAGAGATAAAAGATTAGGGACAAAAACCTCGGCGGTTCCGAGGATTAATAGAGTTTTCCTTTATGCTTTAGTGATTCGCGGTATTCTGTGGGAGAACGACCCAGGACGCGTTTGACATATCGCGAAAAGGCCGGTAACGATGAAAACTTCATTCTCTCCGCAATGTCCGTAAATGGGACATCTTTGGCCGATAATTCTTTTCGAAGTAAACGAGCAGCGTAATAATCTATCCAGTCACTATCTGGACGGCCAGTGACCTGATTGCTGAGCTCGGTAAGGTATTTAGGCGTTAATTCCATCATTTTCGCGTATGATGCGACATTGCGTTTCTCTCCACAATCGTGCTGGGCCTCATACAGGAAATCGCTAAAATGTTTCAAGGGTAGATCGGAATTGTCTGTAACCAGGACTGTTCGCTCAACGATACACCAGATATCGTAAAGTATGACGCGCAGCAGATTACCGATAATCTCTTCTTCGAAGACTATCTGGGGATATTCGAGGCGATGGCTGATCTGCATGAAGACACTCCCGACATGTTCCTGTTCTTCAAAATCAACATCCTCCAAGTGCAGAACGGGATGTGTTTTGAGGTACTTGAAACCAGGGACGTCCCATGCTGTTTCCGCCTTCACATCCTCGGAGAAAGAAATACTGTCATATCTCTTTGATCTGGGCCACACGACAAAGTCCCATTCCTTTGCCTCAATCTCTTTATTCGATTGATGGAAACAGACTCGTTCCTTCTGGCAAAGCAGATAGAAGTTGTAATGTCCTCTGAACTGACTGAAGTCAACAGAATCCTTCGGGATATTGTAAAACAAGTAGTCTTTCAGGGCATATAATCGTCTACATACGAAAATATAAGCCATTTATTTGAATCAGAAAATAGTTAAGCCAAAGTGCCCGCAGTCGAATAAAGGGAAGAGGGCAATACACCTTTCCGCGATTTTTGGCAGCCAACCACATCAACATTTTGAGAATATTGCGAAAAACGGCTAAAAATATTTTGAGGATTTTGCGGAGGCTCTGTCTATCTGATAGTTACAAAGCAAAATATTCCTCCCCTGAACGATGTCCGAGGAAGGTCTTGCCAATCATTATCTTTCATTTTGCTACATTTTCATCGCCGGTGAAAACGTAGCAAATCGGCAAAGTCGTTCCAAAAAATGCGCCGGAATGCTTAAAAGTCGTTGAAAAAACTACGGCAAACCACCAGAAAGTCGTTAGAAAAAATGCGCCAGAATGCAGGAAAGTCGTTAGAAAAATGTATATTTGTTGCCAGATAATACGTCATAACATGCTGAAAAGGAAGATTGAAGACACCCTGACCAAGTGGAAAAACAAAACGGGACACAAGCCCTTAGTGATAATGGGCATCCGTCAGTGCGGAAAGACATTCATCGCGCAACATTTCGCTGCAGAGAACTACAAGAGTGTCGTCTATATGAACTTCATCAAAGAACCGGAACGCATTAATGCGTTTGCCGGCTCGAAGGACGTGGACAAGATTCTGCTCAATCTTTCCGCCCAGATTCAAGGCGTCAAGTTTATCCCGGGAGAAACCTGTCTCATCTTCGATGAAATCCAGGAGTGTCCGGAAGCCAGAACTTCGCTCAAATTCTTCAAGGAGGATGGGCGTTTTGATGTGATTGCCACAGGCTCACTGCTGGGAGTCCAAGGCTACGGTGACGAGCTAAGGAAAAGACGCCGTAAGTTGATTCGCAATGAGGATTTGGGGATCAACTCTGTCCCTGTCGGTAGCGAAGAGATTCTTGAAATGTATCCGCTGGACTTCGAGGAGTTTTTATGGGCAAACGGGGTGAACCCGGAAGTCATTGAGGCTCTCAGGATATTATATAACGAAGAAACACCTGTTCCTGCAGGGATACATGTGGCCATGAAGAATTATTTGAATCTTTATGTTGCCATAGGCGGTCTTCCCGCTCCTGTCAACGCTTTCCTGGCCACCAACAATATGAATGCTGTTAGCGAAGAGTACCAGGCTATTTTGAAGGAGTACCGCGATGATATGATCAAGTATGCTCCGGACAAGGATAAGCCACACATCCGGGAATGTTTCAACTCCATTCCCAAACAACTCGCCAAGGAGAATAAAAAGTTCCAATATAGCAAGGTAAAACCAGGCGGACGCGGAGAAGCTTTTGCCGGATCTCTTCAGTGGCTGGAAGATGCCGGGATTATCTGCCGGTGCTATAATACCGACATCACGGGTCTCCCGATGGAAGGAAACGCAAAGGACAACGTCTTCAAGGTGTACACAGCAGATATTGGCCTTCTCATTGAAATGCTTTCTCCAGGAACACGTGCAGACATCCTTCAAGGCAATCTTGGTGGCTTCAAAGGAGCCATCTTCGAGAACCTTATGGCCGACACGCTTCATAAGAAACGTCAGAATTTATACTACTTCCAAAAGGATTCAGGGCTTGAACTGGACTTCCTTGTCCGCATGAAAGGCGAATGTGTGCCGCTTGAAGTCAAAGCAAGGACATCTCAGGCGAAAAGTGCTCAGACAGTCTTAAAGCATCCGGACAAATATGGTGTAAAGCATATCATCAAATTCGGCGACTATAATGTTGGTCGGGAAGGTCAATTGCTGACGCTCCCTTCTTATATGCAGTTCCTCCTGGATCTCGAGCCAGAAGAGATTGTTCTCGAGCCCATAGACGTAGACGCTGTGAATGCTCTGGCAGAAGAAATCTTGAATCATTAAAATACTACATTGACGATTAGATTAGCCCGTCAAACTTCGTCATCGAACTCGCCTTGATGGAGTCCACGATGTCGCTGCGGCGGAGGTTGTTGACGTCGGAATGCCGGAGGCCGGAGAAGCAGCAGAAGAGGAAGACGTCACGGATGGGATCCAGGTATGCCTGGGATTCAGAGAACTCGAGCTCCCGGACGCGGGCGATTTCCTCCTTGGTGAGATAGTCCAGCTTCTTCTCGATGGTGGAGTTCTTCAGACCCACCAGGTCTTCCGGGTCTGGAATCGATCAAGAAACCGATCAAGAAGTCGCCACCCCCCTATCTTTCGGTCTGCCGCCGCGCAGCCCGCAGGCATAGCCGGACCCCAGGATCCGTTCTCCGTCCTCGGGTCCGGCTTGCGTGATGCCGGCGGGGTCCCCAAAACCGCATGACGGCGGACTCAGCGGAGCCCCTTGAAAACCTGGTTGATGACCTTTTTCTTCTGGTCCAAGTTGGGATGGACGTAGAGGTTGAGGGTTGTTCCGATGTTGGCATGGCCCAACAGGACGCTGACGGTCTTGTAATCGCAGCCGCTCTCGATACAGCGCGTTGCGAAACTGTGCCGCAGTCCATGGAACTTGATCACGGGCATTCCGAGGGACGTCATGAAACTCTTGTAGTAGAGCCGGTAGGTCTTGGGTTCGATGGGTTGGGGGCTGTTGCTGATCAGGTAGTACTCCGGATTCATCAGTTTGATCAGCGGCCGTATGATCCGCAGCAGATCTTTTGACATAGGAATCTCCCGCACGGCATTCTGTGTCTTCGGGACCCCGATCACAAGCCGGGAGTGCTTCCCGTTCTCATCCGGCAGATATACCCTCCCCAGGGTCTTCCGGACCCAGATCACCTCGTCGGTCATGTCCAGGTCCTTCCATTGCAGGGAACAGACTTCCCCGATGCGCAGTCCCGCGGACAGGCAGATATAAATCCCCAGGTTGCGGCAGGTGAAATTGTTCTTGATGTGCTCGATGATCTTTCGGTGATCCTGTTTGCTGAGCACGGTGATTTCCCCGGGGGGCTGCTCCGAGGGGTAGCGGATGGTCCAGTCCGGCACCGGCCAGACATCCAGCTTGGCTCCGAAACGGACGATCATTTTCAGGATCAGGACGAGTTCCCGTACGCTCTTCTGGCTGAGCCCCTCCTCCAGTTTCTTGAGGGCAAAGGTTTGGACCTTGCTTTCCTGGATGGAGGTCGCTTCTCCGAATTCCGGCAGGATGTGCTTGTTGAGGAGCAAGACATACGTCGAATAGCTGGTTGCCTTGACGTACCGTTTTTTGTCTTTTTTCCACAGGGTTGCGATTTCGCTTAGTGTTACTTCTTTCATGATCGGATGGGATTAAACATAATACAATCAAGATGCCCATATTCTTATGGGAGTGGTTATAATCAATGGCTTCCGGGGACGAAGAAACCGGCTTCGGCCGTCTGCTGCTGTTTCGACGGGAAGCCGGTTATTGCGAGGGGATGGGGAACCCCCGTGAGTTGTCCTTACCAGACGAACTGGAAACGGACGTCTACAGGGATACGGGCGCGTTTCATCGCGGCGAAGTCCATCAGGAGGGACTCTGACGGGGTGCCGAAGTCGTTGATCAGGATGGAGGCGGCCTCGCGGTCACCTTCGCCTTGGATCGTCAGCACGCGGGAGGCGAGCTCGGTCACGGCGGCCTCGGTTTTGTCGAAGTCGACCATGTAGTGGCCGGAACGGTCGATGCTGAAGGCTTCCCGGGACTTGAGATAGTTGTAAATGATGATGTTGCCGCGTCCCAGGGCGGTCGCATCGCCGAAACGGGCGGAGCGGATCGTCGAGACGACGAAAGTGGCGAGGGCGTCGTTCCTGCGCAGCATCGGGTCGTTCTGTCCCGACGCGATCGACTGGAGATTGAGGTAGAGGCCGAGGACGTTGTCCTTGACTTTCTCGATCGTCAGGGCCTCGTCGCCGAGGGCTTCGGTGACGGTCCCCTTGCCGGAAACGGTCTCCTTGACGCCGATGCCGTGGGCGATCTCACGCATCACGGTGTTCCAGAAGAAAGCCTTGCTGCTGAGGTTCGCGCTTTGGTCGCGGGTGACCAGCAGGCGTCCGGCCGGCAGGATGATCTTGAGATACTTGGCGTGGATGACGTTGCCCAGGACCGCCGTGCGGGTGCCGGACTCGGTCTGGACGCGCAGGTCGTAGGGGCGGTTGATCGCGATCTTCTTGACGCCGGCATTGGCCGCACCCGCGCAGTAGATCATGTCGTAGGCGTAAATCGTGGAGTTGTCACCCGGCTCGAAGGCCTTGTATGCTTCTTCACAAGGGAGAGCGGCCTGGAAGGTCGGGATCATCGCGGCGAAGCTGTTGATCGTGTTGGTCAGTTCCAGGTCCTTGAGCAGGACATAGGACTCGTAGGACGTCTTGATCCCGCGCAGGCGGTCGTCTTCCGTCTCCTGGGGACCCAGGATCAGGTCCATCTTGCTGTCCTGTACGGAGAGCCAGATCTTGTCGCTGTTGTAGTAGTCGTCGGTCTGCAGGGCCTCGATCTTGGAGAGGAGGTATTCGCGTACGCTCGGCTTGATCGTATAGTTGGCCGCCGTCATCAGGTAGGACTTGATCTTCTCGATGCGGTCCTTGTAGGCGTCGTGGTACCAGACGGCCTTCAAGGTGCCGTCTTCGCCGCGGCGGAGCAGCGTGTAGGGATTGTTCTTCTCCGGATCCTCGCAGGCGAGGAATTCCTCCTCGGTCATGTCGGCCGGGTAGAAGTTGGCGCCGAGCGGGCGCTGGTTCCAGCCCTGCGCGAACGCCTGTCCGTCGATGCGGCTCCAGGGACCGTAGTTTACGTCCGCAAACTCCCTCGCCGGGCGGGCGAGTCCCTCCAGCCGGGATTTGTCTCCGAAGTTCTGGTCCCAGTAGATGTTGTCCACCTCGGAGGAGGCCAGCCTGAAATAGTTGAGCACCTCGCGCCCGTTCTCGGAGATGCCTTCCACGAACGAGGATCCGATCTGGATCGGGGCGAACTCATCCAACTGTTCCTGCACGCGGTCACCTTGGGAGGAACATCCGGCCGCCACGGCCAGACAAAGGAGAGGAAGTAAAGTTTTCTTCATAATGGAATCAAAGCGCGTTTCGCGTCGCAAATATCGTAATTTCAGACGTAAAAACCAATCAGGCAAAGGCAAAGAGGATCATCATCTGGGCGGCGAGCACCCGCAGGAACATCGTCAGCGGGTAAACGGTCGCATAATTGACGGAAATGTGGTCGGAGCCGTAGGCGTCCTGGGCGTAGGCCAGGGAAGCAGGACTCGTCATGCCGCCCGCGATCAGGCCGCAGATCTGGTAGAAGTTGACTTTTAGCAGGCGGGCGATGAGGGCGGTCAGCAGGCAGGGGATCACTGTGATCAGGAAACCGTACAAGATCCACCAGTAACCGCCCGCAAGCAGCGAGGAGACGAAGGTCTCGCCGGCGCCGAGGCCCACGGCGGCGAGGAAGAAGCTGATGCCGATTTCGCGGAGCATCATGTTGGCGCTGACGGTCGTGTAAGTGCTGATCTTCCACTTCGGACCGAAGGCGCCGAGGATGATGGCAATGATGAGCGGCCCGCCGGCGAGACCCAGTTTGACGGGCTGCGGGATACCGGGGAAATGGATCGGGACCGAGCCGAAGAGTACGCCCAGGGCGATCCCGAAGAAGATGAACACGAGATTGGGCCGGCTCAGGGAGTCGGGATTGTTGCCGACGGCGTGCTCCACGCGCTTGATGCCGTCCTCGGGGCCAAGCACCTGGAGGATGTCGCCGGTCTGGAGGATGATGTTGGGCTTGGCGACGATCTCGAGGCCTGTGCGCAGGATGCGGGAGACCTGGACGCCGAATTTGGCGTGGAAGTTGAGTTCGCGGAGCGTCTTGCCGTTGACCTTGCGTCGGGAGACGGTCAGCCGCTTGCTGACAAGACGCATCTCATGCTCCTTCCAGTCGCTCAGGTGGAGCGGCACCTCTTCGCCGAAGATGATGCGGATCGCGTCCACATGGGACTGGGAGGTCACGATGAGGACCTTGTCTCCCTGCTGGAGGGTGGTGTCTTTGTGGGGGATGAAAATCTGCTCGCCGCGCATCAGGCGGGTGACGACGAAGGAGTCGGCGAGGCCTTTCTTGACTTCCGAAAGGGTCTTGCCGAAAATGGCGGGATTCTCGACCTCGCAGTGCATCCGGCGCGCCTGGCTGGCGGCAAGGTCGTCCTCCTCCTCCAGCTGGGCTTTTTCCTTCTGGAGATCCACCTTCAACAGGGGCCGCAGCAGGATCAGGACCGCGATGACGCCGAGCACACCCAGGGGATAGGCGATGGCATAAGAGGACGCGAGCGAGGAAGCATTGAGGGCCGCGACTTCCGGGGCGGCGCCCTGGGCGGTCAGGATGTTGGCCAGCGTCTGTTGGGCGGCGCCCAGTCCCGGGGTGTTGGTCACGGCGCCGGACATCACGCCCACCATCGTACCGAGCTCCTCGCCGGTCACCCAGTGGATGACGAGCGTGGTCAGGATGGCCAGGACGACCATCCCGACGGCAAGCAGGTTGAGTTTGATGCCGCTGGCGCGGAACGAGTGGAAGAAGCCGGGACCGACCTGCAGTCCGATGCAGAAGACGAAGAGGATCAGGCCGAAATCCTTCATGAAAGCCAAGACGGTGGGATCGGCACGGAAGCCGAAATGGCTCAGGAGTATGCCCAGGAAAAGGATCCATGTCGAACCGATGGAGACGCCTTTGATCTTGAAACGCCCGAACCACAGGCCGGATGCGATCACGACGGCAAAGAGAAGGATGCTGTGGGCAATCCCTGTGCCCAAAAACAGATCTCGCATAATCAAAAAATAACAGCCCGTTTCCGAAACGGGCTGCAAAGATAATAAAGCTTTGCTAAAAAGACACGCTTTTCAGCCTGCGCTCAGGCCTCCTTTTTGTTTTTGTCGAGCAGGGCCTTGGCCTTTTCGGCAGCTTCAGCGACGTCTTCCTTGGCTTCAGCGTAAACTTCCTTGGCCTTGCTGGCGGCCTTGGTGGCGCCTTCCTTCGCGTCGGCGTAAACGTCCTTGGCCTTCTCGGCAGCCTTGCCATAGACGTCCTTGGCCTTGTCGGCCGCTTTGGCATAGACCTCCTTGGCCTTGCCGGCAGTCTCTATCGCTTCTTCTTTCAGTTTGCCCATGGCGGCGTCGATCTTTTCATTGGCTTTTCCGGCGGCATATTTGACCCGCTCGTCGAGGGTGACTTTTCCGTCTCCGTTGAGATCCATCGGATTCTTGACATTCTCTTCGCTCATAATCGTGTTTATTATTGGTTTTCAGTGCTAACAAAGATAAGCGATTTCGGTGGTTAAAGCAATCATTTCAGCATCTTCTTGACCAGCGGGAAGAGACGGTAGGGCATATAACGGAAACGGAGGTCGATCCAGGTAGGGGACTGCACGACCGAGCGCTCATGGCTGAAAGCGAGGAAACTGCGCTCCGAGTGGTAGCTGCCCATGCCGGAATTGCCCACGCCGCCGAAGGGGATCTTGGCATTGGCGATGTGCATGATCGTGTCGTTGATGCAGGCTCCACCGGAGGTCGTGCGTCCGATCAGTTCCCAGGCCTGCCGGGATTTCCCGAAATAGTAAAAGGCCAGGGGCTTCTCGCGGTTCCCTACGAAGCGCTGCACCTCCTCGATGTCGCGGAACGTCAGGACCGGGAAGACGGGGCCGAAGATTTCCTCCTGCATGACCGGCGCGTCGGGGGAGACGTTGCCGAGCAGGGTCGGCTCGATCCAGCGGGCCTGGGCGTCGCAGCGGCCGCCGCAGAGGATGGTGCCGTCCTTGAGATAGTTCGTGACGCGCTCGAAGGCCTTGTCCCGGACCATGTGGACGTAGTGGCGGGCGTGTTCGGTCCCATCGGGGTAGAGGGCGGAAAGTTCCTCCCGGAAGGCTTCGACGAAGGCGTCCTTGATCTCTTCGTGCAGAAAGAGGTAGTCGGGGGCGATGCAGGTCTGCCCGGCGTTGAGGCTCTTGCCCCAGGCGATGCGGCGGGCGGCGATCTTAAGGTCGGCGTCTTTGTCCACGATGCAGGGGCTCTTGCCGCCGAGCTCGAGTACCATCGGGGTCAGGAACTGCGCCTGGGCGGCCATGGCGACCTTGGCAAGAGCCGGGCTGCCGGTAAAGAAGAGGAAGTCGAAACGGCGGTTGAACAGCAGCGTGTTCACGGTCCGGTCGCCTTGGACGACGGCAACATACTCCTCTGGGAAGGTGTCGGCGATCATCTGCTCCAGCACGAGGGAAACATGCGGGACATAGGGCGAGGGTTTGAGGATGGCGGTGCAGCCGGCACCGATCGCGCCGACCAGGGGATTGAGCAGCAGCTGGACGGGATAGTTCCACGGGGAGACGATCAGGGTGCAGCCCAGGGGCTCGCGTACGATGTAGCTGGACGATGGGAGAACGGTCAGCGGGGTGGGTTTGCGGCGCTTGCTGGCCCAGCGGGCCACATGGCGGCAGGCGTCGGCGATTTCGCCGTAGACGAGGCCGATCTCGGTCATGAAGGCCTCCTCGTAGGATTTGTGCAGATCTTCCCAGAGGGCGTCACAGAGGGGCTTTTCCCACTTTTCGAGACCCTTGCGGAAGGCGTCCAGCTGGCGCTTGCGCCAGGCGACGGGACGGGTCGCACCCGTCGCGAAGAAACTTTGCTGCCGCCGGATCAGCTGCTCGATCCGCTCGGCGGGAGTATTGGTCAATGTCATAGCTTACGATGCATTAGGGAGGGTTTCACGCTGTGTCTCTCCCGGTCCCTCTTTTGTCATCCCCGGCTTGCCCGGGGACTTGCGCCCCGTGAAATGATCCATCACCGTATAGAGCCCGCACACATCGCCGAAGACAAAATCAAACCAGCGCTGCGGGAAAAGGCCTTGCATCAGGCGGATGAAGTGTTCCGTGAACGGGATGCCCTTATAGATGCGGTTTCGCTCCACGGCTTTCAGGGCCTTGCGGGCGACTGCCTCCGGGTCCTGGATTTTGAAAAAGGAACGGATGCCGTCGAACATCCCGGTGTTGATGAAATACGGGGCCACCGTGGTGATGCGGACGGGGCTTTTCTCGCGGTCCAGCTCGATCCGGATGGACTCGGACCAGCCGATGGCCGCCCACTTCGAGGCCGTGTAGAGGGCCATTTTGGGCAGGGCCAGCATGCCGGCCGACGAGGTGATGTTGCAGATGTGGCCCTGGCCGCGTGAGATCATCTGGGGCAGGAAACGCCGGGTCACGTACATGGCGCCCTTGGTGTTGATGTCGATGGTGCGGTCGATGTCCGTGTCGCTCTGCTCGGCGAAGGTGAGATTGTTGGTGATGATGCCGGCGCAGTTGATCAGCAGGTCCACCGGCGGGCAGGCGACCCGGGTAGCCGCAAGGGCCCGGTCCAGGGAGTCGGGCCGGGCGATGTCCGCCGGATGGCCCCAGACCCGCCCGAGGGCGCTGAACTCCCGGACGGTGGCCGCGATGGCCTGCTCGTTGATATCCCAGATGATGAGTTGGGCGGCGCCTTTCTCCAGGCACATGCGCCCCATGATTTTGCCGATGCCGGAGCAGCCTCCGGTGATCAGCACGGTCTTTCCTTGGATTTGCATATCGGTCTAAGTTCTCGTACAAGCAAAGGTACGGAAAGTGTCACCCCTGCGCACTCCGTTTGACCACACGGGCGCCCATTTCACCACAAATGAGGGGATGCCGCTCTACTGCTGGACCTCGGTGAGGGAGACTTCTGCGAGGCCGGCGCCTTGGAGGGCGGAGACGAGGGCCTGGGCGTCGGCTTTTTCCTCGAAAGGACCGACTTCATAGAGGGTTCCGGCCCCGCCCGAGACGCGGATGATGTCCTTGTCCGTGCGGGCGTGGATGATGTCCGGGATGCCGTCCGGCAAGCCTTGGCCGGAGCGGGCAGACAGGCGCACCTTGTAGAGGATGCGGACCTGGGATTCCAGCTTGCGGGCCGCGGCGGTGGAGATCAGTTTGCCGTCCTGGAACGCGGTGATCTGGGCGCCCTTGAAGCCGCGGGCTTTGACCGAGTTGAGACGCGAAAGGGCATCCGCATAGCTGCGGAACACACCGGCGGAATAGACATGCTTGCCGCCCGTTCCGCTGCGCTCAAAGACGGGACTGAGACCTTTGAGCTCACGCTCCGTGGCCTTGCGCGACGAGGCGAAAAGCTGGATCTGGTACACCAGGCCGCCGGGCAGGGTGTTGTCCTCGGCAAACTGTCCCACATCCAGGATCTTGAAGGAATAGTCGAAGCGTGGTTGCGCCGGCTCGATCACCAGGTCGGGTACAGGTCCCATCGCGTTCTTGGAGAAGACATAGCTGGAAGCTCCGACGACCTCACGGTCCGCTTCCGCGCGAAGGCGGTCCGGGTCGATGACAATCCCGTTGGCGAGGAAGTCCATTTCGATCCCCTGCAGCTCCTTGAGCGCCGCGGCGAGCTGTTTCTGGTGCGTCGGGAGCGCGATTTCTCCGGCCAGGATCTCCTGGCGGAGAGCGCCCTGGCGGGCTGCGTCTTCCTCGCTGCGGAGGGCGTCGCGCAGCTGATCAAGCCGGGCGTTGAAACGGCTGATGGAGTCACGGATCCCCCGCACATGGTCCATGGCGGCGACATAGCGGCGGACGTTATCATCCTCCTCGATGCCGCCCGAAGTCTGCCGGCCGATGTCGGAACGGTCGTCGCGGGGCTGGAGGGCGCAAAGGGTCTTCAGACCGTCCACGGTCTCAATGCTCTTGCGCACCGGCATGCTGTCATAGGCAAGCACATAGACATACACACTGTCCTGGGGGCAGGCGCGGTTGGACGCGAACAGGCTGTACTGCCCGTCTTCGCTGTGTACGAAGAGGAAGTCGTCGTAGGGCGACGAATAGGGGAAACCCAGGTTGACCGGGGCGTCCCAGTCCCGGGTGCTTTCGTTCCACCGGGAGACGTACAGGTCGTAACCGCCCATCCCGTAGAGGCCCTTGGAGGCGAAATAGAGCGACTGGCCGTCGCGGCTGAGGAAGGGCAGGATCTCGTCGGAGGAGGAGGTGATCTCTTCGTTGATCAGCTCAGGGACTTCCCAGGTCACGGAGTCCTTGAGGGAGGTCCGGTAGAGGTTGCGGATGCCGTCGGCATCCTTGGCCGAATAATAGATCTGGGTGGCGCCGTCCGGGACATACATCGCGCGGATCCAGTCTCCGCCGCCCAGCGAGTCGAGTTGGTTGGGGACGGGCCGCCAGGCATGGTTCTCCATCGGATAGAAGAGGAAGAAGTCTTCGCGGGAAAAGCGGTACTTGGCGATCACCTCGGGCTGGCTGCAGTAACGGGTCATGTTGAGCCCGTTGCGGGAGAGGAGCAGCTGCTCCTCGATCGGACCGATGCGGGTGGAGTCTGTCACCTCCAGCATCCGCTCACACCATTCCACGGCACCCTGGAAGTCGTAAGCCTTGCGCAGGGAGTCCGCCAGGGATTGTGCGGCTGCGCTCCGGGACAGGCCTGAAGCGAAAAGCAGGACGACCGGGAGAAGAAGTCCGGACAGGTGTGTGATGCGGCTTTTCATCGGTTTTGCGCATGCAAAATTAAGAAAATAGTAGTATAAAATTTCTTTCTACCGAAAAAAATAGTAATTTTGCGTCCTATTTTGCCTAACTGGGCAAAAGTGAACCGATTGAAACAATAACAAATATAAACAAAACTAACACTATGCAAAGTAAAGGTGCTATCAGGCTGGTCGCGATTCTGTTGGCCTTGGCCTGCTTGTGGCAGCTCTCTTTTACCGCGGTGACGCGGATTCAAGAGAAGAAGGCTGTCAAGTATGCGGAGAGCGTCGCTTCCGCTTTCCAGAATTCTCCGGCTTTCAGCCAGGTGGATGTCGCCGACCAGGCTTATGTCCTCGACTCCATCCGCGCCGAGCGGAACCGTTGGTACACGGATTCCATTTCTGCGGAGAAGGTTTATTTCGGTTATACTTTCAAGGATGTCAAGGCCAAGGAGATCAACCTCGGTCTGGACCTGAAGGGCGGTATGAACGTCATGCTGCAGGTCCAGCTCGCCGACCTCGTCAAGGCCCTCGCGGAGAACAACCAGACTCCCGAGTTCCAGAAGGCCATCGATCTCGCCAGGGAGCGCAGCATCAATTCCCAGGCCGACTATATCACCAATTTCGGTGAAGCATGGAAGGAAGTCTCCGGCGGACAGCGCCTCGCCCAGATTTTCGGCACCTACGAGATGCGCGACCGGATCAAGCCCGAGTCCACCGACGACGAGGTCCTCTCCGTCATCAAGGCCGAGGCCGAAAGCGCGGTTGCGAACTCCTTCAACGTCCTGCGTAACCGTATCGACCGTTTCGGCGTAACCCAGCCGTCCATCCAGCGGATCGGCAACACCGGCCGCATCCTGGTCGAGCTTCCGGGCGTCAAGGAGCCGGAGCGTGTGCGTAACCTCCTGCAGGGTACCGCTTCCCTCGAGTTCTGGACCACCTACACCTTTAACGAGATCTATCCTTACCTGGCCGAGGCCAACCGCCGCCTGGCCGAGCTCCTCTCCGCTGAGGAGGTCCCTGCCGCCGAGGCCGCTCCCGCCGAGACTTCCGTCGTGGAAGAGGTTCTCGCCGAGCAGCAGGGCGAATCCGCCGACATCGAGAATTACCGCAAGGCCAACCCGCTCTTCGCGGTCCTTTCCCCTTCCCAGATGAATACCAGCGCCTGCATCGGTTTCGCCAACGCGGTTGATATGGACAAGGTGGACCGCTACCTCGCGATGCCGGAGATCGCCGAGATCTTCCCCGCAGAGTTCAAGCCCATGTGGTCCGTCAAGCCCACCGAGTATGTCAAAGGTGCCAACGTGTACGAGCTCATCGCCATCAAGGCTTCTTCCCGTGACGGAAAGGCTCCCCTCGACGGCGGTGTCGTGACCGACGCCCGTGTCGACTACAACGGCCAGCAGCGCAGCGGTACCCCGGGTGTTTCGATGACGATGAACGCCGAGGGCGCCAACATCTGGGCCCGCCTTACCAAGGAGAACATCGGCAAGCAGATCGCCATTGTCCTCGACGGTACGGTCTATTCCTATCCGGTCGTCAACAGCGAGATCACCGGCGGCAACTCTTCCATCACCGGCAACTTCGACGTGGAAGAAGCGACCGACCTGAGCAACGTGCTCAAGTCCGGTAAACTGCCCGCCCCGGCGACGATCGTCCAGGAGCAGGTGGTCGGCCCGACCCTCGGTGCCGAGTCCATCCGCAGCGGTCTTATCTCCTTCCTGATCGCGTTCCTGCTCGTCCTTATTTATATGGTGTTCTTCTACCAGGGTGCCGGTCTGATCGCCGACGCCGCCCTGCTGACGAACGTCCTCCTGCTCTTCGGTACGCTGGCCTCCTTCGGCGCCGTCCTGACCCTGCCGGGTATCGCGGGTCTGATCCTGACCTTGGGTATGGCTGTGGATGCGAACGTGATCATCTATGAGCGTATCAAGGAAGAGCTCCGGTCCGGCAAGGGTCTGAACAAGGCTGTCCAGGATGGCTACCGCAACGCTTACTCCGCCATCATCGACGGACAGGTGACCACCCTCCTGACCGGTATCGTCCTGTTCCTCTTCGGTTCCGGACCGGTCAAGGGCTTCGCCACGACCCTCGTCATCGGTATCATCACGTCCGTGCTGACCTCCATCTTCATCTCCCGTCTCATCATTGACGACCGGATCAAGAAGGGCAAGAACATCACTTTCGAGAACAAGCTTACCGCGAACTTCCTGAAGAATACGCACATCGACTTCCTCGGTGCCCGCAAGTGGGCCTACATCATCTCCGGTGCCCTGATCCTGATCTCCCTGATCTCGATGTTCACCAAGGGCTTTACCTATGGCGTCGACTTCACCGGCGGCCGTACCTATGTCGTCCGCTTCGACCAGCCTGTCACGGCGGAGGATGTCCGCGCCAAGACCCTCGACGTGTTCAACGCCGCAGCTGCGGCCGATCCTACCGTCGAGAGCTCTTCCGTCGAGGTCAAGCAGTTCGGTGGTGAGAGCCAGATGAAGGTCACTACTTCCTACAAGTTCGACAACGACGCTTCCGAGGTGGACGCCGAGATCGAGAGCATGCTGTACGATGCCCTGAAGGGCTTCTTCAAGGAGCCTGTCACCTTGGCACAGTTCACCTCTACCCTGGAGAACCCGAACGGTATCATCTCCTCCGACAAGGTCGGAGCCACGATCGCCAACGATATCAAGCGTTCGGCCATCATCAGCGTCCTCCTCGCCCTGCTGGTGATCTTCACCTACATCGCCCTCCGCTTCCGCAAGTGGACCTGGGGTCTCGGCGGTGTCGTGTCCCTGGCGCACACGACCCTCATCGTCATCGGCTTCTTCTCCTTGTTCTCCGGTATCCTGCCGTTCAACCTGGATGTCGACCAGACCTTCATCGCCGCTATCCTGACGATCATCGGTTATGCCATCAACGACAACGTGGTTATCTTCGACCGTATCCGTGAGAACCTCGGACTCCATCCGAACGCCGACTTCAAGGATACCGTCAACCAGTCCCTGAACGCCACGCTGACCCGTACGGTCAACACTTCCGTATCGACCCTCCTCCCGATGCTCGCCATCGCGATCTTCGGCGGTGAGTCCATCCGCGGCCTGGCTGTCGCCCTCATCCTCGGTATCCTGATCGGAACCTACGCTTCCATCCTGATCGGTACTCCGGTGATGTACGACGTGACCAACAAGATCGCGGCCAAGAATGCCACGAAGAAGGCTTCCAGGAAATAGCCCTGAAATTGTTGATAAAAACTGCCCGGTTCCCACAATGGAAGCCGGGCTTTTTTTTATAACTTTGTCTTGTCCGTACCAGACCTTTGAACCTATGTCCTTCGTTCATCTTCACGTCCATACCCAATACTCCATCCTGGATGGCTTCTCCGCCATTCCGAAACTCTTCAAGCGTGCGTCCCAGCTTGGGATGAGCGCGCTCGCCATCACCGACCACGGCAACATGTACGGGGTCAAGGAGTTCATGAAGGTGGCCGGGAAGTATCCGGACATCAAGCCGATCATCGGCTGCGAGGTCTACGTGACGCGTCACTATGACCACCGGCTCAAGGATAACGACCACCGTAAATACTACCACCTGATCCTGCTGGCCAAGAACTATGAGGGGTACAAGAATCTGATGAAGATCGTCTCGATCGGCCATATTGAAGGCAAGTACTACGACAAGCCGCGGGTGACGCACGAGATCCTGAAGAAATACCACGACGGGCTGATCTGCTGCTCGGCCTGCCTGGCCGGCGAGATCCCCCGGGATATCGTCGCCGGGGACATGGACGGTGCCCGCAAGGCCATCCAGTGGCACAGGGATGTCTTCGGGGATGACTATTATCTGGAGGTGCAGCTGCACAAGACGGAAGTCCCGGGCGGCCCGGTGGAAGTGTACGAGAACCAGCTGGTCTCCAACGCCGGCATTTTCCAGCTCGCCGCCGAGACGGGGGTCAAGGTCGTAGCGACCAACGACGCGCATTTCGTCATGAAGGAGGACGGTCCCGCGCACGACCGCCTGATCTGCCTGACCACCAATGCGCTGATCGACGACCCGAACCGGCTGCGCTACACGCAGCAGGAGTACCTCAAGAGCGAGGAGGAGATGGCGGCCCTGTTCCCGGACCACCCGGAAGTCCTCGCCAACACGCTGGAAGTGGCCGGAAAGGTCGAACGCTACAAGATCGACCGCGACCACGTGCTGCCCAAGTTCGAGCTGCCCGCGGAGTTCCTGCAGGACATCGGGAGCTACCTGGACCGCTACCGGGGGGTCATCGACGAGGGCCGTTGCGACAAGAACGGCAATGACCGGGGCGAGGAGTTCTGCCGGAGCGTGGCGTACCTGTGCCATCTGACCTACGACGGCGCCCGGGAGCGCTATGGCGAAACGCTTTCCGCCGAGCAGGCCGA
This sequence comes from Bacteroidales bacterium, assembly GCA_017471045.1. Taxonomy (GTDB): domain Bacteria; phylum Bacteroidota; class Bacteroidia; order Bacteroidales; family UBA932; genus Cryptobacteroides. Next base: position 29,882 of record JAFUWZ010000003.1, read on the forward strand.
GCGGATCGACTTCGAACTCAAGACTATCTGCCGCATGGGTTTCCCGGACTATTTCCTGATCGTGCAGGACTACATCGCCGCCTCGCGCGCGATGGGTTCGATGGTTGGGCCGGGGCGAGGCTCGGCGGCGGGTTCCGTGGTGGCCTATTGCTTGAAAATCACCAATCTGGACCCGATTCGCTACAACCTCCTGTTCGAGCGTTTCCTCAATCCGGACCGCATCAGTATGCCGGATATCGACGTGGACTTCGAGGATCTGGTCAAGGCTCACCGCTACGTCGAGGAGCGCTACGGCGCCGACCATGTCTCGCGCGTGATCACCTTCGGCACGATGGCCGCCAAAAGCGCCATCAAGGACGTCGCCCGGATCAGCAACGTCTCCCTCGACGAGTCCAACCGCCTCTCCAAGATGGTGCCGGACCGCCTGAGCGAGCGCGTCGAGAAAGAGTATCCTTTCAATCCCAAGCTCGACGAGCTTAAAGCGGGCTTCAAGGCTTTTGAGAAGGAAGTGGAGGTGGACGATCCGGACCACCCGGGTGAGAAGCGGCTGGAGAAGCGCTCTTTCCAGAAGGGCATGGAGGAAGTCGATGTCAAGATCACCCTGGAGAACTGTTTCCGGCTCGTTCCGGACTTCAAGAATGAGCTGGAAAACGGACCCCAGATCAACCGGGAAGTGCTCCAGTACGCGCAGCAGCTCGAGGGCTGCATCCGCCAGGTCGGCCAGCACGCCTGCGCGACGATCATCGGCCGCGGCAACCTGACCGACTATATCCCGATCTGCCTGTCCGTGGACAAGGAAACGGGCGAAAATGTCTGGACCTCCCAGTACGACGGCCACTATATCGAAGATGTGGGCATGCTCAAGATGGATTTTCTGGGGCTCAACACCTTGTCCATCATCCATGAGACGCTGGACAATATCCGGCGTCACAGCGGAGAGGAAATCGATATTGAGGCCATCCCGATCGACGACAAGCCTACCTATGAACTCTATGGACGGGGTGACACGACGATCGTCTTCCAGTTTGAATCCCCCGGCATGAAACGCTGGCTGATGCGCCTGCACCCGGAGCGTTTCGAAGACCTGATCGCCATGAACGCCCTGTACCGGCCGGGCCCGATGGACTACATTCCGGACTTTGTCGACCGCAAGCAGGGTGTCAAGCCGATCGAATACGACCTCCCCGAGATGGAGGAGTTCCTCGCCGAGACCTACGGCGTCACGGTGTACCAGGAGCAGGTGATGCTGCTCTCGCGCAAGCTCGCCTCCTTTACCAAGGGCGAAGCGGACAAGCTCCGCAAGGCGATGGGCAAGAAGCAGATCGCCGTGATGATGGAGCTCAAGGACAAGTTCATGAAGCAAGGCATGGCCAACGGCCATCCCGAGAAGACCCTGGACAAGATCTGGAAGGACTGGGAGAAATTTGCCCAGTACGCCTTCAACAAATCCCATGCGACCTGCTATGCCTGGGTCAGTTACCAGACGGCCTGGCTGAAGTGCCACTATCCGAGCGAGTTCTTCGCGGCCAACCTGAGCTGCAACCTGGACAAGGCCGACGAGATCAAGAAGATCATGGGCGACTGCAAAGCCCATAAGATCAATGTCCTCAGCCCGGACATCAACGAGTCGCTCTCGCACTTCACCGTCAACAAGAGAGGCGACGTGCGCTTCGGCCTCGGCGGCATCAAGGGCTTCGGCTCCAATATTGTGGACGCCATCCTGAAGGAGCGGGAAGACGGCGGCCTGTTCGAGGATGTCTTTGATTTCGTGGAGCGGGTCGGCGTGATCAAACGCCGGGCTCTGGAGTGCCTGGTCTATGCCGGCGCCCTGGACTCGTTCGGATACAAGCGCTCGCAGTTCTTCCTGCCCAGCTCGGGCGGCGAACTTTTCATCGATGAGCTTGCGCGCTATGCCGACCTGTACCGGCGGGACGCGGTGGATTCGTCCGCCTCGCTGTTCGGCGACGTGGAAGAGATGAAGCCCGTGCGTCCGCAGATGCCCGCCGCTCCGGAAGAGGAGAACCAACTTGCGCTCCTGCAGAAGGAGAAGGAGCTCGTGGGCATGTACATCTCCTCCCATCCGCTGGACCGTTACCGCTTTGAGATCAAGCAGTTTACCAATTGCGAACTGACATCCCTGGAGTCGATGATCGAGGAGTGCGACCGGGAGAAGAAGCCCCGGAAGGTATCCTTCGCCGGCATCGTTACGGACGTGAAAGACCTGACGACACGGACCGGCCGTCCCTTCGGGCGGATTACGATCGAGGACTTCACGGGCCCTTATGAACTGGCCCTCTTCAGCAAGGATTATGAGAACTACAAGGCGCTCACCCTGCTGCACACCAGCATCTATGTGAAGGGTGAGATCAAGGAGAAATATGCCCTCAAGCCGGAAGAACGCCGGGCCGGCAAGACAGCGCCTTATGACTTCAAGATCAGTGACATCTCGATGTTGGGCAACGTGACGGAGTCTTTCGTGACGGGCATCACCCTCAATGTCGGTTCGGGTCAGGTGGACGCCGGTTTCCGCAAAGAACTGGTGCGGATCCTGAAGAGTTACAAGGGACCCATCCCGCTGTATCTTTTCATCGTGGACCCCGGGACGGGCTATCGGATCGAATTCAAGTCCAAGAAGTTCCAGGTCACCGTCAACGCCGACTTCATCGACGAGATCGAGCGTCTCGGCCTGAGCTACAAGATTTCCCGGAAATAAGGAACCGTTCTCCCGGACTGCTTGCGGATTTAGACAATCCGAACATTTTTTCCAACCTCGTTTCCCCGCATAGAGAAGGAGGTGAATAGTTGATTTTTAAAAGTGTAATCGCCAACGGATTCAGCGAACCTCCAGGACGGAGCCGTGGTCCTTGGCGGCGGTTTCCTTCCACTTGTCGGTGTAGCCGGCGTATTCCAGCTGGTCGGGCGTGCCGTCGTGGTATTCGGTGTGCAGGAAAGAGCCGTCCGAGTCCTGGGCCTTGACGTTGCCGTCGATGAACTTGACGAGCAGGGTCTCCTCGAGTTTGACCCATTCACCGAACTGCTTCTGGGCCGTCCCGATGCTGAAGCGGGTCAGTTCGCGGCGGATCTTGCGCAGGGAGCGCTTGCTGCCCGGGTGCCGGGCGTTCTTGTTATAGATCGCCAGCATCTTGGCATCCTGGGCCTCGACGGCGGCCATCTGGGCGTTCTCGAAGGTGTCGATCTGCGCGCGGACGAAGGGCTCCATCCGGTCGTACATTTTGTAGCAGGCGTTCGCGACGCGGTTGTTGACCCAAAAAGAGGAAGTCGGGGAATAGTGCAGCAGGTCGCCGTTGCCGACGCGGAAGCAGTCGGGCACCTCGTTGGTGCTGACATAGATGGGCGTCAGATAGGAGGTCGCCGCATCGTCGGTTCCGAACCAGGTGAGGGCACCGATCTCGTCGGGCAGCCAACCGCGGGCCTGGGCGACGAACCAGAAGCCCGTCTGCTGCGTGGCGATCGCGCGCTCGTTGAGGTATTCCTTGCCGTCAAAGCTGAAGTGCATCGGCCGCCAGCGGTAGGGGAGCGCATTGCCACCCGCGCCGGCATCCACGCGCATGTCCATCGGCGTGCCCTCGTAGTGGTCGCGCATTACGTCGGCGACATCCTTGACGCTGATCTTGCGCGCGGGCTTGACGAAGAGCGGCATTTCCCCCTTCAGGTCGTAGCCCATCGCGTAGTCGAGCCAGTCCGAAGCCGGGGCGCTGACTTCCTTCCCCTCGGCGTCCAGGTAGGTGAACTGCCCGTCGCAGAGGATGTTGAAGGCACTCCAGGCCCGGGCGTCGCAGGCGCGCGCCCCGCCGAAGTCAAGGGGATTGTAAGCGTCGCGGAAGGAGAAATCGGCATCCTCGCCGGAGAAGTAACCCATCTCGCGGGCGAAGCTGATCACGTCGGGGGCATAGAGGCAGTTGTCGGGATCGTCGAGGGGGAAGCGCGTGATCCGGGACTGGTTGGCGTGGGCGCAGATGTAGCCGTCCGGGATGCGGCGGGCGACCCAGACGATGCCTTTGTGGTCCTTGCCCTTGCCGATGAGGTCCATCACCCAGGCTTCCCGGGGGTCTGCGATGGAGAAGGATTCGCCCTCCGAAGGGTAGCCGTAGGCGTTGGCCAGCTCCACGATGGTCGCGATGGCTTCGCGCGCCGTACGGGCACGCTGCAGTGTGATATAGATCAGGGAACCGTAGTCCATCACGCCGGCCGGGTCCGCCAGCTCCTCGCGGCCGCCGTAGGTCGTCTCGCCGATGATGAGCTGGTGCTCGTTGACGTTGCCCACGGTCTGGTAGGTCGCCGCGATCTGCGGGATCTCGCCGAGGGGCTTGTAAGTATCCCATTCGATGATCTTGAGCATCGCGCCCGGGGCCCAGCGGGCGGCCTTGTGGAAATACAGCTCGCCGAAGAGCCAGTGGGAGTCGGCCGCGTAGGAGACCATGCAGGAGCCGTCCTTGCTGGCGCCTTTGGTGACGATCACATTCGTGCAGGCATCGGATTTGCTGGAAAGCAGCAGGCCCGCGAGGACCAGCAGGGTGCAGAAGAGGGTTTTGCTTCTCATCTTGTTGTTTTGTCTTTATTTGATTAATTTTGCGAGTTATCCGTCCAGGATTACAAAGCTAAACAATTTTTGAGAGTATGAAAAGAGGGTTTATGCTGATGGCCGCGGTCTTTGCGGCGGCCGTATGCCCGCTTCTCGCCCAGGCTCCCCCGAGTCCCGAGGAGCAGGAGAAGCAGATGTATGAGGTCATCGACAAGGAGGTCGAGCGTCTGGGCACGATGCTGGACCTGGCTGATTGGCAGGTCTTCCGGATCGACTCGACCCTGACCCACGATTACCGGGCGATGACAGAGGAAATCATGGCCCTGCGCATGTCGAAAGTCTCTGCCGGCACGGCCTATGTCGCCGTCCAGGACAAGTGGCAGGAGGCGACCTATCAGTCCTACCTGCGGATACTCAACGAGGATCAGAAAGCCAAATATCTCAAGAGCGGTGCCGCCAAGGCCAAGAAAGCGCGGGACAAACGGGCCGAAAAAGTCCGGGCCGCCGAGTTGAAGAATCAATAGTTCATGGGTATATGAAAAGAGAAGATATCGAGCGGATTGCCGCCGAATTGAACGAACTGAAGTGCAAGACCCAGAAAGAGGTCGAGGAGGCCAGGATCCGTTTCCTGGGCAAGAAAGGGGAAGTGACCCGCCTGTTTGAGGAGTTCCGTGCCCTGGACAAGGACCTCAAAAGGGAGTTCGGAAAGACGCTGAATGACCTCAAGCAGATGGTTACCAACCGGATTGAGGAGATGAAGGATTCGGTCGGAGGCGAAGTGGCCGAGGAAGGTCCGAAGCAGGATCTTTCGATGCCGGGCGACCCGTACGAACTGGGCTCGCGCCATCCGGTCTCGATCGTGCGGCAGCAGATCGTGGATATTTTCCGCAAATTCGGCTACGATGTGGCCGAGGGCCCGGAGATCGAGGACGATTACCACGTTTTCGAGGCGCTCAATTTCCCGGCGAACCATCCGGCGCGCGATATGCAGGACACGTTCTTCGTGTCGGCCGGCCACCTCAATCCGCTGCTGCTGCGGACACACACGTCCAGCGTGCAGGTGCGGACGATGGAGAAGATGCCGCTGCCGATCCGCGTCGTCTGCCCGGGCCGCGTGTTCCGCAACGAGGCGATCAGCGCCCGTGCGCACTGCATCTTCCACCAGATCGAGGGCCTGTACATCGATGAGAACGTGACCTTCGCGGACCTCAAGCAGGCGCTGCTGCTCTTCGCGCGGGAGATGTTCGGTCCGGACACGCAGATCCGGATGCGGCCGTCTTATTTCCCGTTCACGGAGCCTTCGACGGAGGTGGACGTGAGCTGCAACATCTGCCACGGCAAGGGTTGCAACGTGTGTAAGGGTACGGGCTGGCTGGAGATCCTGGGTGCCGGCATGGTGGATCCCAATGTGCTGGAGGCGTCGGGGATCGATTCCAAGAAGTACAGCGGGTTCGCGTTCGGCATGGGCCTGGAGCGGATCGCGATGCTGAAGTGGCAGGTGAATGACCTGCGGCATTATTTCGAGAACGACATGCGTTTCCTGGGCGAGTTCAGGACGGCGCCGGAGGTTTAGCGTATGCGTAGCGCGTTGAATAGGGTTTTGGCAGGCAGCCTGGTCGGCTGCCTGTTGTCGTTTGCAGGCGTTGTGCCTGCTTGGGCCGGTCCCAAGGGTGCCGGTGCACCCTCGGATGCGGGGATGTACCCTGGCGGGGAATGCATCCGCAAATGCACTGGCACACCCGACCTTGGCACCGGCGCTTCAGGCAGGGTGGCCGTCGCCCCCGGCTGGGTGATGCAGAACACCGATTTCGAAAGCCGGTACTTCAGCGTGCCGGTGGGCAACGGCTGCCTCGGCCTGCTGCCCGGCAAGGCGCCGATGTCGCTCAAGAGCGTCATGCTCTCCAACGTCTATGACGGCCGGAGCCGCAACGGCGTCAGCCGTATCGCGGCCTGCCCCAACCCCTTCGCGCTCCGCCTTAGCGTGGACGGCATCCCCGTCTCCGCAGACGGCGCCTCCACCCGCACCCAGACCCTCGACATGCGCCGTGCCAGCTTTGGCGACCGTTTCACCGTGGACGGCAAGGCCCGCGTGGACTGGACGATCCGCGCCCTGCGCGAACTCCCCTATGCCGGTCTCGTCAGCATCGAAGTCCAGGCCCTGCAAGACATCCGTCTCGGAGTCGAAGGCCTCATCACCGAGCCGAAAGCCTTTGTCCGCCAGGACTCCAGCGTCATCACCCGCCATATCGGGACGACGCCCTTCGAGATCCGGCGCCTGCGCTCCCGGACCCCGCAGCGGGGCGTGCTCCTCTGTGCTGCTGCCGCGACCTTCACCGGGACCGGAACGATGCCCGCAGATACGCTCCTGCGGGCCGGACAGCGCCTGCGTTTCCACATCCTGGGCAGCCTGGTGCCCGAAACGGATTTCGCTGATCCGTGGAATGAGGCCGAACGTTTCGTCATCTACGGCCTGGGCGAAGGCGTGGAGCGCCTGGTCGGGCGCCACGAGGCCCTGTGGGATGAGCTCTGGCAGGGCGACATCCGGATCGAAGGGGACTCCGACGCCCAGCTGTTCGCCCGCGCCGCCCTCTTCCAGCTGTACGCCAACGCCCGGGAAGGGCGTGCGGCGAGCATTCCGCCTTTCGGCCTGTCGGACCGCGAATACTGCGGCCACATCTTCTGGGATTCCGAACTCTGGATGTATCCGCCGCTGCTTTTCCTGGGTGGCGGCATCGCCCGTTCGCTGGTCGATTACCGCACGGAGCGCCTGTCCGGCGCCTGCCGGAAAGCGTTCAGCTACGGCTACAAGGGGGCCCTGTTCCCCTGGGAGAGCGATGCCTCCGGCGACGAATCCTGCCCGACCAATGCGCTGACGGGCACGTTCGAGCACCATATCTCGTCGGATGTCGCAATCGACATCTGGAACTATTACCGGATGACCCATGACCTCGAATGGTTGCGCACCGAAGGCTGGCCCGTGCTCAAGGAAGTGGCTGATTTCTGGGTGAGCCGGGTGGACTGGAACGCTGACGGCTCCTGCTCGATCCGGGGCGTCGTCGGGGCCGACGAATTCGCCCACCACGTGACGGACAACGCCTTCACCAACGGATCGGCCATCGTGGCGCTCCGGGCGGCTTGCGCTGCCGCGGAGATATTGGCAGCCGGGTCTGTGGCGCAATGGGCAAAGGTGGCGGACGGATTGCGGATCCTGAAGCGGGAGGATGGTGTGACGGACGAGTTCGAGGGTTATGAGGGACAGACGGTCAAGCAGGCCGACGTCAACCTGCTGGCCTATCCGCTGCAGATCGTGACCGATCCCGACGGGATCCGCCGCGATCTGGAGTACTATGAGCCCCGCATCCATCCCCACGGCCCGGCGATGTCCCAGGCCATCCTGGCCCTGCAATGGGCCCGGCTCGGCGACGGTGCCAAGGCGTATGAGCTGTATCAGAAAGGTCTCGAAGGCCATCTGCACGGTCCCTTCCTCGCCTTCAGCGAAACGGCCGGACACGGCGACACCTGCTTCATGACGGGCCTCGGCGGCTTCCTCCAGCTCTTTATCAACGGTTTCTGCGGCCTGGAACTGACCGACAATGGCGTCGTCCAGCTCCCCTCCGCCCTGCCGCCCCACTGGAAGTCCATCACCGTCACGGGCGTAGGGCCCGAGCGCCGCACCTACACCAACAGCCGGTACCGGCTGAAAAGCGTTTTCTAACAAAAGGATTAATCGACGATCTGAAGGATCTCGTGCAGCTCTACCGGGTTCCTGAAATGAAAATAGCCCAGCAATGCGTACCGGGCTATCCTTTCAGAGCGGAAAACGGGATTCGGACCCGCGACCTCAACCTTGGCAAGGTTGCGCTCTACCAACTGAGCTATTTCCGCGTTGGGATTACAAAGGTAGCGACTTTTTCGGTCTTTGCAAATTTTTTTTGTCATTTTTTGTTCATCCCGAACACTCCGTCCGCGAAGTTCATCATCCAGGTCCAGTCGATGGCGGAGATGCCGTGCTGTTGGTCGCGGCGGACATAGCCGAGCCGGGGACCGATGGCGGACGTGTCATAGTCGCCGGGCCATTCGACCTTGGGAAGCCCGGGGACGCCCAGGAATCTCCAGACGGGACTGGCTGCCTGCACGGCGAGGAATTCGCCTTTGGTATCGAACCATGGGCCGTCGAAGCCTTCCACGAGCAGGGCGCGCGGAGCGATGCAACTCAGCAGCAGGTGCTGGTCGAAGGGCATCTGATCGGTGTGGCCGGCGTATTTGTCATAGGCCCGGCAATACCAGTGCCGGAAAGCCGCCACCTCGGTCTCGACCGTCTCGCCGAAATGGCGCTTTGCCAGCGGGACGCCGCCACCTCCGGTCTGCACCGGCACGACCAGCGGGAAGCGTTCGTCGTAGGCACCGGCGATCAGGGCCGCCTTCGCGAGACGCGAACAGCCGGTCAGCACCACCCGGTTTTCGTCCAGGGCCGGGTCCTGGACGATCCAGTCCATCCCGCGCATCAGGCCCCAGGCCCAGGCGCCGAGTGCGGTCGTGTTGTCTTCGCGGGCCGGATCCCGGAGACCCCAGAGGTCGAAGACGCCTGTATAGGCGAACCGGTCCTGCAGGGTCACCCCGTCCTCCTCGTAGCCCGGGTCCGGATCCGGAGAAATCTCGCAGTAGCAGGCCGTCATCACGGCGTATCCTCTGGCGAGCAGCATGCCGACCGGATAGACATTGCGGTCTCCGTCGTGGTTGAACCGGCCCCGGGTCTCGGCGGAAGCCCGGTTACCGTTGTGTCCGTGTTTCTCGCGCATCCAGGCCTCTGTGACCAGGATCTCCTCATCGAAAAGGAATTCGTGGTTGCCGCCGTAGTTGAGCAGCAGGATGGTCGGTACAGGTCCTTCGACGTGGTTGGGCGTGACGATCAGCCAGTCGATCCTGGGTCCGGTCTTGTCCGGCCGGAACCACATCCGCAGCTGCCGGCGCGTACCAAATCCCGCCAACGTCGGACCTTCTTCCAGTACCTCGGTCCAGATCCGGGACGCGGGCGGCATCTGACCGTACATCTCCTGCTGGAAAAATTCCAAGATCTCTTGCCGGCGTGCCGGCCATTGCTTCTTGCTGCGGACTTTTCGCCCGTCGGCAAAGGTCAGCGGATCTTCGAGGGTATAGGGCCCGACGGCATCCTCGTCATAATTGACGGTGGATTTGGCCGCCTGCTGGGCTGCCTTCTGCTGCGCGGCACTCCAGGTCTGCGCTACTCGGGTAGCCTGCACCGTTTGTGCTGACGGCTGCCGGGCTGCCGGGACCGTCGGCTGCTGGGCCCAAGTGAAAACAGGCAGTGTCCACGCTGCAATCAAAGCGATGAGGGTCAGTTTCTTATTCATGGTAGGAGATGTTGAATGGCGTAAGATAGTGACTCTTTTGCAAAAAAGCAAGAGAGGGGACGTAGCAGCTAAGCCTTTGATAAACTGTGTATTAAATGTAGTGACGGGGGTCTAAAGCAGACCCCCGTCACCTGCCTGCCGTCCACATCCCGGCTGGCCGCTGTTTAGTTTCGCAGCAGGACGCGGCCGTCGGCGGCATCGGCGACGATCGCCGAATCCTTGCGGACGCGGCCCGCGAGGATTTCGCTCGCCAGCTGGTTGACCAGCTCCCGCTGGATCAGCCGCTTGACCGGCCGGGCGCCGTAGTCCGGGTCGTAGCCGTTCTCCGTCATGTAGTCTTCGAAGGAAGAGGTCCAGCTCAGTTCCACCCCCTCGCGCTCCAACATCCCCTGCAGGAGGCCCATCTGGATCCGCACGATCTGGCGGATGTCGTCCCGGGACAGTTGGTCGAAGGTGATGATCTCGTCGATCCGGTTGAGAAACTCGGGGCGCATCGTCAGTTTCAGCTCCTCCTCCTTGGCGTTGGAGGTCATGATCAGGATGGTGTTCTTGAAGTCCACGGTCCGGCCCTTGTTGTCGGTCAGCCGGCCATCGTCGAGCACCTGAAGGAGCACGTTGAACACGTCCGGATGGGCCTTCTCGATCTCGTCCAGCAGGATGACCGAGTAGGGCTTGCGCCGCACGGCCTCGGTCAGCTGTCCGCCTTCGTCGTAGCCGACGTATCCCGGAGGCGCACCCACGAGCCGGCTGACGGTGTGGCGCTCCTGGTATTCGCTCATGTCGATCCGCGTGATCAGGTTTTCGTCGTTGAATAGGAATTCCGCGAGCGCTTTGGCCAGCTCGGTCTTGCCCACGCCGGTCGTGCCGAGGAAGAGGAAGGAGCCGATCGGCCGCTTCTCGTTGCTCAGGCCGGCCCGGTTGCGGCGCACCGCATCGGATACGGCGCAGATGGCCTTGTCCTGGCCGACGACCCGCTTGTGTAGTTCGCTCTCCATGCGCAGGAGCTTGTCTTTCTCGCTCTCGAGCATCCGGTTGACCGGAATGCCGGTCCAGCGGGCGACCACTTCCGCGATGTCTTCGGGCGTGACGGCCTCGGTGATGATCGGGTCCTTGATGGCGGCCTGGCAGTCCGTCAGTCCGTCGATCTGCTTCTGGGCCGCCGCGATCTTGCCATAGCGAAGCTCGGCCACACGGCCGTAGTCTCCGCTGCGCTCCGCGATGGCCGCCTCGTTCTTGTAATCCTCGATCTGCTGGCGGGTGGTCTGGAGGTCGGAGAGGATCTTCTTTTCCTCATCCCAGCGTTTCATCAGGGCGGAGCGCTGTCTCTCGAGTTCCTTCAGTTCTTCGTCGATCTTTTCCATCTTGAGGGAGACGCCTTCGCGCTTGATGGCCTCCTTCTCGATCTCGAGTTGGCGGATCTTGCTGTTGAGGTCATCGATGGGCTCCGGCACCGAATTCATCTCCAGGCGCAGCTTGGAGGCCGCTTCGTCCACCAGGTCGATGGCCTTGTCCGGGAGGAAACGGTTGTTGATGTAACGGTGCGAGAGGTTGACGGCGGCGATCAGGGCGTCGTCCTCGATACGCACGCGGTGATGGTTCTCATATTTCTCCTTCAAGCCGCGCAGGATGGCGATGGACTCGGCGGGAGTCGGTTCGTCAATCATCACCTTTTGGAACCGGCGCTCCAGGGCCTTGTCGGTCTCGAAGTATTTCTGGTACTCGTCCAGGGTGGTCGAGCCGATCGTGCGGAGTTCGCCGCGCGCCAGCGCCGGCTTGAGGATATTGGAAGCGTCCATGGCGCCGCTGCTGCGTCCGGCGCCCACCAGG
>JAFUWZ010000018.1 GCA_017471045.1 Bacteroidales bacterium
CGAATAAGAAGAAAAGTGAAACCTAAATGATATCACTTGAAGAATGCGACAGGATACTGAAATCACACAATTATAACACGACAAGCGAGGAACTCAAGGAAATCAGGACGTTCCTCTACCAAATGGCTGAATTACAAATAGGAAACGAACGAAACAATGAATAACAGGAGCATCAACGTAATACTCTAACACCAGAGTCAGCACCGACGAGCAAACTGATGGCTGCTCCATCGAAATGCAGGAGCGCTACTTGAACGCATACTGCAACAACCGGGGATACAATATCATCTCCACCTATTACGAGGACTACTCCGCCAAGCATTATGATATGCAGAGGCCGGAAATCAGGAAGATTTACAACTACTGCAAGAAGCATCGCAACGATGTGGATAAGATTTTGTTCCTACGCTGGGACCGTTATGCCCGAAACGTGGAATTCGCTTTCGCCTACAAGCGGATGCTCTATGATGAACTGGGTATCGAAATCAACGCAATTGAATCGCCCATCGACTTCAAAGGAACGGAGTGGCCGCTTTTACTGTCTATGTACTGCGGCACCGCCCACACGGAAGATGTGAAGATATCCAGACGAACGAAAGATGGTATCCGGGGACATCTGTTGAAAGGCGATTGCACACACATGGCACCCCGTGGGTACAAAAATGTGAGCCGAGGCAAACACGACTGCTGGGTGGAAATCGACGAAAAATGGGCAGGAAAGGTCAAGGAAATCTTCCATGAAGTAGCACTGGGCATCGAGAAGCCGAACTGCATCAGGAAACGGTTATGCCCGAAAGTACGTCCCAGCTCCTTTATGAAAATGCTCCGGAATAAATTCTACATCGGGCTGGTCCACGTTCCTGCGACGAAAGACGAACCCGCTCAAGATGTCAAGGGAAAGCACGAAGCACTCATCGACGAGCAAACCTTCTATGCCGTGCAAGAGGTCATCGACGGAAAGAAAAAGAAGACCCCAAAGCTCAGCAAACCGGCGAATCCCAACCTATATCTCCGGAAATTCTTGGTCTGCCCCGTATGCGGTCACATCCTCACGGGAGCGACAAGCCACGGTAACGGTGGGGATTACACATACTACTTCTGCAGCCATGACCACAAGCATATAAATATCCGGGCAGAGCAGGTCAATGAAGGATTCACGGACTTCGTAGGAACCTTGAAGCCACATCTGGCGATTTTGGCATTATACAACGAAGTCCTGCTGGATATCAGGGGCGAAAGGGTCAAGGCGAACCACAAGGAAGCGGAGAAACTGGAAGAGGACCTGAAGAAACTGAAAGAGCGGATAAACCGGGTCAATGACCTGTACTTCGACGGCGAAATCTCAAAGACGGAGAAAGAGAACAACCTCAACCGCTATGGAAAGGAAGCGGAACAACTGGAAGAAAGAATACAGACCCTCCGGTTGAGCGAAGACTTACAGGTCAAAGAGAAACTCACCTACTCCATCAACCTCATCGACAATCTGGGGCAATTCTTCCGCTGGGCGAAGCCGGAAGTCAAAATCAAACTCCTTGGTTCGATGTTCCCGGAAAAAATCGAATTCGACAGAAAAAATTATCGAACCACGTCCTACAACAAGATGCTCGACATCATCTTCAAGGAAACCAATCAATTACGGGGAAATGCAAAAGTGGAATCTCCAAAAACAGCTGGAAATTCCACTTTGGTACCCCCGAGGCGAATCGAACGCCTATCGTCGGAACCGGAATCCGAAATTCTATCCATTAAACTACAGGGGCCGGTAGCACCCGGCGGACCGGATTGCGACTGCAAAAATAACAAAATTTATTTTTTCTTATGTCAGAAATTATAAATAAATTTGTTTGATTGACGAAAAAATATGGCAAAAGCATTTCTCTTCCCCGGACAGGGGTCCCAGTTTCCCGGCATGGCAAAGGACCTGTATGACAGTTGTCCAGAGGCCAAGGCCTTGATGGACAGGGCGGACGAGGTGCTGGGGTTCCCGCTGACGGAGGTGATGTTCCACGGTTCGGACGAGGATCTGAGGGCAACCCGGGTCACGCAACCCGCCGTCTTCGTACATTCCCTCGCGGCGTTTGCCGCCCGGCCGGAACGGCAGATGGATATGGCCGCGGGGCATTCCCTGGGTGAGTTCAGCGCCCTGACGGCCGCCGGCGTCCTCGACTTCGACGATGCCCTGCGGCTGGTGGCCCTGCGTGCCACCGAGATGCAGAAGTGCTGCGAACAGGTTCCCGGTACGATGGCCGCGATCATCGGCCTGGACGAAGAAAGCGTCGAGCGGATCTGCGCCGGCACCGACGGGACCGTCGTCCCCGCCAATTACAACAGCGACATCCAGGTCGTCATCTCGGGCGAGTCCGAGGCCGTCCTTGCCGCCTGCGAAAAGGCGAAGGAAGCCGGCGCCCGGCGTGCCCTTCCCCTGCCGGTCGGCGGAGCCTTCCACTCCCCCCTGATGGAGCCGGCCCGGGCCGTCCTGGCCGAAGCCATCGCCGCCACCCGCTTTCACAAGTCGCCTTGTCCGGTTTACCAGAACGTGACGGCACTGCCCGAAACGGACCCGGACCGCATCCAGGCCAATCTGCTCGCCCAGCTGACCGCCCCGGTCCGTTGGACCTGCACCATCCGCCGGATGAGCGCCGACGGCGCCGTCGAATGGACCGAACTCGGTCCCGGCTCCGTGCTGAGCGGCCTGCTGAAACGCATCCACCTTGCATAATCCCAAACCTTACCGATATGAACGCTGAAACCCATTACCTTGCAGTCGACCTTGGAGCCACCAGCGGCAGGACCATCCTGGCCACCTTCAACGGCAGCAAGGTCGAAATGCGTGAACTGACCCGCTTCAAGCATCCGATGGTCCCCGTCGGCGGGCATTTGTTCTGGGACCTCCCGCACCTGTACAACGAGATTCTGGAAGGGCTCCGGAAGGTCGCTTCCGAAGGCTTGGAGATCCAGTCCGTCGGCATCGATACATGGGGCGTAGATTTCGCCTTTTTCGGGAGCGACGGCCAGCCGGTCGGCTTCCCCCACAGCTACCGGGACGACTATACCGTCGGGGAAATGGACCGCTACTTCGCCGGGAAGATGCCCGCCAAGGAGGTCTATGCCAAGACCGGCATCCAGTTCATGGATTTCAATTCCCTCTTCCAGCTCTCCGCCCAGCGGCGGGAAGGCAGCAGCGTCCTGGAAGCGGCCGACAAGATCCTCTTCATGCCGGACGCCCTGACTTACATGCTGACCGGCGAAGCGGTCTGCGAATACACCATCGCCTCTACGTCCCAAATCCTGAACCCCGTCACGGGGGACCTGGACGAGGATCTGCTCGCCACCGTCGGCCTCAAGCGCACGCAGTTCGGCCGGCTGGTCCAGCCCGGAGAAGTCGTCGGCACGCTGACCCCGCAAGTGCAGAAAGCGACCGGCCTCGGGCCGGTCAAGGTCGTCGCCGTCGCAGGGCACGACACCGCTTCCGCCGTCGTTTCCGTCCCCGCCCAAGACGCCCAGTTCGCCTACCTGAGCTGCGGCACCTGGTCCCTGCTCGGCATCGAGTCCCCGAAGCCCATCATCACGGAGCGCTCCTTCCAGGAGAACTTCACCAACGAGGGCGGCATCGACGGGACGACCCGGTTCCTCAAGAACATCTGCGGCCTGTGGCTCTTCGAGCGCTGCCGTGAAGACTTCTACAAGGATCCTGTCCGCTTCCCCGGCGCCCCCCAGGGCATCAAGGAGCTGACCGCGCTCTGCCTGGAGTCCGATTACGAGGGAACCATCTTCCCGGACGACCCGTGCTTCGCGCATCCCGACTCGATGACCGAGGCCATCGGCGCCTACTGCCGCAGGACCGGCCAGCAAGAGCCTGTGACCGTCGCCGACTACCTGCGCTGCATCTACCGCAGCCTGGCCCTGCGCTACAAGGAAGTCATCGCCCTGCTCGAGGAGATGGGCGGATTCCCGATCCGCAGCCTCAACGTCATCGGCGGAGGCTCCCAGAACCCGTACCTGATGCAGTTTGCCGCAGACGCGTGCGGCATCCCCGTCATCTGCGGCCCGACCGAGGGCACGGCCCTCGGCAACACCCTCGTCCAGCTGCGTGCGGACGGCCAGGTGGGCAGCCTGCCGGAAATGCGCCGGATCAGCGCCGCCTCCGTGGACCTGAAGACATACCTGCCCCGGACGATGTAAAGACACTTTCCGTATAAATAACTAAACAACAACGATATGGCAAAAGAAAAGAAATTCATCACCTGTGATGGAAACCAGGCTGCGTCCAACATCGCATACCTGTTCAGTGAGCACGCCGCCATCTACCCGATCACCCCTTCCTCCACGATGGCTGAAAACGTGGACGAGTGGGCTGCGCACGGCAAGAAGAACCTTTGGGGCGAGACCGTGAAGGTTACCGAAATGCAGAGCGAGGCGGGTGCGGCCGGAGCGGTACACGGATCGCTTCAGGCCGGCGCACTCACGACGACCTACACCGCTTCCCAAGGCCTCCTCCTGATGATCCCCAACATGTACAAGATCGCCGGAGAGATGCTGCCCGCCGTGTTCCACGTATCCGCCCGTGCGCTCGCGTCGCACGCGCTTTCCATCTTCGGTGACCACCAGGATGTGATGGCCTGCCGCCAGACCGGCTTCGCGATGCTCGCGTCCGGCTCCGTCCAGGAGGCCCAGGACATGGCCGCCGTCGCGCACCTCGCCGCCATCAAGAGCAGCGTCCCCTTCCTGCACTTCTTCGACGGATTCCGCACCTCCCATGAGATCCAGAAGATCGAAGCCCTCGACGAGGATGAGCTCCGCGGACTGGTGAGCGAAAAGTCCCTCGCCGCCTTCCGCGCCCGCGCCCTCAACCCCGAGGCTCCCGTCACCCGCGGCACCGCCCAGAACGGCGACGTCTATTTCCAGGCCGTCGAGTCGCGCAACCAGGTCTATGAGGCCGTCCCGGACATTGTCGCCCGCTACATGGGCGAGATCGGCGAGATCTCCGGCCGGACCTACCGTCCCTTCGAATATTACGGCGCTCCCGACGCCGAAAACATCATCGTCGCGATGGGTTCCGTCACGGAAACCATCAAGGAGACGATCGACCACCTCGCCCTGCAGGGCCGCAAGCTCGGCCTCGTGACCGTCCACCTCTACCGCCCCTTCTCGGAGAAATACCTCCTCAAGGTCCTTCCGAAGAGCGTCAGGCGCATCGCGGTCCTCGACCGCACCAAGGAGCCCGGTTCCCTCGGCGAACCCCTTTACCAGGACATCAAGACCGTCTTCCAGGGCGTCGCCGACGCACCGCTCGTGATCGGCGGCCGCTACGGCCTATCCTCCAAGGATACCACCCCGGCCCAGATCGTCGCCGTCTATGACAACCTGGCCCTCAAGACCCCCAAGGCCGACTTCACCATCGGCATCATCGACGACGTGACCTTCAAGAGCCTCCCCCTCAAGGAAGAGATCTCCATCGTGAAACCCGGCACCACCGAGTGCAAGTTCTACGGTCTCGGCAGCGACGGCACAGTCGGCGCCAACAAGAACACGATCAAGATCATCGGCTCCCACACGGACCTCTACAGCCAGGCCTACTTCGACTACGACTCCAAGAAGTCCGGCGGCTACACCTGCTCGCACCTGCGCTTCGGCAAGGCCCCGATCAAGGCCCCGTACCTGGTCGGAACGCCTGATTTCGTGGCCTGCCACGTCCCCTCCTACCTGGAGAAGTATGATGTCCTCAAGGGCATCAAGGAGGGCGGCAGCCTCCTGCTGAACTCCCTCTGGGACGAGGAAGAGACCCTGAGACATATCCCGGATCACGTCAAGGCCGTCATCGGCCGCAAGCATATCCGCCTCTACATCATCAACGCCACCAAGATCGCGGCGGAGATCGGCCTCGGCGGCCGTACCAATACGATCCTGCAGTCCGCGTTCTTCCGCATCACCGGCATCATCCCCGAAGCCGACGCGGTGAAATACATGAAGGACGCCGCCCTCAAGAGTTATGGCAAGAAGGGCGAGAACGTCGTCAACATGAACTACGCAGCCATCGACCGCGGCGGCGAATACACCGAGATCCAGGTGCCCGCCGAGTGGGCCGAACTGACCGCCAAGTTCACCAACCCCAACGAGAGCCGCCTTGCGCCCGCCTTTGTCAAGGAGATCGCCGACGTAGTCAACGCCCAGTGCGGCGACACCCTGCCCGTCAGCGCCTTCGTCCCCTGGCAGGACGGCACGATGCCCAACGGCACGGCCGCTTACGAGAAACGAGGCGTCGCCGTCAACGTGCCCGTCTGGGATGCCGCCAAGTGTATCCAGTGCAACACCTGCGCCTTCGTCTGCCCGCACGCCGCGATCCGCCCGTTCCTCCTCACCGAGGAAGAAGCCGCCACGGCTCCGGAGTGCGTCGTGACGTCCGACGGCAAGGCCAACCTCAAGACCTATAAGTATGCCCTCGCGGTGTCCGTAGCTGACTGTACCGGTTGCGGCAACTGCGTGGACGTCTGTCTCGCAAAGCCTGAAAAGGCCCTCAAGATGGAGCCGTACCAGGAGCGGGTGGCCGACCAGGCCGCTTTCGACTACCTCAACGCCAAGATCGGCTACAAGCAGCCGTTCGACCCGAAGTCCAACATGAAGGCCGCCCAGTTCGCCCAGCCGCTGTTCGAGTTCTCCGGCGCCTGCGCCGGCTGCGGCGAGACCCCGTACATCAAGAACATCACCCAGCTCTTCGGCGACCGCATGATGATCGCGAATGCGACCGGATGTTCGTCCATCTACGGTGCCTCCTTCCCGGCCTCCCCGTACTGCACCAACGCCCAGGGGCGCGGTCCGGCCTGGCAGAATTCCCTCTTCGAGGACTTCTGCGAGTTCGGCCTCGGCATGCGTCTCGGCTCCGAGCGCCTGCGCGACACGGTGGCCGCCTGCATGCAGGCCCTCATCGACGAGGGACGCAGCGAGCAGGTAAGCGCCCTGGCCCGCGAATGGCTCGACAACCGCGGCAGCTATGAGGTGACCCGTAAGGTCTCCGACGAACTCGTCCCGCTGCTCGACGCCAAGAAGGACAAGAAACTCATCGAGATCAAGAGCTACATCGCAGCCCGCAGCCAGTGGATCTTCGGCGGCGACGGCGCCAGCTATGACATCGGTTTCGGCGGCCTGGACCACGTCCTCGCATCCGGTGAGAACGTCAACATCCTCGTCCTCGATACCGAGGTCTATTCCAACACCGGCGGCCAGTCCTCCAAATCGACTCCCGTCGGCGCCATTGCGAAGTTCGCGGCGTCCGGCAAAAAGATCCGCAAGAAGGATCTCGGCATGATGGCCATCAGCTACGGCTACGTCTATGTCGCGCAGGTCGCGATGGGCGCCAGCCCCGTGCAGTACATGAACGCCATCAAGGAAGCCGAGGCCTACGACGGGCCTTCTCTGATCATCGCCTACGCCCCTTGTATCAACCACGGCCTGAAGGCCGGCATGGGCTTGAGCCAGAAGGAAGAAAAGCTGGCCGTCGAGTGCGGCTACTGGCACTTGTACCGCTACAATCCGATGCTCGAGGAGCAGGGCAAGAACCCCTTCACCCTCGACAGCAAGGAGCCCGACTGGGCCAAGTTCCAGGACTTCCTGAAAGGTGAAGTGCGTTTCGCTTCCCTGTACAAGCTCTTCCCGGAGTCAGCCGGCGAGCTGCTCCAGAAGACCGAGGAGTTTGCCAAGGTGCGCCTGAACACCTACAAGCGCCTGGCCGGCAAAGAGTAGCTTCCATGAAACCTGGATTCCAAAAGGCAGCGCTGCTGACGGCGGCGCTGCTTTTGCTTACCGCCGCGCGGGCCCAGCAGGCCCCCGACTGCATCGTGCGCCTCTATCCGGAGGGGCAAGGTACGGACCGGGGCATCGTGGAGGACGGCCGGGCCGTCACCCGGGGTCCCGGCTGCGCCAACGCCCTGAAGGTGCCCGAGAAATGGGAGGGAGCGATCCTGCGGCGCGTCTCCGATCCCTGGCTGCGCATCTGGCTGCCCGAGCACAACCCCAGTGGTCAGATGGTCGTCATCTGCCCCGGCGGTGCCTACGCGATGCTGTCCACCCGGACGGAGGGCGAACTGGCTGCCCGCTGGCTCTGCGAACACGGCGTCGCGGCCTGCGTCCTGTGGTACCGCATGCCCAACCAGCACCCGGAGGTCCCGCTCACAGATGTGCAGAACGCCTTCCGTTTCTGCCGGCACCATGCCGCCGAGTGGGGCGTAGAGCAGATCGGCGTGATGGGATTCTCCGCCGGGGGACATCTGGCGGCCAGTGCTTCCACCCTGTATGCGGAAGCCGGGACACGGCCGGATTTCTCCATCCTCTATTATCCTGTCATCACGATGGAAGCGGGCGTGACACACGAAGGCTCCGCCCACAACCTGGCCGGGGAGGATCCGGTCGCGCGGGAGCGTTATTCGCTGGAGAAGCAGGTCCGGGACGACACTCCGCCCACGATCCTGCTGCTCTGCGCCGACGACGGTGCCGTCCCTCCTGAGAACAGCCTGCGCTACTACCGGGCCCTGCGGGGCCACGGCGTACCGGCGCAGATCCACATCTTCCCCTCCGGCGGACACGGCTGGGGCTTCGGGAGCCGTGCCTACACCGGACAACCGGACCCGATCGGCGACGAAGCCCGCGCGACGGCCGACACGGCCCTGGAAACCTTCCTGCAAGAACTCAAAAAACGCTGACTATATGAAGAAAATGTTGTATTTCAGCGCCTTTGCGCTGTTTTGCCTGGCGGTATCCTGCCAGCATGAGACTGCGGAGCCGGCCGCTGCCGGCCTGACCGAGCCGACCGCCACGGTCCTGCTTTATCCCGAGGGACAAGACGTGGACAGCGGCATCGTCGAAGACGGTGTCACCGTCACGCTGGGGCCCGGCGAGAGCAACGAGGCCGAAGGTCCCGAAATGCTTAAAGAATCCTCCGGTAACATCGCCAATGTCGGCGACAGCGCCCGGATGATCCTGTATCTCCCTGAGAAGGCCAACGGCCAGATGGTCATCATCTGCCCGGGCGGCGGCTACAGCAACCTCGCCATGCGGCATGAAGGCCGCTGGGTCGCCGAGTGGCTGACGGCACGCGGGATCGCCGCCTGTGTCCTCGTGTATCGCATGCCCAGGGGCACGCATCCCCAGGCCCCGATTACCGACGTGCAGAATGCGTTCCGCTATTGCCGGCACCATGCCGCCGAGTGGGGCGTGGAGCAGATCGGCGTGATGGGATTCTCCGCCGGCGGGCACCTGGCGGGCTGCGCCTCAACCCTCTTCGTGGATGAGATCACCCGCCCCGACTTCTCCATCCTCGTCTATTCCGTCCTCACGTTCGATCCGGCTGTCAAGAAGAAGGGCACCTTCGAGCAGATGACGGACAAGGGCGCACGGGAGGACCTCCGCGCCTACTACTCGCTGGAGAACCGGATCACCGAACAGACTCCGCCCGCCCTGCTACTCCTGTGCGAAGATGACAAGGGCGTCGTCCCGGAGCACAGCTGGCGCTACTTCGAGCAGTTGCGTCTCCACGGCGTTCCCGCCGAACTGCACATATTCCCCTCCGGCGGCCACGGCTGGGGCTGGAAAACACCCGACTACACCGGCAAGGAGGACCCCCTCGGCGCCCAGCGCGAGGTGTTCTTCCACTGCGTGGAGAACTATTTAGAGAGGATGTCCTTGAACAGATAGAAAGAGGGCTCATCCTGGAGGGCGGTGACCTTTTCGGCAACGGATGCGAAGCCCGGATAGTCGGCGAAGACAACATCGAGGTCCTGGTAGTCCTTGCGGATGCGGGCGGCGAAGAGGCGGAAGGTCTCGCCCGCGGGGGTGAGGGCGACGTCACCGCGCTGCCGGTCGAAAAGGCGCTGACCGGTCTTCTTTTCCAGGTCGGCGATGCACTGGCTCACGGCAGGCTGGCTCAGGCCCAGCTTGCGGGCGGCGACGGTGAAACTCCGTTCCCGGGCCACCGCTTCGAAGATATTGAGTCGCTGATCTTCCAGTATCATCACCGGCAAAGATAGCAAAAAAGTCCGGAACAGGATACCCTGACGGAGGCCGCCAACCGCAAGGAGCAGAAACTTCAGCCCCCTTTCGGGGAATGCGCCTTTCGGTTGGCGGCCTCCGTCAGGTCGGCGGTTTACGCCTTTATCGCTTACTCACCGCTGATGGAGCCGGTGGGGCAGGCGTCGGCGCAGGCGCCGCAGTCGATGCAGATGTCGGGATCGATGGAGTACACATCGCCTTCGGTAATGGCGCCGGTCGGGCATTCACCCTGGCAAGCTCCACAAGCGACGCAAGTCTCCGGATTGATTTTGTGTGCCATGATTTCTATAAAATTAGTGTTTGTGTCTGGACGCGTTTTCAAAAACGGTGCAAATATACACTTCCCTTCCGACAAAACAAAAACAATTCGCCTTGGCCCCATTCTTGCGATTACGAAAATATCATTACATTTGTGCCGATTATGAAAAGGTGGAAGACATTCGTACCCGGAGTGTTGGCGGCCGTCCTGCTGATGGTTCCCGCCAGCGAAGGAGTCCAGGCCCAGAACCGTTTCGGCGGGCGCGTGGAGTTGGACCGGACCGTCCATGATTTCGGAGACATCCAGACCACTCAGGGCCCGGTCAGCTGCAGCTATACCGTCCGCAACATTTCCAACGGGCCCCTTACCATCCTCAACGTTCTCTCTTCCTGCGGCTGTACCGACGTCCAATGGACCCGGGAGAGCATCCCTGCCGGCGGCACAGGCACCATTTCCGCCACGTTCAAAAACGAAGATGGCCCTTATCCCTTCGACAAGACCCTGACCGCCTACTTCTCCGACGTCAAGCAGCCGGTGGTCCTCCACCTGCGCGGCATCGCCCACGAAAAAGCCCTGCCTGTCGGTGAAATGTACCCGCTCCACTTCGGTGCGCTGGGGATGCGCAGCGCCGAAATCAAGGCCGGCAACGTCGTCCAGGGCCAGCAGAAAAGCGGCGAAGTCAAGATCGCCAACATCGGCAAGGTCCCCGCCCGGATCACCTTCAAGGACGTAGACGAAGGACTGAAAATCAGCGTCACACCGGAAACCATCCCGGCCGGCGGCACGGCGACCCTGACCTACACGATCACCCCTGACCGCCAGCACTGGGGCAAGACCTGGTACTATGTCACCCCGGCCGTCAACGGATCGGCCTCCAAGGCTGTCCAGACCATCGTCAGCGAGTCAAGGCCCGAACGCGGCGCCGAAGCGATCGTCTCCGACCCCAACCCGGAGATCGGCCCCGGTCAGGAGCGGATCGGCGTCTGGGCCGTCATCAAGGAGGATTTCAGCGCACTGACCCGCGAGCAGCGCGCCGCCGCCGCGAACCCGATGTTCCAGTCCAGCACCTACACCTTCGGCCGCATCAAGGCCGGGACGAAAGTGGAAGCCGTCTTCGAGGGCAGCAACATCGGCAAGAGCGAACTGGTCATCTACAAGGCCGATTCCGACAGCCGGCGTCTCAACGCTACCCAGCTGCCCCGGATCAAGGCCGGAGGCAAAGGCACGGTCAAGGCGACGCTTGACACGAAAGGGATGCCCTCCGGCGAGGTGCTGATCATCCTGACGCTCACGACCAACTCGCCGCTGCGTCCCATCGTCAACCTCTATATCACGGGCTTTATCCAATGAGTGCCGCAGCCTTCTGGGACATCCTGAAAGAATCCGCCGTCATCACGCTCGTGGTGACGGCCTTGATGCTGGCCATCGAAGCCTTCAACTACCTGCTGAAGGGCCGTCTGCTTGAAGGGCTGCGGCACACGCGCTTCGGCCAGATCCTGGCTTCGGGCCTGCTCGGCGCCATTCCCGGCTGCGCCGGAGGCTATGTCGGCGTTTCGATGTACGCGCGGGGGATGTTCTCCTTCGGCGCCTTGCTCGCGATGATGGTCGCCACGACCGGCGACGAAGCATTCCTGATGCTGGCCCTCTTCCCCAAACGGGCGCTCCTGCTCTTCGCGGCCCTGCTGCTGCTGGGCATTGCGGCCGGATGGGTCGTGGATGCCCTGAGCCGCCGCAAGCGCGGAGACGCCCGATACATCGAAGACCTCAACCGCACGCCTGCCCACGGCGAAAGCGACACGCTCAAGGCGCGCCTGCTGCACATCCTGCCGCATGCCCTGCGGGTCTTCCTCTGGACCTTCGGCGTCCTGCTGCTCGTCGGCTTCCTCCAGCAACATGTTGACCTCGGTGCATGGATCCAGGCTCACCCGGCCTTCAGCATCGGCATCGGCATCCTCGTCGGACTGATCCCGCAGTCCGGCCCACACATGGCCTTCGTCACCCTGTTCGCCGACGGACTGCTCCCCCTGCCCGTACTGGTCGCCAACTGCATCGTGCAGGAAGGCCATGCCGGACTCCCCCTCCTGTCCGAAAGCCGATCTGCCTGGCTCCGCGCCAAACTGGTCAAAGTCGTCCTCGCCGCCATCGCTTCCGCCATTCTGACCCTTGCTGGATTGTGATTTCCAAAGATTTTAGGTATCTTTGTGAGATTATTTGACATAAAGCATGGCTGCGAACGAAGCGAACAACTATACCGATGCCAACATCCGCACCCTCGAAGGTGTGGAGCATATCCGGATGCGTCCGGGCATGTATATCGGACGGCTCGGCAACGGCAACAACCCCGGAGACGGCATCTATGTCCTCCTGAAGGAAATCATCGACAACTCCGTGGATGAGTTTGCGATGGGATTCGGCAAACAGGTTCAGATCACCATCGAGGAGAGGACCGTGACCGTGCGCGACTTCGGCCGCGGCATCCCGCTGGATGCGGTCATCAAGGCCACCAGCGTGCTCAACACCGGCGGCAAGTTCGACACCAAGGGCTACAAGAAATCCGTGGGCCTCAACGGCGTCGGTACCAAGGCCGTCAATGCCCTCTCCGAGAGTTTTTACGTCTGCTCCCACCGGGACGGTGAGTGCTCCTGGGCAAAATACGGCCGCGGCGACCTGCTGGACAGCGGCAAGGGCCCGACCAAGGAGAAAAACGGCACCCTCGTTGTCTTCCAACCTGACCCGCTGATGTTCACCGACTTCCACTTCAACATGGACTACGTCGAGACCATGGTGAAGAACTACTCCTATCTCAAGAAGGGTCTCACCCTGGTGCTCAACGGCACGCCTTACAAGTCGGAGAACGGCCTGCTCGACCTCGTCAACGAAAACCTCTCCGAGGAGCCGCTCTATCCTCCGATCCACCTCGAGGGCGAGGATCTGGAAGTGGTCATTTCCCACGGCAACGCCTACGGCGAAAACATCTCGTCCTTCGTCAACGGCCAGAACACCCGCGACGGAGGCACGCACCTGGCTGCCTTCCGCGAAGCGATCGCCAAGACCCTGAAAGAGTTCTTCAAGAAGAATTACGCGCCCGAGGACTGCCGCCAGGGCATCGTCGGCGCCATCAGCATCCAGATCCAGGAGCCCAACTTCGAAGGCCAGACCAAGACCAAGCTCGGCTCCACTTATATGTGGGAGAAGCAGGAAAAGGACGAGCACGGCGCGATCAAGACCGACATCGGCCCGACCATCCGCTCTTTTGTCAACGACTTCATCGCCAAGAATCTGGACAACTACCTCCGGATGCACATGGACATCGTCCCGGTCATTGAGGACAAGATCAAGAACTCCCAGAAGGAGCGCGAAGAGATCCAGGGCATCCAGAAGAAGACGCGCGAAAAGAACAAGAAAGCCAACGTCTATAACCGCAAGCTGCGCGACTGCCGTTTCCACTACAACGACAAGGTCACGGAGAAGAACCAGGAGAACGTGGAGGCCTCCAGCATCTTCATCACCGAGGGCGACTCCGCCAGCGGAACCATCACCAAGGTGCGCAACGCCAACAACCAGGCGGTCTTCTCGCTGCGCGGCAAGCCGATCAACTGCTACAAGGAGAGCCGCAAGCGCGTGGCGGAGAACGAGGAACTCAACCTGCTGATCTCGGCCCTCGGCGTCGAGGACGATCTGGAGAACCTGCGCTACAACAACATCATCGTGGCGACGGATGCCGATGACGACGGCATGCACATCCGGATGCTGGTCCTGACCTTCTTCATGAAGTACTACCCCGACCTGATCCGGCGCGGCCACGTCCACATCCTGCAGACACCGCTCTTCCGCGTCCGCAACAAGAAGGCGACCCGCTACTGCTACTCCATTGACGAGAAGGAAGCGGCCGTCAAGGATCTCAAGAGCGGCATCGAGATCACCCGGTTCAAAGGCCTGGGCGAGATCTCGTCCGACGAGTTCGTCGACTTCATCGGCGAGGACATGCGCCTGGACCTGGTGAAACTCGCCGACGAAGAGTCCATCGCCAGCATCATGGAGTTCTACATGGGCGACAACACCATTGACCGGCAGAACTTCATCCGGGAGAACCTCCGCAGCGAGGAAGAGCTGGAAGACGTCAACTTGTGAGGGCTTCTCTCCCAAAGACTTAACGAACTACGACATACACCATGAAAAAACTGTACCTGAAACCCAAAACCCAAAACTACGACTTCGCGCCGGAAGCGACGGTCTGCGCGGCCAGCGACCGCAGCGGATCCTCCTCGGACTACAACGAAGACGATGACGACATTTTCGACGACTGATGAAAAAGATTTTCTGCATTTCAGCTGCGCTGGCGCTTCTGGCCGCCACCGTCTCCTGCGAGAAAGGAGTCGTCGAAACAGACTTCACCCCCAATGAAACCCCGATGGTCCCCGTTACCCTGACCGGCACCATCCCCGAGACCCGCGTCAGCCTCGACGGCGTCACGCCGAAATGGACTGCGGGCGACCCAATCGCCGTCTTTACGACGGACGGCACGCTCTGCCCGGCCTTCAGCGCCGACCAGGGCGGCAGCACGACGACCTTCTCCGGCACCAAGCCGGACGGGTCCACACTCGGTTTTGCTCTCTATCCCTACTCCAGCTCCGCCTCCTGCAGCGGCGGCAGTTACACCTTCACTCTGCCTGCCGAACAGGACGGGACGCTGGGCAGCGCCGTGATGGCCGCCCAAGTGCCTGCCGGCGAAGGGGAGATGGTTTTCTCAAACCTCTGCACGGTTGTAAAGGTGCACATCCCCGCCGGGATGAAGATCACGAAAATCGAAATCCTGCGCAGCGACCGCGTCAGCGGCTCCTTCAGTGTGAACGGCAGTACCCTTGCCGTCACCCCGGCTGCCGCTCCGTCGGGCGCGGACCGGCATGTCGTGGCGAGCAAGTCGGCCGGCTGGACCAATGAGGACGTTTATCTCAGCGTCCTGCCCTCGAGTTCGAAGCAGCTGGAGCTGCTGCTCACCAACGCCGCGGGCAAGATGGCCCTGGTCAGCAAGACCCTCAAGACCGACTTCTCCGCCGGCCACCTCAAGAACGCGACCGTCCCCTCCGGCCTGAACTTCAGCGATGTCGCCAAAATCGGCGCTAGCACGGCTTCGCAGAATTATGCGTCGACGACACAGCCCGACAAGCCACAGATTAAAAATGCGGGCTTTGAGGATTGGCTGGATAATGACAATCTGCCCAAGTATTGGAATTCATTCCAAACCTTTGAAAATGGAGGAAAACTTCTCACAAAAACTCTTCTTGCCAATGGATACAGTTCTTCAAACCGCCAGGTCAAGAAATCCACTGATAAACGTCCAGGGACAAGCGGTTCGTATTCTTGCCGTATTTGGGCCAGGAGCATCGCAGGCTTGGCCACCGCACAGGGGAACTTGACTACAGGAAGAGTCTACGCGAGTAATACTTCTGCTGCAGGGACCGGCAATTACAATTACACAGATCAAGATGGATATGCCACCGTCAACGGTTTCCAGAATCCTTTTCATATGGACTTCACCGGCCGTCCCGACTCCTTGTCTGTATGGATAAAATTTGTTCCCAAAGGCTCCGACAGCAATCACCCTTATGTCAAAATCGAAGCGATTCTTCATGACAAAGTGGACTATAAGAGCGGTTATAATTCATCTGACTGCACAGGTGGGACTCATCACATCGGTGAAGCTTCAAATCCGACCATAAGCGGGACCGGTTCAAATTGGTCCCACTTCGTCCTTCCTTTCGAGTACGATTATAGTACGACGCCAAGTTTCGTTCTTATTAATATTGCAACCAACTCATACCCTGGCGGAGGAACGGCCAATGACGAGATGTATATTGATGACATCGAGATGATCTATAACCTGTGCAATCTCCGGACGGACGCGAACGGCTGGGCGACGCTGTACCTCAATTATGCGGCGCTTGTTCCGAGCGGCGCGACGGCTTACTATGTCAAAGAAGTGGCCGGCGGTTATGCCAGCCTGGTCGCCATCCCGGCCGGACAGGTCATCCCGAAAAACACTGCCGTCCTGGTCAAGGGCAGTGCCCATACGACCTATGCCTTCAACGGCCGTGCATCTGACATCAAGGGCAAGACCGTCGCGACCGTCGCCGGCAACCTGCTGCAGGGCACGCTGACGCAGATTTCCAAGCCCAGTGGCACCTGCCGCGTCCTCTCGTCGGAGAGTACGTCGTCAATGGCCGCGTTCGGCACTTTCACCGGCTCCACGATTGCGGCCAACACGGCCTGGCTCACCCAATAACCCGCTCAACCCCTTACCACATTCCACCATGGCAACACAGGAAAAAGGCAGCAAAGCCTACTTGTTCTCGATCGTTCTCGTCGCCGTCATAGGCGGCCTCCTCTTCGGATATGACACCGCTGTTATTTCCGGCGCAGAACGGGGCCTTCAGGCGTTCTTCCAGGGCGCCTCGGACTTCAATTACACCGACGGCTGGCACGGTTTCACCACCTCCAGCGCGCTGATCGGCTGCATCATCGGTGCTTTCCTCTCCGGCTGGATGGCTTCGCGCCTCGGCCGCAAGAAGTCGCTCTTCATCGCAGGCATCCTCTTTTTCCTGTCGGCCCTGGGCTCCTATGCCCCCGAGTTCCTCTTCTTCCAGAAGGGCGTGCCGACGTGGGGGCTGCTGGTCGCCTTCAACCTGTACCGGATCCTAGGCGGCATCGGCGTAGGCCTTGCTTCGGCCCTCTGCCCGATGTACATCGCCGAGGTGGCGCCGGCTGGTAAGCGGGGCAAACTCGTGTCCTGGAACCAATTCGCCATCATTTTCGGCCAGCTGGTCGTCTATTTCGTCAACTTCCTGATCATCCGCTCCCACGCCAACGATCCGGCGGTCGTGGCGTGGACCAACAGCGTCGGCTGGCGGCTGATGTTCGTGTCCGAGTGCGTCCCGGCGGGCTTTTTCGCCCTGCTGATCCTGCTCGTGCCCGAAACCCCGCGCTATCTGGTACTCAATGGCGAGCCGGACATGGCCCTGCAGGTCCTGACCCGCATCAACGGGGCCGAAAAGGCGCAGGAAATCCTCGGCGAGATCCAGAACACCGTCATGGAAAAGGCCGAAAAACTCTTCTCCTACGGCTGGATGGTCATCTTCATCGGCTGTATGCTGAGCGTGTTCCAGCAGATCATCGGCATCAATGCCGTGCTTTACTTCGCCCCGCGCATCTTCGAATCGATGGGAGTCAGCAACAACATGCTCTTCACGGTGATCATGGGCGTGATCAACATCTCCTTTACGCTCGTGGCGGTGTTTACGGTCGAAAAGCTGGGGCGCAAGCCGCTGCTGATCTCCGGTTCGCTGGGCATGGCGGCCGGTGCCCTGGGCGTGGCCCTATCCAACGTGGTGACGCTGCCGGCGATCGTGCCGGTGCTGTCGATCATGGTTTACAGCGCCTGCTTCATGTTCAGCTGGGGACCGATCTGCTGGGTGTACATCTCCGAGCTATTCCCCAACACGATCCGCAGCCAGGCCACGGCCATCGCCGTCGCCTTCCAGTGGATCTTCAACTTCATCGTTTCGTCTACCTTCGTACCGATGTACAACATGAAGCTCGGGGCGATGGGTGACAGTTTCGGCCATTTCTTCGCCTATGCGCTCTATGGCGTGATCTGCCTGGTCGCGGCCGTCTTTGTCTGGAAGCTGGTCCCCGAGACCAAGGGCAAGACGCTTGAAGACATGACCGCCCTCTGGCGCGCCAGGCAGGCGGATGCGAAGCTGAAATAGTTCCTTCGCTGCGCCCAGGATGACAAGGACGCGATCACGATGACCGGGATGCGAACAGGACGATAAAGCGCGCAACGCCCGGAAGCCCTACAGCTGGTCGCTGTAGACCGAAGGCGGGAGGTCGTGCTGGTTATAGCGCGAGGCCATTGAGGAGCCGTAAGCGCCGGCGGACTTGATCGTCAGCAGGTCGCCGCGACGGGTCTCCGGGAGGTTGATATTCTCGTCGAAGACATCCGTTGATTCGCAGGCAGTACCCACGATCGTATAGCGTTCATGACGGTCTGAGGTCGAAGTGATATTCTCAATGTTGTGGTAAGCACCGTACAGCATCGGCCGGATCAGTTCGGTCATAGAGGCATCCACGATCACGAGCTTGCGCCCGGTCGCGGTCATCTTATTGAAGAGTACGCCCGTGATCAGTTCGCCGCACTGCGCCACGATGGCACGCCCGAACTCGAAATGCACCTGCCGCTCGCCTACGCGTAAATGGCTGTTGATGATGGAGAAGACCGAGGCGAAGTTGGGCACCGGCTCATTCTCCGGGAAGTCGTAATTAATGCCCAGGCCGCCGCCCACATCCACGAAATCCAGCTCGAAGCCCAGTTTCACCAGATTCTCCACGATGACATTGACCTTGTTGCACAGGTATTCGAAGACGTGCAACTCGCGGATCTGGGAGCCGATGTGCAGGTGCATGCCGCGGATCCGGACGTTTTGCAGGGCCTGGATGCGCTCGGCCGAGCCCAGCACTTCCTCATAGGAGATGCCGAACTTGCTGTCCGCCTGTCCGGTGTCAATGCAGTGGTTGGTCTTGGGATCGATGTCCGGATTGATGCGCAGGGCAACCGTCACGACCTTGCCGGCCTCGGCAGCGAAAGCATTGATGACTTCCAGTTCCTCGATGGACTCGCAGTTGATCGCGAAGATCCCCTGCTCGATGGCATAGCGGATCTCGTGGTCCCGCTTCCCCACCCCGGCATAGACGATGGTCTGGGGATCGAAGCCGGCCTCGATGGCACAACGGACCTCGTTGCCGCTGGCACAGTCGATGCCGAGACCATACTCCTGGATTACCTGGAGGATGCGCGGGTCGTAATTGGCCTTGATGGCGTAATGGATGACATACTGGTAGCGCTCCGCGACGGAAACGGCGCTCTGGAGCGTCTGGCGCAGGAGATCGATGTCATAAAGATAAAAGGGTGTGCGGTAGTTTCTCAACTGGTCCGCGACTTTACGGCTAAGCATATTAAGTTCGTTTATTATGAGCTAATAATGGATCGGAAAACCGGGGTCGAAAGCAGGAATATGCAGGATCTCGGTCTTGAAACGGTTGCGGCGATGCATCCCCTGGATCTTTTCGCGGATGGCGTCATCCTCGCAGATGCCTTCCCGGATCCAGTGGTCCAGCGTTTCATAGCTGAAACCGAATTTTTCCTCGTCGGGACTGGAGTGCGGCAGGCCGTCGTCCGGGATCTTGTCCACCCACCGGCCCGGCAGGCCGAGGGCGTGCCCGATGCCCCGCACCTCGCGCACTACCATGCGCCCGAAGGGAGCGAAGGATCCGGCGGCATCGCCGAAGAGCGTCGCATAGCCGATATAGTCCTCAC
The DNA here is from genome assembly GCA_017471045.1 of Bacteroidales bacterium. Lineage (GTDB taxonomy): Bacteria > Bacteroidota > Bacteroidia > Bacteroidales > UBA932 > Cryptobacteroides. The sequence continues at coordinate 19,671 of JAFUWZ010000018.1, forward strand.
TGAGGTTGCAGGTATTGGCCACCATCCCGTTGGAGGACTGCGCCACGGCATAAAGCATCGTCATCCGGATACGCGGAGGGATGTTCTGGACCGTCTGGACCGAAAACTGCCCGCCCGGGATGCCGGTCTCCAGGGCCTCGCAGGCATCCGTCACCGCGCCGATGGGAAGACAGATATAGGTGATGCCCAGGTGGTCGCAGATTGCGTCGGCATCGTTGATGCCCTGGCCGTTCTGCGGCATAGCGACCCCGATCACGCGATCCGCCCCGAGCGCCTGGGCGCAAAGGGCCGCAGCGATGGTGCTGTCCTTGCCGCCGCTCATCCCGAGCACAGCCGAGCAACCCGGCCCGTTTTGGTCAAACCAGTTGCGTATCCACGCGATACAGTTGTCTTTCAATGCATTGTAATCCATAGGCATCAATATTTGAAAGAAGAGCCGCCGAGGAACTCACGCAGGAGCGAAGTCGGCGGGATCTCGTTGTCCGAGACGGGGACGAAATAGTGGATGAACTTGAGCAGGCGGTGCGCCTCGGCATATTCGGGGCAGTTCTTCGGGACGCTCGCCAGGATCGGCTCAGCGTGGTTGCGCAGGACCGCGAACTCGACCAGGTAGGCCGAATTGAACATCACGTCCGCATTCTCCTGGAAAGGAGCGATCCATTGCTCCTCGGCCGCGCAGACATTGGGCCACTGGGCGATGGTCTCCCGGGCGCTGAAAGCGCCTTTCTTGCTGTCGCGCACGATACGGCGCAGGAGGCGGTTGTCGCGGGTCGGGATGCAGTTGTGGTGGTCCAGGGGGATGCCGGTCAGGGTGGAAATGAAGATGCGGAACTTGGTGCTCTCCGGGATCTGGTCGGTCAGCCGCGGATTGAGGGCATGGATGCCTTCGACCAGCACGACGGTGCTGGCACCGAGCTTGAGACGCTTGCCGTTGTACTCCCGCTTGCCGGTGACGAAGTTGTATTCCGGGACATCGATCTGCTCCCCGGCAAGCAGGGCGAGCAGGTCCCGCTGCAGGGCGGCGTGATCGACCGTATCGAAATTGTCGAAATCGTAGCTCCCGTCCGGGAGTTTGGGCGTATCGACGCGGTTGACGAAATAGTCGTCGGTCGAGAAGGAGACCGGGCGCAGGCCGCAGGCCTTGAGCTGGACGCTGAGGCGCTTGCAGACCGTCGTCTTGCCGCTGCTGCTCGGCCCCGTGATGAGGACGAGCCGCACGGGATCCTGTTCCCGGCGGTAGCGCCGGTCGATCTCTTCGGCAATCTGGACGATCTTCTTTTCCTGCAAGGCCTCCGAGACCTGGATCAGTTCGCTGCCGTTGCCCTTGAGGCAGGCGTGGTTGACGTCACCGACGGTATTGAGATGCGTGATGATGTTCCAGCGAAGGTTCTCCGAGAACATTTCGAAGGTCTTGGGCTGCTCGACGAAAGGCTTGAGGGACGCCGGATCGCGGGGATCCGGGACACGCAGAAGCATCCCGCCGTGGAAGGGTTCCAAGCCCCAGATCCTGACATACCCGGCGGACGGGACCAAGCGGCCATAGTAATAGTCCGGCGTGTCCCCGAGGGTATAATAGTCCGTATAGACCGTACCGCTGGTCTCGAAGAGCTTGACCTTGTCGGCGTAACCGCGCTCCCGGAAGATACGGACCGCCTCGTCGGTATGGACTTCATATCGATGGAAGGGCAGGTCCTCGTCCACGATTTCCTGCATCCGGGCACGGATGCGGGCCACATCTTCAAGCGTCGTCGGGGATCCGTCCACCTTGTTGAAATTGCAATAATACCCGTTGCTGATCGGGTGCTCCAGATAGATCCGGCCTTCGGGATAAACGTCGCGGGCCGCCTTGCAGAGCAGGAAGAAGAGCGAGCGACAATAGACCCGCATCCCGCTGGCGTCCCGGACATCCAGGAACTCGATGTCCTTGTTGTTGTACACCTTGAATTTCAGGCCCTGGGAGACGTTGTTGACCTTGGCCGAGACGACGGGGTACGGTTTGTCGAATTCGAAAGACGGGAGCATTTCCAGCAGGGAGGTACCTTCGGGGAAGGCCTGCGAAGTGCCGGTATTCATGCAGTAGATCTGAAGCATATCGGGAGTTAAGTTTATTTCACGTTGCCGCAGGCGATCAGGTACTCGGCGATCTGGACGGCATTGAGCGCAGCGCCCTTTTTGATCTGGTCGCCGGAGAGCCAGAGGGTGAGGCCGTTCTCGCTGGCCAGGTCCTTCCGGATACGGCCGACATAGACGGCATCCTTGCCGCCGGTGTACAGGGGCATCGGATAGGTCTGCGTCGCCGGGTCGTCCTGCAGGGTGACGCCGGGAGCCGCTGCGAGCGCAGCCTGGACCTCGGCGACGCCGAGGGGCCGCTCGGTCTCGATCCACACCGCCTCCGAATGGGAGCGCAAGGAGGAGATCCGCACACACATCGCCGAGCAGCGCACGTCCGAGTGGAGGATCTTGCGCGCCTCATTGAACATCTTCATCTCTTCCTTGGTATAGCCGTTGTCCGTGAAAACGTCGATCTGCGGGATGATGTTGTAGGCCAGCTGGTAAGCGAATTTTTCGGCCTTGACCGGACGGCCTTCGACCAGGTCCTTGTACTGCTGCCGGAGCTCGGCCATCGCCTGCGCGCCGGCACCCGAGGCCGACTGATAGCTGGCCACGTGGATGCGCGTGATGTGGGAGAGGGCTTCGATGGGCTTGAGGACGACGACCATCAGGATGGTCGTGCAGTTGGGGTTTGCAATAATGCCGCGCGGGCGCACCAGGGCATCCTCCGGATTGCATTCCGGTACGACGAGGGGCACATCGGCCTCCATCCGGAAGGCGCTGGAGTTGTCGATCATCACGGCGCCGTGCTTCGTGATCGTCTCCGCAAATTCGCGGGAGGTCCCAGCACCGGCGGAAGTGAACGCGATATCCACGTCCTTGAAATCGTCGTTGTGCTGCAGGAGCTTGACTTCCAGCTCCCGGCCGCACCAGTTGTATTTGCGCCCCGCGCTGCGCGGGGAACCGAAAAGGACCAACTCATCCACCGGGAAATGCCGCTCCTCGAGGATCTTCAAGAATTCCTGGCCGACGGCCCCGCTGGCACCGACGATCGCTACTTTCATAGGGTTTGCTATTTATGGATACACTACTCAACTAAAGTGACTCCAAGGTATGAAAAAATTTTAAAAATGGCAAAATAATGACTACTTTTGGTCCTATGAAGATCTCCCAACGTGCCCGGAACATGCCCAGTTCCCCCATCCGGAAACTGGCGAAGTATGCCGAATCCGCCAAACGGAACGGCATCCACGTGTACCACCTCAACATCGGCCAGCCGGACATCCCCACGCCGGAATGCGCCATCGAGGCCGCCCGGCACCTGGACCGGAAGGTTCTGGAGTACAGCCCTTCGCAGGGTTACAAGAGCTTGCGCACCAAGCTCGTAAGCTACTATGCCGAGTATGGGATCGACCTCAGTCCGGATGAAATCATCATCACGTCCGGCGGATCGGAAGCCGTGCAGTTCGCCTATATGGCCTGTCTGGACCCGGGAGACGAAATCATCGTGACGGACCCCTCCTACGCCAACTACATGGCATTCGCCATCAGCTGCGGGGCTGTGATCAAATCCATCAAGACCTCGATCGATGACGGTTTCCGCCTCCCCCCGATTGAGAAGTTCGAGGAGCAGATCACCCCCAAGACCCGTGCGATCTTGATCTGCAACCCCAACAACCCGACCGGCTACCTCTACACCAAGCAGGAGATGCGCAAGATCCGTGACCTGGTCAAGAAATACAATCTTTATCTCTTCTCGGACGAAGTTTACCGGGAATTCATCTACACCAAAGCCCCCTACATCTCCGCCTTCCACCTGGAAGGGATCGAGGACAACGTCGTCCTGCTGGACTCGGTGTCGAAACGCTATTCCGAGTGCGGCATCCGCATCGGCGCGCTGATCACGAAGAACAAAGCGGTCCGGGAGGCCGTGATGAAGTTCTGCCAGGCTCGCCTGAGTCCGCCGCTGGTCGGGCAGGTTATCGCCGAAGCGTCCCTGAGTACGCCGCAGGAATACATGGAGGAAGTGTATGACGAATATCTGAGCCGGCGCAACTTCCTGGTGGACGGACTGAACCGCATCCCGGGCGTCTTCTCCCCCACCCCGATGGGCACTTTCTACACAATGGCGCGCCTGCCCGTGGAGGACGCCGAAGCTTTCTGCAAATGGTGCCTGACGGACTTCTCTTACGAGGGGCAGACGGTGATGATGGCTCCGGGCAGCGGCTTCTATTCCGACCCGTCCGTCGGCCGGGATGAAGTGCGGCTTGCCTATGTCCTCAACAAAGAAGATCTGGCCAAGGCGCTGGTCGTCCTGCAGAAAGCCCTGGAAACTTATAACGAACTGAAACAATCATAATATGGAAACGCTCGCCATCTCCCGGAAATCCTCCGAGATGCCAGCTTCGGCCATCCGTAAGCTGGTGCCCTTGTCCGACGCCGCCGAGAGCGCCGGAACGAAAGTCTATCACCTCAACGTGGGTGCGCCGGACATCAAGTCGCCGGACTGCGCCATCGAAGGCATCGTCGGACGCTGTAAGGACCTGCATCACCTTTCCTACACCCACTCCGCGGGCCTGATGCAACTCCGCAAGGATTTCATCGAGAAGTATTACAAGAAGGTCGGCATTGACATCGAGGTCAGCGAGCTGCTGGTCGACGTGGCGGGCAGCGAGGCTTTTTCCGTCGCGATGCAGATCGTGGCGGACCGGGGCGACGAAATCATCGTCGTGGAGCCCTTCTACACCAATTACCAGACCTTCGCCTTCCTGAACGGCATCACGCTGAAGGCCGTCCATACCGACATCCGCCAAGGCTTCGCCATCCCGTCCATGGACGAGTTCGAGAGACTCGTGACCCCCCGGACCAAGGCGGTGCTGCTGTGCAACCCCTGCAACCCTTCGGGCAAACTGTTCAGCAAGGCGGAAATGCTCGCGATCGGGGATTTCTGCATCCGGCACAAGCTGTTCCTGATCTCGGACGAAGTGTACCGGGAGTTTTGCTATTCGCAGGAACCGCATTTTTCGGCGATGCAGATCCCGGGTGCGGAGCAGAATGTGATCCTGGCCGATTCGATCTCCAAACGCTATAACCTCTGCGGCGCGCGCATCGGCTGCCTGGTCTCCCGCAACCAGGAAGTGATGGCGGCGGCACTGAAGTTCGCGCAGTCACGCCTCTGCCCGCCCGTACTGGGTCAATACGCAGCCCTGGGGGCACTGGATACGCCTTTCTCCTATTTCGACGAGGTCCGGGCCGAGTATATCCGCCGGCGGGATTTCACGCTCGCGGCGCTCAATGCGATGCCGGGCGTCTTCGCCCCGACCCCCTACGGCGCCTTCTACACGGTCGCCGAACTGCCGGTGGACAGTGCCGAGGCATTCATCCGCTGGATGCTGACGGAGTTCCGGATGGAGGGTGAGACCGTCATGCTGACGCCAGCCGCCTCCTTCTACAAAACGACCGGCGAAGGGCTTCGCCAGGCGCGTATTGCTTATGTGCTGGAAGTCCCGGAACTGGAGAAGGCGATGAAGATCCTCGCCGCGGCGTTGCTGGCCTATCCGGGACGGCTGCGCCACCGTGTAGAACCGCTTGATTTGTATTTGAATGATGAAGCAGCCCTCCCGAAGAGACCATAAAAAGAAAATGGAGCCCCTTGAATCTGTTCCGGCAAGAATTTGATCAAAGCTCCATTCGGGTACCAACCGGAGACTGGCATGACGCAGGGATTTGTCGCCCCTGCCGTGTCGTTGGCGTCAGCAAAAGTAGGGACGTTTTCCGGAAGCTGAAAGTCGTTCAGTCCCTTTTCTTCCTTTCGCCATTGTTTCCTTCCTTCACGCGTTTCTTTGCCGGGACTGCGTATCCTTCCCTTGCCGCCGCCGGGGCAAAACCAGGCTGTATTGCCCCGCACCAAAACATAACAAGTAGAAACATCGGTAGTGTTTCATCGAGTGTGTCTGGAAAAGAGAACCTTCGATGGGGAGCCATCTGGGGGTACAGACTCCAGCTACCGGCGGAGGGCCGTTGAGCCCGACATCCGTCCGCCCGGATGACCGGGCGTGGAGGGGTGTGCAGCACCTTTACCGAGGATCCAGCGTGCGCCTACTCCCACTCGATCGTTGCCGGCGGTTTGGGCGAGATATCGTACACGACGCGGTTGACGCCCTCCACCTGGGCAATGATGTCGGTCGCGACCTTCTGCAGGAAATCGAACGGCAGGTTCACGACCTCCGCGGTCACGGCATCGACCGAATTGACCGCCCGCAGTGCCACGACGTTGTCGTAGGTCCGACGTCCGTCCTTGATGCCCGTGCTCCTCACCGGCAGCAGCACCACCGCCGCCTGCCAGATCTCATCGTACAGGCCTGCCTCGCGCAAATCGTTGATAAACACCGCATCCGCTTCCTGCAGGATGTGGATGCGCTCCGGCGTCAATTCCTCCAGGCAACGCACGCCCAGACCCGGTCCCGGGAAAGGATGGCGGCCCAGGAAATGTTTGTCCAGGCCCAGGGCCTCCCCCACCTCACGCACCTCGAACTTGTACAGGTACTTCAGCGGCTCGACCAGGCCGAAATGAAGATCCTCCGGCAGACCGCCGACATTGTGGTGGCTCTTGATCACGCCCTTGTCGGACTTGGACTCCGCGATGTCGGGCCAGATCGTGCCCTGCGCCAGCCACTTCGCATCCTGGACCTTGCGCGCCTCATCAGCAAATACGTCGATAAAGGTCTTGCCGATGGCCTTGCGTTTCAGCTCAGGATCCGTAATCCCCTTGCAAGCCGCAAAGAAACGGTCTGCGGCCCGCACGCCGATGACGTTGAGCCCCATGCCTTCGTAGTGCTTGAGCACGTCTTCAAACTCGTTCTTGCGCAGCAGGCCGTGGTCCACGAAGATGCACACCAGTTTCCTGCCGATGGCCTTGTCCACCAGCAAGGCGGTGACCGTCGAATCCACGCCGCCCGAAAGACCGAGCACGACGACATCCTGGCCCACCTGGGCCTTGATCTCGGCAACAGCATCCGAGATGAACTGCTGCACGTTGAGTTTCTCTCCGTTGTACATATCCTGTGTGTTTTAGTCTCCCCTGGAATAGTTGGGCGTCTCCTTGGTGATCGTCACGTCGTGCGGATGGCTTTCCGCCATGCCGCTGGCCGTCACCTTGGTGAAGCGGGCGTTCTTGAGCTCGCCCAAATCATGCGCCCCGCAGTAGCCCATGCCGCTGCGCAGGCCGCCGATCAGCTGATAGACCGTCTCCTCGAGCGTGCCCTTGTACGGGACACGTCCCACGATCCCCTCGGGCACCAGTTTCTTGGTCTCCGTCTCCTTGTCCTGGAAATAGCGGTCCTTGGAGCCGGCCGCCATCGCATCGAGGGACCCCATCCCCCGGTAGGTCTTGAACTTCCGGCCGTTGTAGATAATGGTCTCGCCCGGCGCCTCTTCGGTGCCGGCGAACATCGAACCGCACATCACGCAGTCGCCGCCGGCCGCCAGGGCCTTGACGACGTCGCCCGAATAGCGCAGTCCGCCGTCCGCAATGACGGGGATTCCCGTTTCCTTCGCCACGGAAGCGCACTCATAAATCGCCGTCAGCTGCGGGACGCCTACGCCCGCTACGATGCGCGTAGTACATATGGAACCGGGGCCGATACCGACCTTGATGCCGTCCGCGCCCGCTTCGATCAGCGCCCGGGCCGCATCGGCCGTCGCGATATTGCCCACCACGACATCCAGCTCCGGGAAAGCGGCTTTCACTTCCTTGAGCTTGTCGATCACGCCCTTGCTGTGACCGTGGGCGCTGTCCAGCACGACGGCGTCCACCCCTTCTGCGACCAGGGCCGCCACGCGGTCGACCGCATCCGGCGTGATGCCGATGCCGGCCGCCACGCGCAGGCGTCCCTTGGCGTCCTTGCAGGCGTTGGGATGGATCTGTTCCTTGGTGATGTCCTTGAAAGTGATCAGGCCCACGATCCGACCCTCCTTGTCCACGACCGGGAGCTTTTCAATCTTGTTGGCTTGCAGGACGGAGCGCACATAGTCGCGGTCCCGGCGGTCTTCCGTGATCGTGACCAGGCCCTCAGAGGTCATCACCTCCGCTATGCTCCGGGACATGTCGTTCTGGAAGCGCAGGTCGCGGTTCGTCACGATGCCGACCAGATAACCGCCCTCCTTGACGACCGGGATGCCGCCGATGCTGTACTCGGTCATCAGGGCCAGGGCGTCGCCGACGGTGCGGTCCGCCGTGATCGTCACCGGCGAATCGATCATGCCGTTCTCCGCCCGCTTGACCATCCGGACCTGGGCGGCCTGCCCGGCGACCGACATGTTTTTATGAATCACGCCGATGCCTCCTTCTCTTGCCAGAGCGATAGCCATCGGCGCTTCCGTGACGGTGTCCATGGCGGCGGACACAATGGGGATGTTGAGGGTGATGTTGCGCGAAAAACGCGTGTGAAGATCCACTTCACGGGGAAGAACTTCGGAGTATGCCGGGATCAGCAATACATCGTCGAAAGTAAGTCCTTCCAGAGCTATTCTATCTTCGATAAAGGACATGGTGATATACTTTCGTGCAAATTTAACGATAAATGTCGGATTCGGTCCAGACCGATCCGACATTTATCAACATTTTTTCCAACAAACCCGAAACCTAGTCGCAGTCCGCATCCGCGAGAGCCTGCAGATAAGGCCTCAGGTCGGCCCACTTGTAATAGGGTCCTTTCCACGGCTGCAGGCGCGTGATCGTGGTCTCCCGCTCATTGTGAAGAAACTTCACGAGCACATCGTCTTTCCGGTTCTTGTAAAAGATCATCTGGACATTGGTACACATCGGGATCTGCTGGAAAGCATACCAGCCATGTTCCCATTCCTCGCCGAGGCGCCAGGTATGGTCGTTGCCTTCCAGGCCCAGGTAAAAGATCAGGGGCAGGACGCCTCCGTCGTGGCTGAAACGCAGGTCAGCCGCCTTCGTACTGCCGTCCGAGAGCGCTTCATCGGCCTTCTCCAGGATGTCGGTCACGATCAGCTTGCCGACACGCCGCAGCACCTCGCCGTTCTCATAGCTGAAGCCGTGCGCATTCAGGGTGGCCGCATTGCGGTACACCCAGTAGTTGAACAACTCGTCCTCCGTGAAATAAGGGTAGATCGGCTCCACCTTCTCATCCAGGCACTGGCCGATCACTCCGTGGGAGATCAGCGTACCCATGAAGGACTGCATGTTGCCGTTTTTAATGCAGGCAGCCGCCGCAGCCGAATCCGTAAACATCCGGTGTGCAAACAGGGTGGGGTCGATCCGCGAGCGCCGGATGGAATCCACCTTCTCCATGCTGTCGTCCTTGGGCGGGTAAATCGGATTGCGGCCGCCATGACGGACGCGCGTCAACGCCTCGTCGGTACGTCCGTTGGTATAGTAATGGAAATCCAGCGCGGGCGCCTTGCCCTTCAAGGCCGTGCAGAAGTTCATCATGCTCTGGTTGCAGCGCACGACCGTGCTGGAGACGGCCAGCACGTCCCGGCGGCCACGCTGGCGGAATACGCGCGGGCAACGCTCGTAGAGACGCTCCGCCACCCCCTGATGTTCCAGGCTCCCCACCTGCGTCAGGTAGCCGCTCATGTCATCATGGAGCGTCTGGAGGGTATCGATGATCCGCATCACGATACGACCCGTGTCGGTCAGCAAACCCTTCTGATCGAGTTCGCGGAACGTGGTCACCGTCGGCACAAAAGCCTTGGCCGAGGTATGGTAACGGCTCCCATGGCGACCGAAATGACTGACATAGAAGGGTTTGTACCCGGCAGGAGCCGGCGTATCGTGAAAAGCCGGGACCTCATAACAGTGCAACTGGCAGGCAATGCGGGAGGGATCCTCCCCGATCAGTTCACGGGCGGTCTGTGCCTGCAAGGGAAGCAGGCACAAGGCGAAGGAAAAGGCGGCAAGAAAGTGCCGAGAAAAACTATTCATGATTCAAAAGATGCTGACTGCGAGTGATGAAATCGCTCAGGGCCTTGCCTTTGAGCATGCCGTTGCCGAGCAGGGCCAGGTCGGTCACCTGCTTGAGCAGGTCGCTGCCCCTGGCGAAATCTTCGGCACTGCCACCGTCGGCTTTGTGCGCCTCCCAGATCTTGTGGATCAGCGGATTCTGCATATTGACGATGATATTGTAGGCCTCGGGCATCTGGCCGTAAAAGTTCATGCCGCCGCCAAGGATACTCATCTCGCGGTAACGGCGCAAAAACTCGCTCTGGGTGATCAGCACGGGAGCTTTGTCTTCGCCGAGGTTCTGCGCTTCGACCTGATAGTCGTTGCCCTCGGGGAGCACCGCCTTGAAGATTTCGCTCAGGGCCTTGCTGTCGTCCTCGGACATCTCGGGCTTGACGGCCTCCTCCTTGGGGATGAGGTTCGTCACGCTGTCTGAATCGACGCGCGCGAAACGGACGTTCTCCATCTTCTGCTCCAGCAGGTTCACGAAATGGGAATCCAGTTCGCAGTCGAGCAGCAGGACGTCGTAGCCCCTATTCTTGGCCTGCTCAATGTAGGCATACTGCTTCTCCAAATCCGTGGCATAGAGCAGGACGATCTTCTTGTCTTTGTCGGTCTGCTGAGGCTCCACGGCCGTCTTGTATTCGTCCAGGCTGAAGAATTTGCCGTCGGTATTCTTGAGCAGGGCGAACTTGAGCGCACGCTCGCAGAACTTCTCCTCGGTCAGCATGCCGTACTCGATGAAGAGTTTGATATTGTCCCACTTCTCCTCAAGCTGCTGGCGCGCCGTCTTGAAGATGTCCTCCAGGCGGTCGGCGACCTTCTTGGTGATGTAGGTGCTGATCTTCTTGACGTTGGCGTCGCTCTGAAGATAGCTGCGGCTGACGTTGAGCGGGATGTCCGGAGAGTCGATCACGCCGTGCAACAGGGTCAGGAAGTCCGGCACGATATTGTCCACGTGGTCCGTGACGAACATCTGGTTGCAGTAGAGCTGGATCTTGTTTTTCTGGATGGCCATCCGCTCCTTGATTTTCGGGAAATACAGGATGCCCGTCAGCGTGAAGGGATAGTCCACGTTCAAGTGGATGTGGAACATGGGATCCTCCTCGCCGGGATAGAGGGCCCGGTAGAACTTCTCGTAATCCTCATCCTTGAGTTCGGACGGTGTGCGGGTCCACAGGGGCTCAATGACATTGATGACATTGTCCTCGTCGGTCTCCACGTTCTTGCCGTCTTTCCACTCCTGCTTCTTGCCGAAGACGATCGGGACGGGCATGAACTTGCAGTATTTGTGCAGCAGCGAGGATATCCGGCCCTTGGCCGCATATTCCTCGGAATCGGCATCCAGATACAGGGTGATGACCGTACCGCGATCCTTTTTCTTGCAGGGCTCCATCGTGTATTCGGGAGAGCCGTCGCAGCTCCAGCGGACCGACTTGGCCCCTTCTTTCCAGGACAGGGTCTCGATCGTAACCTTCCCGGCGACCATGAAGGCCGAATAGAATCCCAGGCCGAAATGGCCGATGATGCTGCCGATCTGGTCCTTGTACTTCTCCAGGAACTCGCCGGCCGAAGAAAAGGCGATCTGGTTGATATACTTGTCCACTTCCTCTTCGGTCATACCGATACCTTCATCGATGACTTTGAGGATTTTTTTCTTCTCGTCCAGTTCGACACGGACTTTCAAGTCCCCCAACTCGCCCTTGAAATCGCCGCTGGAAGCAAGCGCTTTCATCTTCTGGGTGGCATCGACCGCATTGGCGACAAGCTCACGCAGGAAGATCTCATGGTCCGAATACAAAAACTGCTTGATGACCGGGAAGATATTCTCGGTGGTTACTCCTATTTTTCCTTTGTTTTCCATAATGCGTGACAATTTACAAAAAAAACGAGGCGCTCACATCCGACGCCTCGATAAAACTATCAATTTATGTTCCACTGGCAGATTCCCGCCAATTTGTCAGTCTTATTTGTAGAGGAAACGCTTGATGCTCATCTTCGGGGTCTTCTCGAAGGGGACGAGCACGACCTCGACCTTGGCGATCTGGCTGTAGGCTGGGAGCTTGCGGTTGGCACCGACGCGGACTTTCTCGGGGATATCTGCCACGGCCTCGTCATCGAGTCTGTCGCGTTTGATGGCATCCTTGTCAAGATAGACCAGGGCGACGATCTTGCCGGCGCGGTCCACAGCCACGGACTCGCCCACATAGGGCTGATTGTTAATGATGGCCTCGAGCTCTTCGGGATAGACGTTCTGGCCGTTGGCGGTCAGGATCATGCTCTTGGAGCGGCCCTTGATGAAGATGTTGCCTTCCTTGTCCATCACGCCCAGGTCGCCGGTACGGAGATAGCCGTCCTCGGTGAAGGCGTTGGCGGACGCCTCGGGGTTCTTGTAGTAACCGATGGTGATGTTCTCACCCTTGGCCTGGATCTCACCGGCGATGTGCTCGGGATCCTCGGAGTCGATGCGCACGGTCGCGCAGTCCACCGCCTTGCCGCAGGAGCCGGGCACATACTTCGTCCAGTGCTCATAAGCGAGCAGCGGGCAGGCCTCGGTCATGCCGTAACCGACCAGGTAAGGGAAGTTGATCTTCTTGAAAACGCGCTCCACCTCGGGATTGAGGGCCGCGCCGCCCATGATGAACTCCTGGACGTTGCCGCCAAAAGCCTGCACGAGACCGTCCTTGACTTTCTTGTAGATGATCTTGTTGAGTCCGGGCACCTTGAGGGCGAGTTTGACGGCCGGCTTGTCGAGCGTCGGCTTGATCTTGGACTTGTAGATCTTTTCCATCACGAGCGGGACCGTGATGAGCAGGTAGGGCTTCACGTCCGCGAAGGCTTTCAGCAGGGTCGCCGGGGTCGGGGCTTTGCCCAGCCAGTAGATGGCCGTGCCGTTACACAGCGGATAGATGAATTCGATCACGAGGCCGTACATGTGGGCCATCGGGAGCATGGAGACCATCTTGTCGCCGGCCGGCACGTGGCGCTGGCTGAAGTCGACGTTGGAGCTGAAGTTGCGGTAGGTCAGCATCACGCCCTTCGGGTCGCCGGTGGAGCCGGAGGTATAGTTGACCGTGGAGAGGTCGTCCCAGTTGTCGGTCGGGAAGACGACATCGTCGGGGCCGTAGCCGTTGGGCCATTTCTCGGCGAAGAGGGCCTCCATCCGGGCATAGGTCGCGGCCACTTCCTCGCTGGCGGAGTAGAGGGCGCCCCACGTGTCCACATCGATGACCAGCCGGATCTTGGGCATGCGGGCGATGTCCATTGCTTTCCATTTGTCTTCATTGGTAAAGAGGATGATGCTGTCGGAGTGGTTGGTCAGGAACGCGGCGCTCTCCGGCGTGAAGTCGGCCAGGATCGGAACGATCACCGCTTCGTAGGTATTGACGGCGAGGTAACTCATACCCCAGCGGGCACCGTTGCGGGCATGGAGAGCGATCTTGTCGCCTTTCTTCACGCCGAGGGCTTCGAAGACGAGGTGGAACTTTTCGATCTGCGTGGCCATCTGGCCGTATGTAAAACTCTCACCGCCGATGCTGTTGAGGGCGGCCTTGTCCCAGTACTTGCGGGTTGCGTTCTGGAGACGTTCCAGATAGTGGGGATACTTTTCCATGAATGGCGTTTTGTTGGTTTTTTGTTGCGGACAAAAATACAGGGGGCGGCGTTTTTTTCCAAGGCGCGTCGCGCGTATGTGGCGAATAATTCCGATATTTGTGGCGTAAAACCTTTATTTGTGGCGAAAATCATGGCGCGAAAACCCATCATCGCACTGGTCTATGACTTCGACGGGACCCTGTCGCCCGGTAACATGCAGGAGTTCGGTTTCATCCAAACCATCGGCAAGACGCCGGAGGAGTTCTGGCAGATGAGCGACAACATCGCCATCGGGCAGGACGCGAGCAACGTGCTGGCCTACATGAAACTCATGTTCGATGAGGCCCACAAGGCCGGCATCCGGCTCAGCCGCACCGAGTTCCGCCGGTTCGGCAAGCACATCCGCCTGTTCGAAGGCGTCCGGGAGTGGTTCGCACTCGTCAACACATACGGGGACTCTAAGGGCGTCAAGATCGAGCATTACATCAACTCCTCGGGGCTGAAAGAGATCATCGAGGGCAGTCCGATCGCCCACGAGTTCAAGCACATCTTCGCCGGCACCTTCATTTACAACGAGGCCGGTGAGGCAGAGTGGCCGGGCATTGCCGTGGATTTCACCGCCAAGACGCAGTTCCTGTTCAAGATCAGCAAAGGGATCTTTTCCTCGCGCGACAACAAACGCGTCAACGAGAGCATCTCGGACGAGCAGAAGCGCATCCCCTTCCCGCACATGATCTATTTCGGCGACGGGCAGACCGACGTGCCTTGCATGAAGATCGTCAACATGTTCGGAGGCAATTCGGTCGCAGTGTACAACCCCTGCGACGAGATTGGCAAAGGGGTCGCGATGAAACTGAAGCGCCAGGGACGCGTCAATTTCATCACGCCGGCCGTCTATACCCGGGACAGCCGCACCTTCCAGGTCGTGTGCGCGATCATCGACAAGATCAAGGCCGAGTGGGATCTCCAGCGGCTCGCGGCCCGAGTGTAGGCGCTATTTGATCAGATTGAGGAACTCGTTGCGCGTGCGCGGGTCCTTCAGGAATACACCGGAGAAAGCGGATGTCGTCGTGACGGCATTCGCTTTTTCGACGCCCCGCAGCTGCATGCAGGTGTGGTGCGCCTCGATGACAACAGCTACGCCCAAGGGGTGCAAGGCCTCCTGGATGCAGTCGCGGATCTGCACCGTCAGGCGCTCCTGGACCTGCAGGCGCCGGGCGTAGGTCTCCACGACGCGCGCGATCTTGCTCAGGCCGGTGATCTTGCCGTTGGGGATGTAAGCGACGTGGGACTTGCCGATGAAAGGCAGCATGTGATGCTCGCAGGTGCTGTAGAGTTCGATGTCCCGGACCAGCACCATCTGCTGGTACTCCTCGTCAAACATGGCGGACTGGATGATGGAGATACCGTCTTCGCCATAACCTTTCGTCAGGTATTGGAGAGACTTGGCGACGCGCTCCGGGGTCTTCAGCAGGCCTTCACGGTTCTCGTCTTCACCCAGCAGGCGAAGGATCTCTTTGACATGGCCCGCTATTTGCTCTGTGACGGGTCCGTCGTACGAGTCGTTCTTTTTGTAAGACATCGGTTATAAGGGACTTTTGCGATTGCTCTGCAAAAATAAACAAAAAAATTTGTTGTGTTGAATTTTTATATATCTTTGCTGCCAAAAGGGAGACCCCTTTCATGGCTATATTTTAGTTATTGACTTTTAACTCATTCGACTATGTATTGGACACTCGAACTTGCCAGCAGCCTGGACGATGCTCCCTGGCCGGCAACGAAAGACGAATTGATAGACTATGCCAACCGCTCCGGCGCCGCCGAAGAGGTGATTGAAAACTTGCAGGAACTCGAAGACGACGGCGAGATCTACGAAAGCATCGAAGACATCTGGCCCGACTACCCCACCAAGGATGATTTCTTTTGGAACGAGGAAGAGTATTAGGGGGGGGGTAAACACCTGAAAATAAGCAATTTATGCCGATTGGGTACGATTTTCACGGATCGTACCCAATCGCATTCTATCGCATACTGTCGAATTAAAAACGTACACAAAAACAGACACAACTTTGTAACGGTGGTGTAATGATGTTTCAGGATTGCATCGCATTGACCACCGCCCCAGAACTTCCTGCTACTATACTGGCAGAGGATTGTTATCAGTGTATGTTTCAAGGCTGCATAGGCTTGACCGCTGCTCCTGCCCTTCCGGCGACATCTTTGGCAAACGGATGCTATGGAGCTATGTTTTATGGTTGTAGTAACTTGAATTACATCAAGATGCTTGCTACAAATATATCTGCATCTAATTGCCTTTATAACTGGGTTAATGGTGTTTCAGCCACAGGCACTTTTGTAAAGAGTTCTTTTGCAACTTGGGATGTTTCTGGCAGTAGTGGTGTTCCTGATGGTTGGACAGTAGAGACAGAATAACTTTGAGAAATCACACTTTTAAGGGAGCCCCAAACAGGTTCCCTTTTTTTTCTCTTTGAAATTGCATACCTTTGAAATAGACTAGAAAAAGAGTTAAGTGTATGACACAGATTGTACTTACAGTTCCCAATGGAGAGGTATCCTTCCTTTCTACTCTTGCAGAGAAGATGGGGTGGAGTTTCCAGACCAGTGAGAACCTTGTCGAGAAGTTCATCGCTTCCTGTCCAACAGATGTCAGTATTTCAGATGAAGAGATTCAGGCAGAAGTGGATGCTGTCAGATACGGTATTTGATTTGTCGATTATCTTTATTAGATTTGCAAAAATGGAGGTACGCTATGGCTAATGGAGTATATGTAAATATCCCCAAGAATGATATGCCCTTCTTCCGAAAGCTTTCAAAAAGAATGGGCTGGACATATTCTGCTCAGACAGAAAAGCAGGAGACCTTGAAGAGCATAGAGCAAAGCTTCAAGGAATTGAAGTCAGCCCAGGAGAAAGGCGAGAATCTGCCTGGGGTGGAGGAGTTGTTTGCAGCGCTTCAATCGGCATAACATATGGTCAAGATCTCATATTTACCTGAGTTCTTGAAACAGGCAAAACACTTGACAAAGAAGTATCCTTCTTTTCCGGAGGACTTAAAGGTCTTTATAAATGAGATATCCGGAAATCCCCTTGCCGGTGCTGATTTGGGAGGTGGTGTCAGGAAGGTCAGGATGTCTATAAAAAGTAAAGGAAAAGGGAAAAGTGGCGGAGCCAGAGTGATTACATTCAACTATATGCTCGACGATGACAACAGGGATATTACCCTGATGACAGTATATGACAAGTCAGAGAGAGAAACCATTTCTGACAAAGAAATCATCGAACTTAGAGATGCCATACTGGGGTCAGAATAGCTTGGGATAGTGATTTTGGATAGAATGCTGTCATTTTGTGGCTTTTGGCCAGTCTCATACTACCCAAGTGACTACCCCCGACCTTCAAAGACGAACATAACTCTCTGATAATAAATACATTTCACCCACTGAACCATAACTGGAATGAAGAGGAATATTAGATTGATTATCAAATAGTTAGCTATTTTTGAGCCCGTTTTTAAGGAAACGGGCTCTTTTGTTACAGCTGCAGTTTTGTTATTGACTCTTAGCTAATGCAGATACTAATTTCTCTTTTTCTCTGGATCCGTCAGTTCTGAGTCGAAGCAAAGGTAATCCGATAGCGGCAAGGACTGAATCTTTAACCCTATCCCTTTTCCCTTGAGCAGAATCTACTTTGTGATACTGCGTTCCATCAACCTCTATGGCCAACTTTGCTTTATGCGAAACGGTGTCATAGATTAAGAAATCGAGGTGTGTCCAAGAGTGAGACGCATAAGTCCGCAGTTCATCCGTCAATTCAGATTTCGGTGTAATCAAGTACCGGAGCGGATAATGCATCAAGACACCGAGGTGTTCACAGCCCCTCTCTTTGAACACTTCCTGAATAGTCCAATAAGCCAGGTTTTCTGAATCAAACTCTGATACTTTCTTATGGGTTTCATAAAAGCGAAGAAGCTCCTTGTTGTTCTCTTCATAGAGCAAGTCAAAAACAGACGAAATCTGACTTTGCTGTGCTCCACCTTGATAATACTCGATGTAATCAATCAGGTTTTGAATATTTGAGTCCGGCTGCTCATCCGATGAAACAACAAGTGTAAACTGCTTTTTTGCCCGCGAAACCGCCACATTAATCAGGTGAGGGTCATCAGTGAATTCGCTTACCTGATTATCAACGGTGGAGAGGATAATGGCATCATTCTCTCGGCCTTGAAACTTATGAACGGTGGCGACGACATAATTGTATCCACGTGCTTCCAATGAATCATTTATTGCTTCCACTTGATCATTATAGGGCGCAATGATTCCGATATCTTTGAATTCTACTTCTATCGATGGAATGATTTCCTGAACAATGGCATCAATCTGCCGATTATTAACTGTGCCTCTTGCGTGATTCCCCCGAACTGTCCGAATAACACGAATCGGAACATAGGAGCACTCATCTTTCTTCATGGGGATTAGTTCCCCGCCATAGAACTGCCTGCTGCAGAATCCAATAATCTGAGGATGGCAGCGGTAATGCTCTCGGAGTAGCGTTTCTGGGATTTGTGGATAGAGGCTGCAGATGGAGGACAAGAAACTGTTCGTAGAATACCTGTATGATTCACTGATGCCGTACTTGGCGAAGATGGCACTCACTACCTCTTCTGTCTTGGAGTCAACCACATTTGGAAGTTGCTTGAGGTCGCCAACGATTACTGCGTTATCGGCACAGCTGAGGGCCAACGCTCCTGCCGCAATATCAACCTGCGATGCCTCGTCCATAATCAGGTAATCGAACTTGCATGCAGGGTTGATGTTAGATGTTGCCGAAAAAGTAGTACTCAGTATTACTGGATACTCTTTTAGGAAATCCCTGCTCTTAAAATAGAGTTCATCTGGCTCAAACTTAGCTCTGACTTTATGACGCCCATATGCCTGATACAAGTAGTCCTTCAAAACCAGCATGGACAATTCGCGCAAACGGGCATTCTTGGCATCTGCATCCTTTGTTCTTGCCTCAAGGAACTTCCGGTCTGATTCGAGCAATTCAATCTTTGATTCAACGAGAAGGTATTGAAGTGTATCAACGATATCATCTTCAACGGGGATTCGATGCCAACGTAGTCTTAAGCGAGTCAACCATGATAGCCGATGTTTCTTTTCCATATCCCGCTGGCAGAGACGGAAATACTTGTGCAGAATCTTATATGAGTACTTCCTCTCCAAAGAGACCTTCTTAGGGAATAAATCAATCTGGCGTTTATACGCTTCAAGCTTTTCGAGGTCAATTGCAAGATGCTCTTGACACTCATAGAGCTCTTGCATTTCTCTGGATAACTGAACAGCCGCTTTGCGAACTGCCCCTGCATTCTCAAGTTTCCAAGACTCAACGTCAGGATACTCTCCGGTCTGACTCTCAATAAAGGCGTTTTTATTCTTGACACGCCCCAGTTGTGCACAAATGAAATCAAGCCCTGCAGATTGGAGCTTTTCCTTAACATTCTCTACAGCCGAATTGTTATTTGAGACGATTTCCGTCGTCTTGCCCGCAATCAACAGATTGGATAGTATATTGAGAATGGTCTGCGTTTTCCCGGTACCAGGAGGGCCTTGGATGACACTTAGTTTGTGTTCCAAAGCATTGCGCACTGCTTTGTATTGACTTCGATTACATCCAAAGGGGAAAATAGGCGCACTTGGAGTACCAGCATCCTCAGGGTATGTATCGATATTGAGATAAGCTTCTAAAAGTGAGTTCTTTACAACGAACTCCATCTTTTTGTACTTGTCTGCGAGGCTTACGGTCTTCTCCTCTTTATCAGCAACCGGAATGACATTGTACTTAGCTACCTCATTGAGATACTCCCAGACATTGATTGAGCGCTTATCATCGATATGCTCTTCTATATATAGATACGATGAGGGATAGTTTTTTGCATTTCCATTCTCGTATATGATTCTATAAGCACGATTTTCCCTTCCTTGGAATACACGGACACCAAGAATATGATGGAAGACCTCTCCGTCTGATTTCCGCCTTATCCTAAACGGCGGCTCCAATTGACGGCTAAACATGGCAACATCAACATTCTCAGGATTATAATGTAAAACCTTCTGACCTTGACGAAATCGTACGTAGAATTGCCCCTTTTTATCATCAAATCCAAACTGATCAAGATCGTCCGATAGCTTGAATACCCCGGATCGTTTCAAGAAAACTATTTGCTGGGTTGATGGCATATTATTTTTTGAAGAGGACTTTCCAGGAGCTGCCGTAGTCGGGGCCGATGTGTACGATAATCTGTCTCTCTTGCAGGGATGCAAGATGATATTTTATGGTGTCTTCAGATTTGTCAATTAATTCTGCCAGGCCCTTGCGGGTGATTTTTGGGTCGGCAACAATGGCATCGATGATGGCCTGAGCCGTTTTGCCAATCTTCTTCCGGCTTGTTTTCGCATCTTTCTCCGGGTGACTTCTCTGGGTGAATTTTCTGGGTGAATTCTCCGTTCTCTGGGTGAATTTTCTGGGTGAGTTTTGCGAAGTCGGCATCCGTCATCCCATAATTGGCGTTGGGAATGGTGGTGTAGAAGAATTCACGGCTGGATTCGAAGACCGGCCTGCGCTCCGGCTTGTAGGTAGGAAGAAGGGCCGTGGCATCCAGAATCTTACGCAGTCCGCTGCCGCGCTTTTCCATGTAGCGCCGCTGGGAGAATACTTCAGCGATGATGGGGTTGCGACGCTTGGAGGTAATTTTTTCCGGTTCCAGACGAATGGGGTCAAAGCCGTCCGTTATGCCGCCGGGAGAGGTGGTTTCTATGCGGTCATCATAAATATTGATGGCAACTTCAGAACCAAGTTCGCTGTAGTCACGGTGGATGAGGTGGTTCACGCACATCTCTTCTATGGCTCTCTTGGCGTATTCCGGAAGGTTGAGCCGATAGTCCAGGAGTTTGTACCAGCGCACCGCCGTGTTGGCCTTGATGAAGTTTTTTGCCATGTCCAGCAACAGGAGCAGGTTGCCCTGATACTCGGAGTCGTTGACAGCATCGGTTTTGATGGTTCCGTTCCACTTGGTGCAGAATACACGGGACTGGGCGATGGGACAGCGGTCTGCAAACAAGAGGCCTGCGTGCGTGAGGTGCCCGTCGTCGGTGACAAGGCCGAAGGAGTTCAGTAGACCTTCTTCCCATACGGAGCCGGAACGCTGGTTGTATTCGCGCTCAAGGGTGCTGAAAGTGTGTTTCTCCCGAAGTTCATTGGAGACCAAAGAGTCCCAGCTGCGATTGCTGCCCCGAAGGACAAGTTCGAACAACTCGTGGGGCGTTGCCGGAATGCTTTCATTTCCGCGTCGCACATTGGCGATGCGCTTGCCATCCAAATTCAGATAGTAGGGCGTCTGCATCCCGGCAGGAACCTGGAGAACGATGATAATCAGTCCTTCCGGGGTTGTTATGGGATTCAAAGAATAGACAGGCACCGGGTCAAGATGCGCATTAATCTTCTCACTGATGAATTCAAGGTCCTTCTGGGGATTGGTTACGCCGATGACTTTTGCATCATCGTCAACGCCGAAGAAAAGCGTGCCGCCTGCCGTATCGGCAAAAGCGCTCACACTCTTGAGCCAACTGCGAATCTTCCTCCGCTCAAGTACCCCCTTGAAATCATAGGCCGTACATTCGGCAATGAGTATGTTGTTTTCTATTCTCATAAGTCTTTTGTATCAATTGTGAACGCGCTGCATTCACTATCTGTGGGGTTGCTTTGCAAATGTCGCAAATAATTGTGATGCGGACAAGTATGTAAATGCGTATTTTTGTTGGTAGAGGAAGTACCTTGGCGCATGAGCGCAGGAACGGACTTAAAAGCACGTCTTACTTCCGGATAAGTTCTTTGAGGTCATTTAAGGAAACATTGTTTTGATTGTCGCATTTTATCGCATTATATCACACGATAAACAGACACATATCCGTACACATAAACGTACACAGAATCCAAAAAGAGACAGTAATGGTAGACTCCGCGAAAAACAATCTAACGCTCATCTTCCCGTCATATACCCCAGCATATCAGATGCAATCACTGGGGCCAGTACGCGCATGACATTATCCTCCTCTTTGTGGTGGCTCCCTGCAAGGTCAATGCTGCCAAACCAGAACAAGGAACGGTCTATAATAGCCGCGCGGATAGGTTGCCGCTCAGTTTTAACAAGTTTAATCCCAACTTTGATGAAATCTTCATCTCGAGAAGATGGCTTCCGGATAGTAATACAGCATTCGACACCACGTATGCCCAAAGCCTGCAGAGCCTTGGCTAAAGTACCTCTCATATACTGAACCGACTCGCAAGAAAGGACAACCGAGGACTGCGCCGCCTCAATGTCGCCTACTAGAACCGGAAGGAAGGTATCCGGGCCAAGAACGATATCCTGTGGATTCTGTTCCAAAGCGTCCGTCATCTGCCGGGCATAGCCAATAGGCGCGTAGCATTTCAGTCGCTTGCCGTACATATTGGCAATAACAGGGACGTGGATATCGATATAATCGTAAACACGCACCTCGGTTTTGCCTTCATAATCCCGATGGAGACGCCCCGTATATTGCTGGACAATATTCGGATAGGCAACCGGTAGGGCTATGAAGAGCGTATCCAGCCTGGGATAAGTGAAACCTTCGCCCACATACTTCTCGGTTGCAATGATTATAAGTGGCTCCGTCTCCGGGATACTTTTGAGCCGATCCATCGCCTTCCGCTTCTCCTTAGCCGATGCAGTACCAATCAACTGAACCACATTCCGGCAATAGGGAGCCAGCATATCGGCAAGTAGGGAGATGTGGTCTTTCCGCTTTGTCAGGATAATTGGTGACCGGCCCTCGTTCAATTCAGCCACAACATCTTGCACAATCAAGTCATTCCTGGCACGGTCGTTGGCTAAATCGCCAAGGTATTGCAAGGAGTTCCCGTTCTCCTCTATCGCCCGAAAAGGAGTAAAACGCGGAATCAAAACTCGGCTAAAAGACTGTCGGGACATCTGCGCCTTCGCATCCGACTTATATCGAATCGGACCGCACTGCATGAACACAATGGGTGTCATCCCGTCTTGACGGGTGGGAGTTGCCGAAAGTCCATACACATATCGGGCATTAACATACTTCAGCACACGCTCATAGCCAATGGCCCCGGAATGATGGCATTCATCGGCTATCACCATCCCGTAGTTTCGGACAAATGGCTTGACGCCTTCCTCCGACAACGCGGAATTGAACACGGCAATATCTATGATGTCGTGCAGCGTATTCCGGCTCCCGTCCAGTAGGCCGACAGGAGAGAACGCCCTTTTTCTTCCCCGTCCTTTCTTCTTTTCTGATTCGGGTTTTGATTCATTGATAATCAAGAACTTTTCAATCTCTTCCTTCCATTGTTCCAGCAGGGCCTTGGAATGAACCAATAGTCTTTCGTCTTGCAATCATTCCAATTACAGCAACCGTTTTTCCGAAAGCGGTGGTCGCTGCGAGCACTCCGTTATTGTATGAGAGCAGTCTTTGGACGGCCTCCTCCTGCTCCGGGCGAAGTTCTCCGGAAAAAGAAACATCTATTGGCCTTCCCGCGTTGGTCTGGTCATCCTCTTCCCACGCCGAGAAATTGCTTTGAAGCAGTTCTATCACGGCGTCCTCGCATCCTCTTGGCAGTTTAAGGTAATCTTCCGTCATCTCATAACAGGTCACGAGGGATGGCGTGTGATATAGCGGCTTCCTGGCGTTAAGTAGCTCATAGTATTTGGGATTCTGGAAAGAGGCCAGCCCTTTAAGATGCCTGAGAACCTTTCCAGAAACGCTCTTTATCAGCACATAAACCCCATTCGCCCGAACAAGTTTGACGGGGCCGAAGAAATCTTCAAATGAAATGCGGTCCGGCTTCGGCGTATCCCATGGTTTGGTCTCCGATGACGAGGACAACTCTATCTGATACGCGTGATTTGCCAGAATGGCTTTAAACTCCGCAACAGTGAGTTTCCTTGCCGATGATAAAAGAGACCATTGGTCCTGATAAGCCTCAAAGTCCTCGTCCACAAAAACACTGTTGCCACTTTTTCGGGCCAAGCCCTGCAATGGGAGCGCAATCAGGTTTCCGAAGCCGCCTTTCGGCAAGAAATCCTGATTCGGCAGGAATCGGTCGTAGGATTTCATATCCAGACGGACATTGCGTTCCATGGCGGCACCGATGATAGCGAAGCCTAATCTTCGGGCGTCCGCAGCTAATACCGGATCATCAAAGAAGATCCATACATGTGCCCCTTTTCCAGAACGCGAACGCTCGATGTATGCAGGAACATCCCATTCCTTGCAGACACGAACATACGAAAGGACATCGTCCTGGTAGCCATACTCGCAGTTCTTGTCATCGAAATCGGCGCAGAGGAAGTAAACCATGTTGTCCTCAAGGATAGGATAA
Source organism: Bacteroidales bacterium (assembly GCA_017471045.1). Classification (GTDB taxonomy): domain Bacteria; phylum Bacteroidota; class Bacteroidia; order Bacteroidales; family UBA932; genus Cryptobacteroides. The sequence goes on from JAFUWZ010000018.1 coordinate 43,755, forward strand.
ATGCCGATGACATCTGTCTCCTTTGCCTCTTTATCCAGATGTCTGCGAATAATCACCTCGTCGAGCGGGATAAACTCCCTGAAAGGGCAACCCTCACACTTTCGCTTGTGCTCTACACACCCGTCCGACCACCTGTTCTTGCATACCGGTTGATAACCAGCCTTACCCACTTTGGAAACGAAACGCTGCGCAAACACATCTTCCCGACCTCGGAACAAACCACGGAAGATGTCTAAACGGCGTTGGATTTCCGCTTCTCTGTTCCGTTCTGCCTGTATTAGTCTGCTGTTATATTGGGGCGGCTCCGGCTCATACAACAACGAAGAACCATAACCTTTCAAGCGGGCATTCTCCTGCTCCAACTCGTGGATTCGCGCTCGCAATCGAAGGTTTTCAGCCAGAAGCTCTTCGTAAGTCATGGGGTCATTAACTTGTCTTACATCCTGTTAAACCATTGACACATTTCAATTGGGCTAAACCAATGCAAAAATCATCGTTTTAGCCCAATTGACTATTTGAATAAGTCAAACATTGTGATGGTACGCTTGACCGCTCCGCTATTGATTCCAGACTTTAGTCCATACGTAGTCAGAAGAGTTGGTACAATTCCATACTTGGTGCCAGTCTCCTTCCTGAACTTGGAAACTCTATTTTGGATTTTGCCTTTATCCTCTGCGGTCAATTCATATTCATCTTCAGATGTATATTTTACTTCGCAAAGATTAATGATTCGATCGGCTCGTTCAATGATAATATCCACCTGCACATTCCGCTCTTTTGAATCCGGATCTTTTTTCCCGCGCCAGGAATAATACTCTGTCCTGACAGAAGGCACACCAAGTGCTGACAAAATCTGCGGCATGTGAGCCTGACACACCCTCTCATAAGCAAGCCCCCACCATGTGCTTTGCACCTGAGATTCCAGTGTTTTAGTCCAGTATTGCGTGTCGGTCGTTCTGGCTTTTCCAAACTCATGGTAGAAAATAGAATAAAAGTCCGTCAGGCAATAAATCCCTCCGGTCGCGCTTATTTTTTTGACCTTGATATTATAGAGACGAATAAAATCACAATTCACCAAGTCTTCCAGCATATCTGACAAATGGCCATTGTTCTCTATTTTCAGTTTCTCAGCTATCTCAGACCTTGTAAGTCCCTTTCGTGTATCAGCCAGGGCCTTGATTATATCCATATATCTTTCCGGATTGGTAAATAGAGACTTGTACAAGCGATTATATTCTTTCTTCAACTCGGCTTTCCGAGAGAAGAACAGAGCGTCGATATTCTGGGCAAGGCTAAGCTCCGGATTTAGCAAACTCAGATAATATGGTATTCCGCCAAGAATCATATATGCCTGAACTACGGTAAGAGTATCCCATTCAGCACCCACTGACTTGAGGTACACCTCTGTATCGGCAAGAGTAAATGGATAAAGGTGCATTTCGTGCGTTATCCTGTCATGCAGACCTCCTTTGTTGTCAATCAGGTTTCTGACTATCCATGATGTGGCACTGCCGCAAACAATGAGGAAAATCTCAGGATGTTTGGAAGCCCAATCATTCCAAAAATGGTCCAACTGCTTAACAAAACCCGAATTACGCGTTGCGAAACATGGCAGTTCATCAAGAAAGATTACGCAGCGTGTCCCCTCCGACAATTTACTCAACAATAGAGATTTCAGGGCGCGAAATGCTTCTCTCCAATTTTTGGGGGCATCTCCCATAAAGCCATAATCAACCAACGCATCTCCAAAAGCCTCTATCTCGTCCTTGAACTTTCCGCCGAGGATACCTGTTGCCGAGAATGCGAACGAATCATTGAAGTATGTGCTGACGAGAAAGGTCTTTCCAACTCTACGACGACCATATACTGCGATGAATTCGGCTTTATCTGATTCCATATACCGCTTTAATTCGGCAACTTCTTCTTTTCTACCTATGATATGCATAACTAATTTAGCTTTTCTCAAAGATAACGATTTTTATGATTCATTTGGGCTAAACCAAGAAATAATTTATCAATTTAGCCCAAATGAGTATTCCCGTATTCCTATGAAAGGGGGCGGTATGAACTGCTCCTGCTTCTCACCTTTAGGTAGTTGGAAAACTCGCGCAAAAAGTGTATATTTGTAGAAGATCCTCTGTCTTTTGAGGCCTTAGTTCTTTGTCATCGTTTTTTATAGGCCCGCGATGTGTTGGATAAACGTACACAAAATCAGACACAACTTTGTAACGGTAATAGTTTGTTTTTATACGTTTTTGATTACGACTAAAGTCAAACCAAGAATACCAGTTTTGTGGAACATTGCAAAAAAGTTAATGACCTCAGATATGGGAATTCTTTCAGGATCGGCAGGAAAGCATCAATGACCTGTGGACATAGGTGTCGTTGAGCGCCGTAAAATGGTCTATGGGAAGTCTGAATACAGGCAGTATGAGGTTGATTTCATTGCTACTGACGGGAACGAGAAATACTATATTCAGTCGGCATACGAGATCGAAACCGAAGAAAAGCGTGAGCAGGAACTGAATTCGTTCAAACGCATTGATGACTCCTTCCAGAAGATTGTCATTGTCAAGGATGACATTATGCCCTATAGGGACAATAACGGGGTCCTTTTCGTCGGCCTGTTCGAATTCCGCTCCAGCGACAAACCCGCAGAAGTCCCATCGAATTTTATTGTAAAAGCACAGTGTTTTTCGACCGCCCCCCGATCCTTGGATTGAGTATATCACGAAAAATGAGTACTTTTGTGCGATGGCACTAATCCTTCATAAGAAATGGTTCTCGGAATTAACCACACAGGAGCTGTATGAGTTCCTGCGGATTCGCAATGACGTTTTCGTCGTGGAGCAGGACTGTGTGTATCAGGACCTGGATTACGATGACCAGCCTGCCATCCATCTCTGGCTCACGGAAGATGACAGAATCGTCGCACTATGCCGGGTTTGCCCGGCGGGTACGCACCTGGAGGAAGTTTCCATCGGCCGGGTCATCACAACCGTGCGGGGCAAGGGCTATGGCAAGCAAATCATGCTTGCCGGGATTGATGCCGCAAAGGAGCACTTTGGAGCCAAGAGAATCGACCTTGAAGCGCAGGAGTATGCACGAGGTTTCTACCAGCAGGTGGGATTCCGGCAATCATCCGAGCCGTTTATGCTGGACGGAATCCCCCATATTAAGATGAGCCTAGTCTAAAAGGGCTTTGACAGTATCTCCGTGACGGGTTTCATCGTCGCGGACAGAGGCTACTTCCGGGAAGTCCGGGATGAGGTGCTCATAGCCCCTGGCGGCATTGTACTCAAACTTCGCAATGACCGGATAGAGAATCTTCCGGCCAGCTATCTTATAAAGAATCGGCAGCAGACGGGCTTTCAGCATCTTTGGCTGAAGGACTTCGCCCGTATAGGCATGAAAGACAGAGGCATGCCGGCCTTCTTCTTTGGCCAGTTGCCGGAAGGTTTCCTTGTCACGTTCATGTTTTGCTACATCGGCAAGCGCGTTATACATGGGAACGGCATCCAATTCTCCCTGCTGTGCCTTGAGGAGTTCTTTTCTTTGTCTGTTCGTCATGACGCAAAGATAATCATTTTCAGAGATATAGGAGCCGGGCGGACAGAGATGATGCCTGAAGGGCTCATCTCCGGCTGTCTGGCTGTGGGTGCGTGTGCCGACACATAGGTCCCTGGCGCGGGGAGCTCCAGTGGACTTGACAGCTGCGCTGGCAAGTCGGCAGAAACGTGCGGGGCTTTGAGAGTCAGGTGTTTTTTGCTATATTCGCGTTATGTTTCCGGAACTGTTGAAATATGACCTGGGAGATGGTGTGGAGGCTTTTTCCACACGGAGGGACAGTGTGCTTCCGTATCCCGTAATCCAGGGGCATCAGGTGCATGACGGGAAGGTGGCGGTGATTGACCGGCCGGACTATACACGGGAGCAGTTGGAGGGCTACGATGCTTTCGTAACAAACCTCCCTGATGTAGCAATTGGGGTAAGGACTGCGGACTGTGTGCCGATATTGCTCTATGATCCCGTAAAGCGAGTAGTGGCGGCCGTGCATTCCGGGTGGAAAGGGACGGTACTGCATATCGCGCAGAAGGCCATCCACGTGATGGAACAGCAGTTCCGATGCAAGGTTGAGGACCTTGTGGCTGCCGTTGGCCCTTCCATCGGCCCGGAGAGTTTTCAGGTGGGCGAAGAGGTGGCCGAGCATTTCAAGAATGCCGGTTTTCCGATGGAGGAGATCTGGTCGTTCCGGGGCCCGGGTGATGGGACGCCGATGTCCGGTGGACATCATATCGACCTATGGAAAGCCAATGTCTGGCTGCTGGAGAGTGCTGGGGTGCAGGCCGGGAACATTCAGTGGTGCGGAATTGACACCTTTACCACACCCGATTTCTTCTCGGCGAGACGGGAAGGTGTGGCATGCGGAAGGATTATCAATTCTATCAAACTTGATAGTCATAGAAAAAATGGTTCCTCTGTTTGAGACTAAGCGTCTTCGCTTCCGGCCTTGGATGGAATCTGATGCAGAGGTTCTCTTCAAGTATGCATCGGACCCGGACGTGGGGCCGAGGGCCGGATGGCCGCCGCATCAGTCAGTAGAGGAAAGTCGCACTGTAATCCGAGACATCTTCTCCAACGGACACACGTGGGCGCTGGTGCTGAAAGAGACTGGTGAGCCCATAGGCTGTATGGGGTATCACAATGCATCGGAGAGCAATATAGAAATCGGCCCGGAAGATGCAGAGCTGGGTTATTGGATAGCCAAGCCGCACTGGAATCAAGGACTTTGCACCGAAGCTCTTCGCTCCATGATTAATTGGTGCTTCAATACAAAAGGGTTCCAAACTCTTTGGGGTGACTTTTTTGTGGACAATCCGGCATCCGGTCGGGTGATGGAAAAATGTGGCTTCAGGGATACTGGAGAGACCAATATGCTCAGTAATCTTTATCGTGGAGATGAACGCCCTGTGAAGATAATGAGATTGGATTACGCACTATGAGATTCAAGCACACGCGTAGGCCCGGATTCTGGCTCGGCTTTATCGATTTCTTTATGGCCGGGCTGTTTTTCATGAGCGTGATGCGCATAATCATACCGCTTGGCTTCAAGTACGGTTCCGGCAAGGGCTGGAAGTACGTCTGGCCCCCCGAAGACCCCAAGGAGTATTACCATTTCGAAACGTTGGATTGCCTGTACCAGTATGGATTCGGCAAGCGGAACCTGCTGGAACGTTCCGACCCGACGTTCTGCCGCAGTGACATCATCAACTACGGGAACCTCCACAACATCGACTTCAAGCGTACCCGAACCCTTGGCCAGGGCGGGCAGATGCGTGACTTCTGCTTCATCCGGCACCGTAAGGGAGAGGTCTGGGAACGCTCGAAATCGGTCTGATTATTTCTTCCCGACGAGAATTGCCGACCCCGAAAGGGCCATCCAGGTGGCTTCCCACTTGGTCATGAAGCGGCCGTTGTCCGTGGGGATGAGTTCCATCTTCTCGTAGCCCATCTCTTTGAGTTTCTGCACGAAGGAGAGCATGTCGCCGTATTTGGCTTTGGAGAAGATGTCGTGCAGGGCAAAAGTGCCGCCTTTTTTCAGGACGCGGAGCGTTTCCAGAAGGATGGCCTGGCGGTCCCGGCTGGGGATGTTGTGATAGACGTAGTTGGAGGTGACAGCGTCGAATGTCTCGTCCGGAAAATCCAGCTTCATGGCATTTCCCTGGGCGAATGAAGTGAGCGCTTCCACACCTTCGGCACGGGCATTTTCCTCGCAGAGGCGCTTGCTGAAGGAGGCGTATTCTACTCCCCAGCGGTCGATGCCGACCATCGAAGCCTCGGGGTTGCGCTTCGCGACCGCAATGGCGAGAGCGCCGCTGCCGCATCCCACATCCAGGCCGCGTCCGGCAGAAGGTAGGCGGACGTATTCGGCCACGCCCTCTATAATCTGGCGGGACATCTGCCGGTTGCCGTTGTAGGAAAATGCGCGGTACAGCATTGTCATCCAGAGCGTTACAAAAGCCAGGATGACGGCAGCGATAAGGAACAGAATCCGCAGCCAGCCCGGCTGGATAAACAGTGCTATCATAAGGCAGACGGCGGCGGCCGCCGCAAAGCTCAGAACCATGCCCTTGGGCATCCAATTCTTATAGTTTGGTTTCATAGGTGCTATTTTACGCCAGTTACGGCGAGCCAGTGTTTGGGTTCATTGCGATGAATTTTGATATTCTGAAATCCGGCGGCTGCGAGGTGCTTTTTGACTTCGTCCGGCGTGTAAGTGTGCATGCCGTCGATTATCTTCTCCCACTTTTCGTTGTTTCCGGAAAGGCCGTCTTCTTCGTTGACGATAAGGAACTTACCTCCCGGAACCAACACGCGGCGCACTTCGGCAAAAGATTTCTCAATGTCTGGCCAAAAATAGATGGTCTCGAAGGCTGTGGCCATTGAGAAGGTATCATCGGAAAAAGGTAACTGAGCGACATTGGCCGAAAGGACCTGGCAGCGGCCCTCTTTGATGGCGGCGGCGTTTACCTTGGCCGATTTCTGCACGGAGACCGGAGAATAATCCACGCCGGTCATCTTTCCTTTAAGGCTGCGCTGCATCAGCCGTTTCAAATTGGCACCGCCGCCGCAGCCGATGTCCAGGATTTCCCCTTCGGCGGGAACATTGCCGAAGTCCAGGCCCCAGGAAGCCATTTCGGCATGGAAGCCGCCATTCATGCCTGCCACCATCATCTTGCCCCAAAAGCCTTCCGGCTTACGGGTGTTGCTGAAGATTTTACTGAGAAGCCCCATTATTTCAAGAGTTTTGCCGATTTCTTGTCAACTTTTCCGCAGAGCCAGATGCCGAGAACTGCAACGGCTGCGGTCAGAATGATGCAGAGACAGAGCGTAGCGGGATTCTGAAGTTTTATCATGCCGTCGGCATACGCCCGGCCCATTTCTTCCACGGCTCCGTCAAGGTACCACTGAGGACGGGTCCAGAGGTTCACAATCCAGCCGATATTGCCGATGGCAAGGAAGGGATAGGCTGCATAGAGACCTTTCTTTGAATCGTTGCCAACGAGCAGTCTTACCACATCGGCAATGATGCCCCCGGCAACAATGATGGCTTTGGAAAGAAAGCCGGCGGCTTCACCGGTTGCCAGGCAGAACAGGCATACCAACAATGCGGCAAAAGTTCCCACACCGAACTTCTGCCATCTGGCTGAGAGCCAGAAGAAAGCACCTGACCCAAGCAGAGCGGCAACAACCGGGAAGAATGCCCAGCAGGCCGGGCCAATAAAACCGAAGAAACAAGCAGCGAAAACAGTCGCCATGTATAACAGGCCCATTCCTACCGCCGAATACCATTTCAATAAAATCTTTTCCATATTGAGTTACTTTTGTTTTCTGAATATAAATTTCGCAAGTATCTGATGGTCTATCAATCCCAAAATGTGGCGATTCTTTGGGCAACAATTGACACGGTTTTTGCATCAATAGGTCTGAAACCAAACTCATTCACAATGAAACCTAAGAAGAAAATGAAGAAGCTGCGGATGACGGAAGCGGACTTTATGCTCGCGAACCGCAGGGCGGCAAGGCTCGAAGAGATTGCCGGGCACGGAAGGCCGGTTTCGATGAGGTCGGTGCTCCACAAGTCAAAGAAGGTCTATGACCGCAAGCGTCTGATGAAGGCAGGCATCACAAACGATGACCTGCCTTTGCACGATGGCAAATGAAACGAAACTGCCTGCCTGTCATGGACAAATCCGAAAATAATATGGCTGATCATATAGAGGTACGGGGCGCAAGCGCCAACAATCTCAAACACATTGACGTAGATATCCCGCTCGGGAAAATTGTGGGCATCGCGGGCGTGTCCGGCTCCGGGAAGTCCTCACTGGCCCTCGGCGTGCTGTATGCCGAAGGCTCGCGCCGCTATCTCGAGTCCCTGTCCACCTATACGCGCCGCCGGATGACGCAGGCCTCGCGGGCGCTGGCTGACGATGTACGCTATGTCCCCGCCGCCCTGGCGCTTCACCAGCGGCCTGGCGTTCCGGGCATCCGGAGCACTTTCGGAACCCTGTCGGAGCTGCTGAACAGCCTGCGCCTGATGTTCTCCCGTCTGGCCAGCCATCGGTGTCCCAACGGTCATTACCTGGAGCCCACCCTGGACGTGGCGGCCGAACAGCCCATTTTCTGCCCCGTCTGCGGCGAAAGGGTCTATGCCCCCGGAGCCGAGCAACTGGCTTTCAACAGCGAAGGCGCCTGCCGCCGCTGCTCCGGAACCGGCATCGTCCGCACCGTCGATGAATCCAAGCTCGTGCCCAATGAGAACCTCACCATCGACGAAGGAGCTGTCCTTCCCTGGGGCACGCTGATGTGGTCGCTGATGAAAGATATCGCCCGCGAAATGGGTGTGCGTACCGATGTGCCTTTCAAGGATTTAACCCCAGAAGAGAAGGAAATCGTCTATCACGGACCGGCCGAAAAGCGGCATTTCCTCTATAAAAACGAAAAGACCAATAGCTTCGCCGAGATGGATTTCACTTACTACAGCGCTGTCTATAGCGTGGAAAACGCGCTTGCGAAAGTCAAGGACGAGAGCGGGATGAAACGTGTGGAGAAGTTCCTCCGGGAAGACATCTGCCCGGATTGCAGCGGGACGCGCCTGTCGGAAGCCGCCCGGGCCCCGCTGCTGCGGGGAATCAACCTCGCGGATGCCTGCAAAATGACGCTCGCCGAGCTGATTGAATGGGTCCGGGGCGTGCCGGCTTCCTTGCCGGAGCCTATGCGCCCCATGGGCGAGCGGATCTGCGAATCGTTCCACGATACGGCCCGCCGCCTCGTGGATTTAGGACTGTCTTACCTCACGCTGGACCGCGCTGCAGCCACGCTTTCCACCGGAGAGCGCCAGCGGGTGCAGCTCTCAAGGGCCGTGCGCAACCGGACAACGGGGGTCCTGTACGTCCTGGACGAGCCGTCCATCGGTCTGCATCCCGTGAACCTGGAAGGGCTCACGGGCGTGATGGACGACCTTGTCGCCGACGGCAATACGGTCGTACTCGTGGACCATGACACACAAGTGCTCAACCATTCGGACTGGATCATCGAACTGGGCCCGGAAGCCGGGACCAAAGGCGGAACCATCATCGCCCAAGGCACAGTCGCACAATTGGAGAAAAACCCCGCCTCCCGCATCGGGCCCTACCTGCACGGCAGGCTGAAGCCTGCGCCCCGGCAGGATGACCTCTTCGCGCTTGGGAGCATCTGCATGAGCACCGGAGCCATCCACACGGTGCAGCCCCTTCAGGTCGCTTTCCCGAAAGGACGCTTGTCGGTGGTCACCGGCGTCTCCGGCTCGGGCAAGACCACAATGGTCCTGGAAAGCCTGATCCCCGGACTCAGAGCCGCTGTCGCCGGAGAGGGGCTTCCTGCGCACGTAATTGACCTAAAGGCGAATGGGATAAGCCAGGTAAAACTCATCGACGCGACCCCCATCGGCATCAACGTCCGCTCCACGGTGGCGACCTATGCCAATATCCATGATGAACTGCGAAAGGTCTATGCCCGGGAGCAGGCGGCAAAGGATGGCGGATGGAAAGCCGGAGATTTTTCCTACAATACCGGACGACTGCGCTGCTCCACCTGCGACGGCACGGGCAGCATCAGCCTGGACGTACAGTTTCTCCCTGACGTGGATATACCCTGCCCTGACTGCCACGGTTCGCGCTATGGACGCGAGGCCTTCGGGATCCGGCGAAAAGGAAGACTGTCGCTGCCACAACTGATGGCCCTGTCCGTGGATGAGGCGCTGGAAGAGTGCGCCGACCTTTCTATTGTGCGCAACCGCCTGCAAGTGCTTCATGACCTGGGGCTTGGCTATCTCACGCTGGGAGAAGCGACACCCATGCTGTCGGGCGGTGAAGCCCAGCGGCTCAAACTTGCCAGCGAGATGGGACGGGGCCAGGAGGACAGCCTATTTGTCTTCGACGAGCCCACGATCGGCCTGCATCCGCTTGATGTACGGACGCTGTTGGGCGTCTTCCGTACCCTTATCGGCAGCGGTGCCACGGTCATCGTGATTGAGCACGATCTGGACCTAATCCGCAGCGCGGACTATATTGTCGATATGGGTCCGGGCGGCGGTGTGCAGGGTGGCCGCATCGTTGCAACCGGCGCACCCGAAGAGGTCGCGGCCAACAGCGACAGCATCACCGGAAAGTACCTGTAACCGGCGTACAGGCTCCAGCCCCCGCTCTATGCATCGGCAAACACTTTGCCATCTTCAAGGACAACTTGGAGTGTCGTATATTCGCTGTGGAAATCGTGCTCCAGACGGTCGAGGTAGCGACGGCTTTCCCACTGGCACATGGGCAAATCGTGGAGCAGGCAGTTGCCGCAGGTTTCCGGAGTCGTCGCCGGCACCTCTTCCTGGTCAAGGATCCACTTGAGGCACTCCACGGCCAGGGCCCGCATATCCTCGACGGTATAGGTCCCCGTCATAATGATATACATCCCCGTCAGGCATCCCATGGGACCTACATATACGACATCGTCCTTGGCCTGGCTGTTGCGGAACCAGGTCGCCATCAGGTGTTCCAGACTGTGCATGGCGGCCGGTGCGACGGCCGGCTCCCGGTTGGGTTCCGTGATCCGCAAGTCAAATGTGGTGAATCCCCGGTCCCGACGTGAGACATAGATACCCGGTTTGAGACGGGTGTGGTCTATGGTAAAACTCTGTATAACTTCCATAAGGCAATAATAAAGACGAGATGGGAAGACTAACGGGGCTCGCAAGCCCGTTCAGCCCCATAGTTCCGGCCCCGGGAGATCGTCAAGGTCCGTTCCGTTTGCGCCCGCCCGGCTTCCGCGCCGAAACAGACGCGATACTGACCTTTGGCCACCTCCCAGCGGGACAAGTCCGAACGGAACGAGGCCAAGTCGCGGACCGGGAAAGAGAACGAGAGCGTCTCACATTCGCCCGGAGCAAGCAGGCGTGTCTTGGCGAAATCCTTCAACTCGCGTTCCGGCTTCTCCGCGAAACTGCCGAGCGGAGCCGAGACATAGACGCCGACGGCCTCCTTGCCGGCAACGCTGCCGGTATTGGTGACGGTCACGGACGCCAGGACCCGGTCTCCCTGGACCCGGACCGAAGCGTCTGAATAGGCGAAGGACGTATAACTGAGGCCGAAACCAAAAGGATATGCGACTTCCCGACCGGCGGTCAGGAAATGGCGATACCCCACGAAAATATCCTCCGTATAGTCCGTATAAGCCAGGTTCTTCAAAGGAAGAGCGCGCCGCTCCGGATGGACGACACTCTCGTTGGCTTTGCCGCTGATGAAATTGTAGGGGAAATCTTCCGCCCCGGCGATGTCGAAATAATCCAGCGGGAAGGTCATCGGCAGTCGTCCGGAAGGATTGACGGCGCCCGTCAGCACATCCACGATGGAATGGCCTCCTTCTTCACCCGGCAGCCAGGCGCACAAGATGGCATCCGGCAGATAACTCCAGGACGCGGTCTCGACCGGCCCGCAGATGTTCAGCACGACGACGACCTTCTTGCCCGCAGCGTGGAACACTTCACAGACGTTCTCCACCAGCAAGACTTCATTCTCCTGCAGGAGGAAATCCCGGTTCAGGATCCGGTCCCGCGCCTCACCGGAAGTACGCCCCAGGGTGATCATAGCCATATCCGAACGCTTTTCCGCCGACTCGATCAAGCCGCGAGTGATCTCCAGCTCCGGCGTCTGGGCCTTACCGACATGGACATGGACCTTGTGGTTGAGCGCGATGTCAGCATCGGCGAAAGCCGCATATCCCGCATACAAGCGGTCCAGATCCGCATCCGTGCCGAATCCCGCCTCCCGCAGCGCATCATCCAACTGGGAAAGACCCCGGCAGCTGACATAGGCCGCCCCGTTGCCACCGGGAATCAGATCATAGGAATGAACGCCGAACAGCGCCGCCCGGCAAGGAGACAAGGGCAGGGTGGACTGGTTCTTGAGAAGCACCATTCCCTCCGCTGCCGTAGCACGCACCAGGGCGGCATGTCCCTCCAGATCAGGCTGCAGGGAGGCTTTGTGTCCCCGGAAGGCGGGTGTCTTGACGATCAGTTTGAGCACCTGGGCCGCCGCCCGGTCCAGATCGGCCATCTCAAGCGTCCCGTCCCCCAGGCTGACCAGGATGTGATCCGTCTGGTTTCGGGCTCCGCCCATAAAGAGATCAGTGCCGGCATGGAGCTGCTTCGGCGTATTCCGCTTCCCGGTCCAGTCGGTAACGACCAGACCCTGATAGCCGAAGTCCTTGCGCAGGATCTGCGTCAGGAGACCGTAACTCTCCTGCGTATACTCGCCGTTCAACAGGTTGTACGAGGCCATTACGGTCCAGGGCTCAGACTCCCGCAGGCAGATCTCAAAGCCACGGGTGTACAACTCGCGAAGCGCGCGTGTACTCATCCGCGAATCCCCGTCCAGGCGGTTGGTCTCCTGACTGTTGGCCGCGAAATGCTTGGCCGAAGTGCCAACTCCGACGGATTGCAGGCCGTTGATATAAGCCGCGGCAATCCGCCCGCTCAGGACGGGATCCTCGGAGAAATACTCGAAGTTGCGACCGTTCAGCGGATTACGGAGCAGGTTCATGCCGGGTCCGAGCAGCACGTCCGCTCCCATGTCCAGCGCTTCTTCACCAATCCCCTGCCCCACCCGGGCGGCCACGGTCCGGTCCCAGGAAGCCGCCGTCAGCAGGCCGGTCGGAAAACAGGTCGTGAAATGGGACGTCCCATCGTGCCAGTCCGACTCAAGCCGCACGCCGCTCGGCCCGTCCATCATGACGATCGAAGGGATCCCGTATTCCGGCATCGGAAAAGTCAGTCCGGCCGTCCCGGGCAGACCCGGATCATATCCGGCGTAGGCATTGTTGTAGCCCACGACCAGACAGGCCTTTTCCTCCGGAGACATCGCCCGGATGATCTCCGGAATATTATCTTCGCGCAAGCGGGGCTGCGCAGACAAAACGGCCGCGGCAGCCAGGCCGCCGACCAGCAAAAGAAAACACTTCTTCATGACCTGTATTAAGATTTAACAGACAAAAATAGGCGTTTCCGATAAGAAACAAAAAGAATACTTCCCGAGAATGGCTGATAATTGTTAATTTTGCAGGCTATGAAAATAATAACCTTCCGCTCCATACTCCCGCTCCTGATCTCTTTCTTGATCCTGTCCATCGCTCTCCCGGCCTGCCAGCCCGACATCATCATCGAGGAAGAACCCGATATTCCGGTCAAGGGAATCTCCCTCCGCCCTTTGGAACTGACGCTGGAACCGGGCCAGACAAGCCAGCTCCAGCTGACCGTCCTCCCGGACAACGCCACCGACCCCACCGTACGTTGGACGACGGACAACCGTGCCGTAGCGACCGTCCAAGAAGGGCTGGTCACCGCGCTTGCAAGCGGGAAAGCACAGATCACGGCGATCTCCAACGACGGAGGATTCCGGGCCGTCTGCTTTCTGACCGTACCTGGTGACGAACCTGCACCGGAGCCGGAACCGCAACCCTCGGACCGCTGGGCGGATACCGGCGCGGATGTACCGGCCTGGCCCGGCTACAACAAAGTCGGCCGGATCGAGGATTTCCCCGCCATTTACATCACGTCGGACGACGGACAGCGCGTCACTTCCAAGACCAGCTACAAAGGCGGCACGATCCGCTTCTGCGACCCGGCCAAGATGTACTCCGACGTGACCGAAGTCCCTGCCGGGAAGATGCAGATCCGCGGCCGCGGCAACACGACCTGGGACGACTACAAATGGACCAAACCATCTTACCGCATCAAACTGGATGTCCACTCGAAAGTTTTCGGCATGAAAGGGGACAAAGACTGGATCCTCCTTGCCGACCATGGAGACCCGACCTTGCTGCGCACGGCGGTCGCCTTGCGGATTTCCCGCCTCGTCTCAATGCCCTGGACGCCCAAATACAGGATGGCGGAAGTCTATTTCAACGGTTCCTACCAGGGCCTCTATTACCTGGTCGAGCACAAGGAAGCGGACCGGGACAACAAGATCCCCATCACGCCGGTTGCCGCCGGACAGACGGACGGCGGCTATCTGCTCGAACTGGACGGGAAGGATGACAACGACCGCTATTTCCGTTCCGGCCATTTCTACAAGAAAATCAAATACAAGGACCCGGACGAACCGGATGCAGCCCAGCAGAAGTATATCCAGGACTGTTTCAACCAGGTGGAGCAGAAACTGCAGGAACGCGCCTTCACGGGTGACGACAGCTACCGGGCCTACATCGAGCTGGACTCCTGGATCCAAAATTACATCGTGCATGAAGTCACGATGAACATCGACGGCAACATGCGCCTGTCCACCTATTTCGCCAAGGACAAGGATACCCAGCTCTTCATGCCGATGGTCTGGGACTTCGACCGGGCCTTCGGCGGTGCCGACTACATGCAGTCGGAATTCAACGTACCTCAAACCTGGCCCTACGGGTGGTTCGTGCGCCTGCGGGGCGGAGAGCCCGGTTATGACAACGGGTATTGGTACGGCTACCGGGCGACCTGGTACCAGTACATGTTTGAGGATCCGGTCTTCGTCGCCCGCCTGCAGGAACGCTGGGCCCTCTATAAACCCCGCCTGGACAGAATCCCCGAGTTCATTGACAAGATGCTGGAATACAACGCCCTGGCCTACAAGCACAACCAGGACCAGTTCCGGCTGAAAGACCAGCCTTCAGCCGCCGCCCGGCTCCGTAGCGACTACATCCTGCGCATTGCCTGGCTCGACCAGAACATCCGCGCCCTCCAGCCCCAGCGCTACAACGCAAGCACTGGCCAATATCAATGATTTGCGATTCTATTCCAGATTTCATAATTTTGTATCTTGGTTTTTGGATTGATTGGAAATTACACTATTTATATCATGAAAATGGCTTACACTAAACAACTTAGCGCCCCCCCCCAGAACGATGGGGCGTATTTTGCGCCAGCCGTGAGGCTGATCAAAATTGAAGCACACCGGCGCATCTGTGATGTTTCTCCCAATGCCAGCCCTGATCTTGAGTGGGGTGGCGACTATGACCAAGAACCCGAAGATTAAAGGAGGACATCACCATGAGACATCATCTTCATTTCGCGCTGGCCATTCTGGCAGCCGCCTTCACTGGATGTTCTATCCACGACATGGCTCCCGAGTTACAATCCGGGGAAAAAACCATCACTCTCAAAGCTTGTATCGCCGATACTGAACCCTTGACCCGCCTTTCCCTTGAAGAAGGAGAGGAAGGCATCGCCGTCAATTTTACCACAGATGATTTCATCTATGTTTTCGATGCTGACGGCAATATGACTGAATTCTCGGTCACGGAGGTCGACGAAAACGGTATCGCCACCTTCTCCGGAGCGCCTGAGAACGAGATCGCCGAAGGTTCTCCGATCACGGCCGTCGTCAAGAACGGCGCCATCACCGTCAAAGGAACGACCCTCACACTCAACCTGCAGAACCAGACCGGAACGATGGCCAATGCCGGCGCTCATACACTGCTCTACGCCTCGGGTATTTATTCCGAGACGGGCGTTTCTTTGGTCTTTGAGCACAAGACCTCCGTCCTGAAGTTGACGCTCTCCCTGCCGGAGGCAGAAACGGCGACGTCTGTCAATGCCTTTTACCTTTTTACCGTTCCCGATCGTGCAACGGTGACGGACCAAGGCGGCGATCAGTTTAACTACTATAACTTCGCCAGCATCGATGCCTTGACCGGAGAAACCACGCTTGGAGCGAACGGAAGCGCCTGGATCAACTGGACCACGGCAGCGCCCGTCACGGACCACAAGGTCACCCTGTACCTCAGCGTACCTGCCGTCGACCTGAAAAACGCTGCCCTCCAATGTACTCCCAACAGCGATGCCCAGAAACGCTATTTCTGGAATCTCGCCGGCTCCTCTCCGCTGAAGATCGATGCAGGTAAAGCCTACAAGATCACCCGGACCCAGACCCAGTTTGCCCCTTCTGCTGCCGGCAAGACCTTCTTCTACAGCGATGAGGCACAGACGATTGATTTCGGCCTCCCGCAGGGCGCCATCGTAACATACGAGACATCCACCGGTGACTGGCTCACCAAAGAAACGGACGAAAACGGCAACATGCGGATCCGCATGACGGCCAACACAACCGGTTCTCCTCGCGAATCAACCCTCACCTTCAAAGTCTTCGGTGCATTCTGCAAATACAGCGTCACTCAGGCTGACGCTTCTGACTTTGCCGGCGACTGGACTTTGAATGCGAAGGAGTTTTTGGCTACAACGACGACTAAATCTATAACTGAGGAGAGTTCTCGTTTCTTTGATGGTTCCTGGGCAACCACATCGACCAATGCCAAATCCATCTCCACCTCTGTTACATATTTAGACAATCAAAGTGCAGTCACAGGACGCGTAAGCAACACAACATTTTCGAATGCCACAAAAGGTGATTATCAAAGGATAAATAACCTCTCAATTTCTGGCATTTATCGGAATATCGAGCTAAAGTCTTCCGTTGAGATTGATTACGATTCAAATTCAGCTAGCTATGGGCTCTTCCTGGATATGAACACGGTTCAAGCCATTGACGGCGGAACCTACGACGGAGAATATGCCACATTCGCGCCTGAGTTATACTACGCCTCGGGAACTTATGCAAACAAATGGGAGTTTGGCGCGGGAAGCCTCGGAGCTCCCAACAAGATTTGGTGGATGGGGACGATCTCCGTTTCCGGGAACACCACAACTATCAAGTTTGGATACTTAACTCATTATCTTACAACCGGAACATCTTTCTCTCTTAAAATTGGCGGGCTCCAACTTGATCGGTTTAATAGCCCGAAACCCGAGGCTGCAAGTTTAATTCGAACGAAGAAGGCTTCTTCGGGTAATAATACTTTCGGTTATGGCGCTGCGTATGCACAAATTCTTCAAGCTAACTACAACAATAATACGGCTAATGGCTTGATCCTTACCAAAACCGCAGCATCAGCCAGCGCCGCCGACATCAACGTTCCTGCCATCGAAAACACAAACTGGTAATGCGTTCCGATCTTTATAAACTGTGGCTGATCCTGTCGGCCACAGTTGTTTTTTTTGCTTCATGCAGCCGCGACACGGCGGCACCCGAATCTCTGGCCGCCACCGGAGCCTTCTGTCTGTCTGATTACCAGTTCACGGTTGACGCAAGTCTGCCGGGCGATCCGGCGACACGCCTGACCGCAGAGACCGGGGGTTGGGAAAACGGGGACAAAATTTTCATCAGCGTAGATGGCAGCGAGTCCAATATCTATCTGCTCCAATACGACGCCTCCGGCCAGCGATTTGACATCTACAACGTCACCGGTGCCAGCAATGCGGGTTTCCGTGCAAGCGGCTCCCTGACCGGTCTCTACTGTGAGAACCCTTCGCTGGGCATGAGCGGGGGTAAACTCCAAGGGAAGACTCTGGGCGATCTGGCTTATACGACGGAAGGAAGCTACAGCAAAAACGGTCAGGACATCCACTTGGTCCTCCCGCTGAGTCACCGTCCTTTCTCGATTGTCAAGGTCGAGGACTGCGGCGGCAGCTGCTATGTAGAGAATCTGGAAAACCCCTGCACCCAACTCAGTTCCCTGGCGGGAATGACCTGGGACAGCAACGCTGCCGCTCCTTCTTACGTATACCACGCCGACACGGATATCTCCTACAGCTATGGACTTCTCCCCCAAGGCGGGCGAGTGAATCTGCGTTACACGACCGGAGACAAACGGCTGTTGACCCGAACCTATGCCGGGAAGAGCCTCGCCAGCGGAACCATGGCCACCCTGCAAGGTCCTGCCGGCACCCAGGCCGACCAATGGGCGGAAGATTTCTCCGAATATTATGAGACGGGAGAAGTCATCACCTATCAGAAAATGCGGACGCGGAACCCCTTCACCATCGTTGTCCTGGGCGACGGCTACACGGCCTATGACCTGCGTCATGGAGGCGCTTTCGAGACAGCTGCCCGCCAGTCAATGGACTATCTCTTCGACATTGAGCCTTACAGCAAGATGAAATCACTGTTCAACATCTATTTCATCGCAGCCCGAAGCAACGAGCGTGGCGCCACGATCAGCGAGTCCGGACAGACACGGGACAGTTATTTCGGGATCCACTGGACCTCCAGCAAAAGCTATTCGGACATGGATGTAAAGAGCGCCTCCAGCATGAAAGCTTTCGTTCGGTCCCACTGTCCGGACATCGTGCAAGGCTTGAGCGACCTGACCCATACGGCCATCCTGATCCTCGTCAACGAATCCACCTACGCCGGATTGTGCCGAAGCCAGTCTGACGGTCAGGCCTATTGCATGCTGGCTGCCGCCGGCGGCAATCTCGCCTGGTCCAATGCTGCCGGAGTCACGCCGGTTACGCGCGGAACGTATCTCAATCTGGTCGCGCATGAGTTCGGCGGACATGCCATCGGACGCTTGGGAGACGAGTATTACCACGACGGCGACGGCACCTACAGCGTCAGCCTCTTCTTCAATCCCATCAACAACGAGCACAACTGGCCTGTTCCTTCTTCCCGCAATCTCACCTCCGACTCCTCCAGCTATGAATGGTCCTGGATGGCGCAGGAAGGATACCTGCACGAGGGCTTGTACGAAGGAGGATACGCCAGCTATAAAACCGGCGTTTGGCGGCCTGAGATCATCAGCTGTATGTTCGATAACCGTCCCTACTACAATGCATGGTCCCGGTACCTGATTATGGAACGGGTTTACAGCGTCTGCGCAGAGACATTCAACCGGACAGTCTTTCTCAACACGGACAGCGGCCGAAGCATTTGGAGCGAACCCGAAACCCGTTCCTCGGATGGGATGGCAGAGGGCCCGGTCCAGTTTGTTCCCATGCTACCGCCGCCTGTATTCTCCGATTAGATCAAGGCACGAATTAACACAGACGAGCGCGGGCCCAGGAAATGATGGCAAAAAGAGCGCTTATTCCCTTTCGCTTTTTCATTTTTTAATGACATCCATGAAAAAGCGAAAGAGTTTTTGTAGTTTTGTCCCATTCTCATCATCAGACAACACGATGCCTCGCATATTTTGTTTTTTAGTTGTGATTCTCTGCCTGCACACCGTTTCCCTGACGGCCCAGGACGGGCCGCAACTCTACAACATGAGCTTCGACACCTGGTCCAAGACCTCCGGCGCCTGGAATCTCCATCCTGAGCATCCCGGAGCCGGGCAGAAGATCTGGGATACCGCCAACCACGGCCTGAGCCTGCTCGGCATCAACGGTACGATGCCGGAGTGCAAGCATGTCGCCGTCCCCGGCGAAGGCAAGGCCGCAGCCAAGATCGTCAGCAAGAAGGTCATCTGGGCCTTCGTGGCCGGCAACCTGTACACCGGCTGGTTCGGCAAGATCGTCAAACTGTCCGGGGCGGAACTCAATTTCGGCATCCCTTTCTCCGCCCGGCCCAAGAGCCTGTCCGGTTATGTGCATTATATCCCGGCTGCCGTGGATTATGCCCGGGAGCCCTACCTGGAGATGAAGGGGCAGACAGATGTCGCCCGGATCGAGGTGATCCTCACAGACTGGGACAAGCCCTACCACATCATCACCAATTATGAGCAGTTCATCGACGGGGAGACAGACCCGCATGTCATCGGCCGCGCCGTCCTGGACCTGACCGCCGACACGGGTGGCTACATCCATTTCGACATTCCGTTCCGATACCGGAACGGCAAAACACCCCGCTATGTCGTGATCACAGCCGCCTCCAGCAAGTACGGCGCCTATTTCACCGGCGGCAGCGGGAGCACCCTCTACGTGGACGAGTTCCGCTTCAACTATTGAACGGCGCCAGGGCCTTTCAGCCGATCAGTTTTTTGTCCAGGTCGAAAGGGCGCAGGTCATCCAGATGCAGGGCATCGGCGGCCGTGCGGAGCAGAACCGCTTCACTGACAGCATCCGTCTCCCCCTGGCAGGCCCGGTAGAACCGGCCCGCATCCACCAGCGCCCGGCGGGGCACCAGCCCGATGATTTCCGTCCCCGTCACACACGCGCCGCGCTCCCGGGCGGCCCGGCAGACGGTCTCGTAAGCGACGTGCAGGGGCGTGACGTCCATGTCCGTGATGTTCATGGAGACCTGCGCGATGCCGTATTCCTCGATGTACCAGCCGATCGCCTTGCAGCCCTTGAGCGGCCCCCGGATCCAGATCGGCCTCCCGGCAGCGTCCAGCACCGGCGAACCGTCCGGATGCAAGGCCTTGCGTCCCTTTTCCCGCACGTCGCAAGCGATCTCCTGGGCCAGGGAGGCCGATGTCGTATCCAGGTTGAAGTTGACGGCGATCAGGAAAGGACGCGCGCCGACATGGGTCGCTCCGGTCCGGACCGTCCGCTGATCAAAACGGCCGCAAAAATCCGGCTTCCGGGCCGGATCAGCCATCCGGGCCGGCAAGCCCTCGTATTCTCCGGCACGGCACCAGGCCAGGTTGCGCCGCTCCGCGCTGAAGGCCGCCGCTTCGTAGCAGAAACACGGGATCCCCAGTTCCCGGTACAGACGCGCGGCCAGCTCGCGGGCAAGGTCCGCACACTCCTGCAGGCTGATGCCGGAAAGGGGCACCAGGGGCAGGACATCCGTCGCCCCCGAACGCGGATGCGTACCCTGCTGGACACGCATGTCGATCCGCTCCGCCGCCTCTGCAGCGCCCCGGAACGCAGCCTCCGCCACGGCTTCCGGCGTCCCGACAAAGGTGACGACCGTCCGGTTGGCCGCCGCCCCCGGATCAACGTCGAGGATCTGTACGCCGCCTGCGGAAGCGATGGCGGCCACGATCGCATCGATGGTTTTCCGGTCCCGTCCCTCGCTGAAATTGGGGACACATTCGATCATCCTCTCCATATTGCCATTGATATTAGGGTATAAAGATACGGAAATTATCGGCAGCCACTTTTGTTTTTAGCGGGACTTTGACTAACTTGCAGCCGTTTTAAATGCCAGGAACATGAAAAAGACGCTTTTTGTTACCGCCCTCCTGCTCGCCGCCACGCTCGGCCTGCGCGCCCAGAATACGACTTCCACGACGACCGAGATCGTCAACAGCGTCGTGCAGCAGAGCCAGGATGCCGCTGAACAGGCCAAGCAAGCCTACCAGGACCAGGCCCGGTCCGGCAACCGTGAGATCAGCCGGCTGGAAAGGAGGATCAGCTCCTCCAAGAAGGAAGTGGACCGCCTGAAAGTCGAAGCAGACCAGCTCAAGGCGGACATCAAGGCCCTCGACAAATCCAAGAAGATCCAGAAAGAGACCCTGAAACTCCAGAAAGCCAGCAAGGCCGAGAAAGAGCTGATCTCCATGACCAAGGCTTCCATCAAGGACATCGATCGCCAGCTTTCCCGGTCCAAGAGCGAGCTGAAGAAAGTCAACCGCTCCCTCAAGGAGACCAAAAAGGACATTTCCGAGTCCAAGAAAGCCCTCTCCTCGACCAAGAAAGACATCCGGGATGCCAAGAAAGAGATGAAGGCGCAGCAGAAAAACCTCAAGCAGACCCTGAAACTGCAAGAAGACGCCGGCCGCTAAGCGTTGTTCTATCCAGAATATTCGTACGCAGAGAAAACGTATTTCCCGTTTCTCTGCGTTTCTTGTATCAGAACTGGTCCCATGAACATGAAATCTCACATACTCCTGCTGCTGGCGCTCCCGCTGCTGTGGGCTTGCAGCAAGGACTTCGTGCCGGCCGACGGCGGATACTTTTTCCCTGGGGAATGGGCTCCCGTACATGTCGTCATCTCGGTTACGGACCGGGAAGGGACGGACCTGCTCGACCCGGAACGGGAGGACAACTTCTTCAAGAACGCCAGCATCCGGTATAAGGGCGAAACCTATCCGGCCCGGATGGACGGGGCCCGGTCCGGCACCAAATCCTACCATGCGGACATCTACGGCTATTTCCTGATCCAGCAGGACGGATGGAAACTGATCTTCGGGGAGATCGACGGAGCGTTGGAGATGGAGGAAGACCTGATCCTGAACTGGCCGGACGGGACATCCGACACCCTCCACTACCACTGCGGGAGCCACAACCTGAAAGACATGACCTGCGACCGCTCCTGGACCCTCAACGGGGAGCATACCAGCCTTCCGGTCACCTTGGTCAAATAAGTATGGAGTGAACGAAACGGAGCGATAACTGGCAACCCTGTGCGCACAGGGGGACCCCTCGGCAGAAAAGGAGCTGTACCTCAGGTATGCAGCCCGGATCCATGCGGTCTGCCGCCGTTATGCGGAAGAAGACGAGGAGGCCCTGGATCTGATGCACGACGCTTTCATCAAGGCTTTCGACCGGATCTCCACCTTCCGTTACAACGGAGAAGGTTCCCTGTATGCCTGGCTGCGCAGGCTGGCCGTCAATCTCTCGCTGGACCGGATCCGGCGCCGGCACTGGAAACGGATCGGCTGGGACGACACGATCCCGGACCGCGCTCCGGATGCCCCGGACGAAGCAGTGGAAACGATCCCGCTGGAAATAATGATGGAGATGATCGCCTCCCTGCCCCCAGAGCGGCGGATCGTCTTCAACCTGTACTGCCTTGATGACTGGCCGCACCGCGATATCGCCGCCCGACTGGGCATCACGGAGAAAGGATCCGCCGCGATCCTCGCCCAGGCCCGGCGGCAACTGAAAGGAAAAATCAACCAATATTTAGCCGAACATACATAGCCATGAGCAACTGGGAGAATCGCTTCAAAAACCGTCTGGAAAGCAGCGGATGGGAAGTGCCGGAAGGCGACTGGGAAGTCCTCCAGACGAGGCGTGCCGCCTGGGCCCGCAAGCGGACCTGGCGGAAAGCGGCGCTCTGGACGGCACCGGCCGCTGCGGCGGCGCTGGCACTGCTGCTGGTCCTGCCTCCCTGGGGTGCAGCCCCTGCCGCAGCCCCCCAGGATGAAGAGGCCGTCTTCCAAAACGGGCCTGTCGCGGAAGCGGCCGGACAAGGGATGGGACTGGAGCAGGACGAGGCAGGAGCGGGAGCAGGAGTCGTCGGTTTGACAGCTCTCAAGTGTATCCCGGTCCTCAGCCGAGAGGACTCGCCGGAGCCTCCGCCAGCCTCTCAGGACGAGGAAGACACCCCCCGGGACGAGGGGACCGTACGGGACACCGCTCAGATAGGGATCCCGGACGGGAAGAAAGTGACCCGGGCCAAAGCCCCGCTCGGCAAAGCGGGCGGCATCGAGGGGGCCCTGCGTACAGAAGGCCGCTTTGCCAGCACCCGCCCGGACCGGAAAGTCAGCATCGAGGCCGGAGGCCTGCTGGCAGCCCTCTACAAGGACACACCCCGCGGCATGCCGATGATGGATGCCCTCTCCGCGCCGTACTCATCCAGCCTGACAGGCAGCCAGACAGGGACCGGACGCGTCCCGGACTTGCGCAGGATCGCTGCGATTGCGGTCGCGCCCGACCAGCTGATCGGCACGCGGCACCTGCGTCCCCTCGAATTCGGCCTGACGGCAGGTTTCCCCCTGGGAGAGCGCTGGACCCTCGTTAGCGGGCTGGAATACGCCTTGTACCGTTCCCAGTTCAGCTACACCCTCTCCGGAAGCCAGAACCAGCGCGCACACTACCTGGGCGTGCCGCTGCTAATTCATTTCAACGTGATCAACCAGAAAGACATCCGCCTATACCTGGGAGCCGGAGCCAAGGCTGACTGGGGGATTGCAACCCGTCGGGGCGGAGAAAGACTCCACCCCGATGGATTCGGTTTCACCCTGCAGGCCGTCAGCGGATTCCAGTGGAACATGACGCCCTCTCTGGGCCTGTATCTGGAGCCCCGCTACGGCTGGTTCCTCTCCGGCACCGACGGCCGGGTCCAGACATTCCGCACGGAAAGCCCGCGTCTCTTCTCCCTTTCCGCCGGTCTCCAGCTGCACCTGTAGGCTTAATCAGATCGCGTTGATGAACTCCACAACGGCATCCCGGTCCTCCTTCGGAAGATTGTAGAACTTCTCCGTCGATTCATAAGCGTCACTCTTCTTGCTGTACCCGTGCCACATGATCGCTTCGATCACGTTGCGGGCCCGGCAATCATGCAGACGCTCCTCCGCACCGCTATTGGCCCGGGACAATCCGCGGCCCCAGAGCGGCGTAGTACGGCACCAGCTGCCGTGTATGCCGTTCTTCATATAGAGCCGGTGCTGGATCATATCGGTATAGGGATAAATCTTCTGGTTGCGGTAGCGCGGCAGTTCCTTCCCTTTCAGGATGGCCGGCGCCCAATAATTGTCCTCCTTGGTCTCCCAGGAAGCGCGGTGACAGGTCGCGCAGCCCATCTTGTTGAAAAGTTCTTTCCCACGCTGGACTTCCTTCCGGTTGAGATTGCGCGCACGCGGGATGGAGAGGCCGCGGTGCCAGACCATGAAATTGTAATACTGATCGTCGCTCATCTCGGGCGTGAAGTTGTGCCACTTGTTGTCAAACTGGTCGGTCGTCGGATCCAGCAGGTTCAGCACCGCCTCGGCAATCCCCTCATCCGTTCCGTCCGCATAGTAAGGTGAAGCAGGATCCGCCTTGATCGCGGCGATCACGGACGCATCCTCGGACATTGCCTTTGCCCAGGCCTTGGTCGTATAGAGGAAGTGACGGTCGGAACGGCTCACATTGGTGATATTCCAAATGGCATTCGCCCCCGCACCGTCCTGCAACGAGGCGCGCGTCATCGCATAGGTAAAGCGCTTGACCAGTTTCGTACCGGCCGGCGCAGGCGTCCCGTCCGCGAACTGACCCTCGGCCAGGGTGTACCAGGCAGTCGGAGCGAAATCATTGGCCTCCTTGTCCCAAAAGGCGGGATTCAGCTCTGAGAAAGGCGCCTCGGCACGATATTGCTCCCGGATGGCATCCTGCGGGATGGCATCCAGCAGCCCCGTACCGATGATACCGATCGTCGATTCGAGCCGGAACGCTACCGCACCGGTTTCGTAGGGAGTGGGAGAGGTATGGAACGCCTCCGCCGGGATGGAGAGTTCAGGATAGATCAGGCTGTACTTTTCCCCGTCCGGGAAAGCCATCGGCAGACCGCTCTCCATCTGTGCGACCTCGTGCCAGTCGAGCCGGATCTTGTCCTCCTCGATCGGAGGGAGGAAGGGATAAGCCGCCCTGGTCTGCGGCATACCGGTCACCTCGGCCACATACGGACCGTCGTCACTGTTGGCCCCGTCGGCGGGATGATAGATCACCAGCAGGTACCCGTTGCCGAACTCAGACTTGTACTGGTACTGGCGCTTGCCGTGTCCGTAACCCGGATGGCAGTCCAGGCAGGACGAGCGCAGATAAGCGGGTCCCAGGCCCCTGAACGGCTCGCTATTGATCGTAAACTTCCGTTCGAACGCGGCCTCACCCAGGTTGAAGGCCTGTTCCAGGCCCTGCTGGATGACGGCGGGGGTCTCATCCTCATAGCAGCCTTCAGTCACATTGTCCGTCGTGCCCAGCACGCCGGCAGGATACCACTCTTCGGGGAGGAAATTGCCGACCTGCTGCCCGACGTATCTGGCATCGGGCTCACGCCTGTCGCCCTGTGCCGACGACCCGCCGCCAAAGACGGTCAGGTCGCAGGAAATCACGGTCAGGGACAGGGCTAGCGCCAGGATAAATGATTCCGCAATTCGCTTCATTTCTTACTGTTTAACAACCCAGGCGGCCGCCTTGTTGAGTTCCACATCCAGGTCATTGACCGCATCCATGGCGGCCTGGACGGAAGCATCGGTATAGATGTCTACGAAGGCACCTTTCGCCTGACAGGCCCGGAGGGCTTTCAAGGACGCATCCAGATCGCTCTGCAGGTCATTGACGCCGCTGTATTTGTGATTCTTGAGCAGGGTTATCAAGGACTTGTCGGAAGCCGTCGTGGCTCCGGCCTTTCCATAGAGCGTGTATTGGATGCTCAGGATGTTGTCGATGAAGTCCTGGAAGGATTTCTTGCTGTAAGGAGACTCGATGTAGTTGATGTCCTCGCCGCTGTGGGCATTGCCCATCTTGACATTGGCCACTTCGTTGCAGATATTGGAGCAGCCGGCTATCAGGATGGAAGACAGCGTCTCCTGCCAGGTCGCATACGTACTGCCCTTGACGGCGGCACCCAGCATATTCTCGCCATAGGTGCGGTCCGAGCCCGTGAGTGTCACGGCGACTCCCAGTTCCTCGCAGCGCTCCTTGTAAGAGGCGGGGGCATCGGGGTTCCAAGCCACGCAGAGCCGGTAGCAGTTGTCCCGGAGATCACCGGCGACGGCGGTCGCATAGACCAGTTCCTGGGCGCCCGTTACTGTCTTGCCGGCGAAGGCCTCATGGGTCTCATTGGCGCGCAGGGCCGACACCGTCCGGTTCTTTCCGTCCCGGAAAAGGACGAATTCGATCCCGTGGAAGCCCAGCAGTTCCTGCCCGAGTTTGGCCGCCGCATAGGCGATACCGTCTTCGCCTTCCAGCTGGGCGACCTGCTCGGCATTGGAAAGGGAGGTCGCCAGGGCCTCGACATCCAGCGGCCAGGTGTCGATGTGCGGATCGATGCCGAAATCCGTAGCCGCTCCATACAGGAAGGCTTCGGACTCCTCCCAGGACTGGCGTGCCTGGAGGAATTTGGCGCAGATCGCATCGAGTTCACCCTGGCTCAGGGCTCCCACGCCTTTCTTGGAAGCGGCGGAAAGCAGCTCATACAGCTCGCCGGACTCCTTCGCCAGATCGCCGTAGGTAGCATACACGACGCCGGGAACATATTGTTCGACAATCGCTTTCATTTCTGTTTCGACGGCCGTCAGGCCGTCTTTCCCTGTCCGGTCCTCACAAGCGGCCAGACACATCCCGGCACAGGCCAGGAGAAGAGTGCTTTTGACAATCTTTTTCATCACTTATGCGTTTATTTGTTGAAAAAACCTTGATAGGCAACTCCGACCGACACCGACGGTTCCGGGTTGAACTGGCTCGGCAGGAAACGATGTGAGTATTCCGCCTTGACGGCGATCTGGGGCATCGGGAACCAGTTGATACCCACGGCTATCCGATGGCGTCCGGTATAGTCGTAACCCTGCTGGTCCGCCGCCGGGATATATGAATTGTAGTACTCGTACCGGCCGAAGAGGAAGAGACGTTCCTCCCGGGCTCCGAAGAGATGGAGGAGGTCGTAGCCCGCCTCCGCTCCGGCGGCGAAAGCATTGCGTCCGACCGGAGTCTTGCGGTATGGGGCATTGTTGGATGTCAGGTTGCGCTTGACCGTGCTGACGGTCGCCGCGTCCCCGACAAAACCATAGTCGGCATTGCCGCGGGCGATGAGATGCCGCCCCGTATAGGCGAAATCGAAAGCGCCGATCAGCGTCGTCCCTTTTACGTCAGCGTAACGTGTCCCCTGCATGTCATTGGGATAGGAGTTGTGCATGCTGTTGCCGGCATAAGCGCTCAGGCTCAGGCGCAGATTCCGTACGGAGCGGTTGTCGATGCGCGCGGCAAAGCCATAATTGTTGGCGACCTTGAACTCATAGGGCGAGCCGGCGCCGTACTTGACAAAATGGTCCCGGTCGAACAGGAACGCATCCAGCCCGGCGACAAACAAGGCCTCATAGCGCCAGGCTCCCGCCTGCCCCCATAGGCTGACACCCGTGTCGTGCCAGGTGCTGGGCAGGATCGTGTCCTCTCCTTCCGGCCGGTAAACCGTGAAAAAATTGAGCGGCTCGTGGGCGTTGTTCAGTGCGCCGACCGGCACGACCAGATGGCCCATCCGGACATTGAATGCGGGATCGAAAGACTTCTGGATCCAGAATTGCTCCAGTTCCACTTCACCGCCCTTTTCGATCTCAGACTCCCATTCGCCGGCTTCGGTATACTCTTTCTCGACCGCCGTGCCGGTCCCAGTATGTTCGAACTCGATTTCGGACTGCATCGTCCAGCCCCGCCCGAAATCATAGCCCAGATAGATCACGGCATGGGGAATATCGAAACGGCCGTGTCCTTTGTCATCCTTGTAATCTCCCGGATGCGAGTAGCGGTACACATTGTCACTGTAAAAGTTGCGGGTCAGGGCGACCTCGCCGTAACCACCGACGGTCAGGCGCCCTCCGGGATTCCGGACCTGCGCCGAAAGGAGCGTGGACCCCAGGACAAGGGACACAAGCACGCCAAAGACCTTTTTTACCATCATTTCCGTTTAAGTTTTGCGGGGCAAATTTAAGACGGATACCGATGCGGGACAATCCCCAAAAAGGGTCATTTTCAAAAAAAGCCACCATCCCCTTTAATGGGGATTGCATCCTATGGAAAGGATTGCTAAATTTGCCCGGAAATCATTGGGACTGGATATGAATTTTGGAGGCATCATCGTCGGGGCGGCCGTTTTCCTGATCATCGGGATCTGCCACCCCATCGTCATCAAGATGGAATACTATTGGGGGAAACAAAGCTGGTGGGTCCTCGCCTTGGCCGGCTGTCTCTTTGCCGCCGCTTCCCTGTTCGTCCCGGATATGATCGGCGCCACGATTCTCGGTGCCGCCGCCTTTTCCTGTTTCTGGGGGATCCATGAGATCCTGTCACAGGAAATGCGCGTCCTGCGGGGCTGGTTCCCCGAAAACCCCAGGCGCCATGCGTATTACGAGCGGCGCCGGCAGGAGTTGAAGGATCTGGGAAAATACCCGTCCCACCAAAACCTCAAGGAAAAACTGAAAGGCTGAGCCCTATAGACTGACCGTTTCCTGCAGCGGGGTCCGGTCCGAAGAGGGTCCGGCCTGGATGATGAATTCGCCGGGCTCGACGACTTCTTTCATCTCCCGGTTGCGCAGGCTGAAAGCCTCCGGACCGAGTTCAAACTCCAGGGTCCGGCTTTCCCCGGCTTTCAGGAAGGCACGCCTGAAGGCTCGCAGTTGCTTGCGTGGCCGCACCGTAGAGGCCACCGGATCGCTCACATAGACCTGCACGACCTCGTCGCCGTCCCGTTTCCCGGTATTGGTCACGCCGACCGTCACCCGGACCCGGTTGCCGCCAAGAGGCTCGCAATCCAGCCGGTCGTAGGAGAAGGTCGTATAGCTAAGGCCGTAGCCAAACGCGTACAGCGGCGTAGATGGCAGATCAACATAGTCGCTTGGGACCGGCAGAGGCTGGTTGTACCAGACCGGCAGCTGGCCGGCCGTGCGCGGCACGGAGACCGGGAGCCGGCCGGCCGGATTGTAATCTCCGTACAGCACGTCCGCGATGGCCTCACCGCCGGCCTGCCCCGGATAGAATTGCGTCAGGACCGCATCGGCATTCGCCTGCGCCCAGCGCTTGTCCAGCGGACGTCCTTCAATATAGACGACTACCATCGGCGTGCCGGTGGCCTTGATCGCCTTGAGCAGGTCCAGCTGCAGGCCCATCAGCTCCAGCGAGGCACGGTCATACCCTTCGCCGCACTCCATGTCGCTGAGCGTCTGGCTGTCAACCGTTGCGGCGCCGGTCTCCTTGAAGAGCGTCTTGAAATCGCGGGCGCTCGAACCACCCACGAACACGACGGCCACGTTGGAGATCTTGGCGGCCAGCACCGCTTCGGAGAAGTTCTGATGCTTCGTATCCCGGATGGAGCAGCCTTTGGCATAATGCACCTTCCCCGCACCGATCTTGGCGACGATGCCCTCCAGGGGGGTGGTGATGTACTCGTCTTTCTGCGGGGCGGTGTAGTCGCCCAGCTGGTTGTAGATCTCGTCGGCATTGGGGCCGATCACGGCCACATGGTCGGCTTTCGACAGCGGCAGGATGCCGTTGTTCTCCAGCAGGACAATCCCCTCCCGGGCAGCCTGCAGGGCCGTTTCCGTATGGGCTTCACTGCGCACGACGGACGCATCTTGGGGATCGGCATACGGGTTTTCGAAGAGTCCGAGCCGGAACTTCAACTCCAGCACGCGGCGCACGGCCGCGTCCAGCACCTTGCGGCTGACCCGGCCGGCTTCCACCTCTTCCACGAGGCGGGCATAGCACTTGGCACCCAGGTCCACATCCACGCCGGCTTCCAGGGCCTGTTTCGCAGCTTCTTCCGGACCGGCGGCCACGTGGTGGGTCTGAAAGAGTCCGTCGATGCTGAAGAGATCCGAGACGATGAAGCCGTCAAAGCCCCATTCGCCTCGCAGCACCCCGTCCAGCAACGTACCGTTGGCCGTACTCGGGACCCCGTCGATCGAGTTGTAGGAAGTCATCACCGACAGGGCGCCCGCATCGATGCCCGCCTTGAAGGTCGGCAGGACATTCTCATACAGGTCCCGGGGACCGATGACCGAAGGGCTGCCATTGTGTCCGCCCGCCGGGACGCCGTAGGCCACGAAATGCTTCAGCGTCGAGACCACGCCCTTGTCCCAGCCATTGTGGAGCGGGGACATCCCCCGCACCAGGCCGGAAGCCATCGCCGACGTCAGGCAAGGGTCCTCGCCGTAGGTTTCCTCTACACGGGACCAGCGCGGCTCCCGGGCCAGGTCGATGACCGGTCCGTAGGCGATATAAGCCCCGACCGCCCGCAACTCTTCGGCCACCGAACGGCCGACCTGCTCCATCAGGTCCGGGTCCCAGGTCGCAGCCATCGCGATCCCGGTCGGAAACACCGTCGTACCGAGGGCCATGTGCCCATGCGGCGCTTCCTCGGCCAGCAGGATGGGGATGCCCAGACGCGTGGAATCGACGGCATAGCGCTGCAGCGCATTGATTGCCGAGATCGCCGCCGGCGTGTCCAGGCCGTTTTCGAAGGTCTTGCGCGTCCACGGATCCGCGCGGAAGAAGCCCCAGAGCATGCCGCCGTGCTGGTTGCGGACAAAATCGACGTAAGCCTCGCTGTAGGTCGCCTCCGTGCCGGAAGTCTTCTCGAACATCGGCCATCCGTAGGGGCAGAGCAGCTGACCGACCTTTTCTTCCGTCGTCATCTTCGACAGCAGGTCAGCCGCCCGTTTCTCGGGCGAAAGGGCGGGGTTCCGGTAGTCGGAACGCTCCGAACAGGCGGCGGCCAGCAAGACCGCCAGCAGCACAGGCAAATATCTCAGACGCTTCATAAGTCGATAGCCATGATGTAATCATTCATATAGTATCCTTTCCCGATCGGGAAATCCCCGCTGCGGTCTTTATGCATCCCGAGATGCTCGTAGAAAGGGACCGCCGGGTTGGAGCGGTTGACATTGAGTTCCAGCCTGGGCCGGCCGGAAGAGAGCTCCCGGACATAGTCCGCGACCGTTTCGAAAAGCCGGCGGCCCAGACCGCTGCCCTGACAGGCCGGCATCACGTAGAGTTTCTCCAGATGAAAGCGCTCCCGCCCGTCTGAGGTCTGGCCGTCCCGCCGGACGGAGGCATACCCCCGTCCCTCGTCGAGGAAGAAGACATTCCCTTCTTCCAGCATCTGCCGGCGAAGGCTCTCTTCAGCGTACATCCAGTCCATCATATAGTCCATCTGCTCCGGACTGAGGATCTCCCGGTAGGTCTGGCGGAAGACGACGCCGGCCATCGCCCGGATGACGGGAATGTCATCTGTGGTCGCTCTACGGATCATGATTCGTATATTTACTTGGTACCGAAGATGCGGTCGCCGGCATCTCCCAGTCCGGGGACGATGTAGGCGTTTTCATTGAGGTGGTCGTCCACCGCCGCGACGAAGATGTCCACATCGGGGTGGGCCTCCTGCACCTTGGCGATGCCTTCCGGCACGGCGACCAGGCACATCAGCTTGATGTGGGTACAGCCCCGCTTCTTGAGCATCGTAAGGGCGTCGCAGGCGCTGCCGCCAGTGGCCAGCATCGGATCCGTCACGATCACCAGGCGATCCTGGATATCCTCCGGCAGTTTGCAGTAATACTCGACCGGCTCATGAGTCTGCTCGTTGCGGTACAGGCCGATATGGCCGACCTTGGCGACGGGGACCAAGGTGAGCAGGCCATCCACCATGCCGAGACCGGCGCGCAGGATCGGAACGATCGCCAGTTTGCGGCCAGACACTCTCCTGGCAGTCATCTTGCAGATCGGGGTCTCGATCTCAATCTCGTCGAGCGGCAGGTCGCGGGTGATCTCATAACCCATCAGCAGCGAAATCTCTTTCAGGAGTTCACGGAAGTCTTTGGATCCGGTTTCGATTTTTCGCATGATACTCAGCTTGTGCTGGACCATCGGGTGATCAATTACGTGGAGTTGACTCATAATATCAGAGTTTGATTATACAAAATTAGCCAAAAAAAGACTAAAAAAGACTATCTTTATGCCTGATTATGGAAAAAACTATTCAAGAGCAGATCGACCGCGCCGCCCGGCACGTATTCGACGTGATGAAGCCGCGGGTCACAGCGGAAGACCTGCAACGTATCCAGAACGCTTATGCCCTGGCCGCCGAGGCCCACAAAGGACAGAAACGCAATACGGGACAACCCTACATCATCCACCCCATCGCCGTGGCGGCCATCACGGCCGAGGAGCTCGAGCTGGACGCCAACACCGTCATCGCCGCCTTCCTCCACGACGTCGTCGAGGACACCCCTTACACGGTCGACGACATCCGGGCGCGTTTCGGAGACGACGTAGCCTTCATCGTGGATGCCGTCACCAAGCGCAAAAAGGAGAAATACGAGAACACCAAGCAGGTGGACAACTACAAGCAGATCCTGGACTCCGTCCACTACGACATCCGGGCCCTGCTCGTCAAGCTCAGCGACCGCCTGCATAACATGCGCACCCTGTATGGGATGCGGCCCGACAAGCAGATGAAGATCGCCGGCGAGACGGATTTCTTCTATGCGCCCCTGGCCGGACGCCTGGGCCTGTACCGGGTCAAGTCCGAGCTGGAGAACCTCTCTTTCCAGTTCCGCTGCCCGCGGGATTATGAGATCATCCGGGAGCAACTCGACCAGGACAAGGAGCACACGGCCGCAGCCGTGAAGGTATTCGCCGACAAGATCGGCGGGATCCTCGCCGACAAGGGCCTGGACGCGCGCCTGGACATCCGCTATCGCAAGCCCTACAGCATCTGGCGCGACATGAAGGAGGGCAACTGCGACTTTTCGCACGTCCCCTTCAAGCACTACGTGCGCGTCATCTACCAGCCGATGAGGCAGTGGATCGACAACGACACGGTCGAAAAAGATACGGCCCTGTATATCTATTCGGTGCTGGCCAAGCACTTCAAGGAGCGCCCGGGGAGCCTCTACAACTACATCGACAACCCCAAGGACAACGGCTACCAGAGTTTCCACGTCAAATTCCTCAACCAGGCCGGCGCTTGGGAAGAGTTGCACATCGGCTCTGAGCGCATGCACCGCAATGCCAGGCTGGGCTGCGTGGTGGAGCGTGGCGAGACCTGGCTGGAGCGCTTCAAGACCGTCCTGCAGAACCTGGCGGACGACAGCGACTCCTTCCTGTTCATGGAGGGCGTCAGCACGTCCCTGTACAACGAGGACATCATTGCCTTCACCCCCAAGGGCAAGGGCATCATCCTCCCGAAAGGCGCGACGGCGCTCGACTTCGCCTACGAGGTCCACACCGACATCGGCGAACGGGCCCAGTATGCGCGCGTCAACGGCAAACTCTGTCCCCTGCGGACCGAACTGCACCGGGGCGACTGCGTGGAGATCGGCGTCAGCGATGCCGTTTCGCCCAAGGCGGAATGGCTCGACTTCGCAAAGACCTTCAAGGCGCGCCGACGCCTGCACGAACTGCTCAAGCACCAAGGCGAAGCGGCATTCACGCGCTGCCCCGTCTG
Source organism: Bacteroidales bacterium (assembly GCA_017471045.1). Taxonomy (GTDB): domain Bacteria; phylum Bacteroidota; class Bacteroidia; order Bacteroidales; family UBA932; genus Cryptobacteroides. The sequence continues at coordinate 77,459 of JAFUWZ010000018.1, forward strand.
CCATCCCCTGCCCGGCGACGACGTCGTCGGCTTCAAGGGCGAAGACGGCCTGCTGATGCTCCACAACCGCCACTGCCCCGAGGCCATCAAACTCGCCTCCGAAAACGGCGACGCTATCGTCTCCGCCTCCTTCCCGGAGCATCCCGACCTGACCTACCCGGTCCGGATCAAGATCACCGCCATCGACCGCTACCACCTGCTGCACGACATCATCGACTGCTTCACGGAAGAGCGGCACCTCTCCATGGACAAGATCGGCACCGTCACCCAGGACCAGATCGTCGACTGCCTCATCGACTTCCAGGTCCACTCCGCCGACGAGTTCTACCAAGTCATCAAAAGCATCTCCTCCATCCCCGGCATCGACGAGGTCCAGCGGATCCTGCTCTGAGCCGCGTCGCCGGCATCATCTTCCTCCAGTCGTTTTCATCCTTTCAATCAGATCTTCCTCCAGTGTTTTCGGGTAAAATACACACCATTCAAGCCCTGCTCCTGACCGGTCTCCTGACCGCCTGCGCGGCCGGGAGCGAAGGGCATTATGCCGATTTTGTGGACACCTCGGTCGGGGTGATCGACAAGGGGGCGTCGAACTGCGTGATCGGACCGATGCTTCCCTACGGCAGCATCAATCCTTCGCCGCAGAGCCGGAAGGGCACCAGCGACGGTTACAAGCCGTCCGAACCCATCCGGGGCTTCGGCCAGCTGCATGTCAGCGGCACCGGCTGGCCCACTTACGGCAATTTCCTGATCTCCCCCATGACGGGACTCGAAACGGACCTGCTCGCGCACGAATCGGAGCACAAGGACCTCGTCACCAAGCCCTACCTTTTCTCCACGCAGCTGGAGCGTTACGGCATCCGGGTCGAGGTCTCCCCCGCCCATTACAGCGCGATGTACCGCCTGACCTTCCCGGCCTCGGAGCAGGCCAGCATCGTATTCGACGCGATCCACTCCATTGCCGGGGATATCTTCCCCAAGGCCGCCAAGACCGTGATCAGCGGCGAATCGCAGATCGACCCGGAAACGGGGACCATCCGGATGCGGGTCGAGATGATCGGCGGCTGGCCCGAGCAGCCCCACCAGCTCTGGTGCATAGCCAAACTCGACCGGCGCGACTGGAGCGAATACGGCACCTGGTCCGCCGAGGAATACGGTTCCAAGGAGCGCAAAGGCATCGCGGCCGCCGGTCAGGCCGAACTGGACCTGCCGCACCACGACCTCGCCTTCAACTACAGCCGCTACCCCGGCCGGACGCAGATCGAAGCCATCCCCGGTTGCAACGATCACGTCGGTTCGTACTGCAGTTTCAACACCCGGGAGGACGGGCAGGTCCTGCTCAAGCTGGCCACCTCCTTCGTCAGCTTCGAACACGCCGAGGCCCTGCTGGACGCTGAGATTCCGGACTGGGACTTCGACCGCGTCCGCGAAAACGCCCGCCGTGCCTGGGACCGCAAGCTCGCCACGGTGCGCATCAAGGCCCTCAGCGAAGAAGACCGGACACTGTTTTACACCAACCTGTACCGCTTCTTCACCTTCGCCCACGACCGGACACTCGACCGGCCCGGCGTCCGGGTGGACCGTCGCCTGGCGTGCAGGATCCTGGATGGCAAGCCGCTGCGCAAAGACGCAGCCGGACAGCTCCTGAAGCCCTGGTGGGACGACAACTACGCCTACTGGGACACCTTCCGCACCGTCTATCCCCTGCTCACGCTGCTCGATGAAGACTGCTACCGCACCAATGTCCAGGCCCTGATCGATCGCTTCGAGACCCGCGGCGGCGTCTGGGACTCCTTCGTCGCCGGTACGGACCGCAAGTCCGACCAGGGCGGCAACAACGTGGACTGCCTGCTCACAGACGGCTACGTCAAGGGTATTCCCGGCATCGACTGGGAGCGGGCCTGGGCCATCGTCCGGCACGACGCCGACTCCCTGCGCCTCGGCCACGAACAGGACGGGGACGACGGCGCCCACCTGCGCTACAAGGAACTGGGCTGGATCCCGGCCTGCCTGATGAGCTCGTCGCAGACGCTCGAATTCGCCTACAACGACTGGTGCGCCGCGCAGATGGCCGACGGACTGGGCCACACGGAAGACGCGCAGCGCTATCTGGCGCGCAGCCGCGGCTGGGAGCAGCTCTGGAATCCCGAGCTTGAGAGCAAGGAGTACAAGGGCTTCATCGACGCCCGCAATGCGGACGGGACCTTCCTCTTCCTTGATCCTGCGAAATGGAACGGTTCCTGGGTCTCCCCCTTCTATGAGGGCAAGACCTGGACCTACAGTTATTATGTGCCCCACGACATGCCGCGCCTGATCGAGTTGATGGGCGGCCCCGAAGCGTTCGTGGAGCGGCTCAACTACGGCTACGCCCACAAACTCACGGAGTACGACAACGAGCCCGGCTTCCTCACCCTGCGGGCGTTCACCGAGGCCGGACGGCCCGAACTCTCCTCCTGGTGGGCGCACAAGCTGATGAACGAGAAATTCACCCTCAAGGGCTACCCCGACAACGAGGATACCGGATCGATGGGCTCCTGGTACGCCTTCTGCGCGCTGGGGCTCTTCCCCAACGCCGGGCAGGACTTCTACTACCTCAACGCGCCCAAATACACCCGGGCCGTCATCCGCCTGCCCCACGGACGCAGGCTGGTCATCAAGGCCGACGCCGCCCGCGAGAAAGTCTGCATCCGTTCCTGCACGTTCCGCGGCCGGCCGGTCACGGACAGCCGGATTCCGCACCGGCAGCTCCTGCGGGGCGGCACGCTCCGCATGCAGCTCGACACCCTTGACTTTCATCCCGACGCGAAATGATCCCTGAACCCTACCGCCATCTCGACACCCTGATCGGACGCTATCCCGTCCTGGCCCCGAACCGCGATGCGATTGCCCAAGCTTTCGAACTTATGGCATGCTGCTATGAAACAGGCGGACAACTGCTGATCGCCGGAAACGGCGGATCGGCCGCGGACGCCGGCCACATCGTCGGCGAGCTGATGAAATCATTCTGCCGCCCCCGGCCGATGCCGGAAGCCTTCCGGCAAGCCGTCCTGGAAGCCGACCCTGTCCTGGGCCGGCGCCTCGGCGAAGGTCTGCAGCAAGGCTTGCCGGCCCTGGCTCTGGGCGCTCACACCGCCCTCGCAACGGCCTGGACCAACGACTGCGACCCGGACCTGGTCTATGCCCAGCAAGTCGCCGGCTACGGCCATGAAGGAGATGTCCTGCTCGCCCTGTCCACCTCCGGCAACAGTACCAACATCCTCTGCGCCGCACTCGCCGCCCGGGCCAAGGGCCTCCGGGTGATCGGCCTGACCGGCGCGCACGGCGGCCGCCTGGCCGAAAAAACCGACTGCTGCATCCGGGTCCCCGAGACGGAGACCTACAAGGTACAGGAATTGCATCTGCCCGTGTATCATTGCCTCTGCCTGATGTTGGAAGAAGCCTTTTTCGCCTAGCATGAAGTTCAAGATCGAGTCCAGTTACCAGCCCTCCGGCGACCAGCCCGAGGCCATCGAACAGCTCTGCCGCGCCCTCGAACAAGGCGTGGGAGACGTTACGCTGCTCGGCGTCACGGGATCCGGCAAGACCTTCACGATGGCCAACGTGATCGAACGGCTCCAGCGTCCCGCCCTGATCCTGAGCCACAACAAGACCCTTGCAGCCCAGCTCTACGGCGAATTCAAGTCTTTCTTCCCCAACAACGCCGTCGAATATTTCGTCTCCTACTACGATTACTACCAGCCGGAAGCCTACATCCCGGCGAGCGACACCTATATCGAGAAGGACCTAAGCATCAACGACCAGGTCGAGAAACTGCGCCTGAGCGCCGCCAGCGCCCTGATGAGCGGCCGGCGGGACGTGATCGTGGTTTCCTCAGTCTCCTGCCTCTACGGCATCGGCAACCCGGAAGACTTCCACGCCCAGACCACCACGGTCCGGCGCGGCGAGCGGCGCAGCCTCACGGGCCTGCTGTACCAGCTCGTGGACGCCCTCTATTCCCGGACGGAGACGGAATTTACCCGGGGCACCTTCCGCGTACGCGGCGACACGGTGGACGTGTACCTGAGCGGCGCGGACGATGCGATCCGCATCGAATTCTTCGGCGACGAGATCGACGGGATCAGCGTGATCGACCCGGTCACGGGCGCCCGCATCGAGTCCGTCGATCAGATCAACATCTACCCCGCCCGCAACTTCGTCACCACCAAGGAACGCGGCATCAAGGCCGTGAGCCAGATCCAGGACGATCTCGTCACACAGCTCCGGTATTTCGAGGAGACCGGCAAAACGCTCGAAGCCAAGCGCCTCAAGCAGCGGGTCGAATACGACCTGGAGATGATCAAGGAGATGGGCTACTGCCCGGGCATCGAAAACTACTCGCGCTACTTCGACGGGCGCAAGCCGGGACAGCGTCCCTTCTGCCTGATCGACTATTTTCCCAAGGATTTCATTACTTTCATCGACGAGAGCCACGTCACGCTGCCGCAGGTCCATGCGATGTACGGCGGCGACCACAGCCGCAAATCGGTGCTGGTCGAATACGGATTCCGCCTTCCGGCGGCCTCCGACAACCGTCCCCTGACCTTCGAGGAATTCGAGGCGATCACCGGCCAGAAGGTCTATGTCAGCGCCACGCCTTCCGACTACGAGCTTGAGAAGTCCGAAGGGCTGGTCGTCGAGCAGGTGGTCCGCCCCACCGGCCTGCTGGACCCGCCCATCGAGGTCCGTCCGATCGAGCATCAGGTGGACGACCTGGTCGAAGAGATCCGCACCCGGGCCGAACGGGACGAGCGCACCCTGGTCACGACGCTGACCAAGCGCATGGCCGAGGTACTGGCCGATGACCTCCCCAAGATCGGCATCCGCTGCCGATACATCCACTCCGACGTGGACACGTCCGAGCGCGTCGAGATCATTGAGGACTTCAAGAACGGCCTCTTCGACGTACTGATCGGGGTCAACCTCCTGCGCGAGGGCCTGGACATCCCGACCGTCTCGCTTGTCGCCATCCTGGATGCCGACAAGGACGGATTCCTGCGGACGACCAAGGCCCTGACTCAGACGGCCGGACGCGCCGCGCGCAACGTCAACGGCCTCGTCATCATGTACGCCGACCAGATCACCCAGTCGATGGAAGCGACCATCCGGGAGACCGACCGACGAAGGACCAAACAAATGGCCTACAACAAGTTGCATAACATCACGCCGACGCAGGTGGAGGTGCGCAGCAACATCCTGGCCCTTGAGATGGCGGACCCGTCCCGCGGACGGCAGCGCAATCCCGTCCTGGCCAACTCGCCCAGCGGTCGTGTCAGCGCGGCCAATTCGGTGGACGCCCCGACCTATGTCCCCAGCCCGAGCGAACTCGGCCGCGGAAGTGTCACCGTCGGCTTCGGCCACGACGCTCGGAGAGAAGGAAACAGCGCCTATGTGGACGGCTATATCAGTGCCGACCTGGCCGCCGTCCTGCAGGATCCCGTCATCCGTGCGATGGACCGGTCGCAGGTCGAAAAGATGATCGAGGAATCCAAGCGCAAGATGAAGGCGGCCGCCGCCGAACTGGACTTCACGGCCGCTGCAAAATACCGCGACGAGATGTGGGCCCTGCAGCAATACCTCAAAGTCTGGAAAGAAGCGTGATTGTATTCTTTTTTTGTTAAATTCGCAGTATGATGACCCGGACAGCGACCCGTTGGAAGCCTTTGCTCCTTTTCGCTGCGGCACTGGCTGCCGTGGCACTGCTGCGTGCTGACATCAGTCCGCAGCAGCGTTACGTCAACCGCTTCGCCGCCCTCGCCGTGACTGAAATGTACCGCAGCGGCGTGCCGGCCAGCATCACCCTCTCCCAGGGCCTGCTCGAATCGCGCTACGGCCTGTCCGCCCTCGCGGCCGAGGGACACAACCATTTCGGGATCAAATGCCACAATGACTGGAAAGGCAAGTCGATGAAGGTCGACGACGACGCCAAGGGCGAATGTTTCCGCGTTTATGACGCCGACATCGATTCGTTTCACGACCACTCCGACTTCCTGCGCTACCGGGACCGCTATAAATTCCTCTTCGACTTCGCCATCACGGACTACAAGGCCTGGGCGAACGGCCTGAAGAAAGCCGGCTACGCTACCGACCCCGCCTACCCGGCCAAGCTGATCAAGCTGATCGAGGATTACGGCCTGAGCCGTTTCGACACGGCGAGGCCGTCCGACTTCGAGACCGGCGGCCGCTTTGCCGATCTGGGTGCCGAAGTGCCCTCCGCCGGATCGGGGCATACGGACAAGCCGCTGAACAACAGCGCCTTGTACCCCAAGACACCCAAGCAGGAATCGACCTCCCAGACAGAGACCCGCGCCGAAAAGAAGGCCCGGATCAAGGAAGAGAAAAAAGCCCTGAAGCAGCGCCAGAAGGAGGCCCGGCGCCACTCCGTCCTGCCTGTTGCAGAACCGGAGCGCCTGCCCGAATCGCCCCTTACCCTGGAAGAGGACGAACCCGTTGAAAAGGAACAGCGCGAGGAGTTCCACTTCCAGATGGGCCGGCCGATCTACAAGCAGAACGGCGTTCCGTTCCTCTATGCGATGGAAGACGAGACTTACCGCATCATCGCCGAAGAGAACAACATCATGTACAAGCAGCTGCTGCGCTACAACGACCTGACCGCCGACGAGCGTCTGCTCCCCGGCACGCGGGTCTATCTACAGGCCAAGAAGAACCAGACCCGGAAGGGCCTGGACAAGTACATCGTCGGGCAGGACGGAGAGTCCCTGCGCGAGATCTGCCAGCGCTTCGGCGTCAAACTTTCCTCTATCCAGAAAATCAACGGTTTCAATGCCTCCCACAGCCTGCGTGAAGGCGATACCATCTTACTCCGTAAATAATAATGGCGACTGACAAACATACAGCAAGTACGGCCCCGAAACGCCGAAAAAAGGGGAAACAGGCCCTCGACAGGAAACTGCTGATCGGCGGCATTGTCGCAGCCGTGGTCCTGCTGGCCCTGTTTGCCAAGGTCTGGACCTGGCTCAGCGACAACCGGCTGCCCAATTTCCGCAAGGAATCCGTCCTCTTCGTCCGGCCCGACACGGGCGCCGACGAGGTCTATGCCACCCTCATCAACGAGGCGGGGGTCAAGCGTCCCTACAGCCTGGACCGGGCCTTCAAATCCAAAAAGGTGGCTGACAACCTGGAGCCGGGCCGCTACCTGATCAAGCCGGGCTATACGAGCGTCTATGTCGCCCGTATGCTCAACAACGGCTGGCAGACTCCGGCCAAACTGACCCTGTCCGGCACCCTGCGCCGCAAAGCGGAGCTGGCCACCAAGATCAGCCGGCAACTGATGATCGACTCGGCAGATGTCATCAAGGCCCTGAATGACCGGGCGATGCTTTCTGCCTATGGTTTTACGCCCGACAATGCTTTCTCGCTCTTCATCCCCGACACCTATGAGATGTACTGGACATCCACGATGAAAGACGTGCTGGACAAGCAGAAAGAAGCCTATGACGCCTTCTGGACGGCCGACCGCATCGCCAAGGCCAAAGCCCAGGGGCTGACTCCCAAGGAAGCCTCCATCCTGGCCTCCATTGTCAAGGGTGAGACCAACTATGAGCCCGAAATGCCCAAGATCGCCGGCGTCTACCTCAACCGCCTGCACAAGGGCATGAAACTCCAGGCCGACCCGACCGTCGCCTACCTGCTGGACTACAAGGTCAACCGTGTCCTTTTCAAGCACTTGCAGATCGAGTCCCCGTACAACACCTACAAGTACGAGGGCCTGCCTCCCGGACCGATCGCCGTGCCGACCAAGGCCTGCCTTGAAGCCGTCCTCAATCCCCAAGGGGACTACCTCTTTTTCTGCGCCAGTTCCGAGATGGACGGCACGCACAAGTTCGCTAAGGACTTGTCCGGACACATGAAGAACGCCCGCGCCTTTCAGTCCGAGCTCAACAAGCGGGGCGGCGCGCGCAAAGCCGCCGGCAAAAACTCCCAATAATCTTCGACCATGGCCCTTTTTGACGCAGACATCGTCCAACGCGCACGCGCCATCGCCTACCAGGCGTTGCGCGACGACACGCGCAGCAACGGGCATCCCTTCATCGAACACGCCGACGGCGTGGCGCGCATCGTCTCCGACGAGATCGGCCTGGGTGACGAGTGTCTCGCCGCCGTCTATCTCCACGAGGCCACCCGCTTCCACTCAGACGTCGACATCTCCGCCTTCCCGCAGGAGATCCTGAAGATGGTCGAGGGCCTGGGCAACATCGCCACCATCCGGCCCAAAGACACCCGCCTGGAAGCGGAGAATTACAAGAAACTGATCGTCCAGTACTCCACAGACCCGCGCGTGACTGTGCTCAAGATCGCGGACCGGCTGGAGGTGATGCGCAACCTCTACATGTTCCCCAAGGCCTCCCGGGACCAGAAGATCCTCGAGACGCTGATGCTCTACATTCCGCTCGCCCACCAGCTGGGCCTGTACAATATCAAGAGCGAGATGGAGGACATCTATTTCCGCTATGCGGAGCCGGAGCAGTACCGCGCCATCACGCGCAAACTCAAAGCGACCGAAAAGGACCGGACGAGACTGATGGACGAGTTC